>JAVEVQ010000017.1:0-60341 GCA_034004945.1 Methyloversatilis sp. | reverse complement strand
CTTCAATTTAGTTGTCATGCGATCAACCACCACCCCAGGAATCCCTGAAACGACAGCTGCTCGCCGTTACAACCACGCCGTGCCCACACCTATCGGCTGTTTGTTTTGTTAAAGAACGTTCGCTGCTGAGCAACGAGAGGTGCGCATTCTACGGATAATTTCGAGGCGGTCAACACTTTCGCCAAAGATTTTTTAAGTTTTTTTGGCGCACCTCTTTCAAGCGACTGCGGGAAAGTACGTGTGAATAAAAACATCCCGAAAAATCAAGCCCGAGACGAGCGCCTCTCAGCGCACAACGAGGCGAGAAAATTTTCGCTTGCCCACCTGCGCGACGACCGTCGTACCAGCAGCGAGCATCAGCGACCGATCCGAAATCTTTTCTCCGTCGAGCCGGACACCGCCCTGATCGATCATGCGCAGCGCCTCCGACGTGGTGCCGGTGAGCCCCGCCCCCTTGAGCGCCTGCGCAATGCCAATGCCCGCACCCGCGGTCTCGAGCACCACGTCCTCCAAGTCCTCCGGGATGCCGCCCTGACGGAAACGCGATTCGAAGTCGGCCAACGCTGCGGTCGCCGCGGCCGCACCGTGAAAACGACCGACGAGTTCCTGCGCCAGCATCACTTTCACGTCTCGCGGATTGCGCCCCGCGGAGACTTCTGCACGCAGGCCCGCGATCTCGTCGAGTCCGCGGAAGGACAGCAGTTCGTAGTAACGCCACATCAGTTCGTCGGACACCGACATGACCTTGCCGAAAATTTCGTTCGGCGGCTCGGACACGCCGATGTAGTTGCCCAGTGACTTCGACATCTTGTTGACGCCATCCAGTCCCTCCAGCAGCGGCATCATCAGCACAACCTGTTGCGCCTGGCCGTACTGCTTCTGCAGTTCGCGCCCCATGAGCAGATTGAAGCGCTGATCCGTGCCGCCGAGCTCGACGTCGGCCTTCAGCGCAACCGAGTCGTAGCCCTGGCACAGGGGATAGAGGAATTCGTGGATGGCGATCGGCAGGTTGCCGGCATAGCGCTTGGCGAAGTCGTCGCGTTCGAGCATGCGGGCAACCGTGTGTCGTGACGCCAGCCGGATCATGCCGTCTGCGCCGAGCTGATTCATCCAGGTCGAGTTGAACACGACCTCCATGCGCGAGGGGTCGAGGATCTTGCCCACCTGTTCGCGGTAGGTTTCAGCGTTCTGCAGCACCTGTTCGGGCGACAGCGGCGGCCGGGTCACGTTCTTGCCCGACGGATCGCCGATGGCGCCGGTAAAGTCGCCGATCAGGAAAAGGATCTGGTGACCAAGATCCTGGAAGTGCTTCAGCTTGTTCAGCAGCACGGTGTGACCGAGGTGCAGGTCCGGTGCGGTAGGATCGAACCCCGCCTTGATGCGAAGCGGTCGCCCCGACTTGAGTTTCTCGACCAGATCCGCTTCGGGGAGTAGTTCTTCGACCCCCCGCTTGATCAACGCCAACGCCTGTTCCACTTCAACCATGACCGAACCCCGAATACACGCGCCTCGCGCAAGCAGGTGCCACGCGACGACCGACAAAGCGCTCGATGTTAGCGCAAGCGGGTCGGCGGGCAGAAGGATGAACCGATGAGCGCGCTGTACATCGGGCTGATGTCGGGCACCAGTCTGGACGGAGTGGATGCGGTGCTTGCGGACCTGGCCCGCCCGCGACCGCAGGTGGTGGGACATGAGCACCTGGCCTTTCCACCCGCCTTGCGGGAGAAATTGCAGGCGCTCTGCTCAAGCGGCGACGACGAAATACACCGGTCGCAGGTCGCGGCGATCGAATTGGCGCACGTCTATGCACGGCTGGTCCGCACACTGCTGAACCAGACAAGTGTTGCTGCAACTTCGATCAAGGCCATCGGTTGCCACGGACAGACTGTCCGCCACATGTCGGCCCACGGCTACACCGTTCAGCTGAATGCACCAGCCATCCTGGCCGAGGAGACGGGAATTTGCGTGGTATCGGATTTCCGCGCGCGCGACCTTGCGGCGGGCGGACAGGGCGCCCCTCTCGTCCCGGCGTTCCACGCTAGCCTGTTCGGATCGACGGATAGGGCGCGCGCGGTACTGAATCTGGGGGGAATGGCGAATCTGACGCTGCTGGAATCCGCTCGTCCCGTGCGCGGCTTCGACTGCGGCCCCGCGAACGTGCTGATGGACGCCTGGATCGCGCATCGTCGCGGCCTTGACTACGACAGGGGCGGCGCCTGGGCGGCGAGCGGCCAGGTCGACGCCGCGCTGCTAGCGAAACTGCTTGCACACCCCTTCTTCGCCGCGCCGCCCCCGAAAAGTTGCGGGCGCGAGCAATTCAATCTGGAGTGGCTGCTCGGACTGCTGCCGGAGCAGATCCGCGACGAGGACGTCCAGGCCACGCTGGCGGAACTGACCGCGTACTCGGTAGCCGACGCGCTGAACACCGCGGGTTTTCGCCCGGACGACGTCGCAGTGTGCGGCGGGGGCGCGTTCAATACTCACCTGCTGCAGCGACTTGCCTTGCACGTCGGGTGCCCTGTACGGAGCACGACCGACGAAGGCGTACCGCCCGAGCAAGTGGAAGCGCTGGCATTCGCGTGGCTGGCGCAGCGCACACTCAACCGCGAGCCGGGCAACCTGCCGGAGGTGACCGGGGCACGCGGCTTGCGCGTGCTCGGCGCGGTCTGGCCCGCCTGAGGCAGCGATCGATCAGACCGAGAACGACGATCCGCAGCCGCAGGTCGAGGTCGCGTTCGGATTCTTGATCACGAACTGCGCACCTTCCAGGCCTTCGCTGTAGTCGATCTCTGCGCCGACCAGATACTGGTAGCTCATCGGGTCGATCAGCAGCGTTACGCCATTCTTCTCGAGCGCGGTGTCGTCCTCGTTGGTCACTTCGTCAAAAGTGAATCCGTACTGGAAGCCGGAACAGCCACCACCGGACACGAAAACACGCAGCTTCAGATCCGGGTTGCCCTCTTCGAGGATCAGTTCCTTCACCTTGTTGGCTGCGCTTTCGGAGAAGACCAGCGGAAGGGGCATTTCAGTCACTGCATTCATAAGTATGTACTCCTGGTTGACGCTTCGCCGGCATCAGCTTCCGCTGGCCAGCTTCAATTCGACCGCGCGCGGCGCAGTCTCCTGATGTTCGAGTTGCCCCTTGACGATGGCGCCGAGGTGCACCTCCAGACGGTTGTAGACCACGTCACCCGAAATTCGTGCCTGTGGCTGCAACTCCAGAAACTCGGTGGATACGATCGGCCCCTGCACGGCCCCGTTGATCATCGCATGCGTGACGGTGACCGCGCCTTCGATACGCGCATGCTCGCTCAACACGAGTGTACTCGGCGCGCTGTCATCGGCGCGCACGTTGCCGATCACCTCACCGTCGACGCGCAGGCCGCCGCGGAAATGGATATCGCCGTTCACACGCGTACCCGCGCCAATCAGGCTGTCGATGCGCTTGCTGGGCTTCTCTGGCTTCTTGCCGAACATGTCTCCTCCGATTCCGGCAACCGTCACAAGGATGCGGTTGCTCTTGCCCTGATTTGTCCATCCTGCAGGAAGCGGGCCTCGATGGAGAGCAACTTCGCCTCCTTCGGCACGGTTATAACGCCGTCGACGCGCTGGAAGTGCCGGAAGGTCAGCCGACTGTTCTCGGCCCCCACGTCCGACGGGAAAATCATGGTAGCACCCTGACCGGCGCGGTCAATCGACGCGACGATCTGGTACGACCCCTTGGTGTCGGCACCCGCCTTCCCCCCCTGGCGGACGATGAGCATGCGATAGCGGTATCGCCCTGCCTCGCCATCCGGCTCGAGTGCCAGCCGGTTGATCTTGAAGCCCTGCTCGATTCCGCTGGAACCAGCGCCCGCCAAGCTCTCGAAGATCAGCGCGTCTTCGCGCAAACGCGCGTTCTCGCTCTCCAGCGAACGTATCCGGGCAGCCAGCTGCTCCTGTGCCGAGCGCTCGATCTGCAGGCTGCTGTGCGCCGAGTCAGCCTGCTGTCGCACACTCGAAAGCTCGGCCTCCATGACCGCCAGGCGCTCACGCAATGAGGCGACCTCGGCCTGCATGTCGTCGACATCCAGCCCCACCCAGCCTCGCCCGGCGTCATAGATTCCGCGGCCAGCAGCCAGCGCCAGCGCCATGACCCCAGCCACGACGACAAGCTTGAGCCACCACGGCGCGTGCGAACGGATCGCCACCTGCCGGGCGGCGATACCGTGGCGAAAACGCCAGCGGCGAGCCCTCAGGGCAAGACCGGAACGAGTTCTAGCCCACACGACTCGTCGAATCCGAACATCAGATTCATGTTCTGAACCGCCTGTCCGGCAGCGCCCTTGACCAGATTGTCGATCACCGACAACACCACCACCGTGTCACCGCCCTGCGGGCGATGGACCGCGATCCGGCAGGTGTTCGACGCTCGCACCGAGCGCGTCTCCGGATGGCTGCCGGCGGGCAGTACGTCGACAAAACGCTCACCGCGATAGCGATCCTCGAACAGGGCCTGCAGGTCACAGTCCTTGGTCAGTCGCGCATAAAGCGTCGCATGGATGCCACGGATCAGCGGCGTAAGGTGGGGCACGAAGGTCAGGCCGACCTCGGCGCCGGCGACCGCGGCCAGCCCCTGCCGGATCTCCGGCAGGTGCCGGTGACCACCGACACCGTAAGCCTTGAAATTGTCGCCCGCTTCCGCGAACAAGGTATGTACCTCGGCCTTGCGGCCAGCACCGGACACCCCCGACTTCGCATCGGCGATCAGCGTTGAGCGGTCAATCACCCCCGCTTCGATCAGCGGAATGAAACCAAGCTGCACGGCCGTCGGATAGCAGCCGGGATTGGCAACCAGTCGCGCAGCGCGCACCTGCTCGCGGTTCACTTCAGGCAATCCGTAGACCGCGGTCTTCAACACGTCGGGGCAGGCATGCGGCATGCCGTACCACTTTTCCCATGCCGCTTCGTCCTTCAGCCGGAAATCCGCGGCCAGATCGATCACCTTCACCCCGGCATCGAGCAGCGCTGGCACCTGCTGCATCGCGATGCCGTTCGGCGTGGCAAAGAAGACCACATCGCAGCTCTCCAGTCCAGCCTGGGCCGGGTCCGAAAATGCGAGATCGACATGACCGCGCAGGCTGGGAAACATGTCCGCCACCGGGCGCCCCGCATCGCCGCGCGAAGTGATGGCCGACAGCTCGACCTCGGGGTGGCGCGCCAACAGGCGCAGCAATTCGACCCCGGTGTAGCCGGTTCCACCAACGATACCCGCCTTGATACCCACTTCGATCCCTCCTGCGCCGACCCGCGCCGATCCATCCGGATCGATCACGGAAAAAACGGAATGATGCCAGAAATGAAAAAAGCCGCCCGAAGGCGGCTTTTCCCGTTCGCCGGAGCGCGGTGTATCAGCGCTTCGAGAACTGCTTGCGACGACGCGCCTTGTGGAAGCCGACCTTCTTGCGTTCGACTTCACGGGCATCGCGGGTAACGAAACCTGCCTTGCTCAGCGCCGGCTTCAGCGTCGCATCGTAATCGATCAGCGCGCGGGTGATGCCATGACGCACTGCGCCGGCCTGGCCCGATTCGCCACCGCCGGTGACGTTCACCAGGATGTCGAAGGTGCTGACGTGTTCGGTCAGTTCGAGCGGCTGGCGGACGACCATGCGACCGGTTTCGCGCGAGAAGAACTCGTCGACCGGCTTGTCATTGACGACGAAAGCGCCCTTGCCCGGACGCAGGAACACACGAGCCACAGCGGTCTTGCGACGGCCGGTGCCATAGTAGTAATCAACTTTGAATGCCATGACCGTTCCGTCCTCAGATGTCCAGAGCCTTGGGCTGCTGCGCGGCGTGCGGATGCTCGGCGCCGGCGTAGCACTTCAGCTTCTTGATCATCGCGTAACCGAGCGGCCCCTTGGGCAGCATGCCCTTGACGGCCTTCTCAAGCACGCGCGCCGGGAAGCGCTGCTGCAGCTTGGTGAAATTGGTTTCGTAGATACCGCCCGGGTAACCCGAGTGGCGGTAGTACTTCTTGTCCTGCGCCTTGTCACCGGTCACACGCAGTTTCTCGACATTCACGACGACGATGTAGTCACCGGTGTCCACGTGAGGGGTGAAGACAG
This sequence comes from Methyloversatilis sp., assembly GCA_034004945.1. Lineage (GTDB taxonomy): Bacteria > Pseudomonadota > Gammaproteobacteria > Burkholderiales > Rhodocyclaceae > Methyloversatilis. The sequence continues at coordinate 54,234 of JAVEVQ010000017.1, read as the reverse complement.
GCTTGTGCTTGCCGCGCAGACGGCGTGCGATCTCACTGGCGAGGCGCCCGAGTACCTTGTCAGAGGCATCGACAACGTACCAGTCGCGCACGACTTCATGCGGCTTGGCTGAAAAGGTTTTCATCTCGAACGTCCTGTGATTCTGGGCGAGATCGCCCAAAAGCCCGCGAATTTAACTCGCGAGTTCGAGCGTGTCAATCCCTGGTAGACAACAAAAAAAGCGCGACTCCTGGGAGTCGCGCTGAATCCACACCAAAGGAGGAGGGTGGAGGAGACACCTGCTGCAGACGTCGCACTGAACGACGCCCGCGAAACCTGTCCTGATTATTGATCACGCTCAACGCAAAGGCAAGATTTTTTTGCATCGCACAAAGAGCGCGTGCTAGCCAAACCGGCCTTGCCCGGCAGACGGCCCGCCACAAACAACCATTCAAATCATGTGGATAAGCGGAATTCCCGCGGCCTGCCTGCCGAAACAACGCTGACACCCTCGATCTGTATGCACGGAACGACCGGCCAACTGCGGCAGCGCACCAATACCGAGGAGCCGCATACTGACCGACACCTGATTACAATCGTGCATCACTGAAGGGAGTGCGCAATGGACTGTGTGGTGAAGTGGGTGGACAACATGAGCTTCCTGGCCGAGACCGGTTCGGGGCACATGATCAATATGGATGGCGCCCCCGAAGCAGGCGGCCGCAACCTTGCGGCGCGACCGATGGAACTGCTGCTGGCGGGCACCGGAGGCTGCACCGCGTTCGACGTCATACTCATCCTGAAGAAGAGCCGTCAGCAGGTCACCGGTTGCGAGGTCGCACTGACGGCGGATCGCGCGAGCGAGGATCCCAAGGTATTCACCCGCATCGGCTTCCATTTCAAGATCAGCGGGCGCGGCCTCAAACCGGAGGTGGTCGAGCGCGCAATCCACCTGTCGGCGGAGAAGTACTGTTCGGCATCCATCATGATCGGCAAGACCGCGAAGATGGAGCACACGTGGGAGATCATCGAAACAGGCGTCTGACGCCCCTTCGCTCAGACGTAATAGGCGACGCCGGTCATTACGCGGGAGGCGGCTCGCATCGCGAGTCGGACCGGCGCCGGCAGCTCGGCGGCACCGAGACGCTCGGCCGTGTGCGCATGTTCGCGCTCGTCCTGACGCATCTGTTCGAGTATCCGCCAGGATTTCTGGTCCGCCGGCGGCAGACGATCGAGATGCCCCTGCAGGTGAGCCTCGACCTGCTTCTCCGTCTCGGCCAGGAAACCCAGATTCCACCTGTCGCCGACCACGCCGGCCGCGACACCCATCATCAGCGCGCCGCCGTACCAGAGCGGGTTCAGCAGGCTGGGACGACTGCCCAGCTCGGCCATGCGCGACGCCGTCCAGCTCAGGTGCTCGGTTTCCTCGACGGCCGCGCGACGCAGAGCTTCACGCACGGCGGGCTCGCGGCACGTCAGCGCCTGTCCCTGATACAGGGCCTGGGCGCAGATCTCGCCGACATGGTTGATGCGCATCAGCGCGCCGACATGACTGCGCTGCGTTTCGTCGAGATCGGCCTCGGGCAGGTCACCGCCCGGCAGCGGCCTTCCGGTGCGTGCCGGCGCGGCGAGTGTGCGCAGGGCGCGGTCAAGTTCGGTGATCAGGCGGTCGAGCATGGATGCCTTCGATGAAAGTCGTGGGTATTCAGCGATAGCCGGTCAGCGGCGTACCGGTGCGTGCATTGAAACTGTTGGCCAGCATTTCGAGCACCTTCTTCGGCTGCAGCGCGAATCCATCCGCACACATGTAATCCGAATACAGCATGAAGGGGTAGGAATTCAGGCGGTTTCCACCGCCGATCGGAATCCATCGGCTGCCCCGTGTCGGCGCCCACTCGCGGTTCGAACGCAGGGTCGCATAGACCTTGCGCTCGCCGGTACCGCAGCGCAGCGCCTCGGCCGCGATGTTCTCGGTCCCGCTCGGCGCGACAACGCGCGACACATAGCGGATGGCGCCATCCTTGCCGACCGTCAGCAGCTCGCGCGCGATGTAGTAGCGGTTGCGCGTCGAGGCATTCAGATAGAACTCCACCCACTCGACCTTCTCGGGAAGCGGAGGCACCTCGTAATCGTCTTCGGTCACCTTGGCCGCCGGATCGACGGTTTCGCCACGGAAAGGCTCCGGCTTCTGCCAGTCTGTGATCTGGGCCTGGACCACGGACACACCCGCCAGGAGGATCAGGCCGGACAGCAACCGGCCAACGGGAACAAACGGCATTTTCAGTTCACCAGGTCAGCGCACAGCGAGGTACGCAACGCTTCCGGCACAGGCGTCACACCCGCACTGTAGTGCGGATGATCGACGCCGACCGACAGCGCAGCGCCCCCGGCAAGCGCGCGTTTCATTTCGGCAGTCAGTTCGAAGCGCAGGAAATGCACCGCCGACGTCTTGACCGCGTTCTCGCGCTCGAGATCCTCGTCGGCAATCGCGGATACCGGAGCACATCCCGTCACCTGCAGCCACACCCTGTCCTCGATGCCTATCAGTCGGGCAAGGTTCTGCTTTCGCTGCTGCTCATCCGGGTACTCGATCAACATCGTGGCCTTGAAGTTGCTGCCGTCGGGTATCAGCGGATTGTAAGCGCCCAGCTCGTCGAGAATGCCCGCTTCCTCGAAAGTGCGTTCGATCCGCAGCATTTCCTGCACCTGGTAGCGGATGGTCAATTCATCCTCGAACACCAGTGTCACGTGCTCGCCAAGATGCAGCGTGCGCTCGCGCTTGTGCGCGATCACCCGGGCACGGAACTGCGGACGCTCGCGTGCGTACTGTTCGAGGCTCATCAGGCTGTCGCGTACGATTGCCGGCATGCATCTCCCTCCTCAGTCCAGTCCATAGGCGATGCACAACAGCGTCAGCGGATGCGCCTTCTGCGCGCGCGTGCCGCCCTGACTGTCGGCGATGCCCTGCATGATGTGGCGGCCGGCGATCGGGCAATCCGAACTGACGAAATCGGGATCGCTGCCCTGCATCTGCCGGAACACCGGCTTGCCGATCTTCATCGACAGCTCGAAGAACTCCTCCTTCACGCCCCAGGTGCCGTCGTGGCCGGCGCAGCGCTCGACTGTGCTGACCTGCGTACCGGGCACCAGTTGCAGCGCCTCGCGGGTTTTCTGGCCGACGTTCTGCACGCGAGAGTGGCAGGGAATGTGGTACGACACGCGGCCGAGCTCTCGCCTGAAATCGCTCTTGAGCAGCCCGTCCCGGTGCCGCAGCACGAAGTATTCGAAGGGATCGAACGTCGCGTCGGCCACCGCGCGGACATCGGCATCTTCGGGGAACATCAGTGGCAGTTCCTGCTTGAACATGAGCGTGCAGGACGGCACCGGCGTCAGGATGGCCCAGCCCTCGCGCGCCAGTCGCGCCAGCGGCGGAATGTTGATCGTCTTCAGCTTTGCCACCCGCTCCAGGTCGCCCAGTTCGAGCTTGGGCATGCCGCAGCAGGCTTCCTTCACGATCAGTGTGGCCGGAATCTCGTTGTGGGCCAGCAACTTGAGCAGATCGACGCCGATACCCGGTTCGTTGTAGTTGACGTAGCAGGTGGAGAAAACAGCCACCCTTCCCGGCGTGCGCTGCCCGTCACGCACAGCGAAACCGTCGGCTGGCTCCGCGGTTCCGCGAAAGCGGTACGGTGCATAGGGCGGCAGCTGACGATCCTTGTGCACGCCGAGCACTCGCTGCATCAGCGAACGCGCGGCGCTGTTGCCGTTCACCGCGTTGACCGTCTGCGCCACCACCGGAATGGCGGCCAGCTTGCCGATGGCGTCCGTGCTGGTCAGCAGGCGATCGCGAAAGCGCGTCTCGCCCTTCCTGAACTTGATCGCCTTGGCGCGCAGCATCAGATGCGGGAAATCGAGATTCCACTGATGCGGCGGCACGTAAGGACACTTGGTCATGAAGCACATGTCGCACAGATAGCACTGGTCCACCACCTCCCAGTACCGGTGCTTCGGGATCGCATCCACTTCGCCGCTGTCGCCCTCGTCGATCAGGTCGAACAGCTTGGGGAAGGCGGTACACAGATTCACGCACCGGCGGCAGCCGTGGCAGATGTCATAGGTGCGCTCGAGTTCCTGCATCAGCGCAGCCTCGTCGTAGTAGGCGGCGTTCTTCCAGTCTATCGGGTGGCGCTTCGGTGGCTCCAGACTGCCTTCGCGAACGGTCATCGCACATCCTCCGGTCGACGCACGGGGCGGCGGACGCGGTTCCCGCGCCCGCCGTATCGGAGCGGTGCCGGCCCGCAGCCGGCATGCGCTCAGTCGAGCAGTCCGTCGAGCGCCTTCTGGAACCGGTTCGCGTGCGAGCGCTCCGCCTTGGCCAGCGTCTCGAACCAGTCGGCGATCTCCTCGAAGCCCTCGTCGCGAGCGGTCTTGGCCATGCCCGGATACATGACGGTGTACTCGTGCGTCTCGCCGGCTATCGATGCCTTCAGATTGTCGCGGGTACCGCCGATCGGCAGCCCGGTGGCCGGATCGCCACAGGCTTCGAGATACTCCAGATGACCGTGTGCATGGCCGGTCTCACCCTCGGCCGTCGAACGGAAGACGGCCGCAACATCGTTCTGTCCCTCGACATCGGCCTTGGCCGCAAAGTAGAGATAGCGACGGTTCGCCTGCGATTCGCCGGCAAACGCAAACTTCAGATTGTCCTCGGTCTTCGACCCCTTGAGTTGCATGGACGCCTCCTTCGACAGTGGGTGAGGGATGTCCCGGAGGGCAGGGCCGCGCCGGCGACAGGCGAAGAAACGGTGCGGCTTAGACCCAGTATAAGCAGGCGTTCAGCCGGTTCAAGGACGACGGATGCTGCGGTCGGAAGGTCAGGACGACGAGTGCAGAGGGTCCTGCAATGCACCAGGGCCGGGGAGCGCGTGTCCACCGGCGCCGCCCTCATCCGGCTGCCGCACCGCACCGCGCGGACGCGGCGGACGGAAAGCCAGCCGCGCGAGTTCGGTCAGCGCCTGCTGATAGACCTCGCGCTTGAACTCGATCACCGAGTCGAGCGGAATCCAGTAGTCGCTCCAGCGCCAGGCGTCGAACTCCGGGTGATCGGTGGCGCGCAGGCAGACGTCGCAGTCGCGACCGACCATGCGCAGCAGATACCAGATCTGCTTCTGGCCGCGATAGGCGCTGCGCCATTCGCGCCGCACCCAGTTGCGCGGAACGTCGTAGCGCAGCCAGTCCCGCGTGCGGCCGACGATGCGCACATGCTGCGGACGCAACCCCAACTCCTCCCAGAGCTCGCGATACATCGCCTGCTCCGGCGATTCGCCGTGGTTGATGCCTCCCTGGGGAAACTGCCAGGCGTGCTCGCCTATGCGCTTGCCCCAGAAGACCTCGTTGCGCCCGTTGATCAGAATGATGCCGACGTTCGGGCGATACCCTTCCCGGTCGAGCATGGTTGAACCTGCTATGTAAGATTTTCCATGGATTCTTCCACATTTCGCGGCCGAATTGAAGCAAACGCCCCGACGCGGGCCGATCGGCGCGAAACGGCTAGAATCGGAGGTTTATTGCCCGATCCGCAGCGGATTCCACACCCTCCATGTACGCCAGCAAATTCTTCATTTCCACGCTCAAGGAAGCTCCCTCGGACGCCGAGGTCGTGTCGCACAAGCTGATGACCCGCGCCGGCATGATCCGCAAGCTCGCCGGCGGCATCTACAACTACATGCCGATGGGGCTGCGGGTGATCCGCAAGATCGAGGGCATCATCCGCGACGAGATGAACCGTGCCGGCGCCATCGAACTGCTGATGCCGCTGATCCAGCCGGCCGAGCTGTGGCAGGAAACCGGACGCTGGGACAAGATGGGTCCGGAAATGCTGCGGGTGAAGGACAGGCACGATCGCGACTTCATCATCCAGCCGACCTCGGAAGAAGTGGTGACCGACATCGCCCGCGCCGAAATCCACAGCTGGCGCCAGCTGCCGAAGAATTTCTATCACATCCAGACCAAGTTCCGCGACGAACGCCGGCCGCGCTTCGGCGTCATGCGCGGCCGCGAGTTCACGATGAAGGATGCCTACTCCTTCGACCGCGACGAGGACGCAGCCGGCCGCAGCTACGACATCATGTTCGACGCCTACATGCGCATCTTCCGTCGCCTGGGGCTCGAGTTCCGTGCTGTCGCGGCCGACACCGGTGCCATCGGCGGCTCGCGCAGCCACGAGTTCCAGGTGATCGCCGACACCGGTGAGGACCTGATCGCCTGGTGCCCGGATTCCGACTACGCCGCCAACATCGAACTGGCACAGGCCACCGCGCTGGTCGCCGAACGCGCGGCACCGACCCAGGCGCTGGAGAAGGCGCCGACGCCGGGCACCGTCCGCTGCGAGGACGTCGCCACCCTGCTCGGCCTGCCGCTGGACCGCACGGTCAAGTCCATCGTGCTGGCGACCGATAAGGAAGGCAAGATCGAGCTGTGGCTGCTCTTGCTGCGCGGTGACCACGAACTGAATGAAGTGAAGGCGTCGAAACTGGCTGGACTGAAGGAAGGCTTCCGCTTCGCGACCGAGGCCGAAATCGTCGAGCACTTCGGCTGCAAGCCGGGCTACCTGGGCCCGGTCGGGCTGAAGAAGCCGGTGCACGTGATTGCCGACCTGACGGTGGCCAACATGAGCGATTTCGTCACCGGCGCGAACGAGGTGGACGCCCACCTGACCGGCGTGAACTGGGGTCGCGACCTGCCGGAGCCAGAGACGGTCGCCGATCTGCGCAACGTGGTCGAGGGCGACCCGTCGCCGGACGGCAAGGGCCGGCTGTCGATACAGCGCGGCATCGAGGTCGGACACGTGTTCTTCCTCGGCACCCGATACTCGGAAGCGATGAACTGCACCTATCTCGATGAAACCGGCAAACCGCGCACCATGGTGATGGGTTGCTACGGCATCGGCGTGACCCGTCTGGTCGGCGCCGCGATCGAGCAGAACCACGACGAGCGCGGCATCATCTGGCCGCAGTCCATCGCGCCGTTCGAAGTGGTCATCTGCCCGGTCGGCTGGAGCAAATCTGAGCAGGTGCGCACCACCGCGACGCAGCTGTACGACGAACTGAGCGAGGCCGGCTTCGACGTCATCCTCGACGACCGCGACGAGCGCCCGGGCGTCATGTTCGCCGACTGGGAGCTGATCGGCGTGCCGCACCGGATCACGGTCGGCGAGCGCGGCCTGAAGGAAGGCGTGATCGAGTATCAGAACCGGCGCGATGCGTCGGCGCAGAAGGTGGCGCCGGACGCGGTACGCGCACTGATCGGCGAGCCGGCCTGACGATGAAGCGCCTGACTGCGACCCTCGCGCTGACGCTGGCCCTGGCGGCCGGCGGCGCGCGCGCGTCGCAGCAGTACGAGCCACTGGCCGACAGCGTGCGCGCGGCGCTGCATCTGGCGATCAGCGACCGCGCAGCCCCCGACCTGCCGGCGTTCTCGTCGCCACAGAAGCAGCTGTGGCTGAGCACCATGTCGGAACGCCTCGCCAAGCGCATGCCGGACGAGGCTGGGCGCATGGAATTCCTGAAGACCGTGCATTACGAAGCCACTCGCGCCGGTCTGGACCCGCAGCTGGTGCTCGGCCTGATCCAGGTCGAGAGCGGTTTCCGCAAGTACGCGGTGTCGAGCGCGGGGGCGCGCGGCTACATGCAGGTGATGCCCTTCTGGGTCAAGCTGATCGGCAGCGAAGACAGCAACCTCTTTCACCTGCGCACCAATCTGCGCTTCGGCTGCACCATCCTCCGCCACTACCTCGACATCGAGAAGGGCAACCTCTTCCGCGCGCTCGGCCGCTACAACGGCAGTCTGGGCAAAGCCGAATATCCGAACATGGTGCGCGGCGCCTGGGAGCGCCACTGGTCATGGCCGACCCTCACGTCGGCCAGCAATCCCTGATCAGGCCGACTCCGACAGCACCCGCCATTCCGTCACGCGCGCGACCAGTTCGGCCAGCGACCCGGCACGCATCTTGTCCATCACGCGGGCGCGATGCTGCTCAACGGTCTTCGCGCTGATGCCCAGTTCGGCGGCGATGCCTGCGTTCGGCAGGCCGCGCACGACGCGATCGAGCACCTCGCGCTCACGTGCGGTCAGATCCGCCAGCGCGTCGGCGACCTGCTGCACGCGCTGACGCCGCGCATCAGCCGCGGCGGCTCGGACCAGCGCTTCGGTGACCCGGACGCGCAGCACTGCCGCTTCGATCGGCATCAGCATGAAATCGAGCGCGCCGGCACGCAACGCGCGCACGGCGATCGTCACGTCACAGGGGCCGGACACGAAAATCACCGGCGCGCGATTGCCGGCCACCCGCAGACTGGACTGCAGGTCGAGTCCGCTGATGCCACGCAGCGACGCGTTCAGCAGCATGCAGCCGGCACGCGACAGCGCCTCGCGGTCCTGCAGCAGCACGCCGGCGCCGGAAAACCCCTGCACGTCCGCATCGATCCCGGTCAGCGCCTGACACAGCGCACGCCGCATCGCGGCGTCGTCATCGACCACGCAGACCAGCGGACGCGACATCGGATCACCGGCCGGCGGCTCAGCGCATGCCGGGCAGCATGCCCTTCATGCCGCGCATCAGCTTCTGCATGCCGCCCTTGGAGAACTGCTTCATCATCTTCTGCGTCTGCTCGAACTGGTTCAGCAGCCGGTTCACCTCCTGCACCGAGGTGCCCGAACCGGCGGCGATGCGGCGCTTGCGATTGGCTTTGATCAGTTCGGGCTTGCTGCGCTCGGCCGGCGTCATCGAGTTGATGATGCCTTCGATACGGCGGATGGCCTTTTCGTCCTGCCCGCCCTGAAGTTGCTGTGCAGCGCCGGCGAACTGCGCCGGCAGCTTGTCCATCAGCGCCGACAGCCCGCCCATCTTGCGCATCTGCGCGATCTGCATCTTGAAGTCGTTCAGGTCGAAGCCCTTGCCGCTCTTCAGCTTCTGCGCGAACTCCTTGGCCTGGTCCTCATCGACCTGGCGACGCGCCTCCTCGACCAAGCCCATGATGTCGCCCATGCCGAGAATGCGCGATGCCATGCGCTGCGGATGGAACTCTTCCAGTCCGGTCAGCTTTTCGCCCACACCGGCGAATTTCAGCGGCGCACCGGTGACGTGGCGTACCGACAGTGCGGCACCACCGCGGGCGTCGCCATCAAGCTTGGTCAGCACGACGCCGGTCAGCGGCAGCGCGTCCTTGAACGCCTTGGCGGTATTGACCGCGTCCTGACCCAGCATCGCATCGACGACGAACAGCGTTTCGATCGGGTCGAGCGCCTGATGCAACGCGCGGATCTCGTCCATCATCGCCTGATCGATCGCCAGCCGGCCGGCGGTATCGACCAGCAGCACGTCGAAATAGCGCGTCTTCGCGAATTCGACGGCGGCGCGGGCGATGTCGACCGGCTTCTGGTCCGGCGTCGACGGGAAGAACTCGGCGCCAGCCTGCCCCGTCACGGTACGCAGCTGTTCGATGGCGGCCGGACGATAGACGTCGCAGGACACCGTCAGCACCTTCTTCTTCTGCGTTTCCTTCAGCCACTTGGCCAGCTTGCCGACCGTCGTGGTCTTGCCGGCACCCTGCAGGCCGGCCATCAGTACGATGGCCGGCGGCTGCGTCGCAAAGTTGAGGCTGGCGGTGGCGCCGCCCATCAGCGCCGCCAGTTCGTCGTGCACCACGCCGACCAGAGCCTGACCCGGCGTCAGCGAGCCAACGACTTCCTGGCCGACCGCCTTCTCGCGGATGCGGGTGACCAGTTCCTTCACCACCGGCAGGGCGACGTCCGCCTCGAGAAGCGCCATGCGCACTTCGCGCAGCATGTCCGAAATGTTCTCGTCGGTCAGTCGCGCCTGACCGCGCAGCGTCTTGACGACTTTGGCAAGCCGTTGGGTAAGGTTATCCAGCATGAAAGAGCGGCGTGCGCCTTGGGTTAAACTGAAGCCAATGATTCTAATCGAACTGCTTCCCTCCGCCCTCTACGCCGCGCTCGCCCTGTGGTTCATGCGCCCGGCGCGAGCCGGCGCACACACCGTAGCCGGCGGCGTGCGCCCGGCCGCCCTGGCCGCCGCGCTGCTGGTGCACGCCGCGGTTCTGTCGCTGCAGATATTCCCCGAGGGCCGCATGCGTTTCGGAGCCGGTGACGCACTGGCGGTGATGACCTGGCTGGCGCTGGTGTTCTACTGGATCGAAAGCCTGTCGTCGCGACTCGACGGGCTGCACATGCTGGCCCTGCCGGCAGCAGCCCTCTGCGCTGCGGTACCGGTCCTCTGGCCTGGCCGGCACGACATCGGCAACGCCGACAACCTGCTGTTCCGCGCCCACTTCGTGATGGCGATGACCGCTTACAGCCTGTTCACGCTGGCGGCACTGCACGCGATGCTGATGTCGGCGGTCGAGCGCAACCTGCATCGCGGCCGCCTGATCCGGCTGCTTGAGAACATGCCGCCGCTGCTGGTGATGGAGGGCCTGCTGTTCCGCCTGATCACCATCGCCTTCGTACTGCTGAGCGCCACCCTGATCACCGGCATCGCCTTTTCCGAGCAGGTGTTCGGAAAACCGCTCGCCTTCAGTCACAAGACCGTGTTCGCCATCCTCGCGTGGGTGGTGTTCGGCACCCTGCTGGTCGGGCGCCACTTCCGCGGCTGGCGTGGCCGGCTGGCTCTGCGGTGGACGCTCGGTGGCTTCTTCGTCCTGCTGCTTGCCTATATAGGTACGCAATTCGTGCTCGAGGTCGTACTCGGCCGCGCCTGACCGATGGATTCGATCCCCCTCTCCACCCAGATGATCGTGCTGGGTGTGCTGCTGGTGCTGTCCGGTTTCTTCTCGATGGCCGAGACGGCAATGATGGCTTCCAACCGCTTCCGGCTTAAGGCCGCCGCGCAGAACGGTTCGCGCGGCGCGCAGCGTGCGCTCGACCTGCTGGCTCAGACGGACAAGCTGCTCGGCGTCATCCTGCTTTTCAACAACCTGATCAATGCCGCGGCCGCGACGCTGACCGGAGTGATCGCGATCAATCTGTTCGGTGAAGGCGAGCTGGCACTCGGGCTCGGCACCTTGCTGATCACCTTCCTGATCCTGGTTTTCTCGGAGATCACGCCGAAGGTGGTGGGCGCCGGCTACGCAAACGCGATCGCCCCGGTCGTGGCCTTCGTGCTGACGCCGCTGCTGAAGATGTTCTATCCGGTGGTATGGACGGTGAACCTCTTCGTGTCGGCGCTGCTGCGCATCACGCGCCTGCAGCCGGGCAACACGGATGAGGGGCAGACGCTGTCGGCGGAGGAGTTGCGCGCGCTGATGACGGAATCCGGTCACTTCATCCCGGCCGCGCACCGGCGCATCCTGATCAACCTGTTCGAACTGGAGGACGTGACGGTCGAGGACGTGATGACGCCGCGCAACCAGATCGAGGCGATCGATCTCGAGCAGCCACTGGAGGTGATCCAGCACCAGATCGCCACCAGCCACCACGGTCGGGTTCCGGTGTTCGAGGGCGACCTCGACCGGGTGCTCGGCGTGCTGCCGCAGCGGCGGGTGGTCAGCGCGCTGTCGGCCGGCGAACTGGACCAGGAAGAGATCCGCGGCCTGCTGACCCGCCCCTACTTCGTGCCCTCGGCAACACCGCTGTACAGCCAGCTGCAGTTCTTCCAGGAGAACAGGCAGCGTCTGGCGCTGGTGGTGAACGAGTACGGCGAAGTCGAGGGGCTGGTCACGCTGGAGGACATCATCGAGGAGATCGTCGGCAAGTTCACGACCGGAGTACCGGGCAGCGGCCAGACGCTGGGCTGGAACGGCGACAACAGCATCATCGTCGACGGCGGGCGCAGTCTGCGCGAACTGAACGGCAGACTCGGACTGGCATTGCCGCTCGACGGACCCAAGACACTGAACGGCCTGCTGCTCGAACACCTGCAGGACATTCCCGAATCCGGTCTGTCAGTCCGGATCGGCAACGTCGCGATGGAAATCCTGCACACCGAGGACCGCATGGTGCGCAGCGTTCGCCTGTTCAAACCGCAGGACGCCGCCTGAGCAGGCGCTCAAGTCCGCCGGCCACAAACCGTTTACAGATCAAGCCTGAATCGTCATCATCGAAGACGACACTTCAACACCGCACGCAGATTTCCCCTAACGCGCCATGGCCGCCACCGCTAAGAATGCACTGTCGGGTCTCGCCCGCGCGCTGGCGCAGAGCGGGCGGCTGACCGAGACCGAAGCGGAGAGCCTGACACGCGAGGGCGCGCAGTCCGGGCACGGATTCATCGCGCAGCTGGTGGCCAGTGGCAAGATGAGCGCCCGCGAAGCCGCCGCCTTCGCGTCGGAAACCTTCGGCTATCCGCTGCTGGACCTCGCGCAGTTCGACCCGGAGCAGTTCCCGGCCGACGCGATCGACAGGAAGCTGATGCGCACCCACCGCGTGCTGGCGCTGAAGAAGCGCGGCAACCGGCTGGCGGTGGCGATCGCCGATCCGTCCAACCTGCGCGCCATCGACGAAATCCGCTTCCAGACCGGCCTGGCCGTCGATCCGGTCGTCGTCGAGACGGACAAGCTCTCCGCCCTGGTCGACAAGCTGTCGGAAACGATCGAGAAAACGCTCGAATCGATCTCGGCGGTCGACTTCGATTTCGACGGCGAGATGGCGCCGGAAGAGGACGCCGCAGCCAGCAACGACGCCCAGGTCGAGATCGACGACGCACCGGTGGTGCGCTTCATCCAGAAAATACTGCTCGACGCGATCAACGAGGGCGCGTCCGACGTCCACTTCGAGCCTTACGAAAAGTACTACCGCATCCGCTACCGCACTGACGGCGTGCTGCGCGAGATCACCCAGCCGCCTCTGGTGCTGCGCGAGAAGATCGCATCGCGCATCAAGGTCATTTCGCGGCTCGACATCTCGGAGAAGCGCGTACCGCAGGACGGCCGGATGAAATTCGTGCTGTCCAAAACCAAGGCGATCGACTTCCGGGTCAGCACCCTGCCTACGCTGCACGGCGAGAAGATCGTCATGCGTATCCTAGACCCGAGTTCGGCGATGCTGGGCATCGACGCGCTCGGTTACGAGCCGGAACAGCGCGCGGCGCTGATGCATGCGATCGAACGACCTTACGGCATGATTCTGGTGACCGGCCCCACCGGTTCAGGCAAGACGGTGTCGCTCTATACCTGTCTGAATATCCTGAACAAACCGGGCGTGAACATTTCGACCGCCGAGGATCCGGCCGAAATCAATCTACCGGGCATCAATCAGGTCAATGTCAATGACAAGGCCGGCCTCACCTTCGCCGCCGCACTGAAGTCCTTCCTGCGGCAGGATCCGGACGTGATCATGGTCGGTGAGATCCGCGACCTCGAAACGGCCGAGATTTCGATCAAGGCGGCACAGACCGGCCACCTCGTGCTGTCGACGCTGCACACCAACGACGCGCCGACCACGCTGGACCGCATGCGCAACATGGGCATCGCGGCCTTCAACATTGCGTCCAGCGTCATTTTGATCACTGCCCAGCGGCTGGCGCGCCGGCTATGCTCCTGCAAGCAGCCGATGGACATTCCGGTCGAAGCGCTGCTGGAGGCCGGATTCACCGAAGCGGACCTCGACGGCAGCTGGCAGCCCTACGCTCCGGTCGGCTGCGAGCGCTGCAAGGGCAGCGGCTACAAGGGTCGGGTCGGCATCTATCAGGTGATGCCGATCTCCGACGAGATTGCGCATATCATCATGACCAACGGCAATTCGATCGACATTGCCGCGCAGGCACGCCGCGAGGGCGTCAAGGACCTGCGCCAGTCCGGTCTGCTGAAGGTCAGGCAGGGCGTCACTTCGCTGGCCGAAGTGCTCGCCTGCACCAACGAATGAGCGACGCCGCACACGGCGTCGCCGCATGAGCGGACTTACCCCGCAAGGAGCTTGATTTGGCCACCGCAACCCGCCCCGTACGCAAGGACAGCGGTTCCAAGGAAACGGTCTTCAACTGGGAAGGCAAGGACAAGAGCGGCAAGCTGGTGCGCGGTGAAATGCGCGCCGGCGGCGAAGCCATGGTCCAGGCCACGCTGCGTCGCCAGGGCATCCTGGTCACCAAGGTCAAGAAGCGCAGCTTCGGCCGCGGCGGCAAGGTGACCGAAAAGGACATCACGCTGTTCACCCGTCAGCTGGCGACGATGATGAAAGCGGGTGTGCCCCTGCTGCAGGCCTTCGACATCGTCGGCAAGGGAGCGGGCAACCGCGCGGTATCGAAGCTGCTCGGCGACATCCGCCTCGAAGTCGAGTCCGGCTCCAGCCTGAACCAGGCTTTCCGCAAGTATCCGCAGCACTTCGACCAGCTGTTCTGCAACCTCGTGGCGGCGGGCGAACAGGCGGGTATTCTCGACGGCCTGCTCGATCGGCTTGCCACGTATCGCGAAAAGATCCTGGCGATCAAGGGCAAGATCAAGTCGGCCCTGTTCTATCCGACGTCCGTGATCGTGGTCGCCATCGTGATCACCGCAGTGATCATGATTTTCGTCATTCCCGAGTTCAAGAAGGTGTTCGAGAGCTTCGGTGCGGATCTGCCCGCCCCCACATTGTTCGTCATCGCAATGTCCGATGCATTTGTCGAGTACTTCTGGCTTATCGGCCTCATCTTCTTCGCCGCTTTTTCGGCGTTCGTCTACACACTCAAACGCTCGATACCACTTCAGATTGCGGTAGACAGGCTGTCGCTGAAGCTGCCGGTCGTCGGCGAAATCCTGCGCAAGGCAACCATCGCACGCTGGGCACGCACACTGTCCACCATGTTCGCTGCGGGGGTACCGCTGGTCGAAGCACTCGACTCGGTCGGCGGCGCCGCCGGCAACCACATCTACAAGACCGCGACCAAACAGATACAGAACGAGGTCAGCACAGGTAGCAGCCTGACCGTGGCCATGCAGAACACCAACGTGTTTCCGGTGATGGTCGTACAGATGGCATCGATCGGCGAGGAATCCGGCCAGCTCGATTCCATGCTGTCCAAGGTGGCCGACTTCTTCGAGCAGGAAGTCGATGATTCCGTCGAGGCCATGTCCAGTCTGCTTGAGCCCATCATCATGGTGGTACTCGGCACATTGATCGGCGGCCTCATCATCGCCATGTACCTGCCGATCTTCAAGGTCGCCCAGTCGGTCTGACACCGGAATCGTGAGCGGACTCGAATCGCTGGCCGAGAACGGCCTGCTGCTGCCGCTGGTCGGGTTGCTCGGCCTCGCGGTCGGCAGCTTCCTGAACGTGGTGATCCACCGCCTGCCCATCATGATGGAGCGGGAGTGGGCGGCGCAGTGCGCCGATCTGCGCGGCGAACCGGCGCCGGTGTTCGACGCGCTGTCGCTGCTGGCACCGCGCTCGCGCTGCCCCAAGTGCGGCCACGGCATCGGTGCGCTGGAGAACATTCCGGTGCTGTCCTGGCTGATGCTGCGCGGCCGGTGCAGGGGCTGCGGCACCGGCATCGGCGTCCGCTACCCGCTGGTCGAACTGCTTACCGGACTGCTGAGCCTGGCCTGCGCCTGGACCTTCGGGCCGACGCTGCTGCTGATCGGCGCACTGGCCCTGGTCTGGGCGCTCATCGCGCTCACCTTCATCGATCTCGACACCCAGCTGCTGCCGGACAGCATCACGCTGCCGCTGATCTGGGCCGGACTGCTGCTCAACCTGGTCGGCGGCTTCACCGATCTGCAGTCGGCCGTCGTCGGCGCCATCGCCGGCTATCTGGTGCTGTGGAGCGTGTACTGGGCATTCAAGCTGGCCACCGGCAAGGAGGGCATGGGCTATGGCGACTTCAAGCTGCTGTCCGCGCTCGGCGCATTCCTCGGCTGGCAGATGCTGCCGGTGATCATCCTGCTGTCCTCGCTGGTCGGCGCCGTGGTCGGCATCGCACTGATCGTGCTGCGCTCGCACGGCCGCGACGTACCCATTCCTTTCGGTCCCTACCTGGCGGCTGCCGGCGTGATCGCACTGTTCTTCGGCGCCACCATCAACCGCACCTATCTGGGGCTGATGTAGACATCTGCCGGGTCTTGAATCCCCACCGCAGGCGCCCCATTTCCTCAGCGCAGCGTCCGTTTCGCGCGGCCGCCCCCCGCCACGTGCGGGGCCGGCGATTTCCTGGCGCGAAATGTGCATGTGCAACAATACCTTAGTCTATAATTTCGCGTTTTCTGGAGCTCGACATGCCGATCTACGGTTACCGCTGCTCGTCCTGCGGTTTTGAAAAGGACGTGATGCAGAAGATCAGCGCCGCGCCGCTGACCGATTGCCCGTCCTGCGGCGCATCGACCTTCGCCAAACAACTGTCCGCCGCCGGCTTCCAGCTCAAGGGCAGCGGCTGGTACGCCACCGACTTCAAGGGCGGCTCGGGCACCACCACGACACCGAAGGCCGAACCATCGTCTTCCGCCTCCGCTGACAGCAGTGCCGCGCCGTCCACACCCTGTGGCGGCTCCTGCGCCTGCCATTGATGAAGCGTTACTTCATCACCGGCCTGCTGATCTGGATTCCGCTGGCCATCACGATCTGGGTGCTCGCCTGGATACTGGGCACGCTGGACCAGACCATGCTGCTGGTGCCCTGGCAGTGGCGCCCGGCGCAGCTGTTCGGCTTCGACGTACCCGGCCTCGGCGTCATTCTGACGGTACTCATCGTGCTGATCAGCGGCGTCATCGGCCACAACATCATCGGCCAGCGCCTGCTGCGCTACTGGGAAGGTCTGCTGTCACGCATCCCGGTCGTGAAGTCGATCTACAACGGCGTGAAGCAGGTGTCGGACACGCTGTTCTCCAGCTCCGGCGAAGCCTTCCGCAAGGCGCTGCTGGTCCAGTACCCGCGCCAGGGCAGCTGGACCATCGCCTTCCTGACCGGCCAGCCGGGTGGAGACGTGGCCAATCACCTGCCCGACCACGTCAGTGTCTACGTGCCGACCACGCCCAATCCGACTTCCGGCTTCTTCCTGATGCTGCCGCGCAGCGACGTGATCGAACTCGACATGACGGTGGACGAAGCACTCAAGTACATCGTGTCGATGGGCGTCGTCCCGCCGACCAGAAAACCGAAACCGCATGCGGCCGCCGTGCCCGCACTCGACAACTGACCCGGGGTTTTCCGACCCCGCACTTTCCCGGAATCACACCATGCGCACGCAATACTGCGGCCTGCTCGACGCAGGCTACCTCGACCAGACCGTCACCCTGTTCGGCTGGGCCCACCGTCGCCGCGACCACGGTGGCGTCATCTTCATCGACCTGCGCGACCGCGAAGGTCTGGTGCAGGTGGTGTGCGACCCGGATCGCGCCGAAACTTTCAAGGTGGCCGAGTCGGTGCGCAACGAGTTCTGCCTGAAGGTGACCGGGCGCGTGCGCCGTCGTCCGGAAGGCACGACCAACGCCAACCTGGTGTCGGGCGAGATCGAAGTGCTGGCCCATGAAGTCGAGGTACTGAACCCGTCGGTCACGCCGCCGTTCCCGCTGGATGACGACAACCTGTCGGAAACCGTGCGCCTGACCCACCGCGTGATCGATCTGCGTCGCCCGGCGATGCAGAAGAACATGATGCTGCGCTACAAGACCGCGATGGCCTTCCGTCGCTTCCTCGACGGTCAGGGCTTCATCGACATCGAGACGCCGATGCTCACCAAGAGCACGCCGGAAGGCGCGCGCGACTACCTGGTGCCGAGCCGCGTGCACGACGGTCAGTTCTTCGCGCTGCCGCAGTCGCCGCAGCTGTTCAAGCAGCTGCTGATGGTGGCCGGCTACGACCGCTACTACCAGATCACCAAGTGCTTCCGCGACGAGGATCTGCGCGCCGACCGCCAGCCTGAATTCACCCAGGTCGATATCGAAACCAGCTTCCTGACCGAGCACGAAATCACCGCGATGATGGAAGACATGATCCGCTATGTCTTCAAGGAAGCGCTGTCGGTCGAGCTGCCGGCGCCCTTCCCGCGCATGAGCTACGCCGAGGCGATGAGCCGCTTCGGTTCGGACAAGCCCGACCTGCGCGTGACGCTGGAACTGGTGGACGTCGCCGACGCGGTCAAGGACGTCGCCTTCAAGGTGTTCTCCGGCCCGGCCAACGACCCGGCCTGCCGCGTCACCGCTCTGCGCGTGCCGGGCGGCGCCTCGCTGTCGCGCGGCGAGATCGACGGCTACACCGAATTCGTCAAGATCTACGGCGCCAAGGGTCTGGCCTACATCAAGGTGAACGACGTCACCAAGCTGAACGAGGAAGGTCTGCAGTCGCCCATCGTCAAGAACCTGAGCCCGGAATCGCTGGCCGCCATCATGGCGCGCACCGGCGCGCAGAGCGGCGACGTGATCTTCTTCGGTTCCGACAAGGCCAAGGTGGTGTCCGACGCGCTCGGCGCGCTGCGTCTGAAGATCGGCCACGAGAAGGGCTATGTGACCGGCGATGCCTGGCGTCCGCTGTGGGTGGTCGACTTCCCGATGTTCGAGTACGACGAGGACGAGAAGCGCTGGAACGCCTGCCACCATCCTTTCACCAGCCCGAAGGACGAGCACATCGCGCTGCTCAAGACCGATCCGGGCAAGTGCCTGGCCAAGGCCTATGACCTGGCGCTGAACGGCTGGGAAATCGGCGGCGGTTCGGTGCGTATCCACCGCGCCGACGTGCAGGAAACCGTGTTCGAAGCGCTGAACATCGGGCCGGAAGAGCAGCAGCTCAAGTTCGGCTTCCTGCTCGACGCACTGAAGTATGGCGCGCCGCCGCACGGTGGCCTGGCTTTCGGTCTGGACCGCATCGTCACCATGATGACCGGCGCCGAATCGATCCGCGACGTGATCGCCTTCCCCAAGACCCAGCGCGCCCAGTGTCTGCTGACCCAGGCACCGAGCCCGGTGGACGAGCGCCAGCTGCGCGAACTGCACATCAAGCTGCGCAACGCACCGAAGGCCGACGCCGGCGCATAAGCCATGATGGCCCGCCTGCACCGCCGGCTCCCGGCGCCCCTGCTGGCGCCGGTTCTGGCCCTGTGGCTGCTGCTGACCGGCTTCGCCTCGCCCGAGGTGGAGCTGGCGCAGCTGCCGCCGGAAGCGGCGCAGACACTGGCACTGATCCGTCAGGGCGGACCCTTTCCGTACGCCCGCGACGGCATCGTGTTCCACAATCGCGAGCGCCGTCTGCCCATGCAGAAGCGCGGCTATTACCGTGAGTACACGGTGCCCACACCCGGCCTGAACCACCGCGGCGCCCGTCGCATCGTTGCCGGCAGCGGCAGCGACGGTGACGTGCGCAGTTCCGGCGAATACTGGTACACGGCGGATCACTACCGCAGCTTCCGCCGCATCAAGGAATGAACGATGTCCGCACTGCCCCCTGATTCGATGCAGGCCCGACTGGGCGACGCCGCCCGCAGCGGCGTGTTCTCCGCCCAGCCGACCGCCGCCGCGCGCGCCGCGCGCCTGGCCGAACCGGCCGGTCTGCTGCTGATCGGCCTCGACCTGAAGGACAGCCGTGACCAGGCCTCGCTGTTGCAAGTGTTCGCCGAAACGATGGGCTTTCCCGACACCTTCGGCCACAACCTCGACGCGCTCGGCGACTGCCTCGGCGACCTGTCCTGGCTGCCGGAAAGCCACGGCTACATGCTGCACCTGAGCAACTGTGCCAAGCCGGTCGAGCGCTGCAAGGACGATTTCGACGCGCTGGTCGGCGTGCTGAACGACGCCGCCGACGAATGGCGCGGGCGCGGCAGGCCGTTCTGGGTGCTGATCGACCAGCCGCATTCGCGCGCCCGCCCTTTCATGGCCAGCGCATGAAGCGGCCGCAGTCGGTTCTGGTGCTGATCCACAGCGACGGCGGCGACATCCTGCTGATCGAGCGGGCGAAGCATCCGGGCTACTGGCAATCGGTGACCGGCAGCATCGAGGCTGGCGAGACGCCGGAACAGGCGGCGCAGCGCGAAGTCGAGGAGGAGACCGGCATCATCGCGCCGGCCGCGGCCTTCGACCGCTGGCATCACAGCAGCCGCTTCGAGATCTATCCGATCTGGCGCCACCGCTATCCACCGGGCATCACCCACAATACCGAGCACGCCTTCAGCCTCAGCGTGCCGCGCGACACGCCGATCCGGCTGGCGCCGGACGAGCACCGCGACTGGCGCTGGCTGCCCTGGCGGGAAGCGCTCGACGCCGTGTTCTCATGGACGAATCGCGATGCGATCCGGATGTTGACCCAGCGCAAGCGCCTGAACGGGCGCTCTTGAAAACCGTTTTTTCCAACCCTAGTTTGGGTGTACGCGGATAGCCGCACCCGACATGGAAAGGACGAAACGATGAATCAAGTGACTCGCTGGGACCCATTCGAAAACCTGTTCAAGGACTTCCGCGGCCTCGTGCTGCAGCCGGTCGACCTCGCCAGCAACCCCGACGTACCGGCGCTCAAGGTCGACGTGAAGGAAGACAAGGACGCCTACACCGTGCACGCCGACCTCCCGGGCGTGGCCAAGGACGACATCCACGTGAACATCGAAGGCTCTGTGGTGTCGATCAGCGCCGAAAAGAAGCGCACGGTGGAGAACAAGGAAGGCGAGCGCGTACTGCGTTCCGAACGCCACTACGGCAAGGTGTCGCGCAGCTTCCAGCTCGGCCAGGACATCGACGAGAGCAAGGCCCAGGCCCGCTTCGCCGACGGCGTACTGGAACTGACGCTGCCGAAGAAGGTTGTCGCCGCCTCCAAGAAGCTCACCATCCAGTAAGCCGTTCGCACCCCGGCAAAAGCGGACACCCTGCCGGTGTCCGCTTCTTGTTTGTGCGGTGCACGGCTAGAATCCGGCCTCATCCTCACACCTCGTTCGAGCCCGGAAAATGCCCCTGACCTCTGACCTCACCTCCGGTATCACGCCGCACGCCAAGGCCGCGGTGCTGTCCGAGGCGCTGCCCTACATCCGCCGTTTCCAGGACCGCACCATCGTCGTCAAGTACGGCGGCAACGCGATGACCGACCCGGCGCTCAAGCTGGGCTTCGCACGCGACGTGACACTGCTCAAGCTGGTTGGCATGAACCCGGTGGTGGTGCATGGCGGCGGGCCGCAGATCGACGACCTGCTCAAGCGCGTCGGCAAGCAGGGCACCTTCATCCAGGGCATGCGCGTCACCGACGAAGAAACGATGGACATCGTCGAAATGGTGCTCGGCGGCCATGTGAACAAGGACATCGTGAACCTGATCAACCAGGCCGGCGGCAAGGCCGTGGGCCTGACCGGTCAGGACGGCTCATTCATCCGCGCCACCAAGCTGATGATGCCGAACAAGGACAAGCCGGACGAAATGCTGGACATCGGCCTGGTCGGCGACATCGTGTCGATCGATCCGACCATCATCAACTTCCTCGACAGCGGCGACTTCATCCCGGTGATCGCGCCGATCGGCGTCGGCCCCGACGGCGAGAGCTACAACATCAACGCCGACGTGGTCGCCGGCAAGCTGGCCGAAATCCTGAAGGCGGAGAAGCTCATCCTGCTCACCAACACGCCGGGCGTGCTGGACAAGGCCGGCAATCTGCTGACCGGCATCACGCCGCGCGACGTCGATGCGATGATCGCCGACGGCACGCTGTCCGGCGGCATGCTGCCGAAGATCGGTTCGGCGCTCGACGCGGCGCGCAGCGGCGTCAAGAGCGTGCACATCATCGACGGCCGCGTGCCGAACGCGCTGCTGCTGGAAGTGCTGACCGACGACGGCGTCGGCACGCTGATCAAGAGCAAGTAAACGCCCACTGGGCCGGGCATCGCCCGGCCCGTCCTCCGGAGGGGCGCACAAAATCGGCACTGAGCACACGCACGTCCGGCCGCTGGACGCCGGCAGGCAGCCGGTCTGGATCTTCGATCTGGACAACACGCTGCATGACGCCAACCCGCACGTCTTTCCGCACCTGAACCGGGCGATGACCACCTGGCTGATGGACGAGCTGGAGCTGACGCACGCCGAGGCCGACCGCCTGCGCGAACACTACTGGCACCGCTATGGCGCCACCCTGCTCGGCCTGATGCGGCATCACGGCACCCGCCCCGCACACTTCCTGCACGGTACGCACGACGTCGAAGCGCTGCGCCCGGGCATCGTGTTCGACCGCGCGCTGCTGCACGTGCTGCGCCGCCTGCCCGGCCGCAAGATCGTGTTCACCAACGGTCCGCTGCACTACGCCGAGGCGGTGCTCGACGTGATGGGCATGCGCACGCTGTTCGACGGCATCCACGCGATCGAGCACTCGCGCTATGCGCCGAAGCCGCGGCTGAAGGGCTTCCTGCACCTGCTGCGCGACTACCGGCTGACGCCCTCGCGCTGCATCATGGTCGAGGACACGGCGGCCAATCTGCGCACCGCCAAGCAGCTGGGCATGCGCACGGTGTGGATCAGCCGCGACGCCGCCCATCACGGCTACGTCGATCTGCGGCTGAGCTCGGCGCTGCAGCTGCGGCGGGCGCTCAGGCTTCTTTGAGCCAGCGCGCCGCGTCCAGCGCGTAATAGGTGAGGATGCCGTCGGCGCCGGCGCGCTTGAAGGCGAGCAGCGCTTCCATCGCGGTGGCGCGCTCGTCCAGCCAGCCGTTGGCCACCGCCGCCTTCAGCATCGCGTACTCGCCGCTGACCTGATAGGCGTAGGTCGGCACCCCCAGTTCGGCCTTCACCCGGCGCACGATGTCCAGATAGGGCATGCCCGGCTTCACCATCACCATGTCGGCACCTTCGGCGATGTCGAGCGCGACTTCGCGGATCGCCTCGTCGCTGTTCGCCGGGTCCATCTGGTAGGTGTACTTGTTGCCCTTGCCGAGGTTGCCGGCCGAGCCGACGGCGTCGCGGAAGGGACCGTAGAAGGCCGACGCGTACTTCGCCGAGTAGGCGAGGATGCGGGTGTGGATCAGCCGGTGCGCGTCCAGTTCGAAGCGGATACGGCCGACCCGGCCGTCCATCATGTCGGACGGCGCCACCACGTCGGCGCCGGCCTGGGCATGGCAGAGGGCCTGTTTCGCCAGCGCCTCCAGCGTTTCGTCGTTCATGACGTAGCCGGAGGCGTCGATCAGACCGTCCTGACCGTGCGAGGTGTAAGGATCGAGCGCGACGTCGGTGATCACGCCCAGCTCGGGAAAGCGCTGCTTCAGCGCACGCACGGTGCGCGGCACCAGGCCTTCCGGGTTCCAGGCTTCGGCCGCGTCGTCGGTCTTCAGACCGGCATCGATGACCGGAAACAGGGCCAGCGCCGGCACGCCCAGCGCCACCGCCTGTTCGGCCACGCCGAGCAGCAGATCGACGCTGACGCGATGGACGCCCGGCATCGACGCCACCGCCTCGCTGCGGCTCGGGCCATCGAGCACGAACACCGGATAGATCAGGTCATCGGCGCTGAGGCGGTTCTCGCGCATCAGGCGGCGCGAGAAGTCGTCGCGGCGCATGCGGCGCATGCGGGTCGAGGGAAAGTGACTGGCGGAAGAGGACATCGTCTGGGCCTGCGAAAACGGAAGCCCAGATGATAGTACGCGGCAGCCCCCCGCTCGCTCCACCTCTGCTTCGATTAGCGCACGAAGCGAACGGAACTTTGAAAAAGCGGCCCCGGTCAGAGCGTGCGACGGTGCGAGCCGTCACCCGCTTCACCTCCCTGAGCGGGTGCCTTGCGTGCGAGGCGTTTCGAGCCCACGGCTTCATCCCCTTTAGCCGTGGGCTTTTTCTTTTTTCAGACCGCGGGCGTGTCGGGCGCCGGCAGTGCAGCGTTCAGCCACGGCGCGACCACCTGCTCGACCTCGTCCACCCCGGTCTTCTTCAGGCTGGAGAACAGTTGCACAGTCACCTGATCGCCCATGCCGGACAACTGGCGGCGCACGTCGGCCAGCGTGGCCGCCTGCGCACTGCGCGTGAGCTTGTCGGCCTTGGTCAGCAGCACGTGCATCGGCTTCCCGCTCTGCGAGAACCACTGGATCATGTTCCAGTCGAGTTCGGTCAGCGGGTGGCGCGAATCCATGATGAGCACCAGACCGACCAGGCTCTCGCGCTCCTTCAGATAGCGCTCGATCAGTCCCGCCCAGGCGCGGCGCACCTCGACCGGCACCTGGGCGAAGCCGTAACCCGGCAGATCGACCAGGAAGCCGCCCTTGACCAGCTTGAAGTAGTTGATCAGCTGGGTGCGGCCCGGCGTCTTGCTGACGAAAGCCAGCCGCGTGTGACCGACCAGCGTGTTGATCGCACTGGATTTGCCGGCGTTCGAACGCCCGGCGAAAGCGATCTCCGGGCCGATGGGCGCTGGCAGGCCGGACGGCTTGGCAACGGAGATATGGAAGGAAGCGCCGCGGAAGAGAGAGGACAAATCAGAATCGCGCAATGCGCGCCCGGGAAAACACGGTAAAATGAGGAGTTTAGCGTATCACCGAAATTTTCCCGGACCTTTGCCCGGCATCACCGCTCAAGGAAAGTCATGCGCCACCTCAACGCTCTTGGTTTCGCCCTGTCCCTGACCCTCGTTTCGGCCAGCGCGCTGGCCGCCGAAGAAAAAGCAGCCCCGAAGGCCGACGCAGCCGCGGGCAAGACCATCGCCACCCAGGTGTGTGCGGCCTGTCATGGCGCCGATGGCAACAGCGCCATCCCCGCCAATCCGAAGCTCGCCGGCCAGCACCCGGAATACCTGTACAAGCAACTTGTGAACTTCAAGGCCAAGGACGGCAAGCCGGCCGAGCGCGTCAATGGCGTGATGGCCGGCATGGTGGCCGGCCTGTCCGACCAGGACATGCGCAATCTCGCCGCCTACTACGCCGGCCAGAAGCCGAGCGGTGGCGAAGCCAAGGGCTCGCGTGAAAGCATCGAACTCGGCCAGAAGCTGTGGCGCGGCGGCGACCAGAGCAAGGGTCTGCCCGCCTGTGCCGGCTGTCACGGCCCGGCCGGCGCCGGCCTGCCGGCGCAGTACCCGCGCATCGCCGGTCAGCACGCCGACTACACCGAAGCGCAGCTGAAGACCTTCCGCGTCGGCGAACGCGCCAACGACCCGGCCAAGATGATGCGCATGATCGCGGTGAAGATGACCGACGCCGAAATCAAGGCGGTGGCCGACTACGCGGCCGGCCTGCGCTGATTCGCCAGCGTTTCGATCTCGCTCTCGGAAAAGCCCGCCTCCAGGCGGGCTTTTTCGTTGACCGGCGGCTGCAGCCGCGGCGCGTCGAACGCGTTGAACAGATGCAGGAAGGTCGGCTCCGGCGCCAGCCCGCGCTGCGCGCACAGGTGGCGGAACCAGCGGTCACCGATCGCCACGTGGGTGATTTCGTCGCTCAGCACGATGTCCAGGATGTCCAGCGCCGCCCGATCGCCGATCGCGCGCAGCTTGGCCATGATGGGCGGCGTGGCGTCCAGCCCGCGCGCTTCGAGCACGCGCGGCACCAGCGCCATGCGCACCAGCGCATCGTGCGCGGTGCGGCGCGCCATGTCCCACAGACCGGCGTGTGCCGGAAAATCGCCGTAGTCGTAGCCCAGCGTGCGCAAGTGGGCGCGCAGCAGACCGAAGTGGCGCGCCTCGTCGGCGGCGACGCGCAGCCAGTCGCCCAGATAGTCGTCCGGCAGATCGCGGAAGCGCCAGGCTGCGTCGAGCGCCAGATTGATGGCGGTAAATTCGATGTGGCAGATGGCGTGAATCATCGCGCCGTGGCCCTCGCGGCTGCCGATGCGGCGCGAGCGCAGCGCCGACGGCTCGACCAGTTCGGGCCTGTTCGGCCGGCCAGCGTCGTCGATCGCATGCGGCGGCGCTGCCGCCCGGTCGAACACGGCGCCGGCCTGCCAGTCGCGCCACAGGCTCGCCACCTGTGCGCATTTGTCGTCGGGGTGGGCGCACATCAGCGCATCGTGCAGTGCGTCGAAAATCTTTCTGCTCATTTGCGGTCTTCGGTAAGGTCTGGCGACCTGACACGGTCTGCACAGACATGAAGCCAGGAGTGTACCCATGCTGATCAAACGCCAGACGGACGTCGTGCCGTCCGAAATCACCCCGCGCGCGCTGTTCGACAGCCGCCGCGACTTCATCCGCGCCGCCGGTCTGGGTGTCGGCGCCGCGCTGCTCGGCGCGGGCCTGTCCGGCGAGGCGCGCGCCGCCGGCTACGGTGGCCAGCCGCTCGGCCCGCTGCTGAAAAGTCCGCTGTCGACCGACGAGAAGCTGAACGACTACAAGGACATCACCAGCTACTGCAACTTCTACGAATTCGGCACCGACAAGAGCGAGCCGTCGCGTCACGCGCACCGCATGCCGACCCGGCCGTGGACGGTGAGCATCGAAGGCATGGTGCAGAAGCCGAAGACGCTGGCGATCGAGGACGTGCTGAAACTGGCGCCGCTGGAGGAACGCATCTACCGGCTGCGCTGCGTCGAGGCGTGGTCCATGGTGGTGCCCTGGGTCGGTCTGCCGCTGTCGGCGTTACTGAAGCAGGTGGAGCCGCTGGGCGGTGCGAAATACGTCGAGTTCACCACGCTGGCCGATCCGAAAACCATGCCCGGCGTGCGCAGCGCCGTGCTCGACTGGCCCTATGTCGAGGGTCTGCGCATCGACGAAGCCATGCACCCGCTGACCCTGCTCGCGGTCGGCCTGTACGGCGAAGTGCTGCCGAACCAGAACGGCGCGCCGATGCGCTTGGTGGTGCCGTGGAAGTACGGCTTCAAGAGCGCGAAATCGATCGTGAAGATCCGCTTCACCGACAAGGAGCCGGTCAGTTCATGGACCCGTGCCGCGCCGCGTGAGTACGGCTTCTACTCGAACGTGAACCCGGAGGTCGATCACCCGCGCTGGAGTCAGGCGCGCGAGCGGCGCATCGGTGAATTCACCAAGCGCAGGACGCTGATGTTCAACGGCTACGGAGAGCAGGTAGCGTCGCTGTACGCCGGCATGGATCTGAAGAAGCACTTCTGACGATGCGCGAGCGCGCCTTCAGCCCCGACCGTGTGCAGTTCGCCTGGATCTGGCGCGCGGTCTGGGCGGCCTGCCTGCTGCCACTGGTGCTGCTGGTCGCCGGCGGTCTGCGCGACGCGCTGGGTGCCAATCCGATCGAGTACATCACGCGCGCCACCGGTGACTGGACGCTGCGCCTGCTGCTGCTCACGCTGGCGGTGACCCCACTGCGCCAGCTCACCGGCTGGCACTGGCTGGTGCGACTGCGCCGCACCTTGGGCCTGTACGCCTTCTTCTACGGCTGCCTGCACCTCACCACCTATGTCTGGCTGGACCAGTTCTTCGACTGGCCGGGCATCGTCGCCGACATCGTCAAGCGCCCCTTCGTCACGCTGGGCTTCGCCGCCTTCGTGCTCATGCTGCCGCTGGCGATCACCTCGACCAACGGCATGATCCGCCGCCTCGGTGGCCGCCGCTGGCAGCGCCTGCATCGCGCGGTGTACGCGGTCGGCGTGCTCGGCGTCGCGCATTACTGGTGGCTGGTGAAGAAGGACCTGACCGAACCCATCATCTACGCCCTCGTGCTGGCCACGCTGTTCGCGCTGCGCCTGTGGCACGGCCGCCGCATGCGGCGGGCGCTCGAAACGCAGGGAGCCTGAGGCGGATGCACGCCGGGCGTTCATCGGGCGCCGGTATGATGGCGCCCGATCCTTACACGGAATGTCCGGGTGAACATTTTCTCTCCGCTGTACACGCGCGCCATGCAGTGGGCGCGCCATCGCCGCGCGCCCTGGTTTCTCGGCGCGATGAGCTTCGCCGAATCGTCCTTCTTTCCGATCCCGCCCGACGTGATGCTGGCGCCGATGAGCATGGCAGCGCCGCGGCGCGCGATGTTCTACGCACTGATCACGACCCTGGCGTCGGTCGCAGGCGGGCTGTTCGGTTACCTGATCGGCGCCTTCGCCTTCGACCTGATCGAGCCCTGGCTGCGCGAAAGCCGCTACTGGGCCAGCTACGAAACCGCGCAGCAGTGGTTCGGCGACTGGGGCTTCTGGGCCATTTTCGTCGCCGGCTTCTCACCGATTCCGTACAAGGTGTTCACCATCGCCGCCGGCGCCATCTCGATGGCGCTGCTGCCCTTCACGCTGGCCTCCTTCATCGGTCGCGGCGCGCGCTTCTTCCTGGTGGCCGGGCTGATGGCCTGGGGCGGCGAAAAGATGGAAGCGACGCTGCACCGCTACATCGATCGCCTCGGCTGGGCGACCGTACTGCTGGTGGTGATCGGTGCAGCGGCGTGGAGGATGACGCGCGGCGCCTGAGCTCAGACGCGACGGCGGGCGCTGGCGACGATGACGCCAAGACCGCCGAGCAGCAGCGCCCAGCCCGACGGTTCGGGTACCGGCGTGACGCTGAGGTTGTCGATCGCCAGTGCGCTGGTCGCCGTGTAGTCGCCGACATCGACGATGCCGAAACCGAGGCGGACCGCACCCGACTGCGTGAACACGTATTCGAAGGTCGACAGGTTGCTCTCGCGACGGAAAGGCGTGGTCGGCGGAAACGGCGCGTCCGACTCGCCGGCGATGTGGATGACCTGATCGCCGATCAGCAGGAAGGCGTAATCCGGCAGCGGATCGACATAGGGCTCGGACGTGGCGAACAGCCAGTCGAAGCGCAGTGTGTCGCCGGCGCTCACCGTCAGTTCGCGCCACATCGCCGACCCTTCGTAGGCAAAGCCGTCGGCCGTATCGAGAGCCCCGGGAGCGAGACCGATGCGGCTTTCCAGCCCGTCGGCGACGCCAACCTCGACCGCGGTGACGCCCGAGAAATTGAACACGCCGGCGGGCAGCGGATCGTCGTCCACCTCGGTCAGCGAGGCCGTGGTCAGCGCGATGAAGCCACCGGCGTCGGCCACATCACCTGCGGTGAACCAGCCGTTCAGGCCGCTTTCGAAATCGTCCGAGAAGGCGGCGGCGCTGGCAGCGCCGCTCGCCAGCACGAGGCCGGCCGTCATCAGGCTGCGCACGAGGGCGTGGGTTTTCATGGTGTGTCTCCTGCAGGTATTCGGGGAAGGGTTCAGTAGGCGAAGTTCTGGCCGCTCAGCTGGCCGGGCTGTACGCCGCTCAGCGTGACCAGCGTGCGCGGAACGCCGGCGCCGGCGAAGCCGTCGCTGTCGATCTGCACCAGCGTGCCTGCAGCGTTCGCAACGAGGCGCAGGTGGCCCGACTGCAGCGGATCGCCGCTGATGCCGAGGCTGGTCATCAGCGCGCGCAGATCCAGCTGGTCCTGCGCCGGCGCGAAGTCGGTGATGACATCGGCCGCGTCGCGCATCGACTGATAGACGAAGGTGTCCGCACCGGCACCACCGGTCAGCGTGTCGGCGCCGGCGCCACCGGTGATCACATCGTCACCGGCGCTGCCGTTCAGGCGGTCACGGCCGGCCGTGCCGGCAATCCTCTTCTGCAGCGACAGACCGATCACCACCGGGTCGTGGTCCGACGAGCGGTAGGCGTGCGGCGCATACAGGTCCTGCGGCTTGAACTCGGTGTTGTAGTCGATGACGAAGGGCTCGTCGGTGTTGATGTGCCAGTGCGCGACGCCGCTGGTCTTGGCCGCCAGCGCGGGCGTGGCCAGCGCGTGGTCGAGCGCGCCGCTCTCGCCGTCGAAGGTGTAGCTGTAGGCCAGATCGATGCCGGCGGCCAGATTCACCATGCCGGCCGCGGCCAGCGCATTGACCGGGTCTTCCTTGGCGTAGGCGTTCAGATCGCCGATCACCAGCACGTCGGCCGCGCCGCCGTTCGATCTCAGCTGCTGCACGAAGGCATTCAGCGCGGCGGCCTGCTTTACGCGCAGCGGGTTCCAGCAGCCCTGACCGTCGCCCTGGTCGGCCTCGGAACCGGCCGCGTCGCCGCAGGACTTCGACTTGAAATGATTGACGACGACGCTGAAGCGCTCGCCATTGACGGCGGCAAAGGTCTGCGCCAGCGGCGGACGGTTGTGGATGACCGCCGTGTCGCTGACCGCCGCCCCCACCGTCGACACGCGCGCCGGCTTGTAGATCATCGCCTGGCGGATGGCGTCGCCGCCGCTGCCGCCGACCGGCGCGCCGACCGCGGCATACACGCTGGCGCCGTAGGCCGCGTTCAGCGCCGACACCAGATTGTTCACCGCCGTCTGGCCGTTATTCTCGATCTCGATCAGCCCCACGACGTCGGCATCGATGGCGCGCAGCGCGGCGACGATCTTGGCCTGCTGGCGCGCGAATTCGAGCGCGCTGTCGGCACCGCGGCAGTCGCTGCGCGTGCCCGACGGGAAGCAGGACGCGCCGGCCTGATCCACCGTGGTGAAGTAGTTCAGCACGTTGAAGCTGGCCACCTTCACGTTGCCGCCGACCGGCGCCGGCGCGGCGGTGCGCGGGTTGGTGCGCTCGAATACCGGTGCGACGGTCGGGTGGATCTTGTAGTCGCGCGGCCCGTCGCCGGCAGCGGTGATCAGGCCGTGGTCGATCACGCCGGTCAGCAGCTGCACCGTGTCGCCGGCGCGCAGCGTGTCGTCGGCGCCGATGAAGGGAATCGGGTTCGGATTCTGCGCCGTCGAACCGTCGTCGAGCACGATGCGGCGGCGTGCATTGGCGTCACGCAGCGCGAGCGCCTCGGCGCTGCCGGCGACGTGGCGGTTGGTCGGAATTTCCAGACGCCCGTCGGCGGACAGCGTCACCTGGCCGTAGCGCCCCTGGAAGTAGTTCTGCGACACGGTGAGCGGCGACACGATGCGCACCAGCATGCCTTCGTAGCGCTCCAGCTCGCCTTCGAACGCTTCCGGCAGCACGACGTCGGTCGGCTGCACGCTGACGCCGCTGCCCAACACCTGAACCGCGGTCGGCGACACCAGTTCGGTCACCGTATTGAACTCGGTCACGCCGGCGCTCAGGCGCAGTCGCTGACCGACCTGGGCTGTATTGCCCGGCGCATGGACGAAGATGCCGTCCGAGGTGGCGACGTCACCATCACCCGCTTCGTCCTGCAGGTAGTAGCCGGACAGGCCCGGGAACACCGCGGTCACCACGCCTTCGGTGGTGACCGTCTGCCCGCTCAGCGGGCTGGCGCTGCCGCTGCCCTGGATGGCCGGAATCGGCGTGATCGCGCCCGCGCCGGCGACGGTGATGTCGACGGTGCAGTCGGCATGCTGCGCGTCGTCATTGGCGAAACGCAGGCCGATGGCATAGCTGCCGGCGGCGGTACCCGCGGCGACAGCGACGCTGGCCGACGCGCTGGCGCCGTCGCCGGCGGCGGGCGTCAGCGCGCCGAGCGTGATGCCGTCCGGCAGGCTGCCGTTCAGGCTCAGCGCATTGACCGTGCTGTCGGCGTCGCTGGCCGACACATTCACGCTGCCGCCCTCGCCCGCCTGCAGGCCGAGCGCCGGGCAACTGGTGACGATGGGCTGATTCACGCCGCCGCCGTTGCTGCCATCGACCACGATGTTGTCGATGCCCACCCATTCGTCGTTGCCGACCGCATTCGTCGTGATGATGCGCAACTGCAGCAGCGGCTGGTTGTCGGCCGCAGCCGGCAGCGTCACCGACACCGGCGTCACCTTGCCGGCCAGCGACGGACCTTCGGTCGCATCGGAGACGAAGGCGGCCGGCACATTGACGAAGCTGCCGCTGTTGCCGACGCGGTACTGCAGCGCCACCGGCTGGACCGCGTTGTCGGTCGAACCGTCGAGGTCGCGCAAGTCGTAACGCACGGTGATGCCGTTGCGGCCGCGGGTGTCCAGCGACAGCAGCAGGAAGGGCGCATCGGCGGTGCCCGAGCCGGTCAGCGCGAGCACCGGGTCGGCCAGATGGAATTCGGTCACGCCGCCGGTCGTGAAACTGTCCGGACTGGTCTTGTTGGCATTGACGTCGATCGGGGTGCTGCCACCGTCGGCGACGAGGGTCTGCGGATCGGCACCGGTGGCGCCGGTCAGACCGTCACCGCGGTAGCCGGCGACGCCCGGTACGGCCGACCAGTCGTCGTTGCTGACGACGAGGCCGATGTCCGACCAGTCCTGACGGAAGGGCAGCGTTTGCGGCGTGCTGTCGGCGAGTACCGGCTGGCTGAGCAGACCGGCGGCGGCAAGCGCGAGAGCGAGGGTGCGCGGCAGCGCCGGGCGTACACTTTTCGATGACATGTGGAAATCCGGTCGAGATGTCTAGCGTAGCCCAAGCACCCGCGACATGCGGACCCTGGACACGAAAGGACATCAGACTAGAGCGCCAGCATGACCGTCGCGTGGCTGCGAAAGCCCGCTGAGATGATCCGAAGGAACTACGCCGACCGGCGTCCGAACATCGCCCACAGCAGACAACCCGCACCCAGCGTGCCAAAGCCGAACATCCATGCCAGCGGGACCGACGTACCGCCAGCGAGATCGAGCGCGGCACCGAATACCAGCGGCGCGACGAAGCCGGCGCCGAAGCCACCCAGCGAGTACAGCGCCATCGCCGCGCCGCGCTGCGCCACCGGCGCGGCGTGCACCAGCCCTGCGGTCAGCGAGGCCGAATCGGCCATCACGGTCACGTTGTAAAGCGACAGCAGGATGAGCAGCAGCCACCACGGTCCGCCGGCCGCGGCCCCGGCGACCCAGCACATGAGGCCGGAGGCGATCATCATCCAGACGATCCAGCGCTGGCGACCAATGCGGCTGGCCGCCTCGTTGCCCAGTATGCTGGCCGGCTGCCCCAGCAGCATGACCAGCGCCGCCGCCTCGGTCGGCGAAAGCCAGGGCGCGCTCGCCGACAGCGTCCAGCCGAAGGCGATGAAGGCGACCAGCCAGGAGCGCAGGCCGAACAGTTCCCAGCAGTGCACGGCATAGCCGCTGACCAGGCTGCGTACGCGCGGATGCGCCAGCACCGGACCGAAGCGCGGCAACCAGCGCGCCTCGTGAGCGGCCGGCGGCGCGACGTGACCGACGCGCAGCCAGACCAGCGCGGCCGCCAGCAGCGGACCGATGGCCATCAGCGCCACCGCGATGTGCCAGCCGAAGTGACGGCCAAGCACGCCGGCCAGCAGCAGCGCCGCGCTGGTGCCGATGCCGAAGCTCGACGTGTAGAAGGCGATGTGGCGGGTACCGGCGTCGTGCGGCACGCGGTCGGCGAGCACGCGCAGGCCGGGCATGTAGCAGCCGGCCAGCCCGGCGCCGCTGAGCGCCTGGAAGAAAGCCGCGCTCCACAGCCCGTGGGCGGCGAAGGCGAAGCCGATCATCCCGAGCGCCATCAGCAGATTGGACAGCACGAACACCAGGCGCGCATCGACGCGGTCGGTGGCGCCAGACAGGAAGGGCACGGCCACCATGTAGCCGAAGAAGAAGGCACCGCCGATGAAGCCGGCCTCGGCGCCGCTGAGCGACCACAGCGCCGACAGCTCGGTCAGGAAGGACGGGTAGGCTGCGAGGCTGGTCATGCCCAGCACCCCGGCCGCGCACATGAGCAGCGTCAGACGCGCGGTGCCGGCGGTCGCACTCACTCGTCGCGTGATTTCAGCCAGGCCGCCTTCTGGCGGGCACGCCCGGCCTTCTTGTCGGTACGCGCGTGTTCGCCGCCCTTGCGCAGCAGCGCCGCCGTGGCCAGCGGATTGCGCGGCTTCAGCGTGCGCTTCTTGGCGGCCAGCCGGGCCGCGGTCTTCTCGTTCATCGGCGGCCTCCGCGCTCGAACTTGATGATGGCGCGACCGTCCTCGGTCTGCTTCGGTTCGCCGCGCCAGGCGTGTCCGTAGATGATTTCCATGGTTGCCGGCAGACGGCCGTCGTCGAGCCGGCGCATCAGTGCCGCGTCCAGCCTGCGCCGCGCGCGCGGCGTCAGCAGCCCGCGCGGGCGCGCGGCCAGCGCGGCCAGACTGCCGGTATCGACCAGGTCGCGATACAGATCGGCCGGCGACGCGAAGGTGAGCGTGATGTGCTCCATGTCCATCACCGGTTCGGCGAAACCGGCCTCGACCAGCATGTCGCCGACGTCGTGCATGTCGATGAAGCGATGCGCCCGCCCCGGCAGACCGGCCTCGCCCAGTGCCGCACGCAGTTCCTGCAAGGTGTCCGGCCCCAGCATCGAGAACATGAACAGGCCGCCGACGCGCAGCGTGCGCTGTATCTCGCGCAGCGCGCCCGGCAGATCGGGCAGCCAGTGCAACGCCATGTTGGACCACACCATGTCCTGGCTGCGCGGCGCGATCGGCAGCCGCGCGATGTCGGCCTGCACCACCGCGGTCTGGCTGCCGCCCAGCACGCCGGGCAGCCAGCGGCGCCAGCGCGGCGTGCGCACGGCCGCCTGCGCCAGCATCGCCGCCGAGCGGTCGAGACCGGTCATCAGCGCGTCGGGATAGCGCGCGCGCAGCGGCTGCAGGTCGGCGCCGCTGCCACAGCCCAGATCGAGCAGGCGCTGCGGCTTCAGCGTGACCAGATCGAGCCGCTCGGCCATGCGGCGGGCGACTTCGCGGTGCAGCACCGCGGCACTGTCGAATCGTCCGGCGGCGCGCTCGAAACCGCGCGCAACCGCGCGGGCATCGAGCGCGAAATCAGGCGGAACGGAGGTGATTGCCGACTCCCGCGGCATTAGACGACCCTCCTGTCGCTGCGCGACACCTCCCCGAGGGAGGGCTGAGCGCCTTCGGGCGGCCGAGCGGCGCTCACGTCGAACGGATACCCAGTCGCTCGAACAGGCGGCGGTCGTTCTCGGCCTGCGGGTTGCCGGTGGTGAGCAGCTTGTCGCCGTAGAAGATCGAATTGGCGCCGGCGAGGAAGCACATCGCCTGCATTTCGTCGCTCATCAGCTCGCGCCCGGCCGACAGGCGGACGTAGCTCTTGGGCATCGTGATGCGGGCGGCGGCGATGGTGCGCACGAACTCGAAGGGATCGAGATCCGGCGTGTCGGCCAGCGGCGTGCCTTCGACCTTGACCAGATTGTTGATCGGCACCGATTCCGGCGGCGTGTCCATCGACGCCAGCGTGGCGATCAGGCCGGCGCGCGCGCGGCGCGATTCGCCCATGCCGACGATGCCGCCGCAGCACACGTTCATGCCGGCTTCGCGCACCGCTTCCAGCGTGTCGAAGCGGTCTTCCTGCGTGCGCGTGCCGATCACCTCGCCGTAGTAGTCGGGCGCGGTGTCGATGTTGTGGTTGTAGTAGTCGAGGCCGGCTTCCTTCAGCTTCTCGGCCTGGCCCTCGCGCAGCAGACCCAGCGTGGCGCAGGTCTGCAGGCCGAGGCCCTTCACCGCCGAAATCATTTCGGCCACCTTCTCGACGTCGCGGTCCTTCGGGCCGCGCCACGCCGCGCCCATGCAGAAGCGGGTGGCGCCAGCGTCCTTCGCGGCACGGGCCGCTTCGAGCACCTCGTCTATCGGCATCAGGTCCTGACTGGCGACGCCGGTGTCGTAGCGCACCGACTGCGGGCAGTAGCCGCAGTCTTCCGGACAGCCGCCGGTCTTGATCGACAGCAGCGTCGACCGCTGGATGGCATTGGCATCGAAGTTCTCGCGATGTACCGTCTGTGCGCGGAACATCAGATCGGCAAACGGCAGTGCGTACAGCGCCTCGACCTGTTCGGTGGTCCAGCGCTGGGGCGCTTGCGAACGGGAGGACGGCGGCAGATGGATGACCTGGGTGTGCATGAGTACAAGACGGGCGCACGCGAATGCGCCGGAACGGCGAAGCCGCCATTTTCTTCGAAAACAGGCCCTTCATGTTGCAGCGCGTGATCGGTACCGCGACCGGTCGTGTGCTCGACCTGCTGCTGCCGCAGGACTGCCGGCTGTGCGGCCTGCCCGCCGGCAACGCACTGCTGTGCGCCGGCTGCCATGACGATCTGCCGCGGCTGCCGGCCGCGCACTGCCCGGTGTGCGCGCTGCCGGTGCCGACCGCGCAGGTGTGCGGCCGCTGCCTGAAGCACCCGCCGGCCTTCGACGCGACGCTGGCTGTGTGGGCCTACGCCGAGCCGGCGGACGGGCTGATCCACGCGCTGAAGTTCCGCGCCCAGCTGCCGCTGGCCGGGCTGTTCGCCGACGCACTGCAGTCGCTGGGCCTGCCGCCGGCCGACCTGCTGCTGGCGATGCCGCTGCACCCGCGGCGGCTGGCCGAACGCGGCTTCAACCAGTCGGTCGAGATCGGCCGCGCGCTGGCGCGGCGCGGCGGCCTGCGCTTCGACGCCTGCGGTCTGCAGCGCCTGCACGACACGCCGCCGCAGCGCGACCTCGCCTGGTCGCAGCGCCGGCGCAACGTGCGCGGCGCCTTCGCGCTGCGCACCGCGGTCGCCGGGCTGCATGTCGCGGTGATCGACGACGTGCTCACCACCGGTGCCAGCCTGCACGAGGTCGCGCGCGTACTGAAGGCAGGCGGCGCGCTGACGGTGACCAATCTGGTGCTGGCGCGGACGCCCAGACTGCGCGGGCGCTAGCGGACTGCCATAGCCTGCCGTGAGGACACGTTAGCTCGCCTCGTTGGCCTGCTGGAAGTAATCGATGAAGGCGCGCAGGCGTTCAGGCATCTGCGCCCGGCTCGGGAAATACAGGTGTATCGCCGACATCGGCATGGCGACGTCGCTCAGCACGGCGCGCAGCCTGCCTTGCGCAAGATCGTCGGCGACCAGCGAATCCAGCGTCTGCACCATGCCCAGACCGCGCCGCGCCAGATCGATTTCGGCGTCGGCATCGTTGACGATGTAGCGGCCATCGACCTCGACCTCCAGCGGCCGGCCGTCGCGCTGGAATATCCAGCGCATGGTGCGGCCGCTCGACGCATAGCGGTAGCGCACGCATTCGTGGCGACCGAGGTCATCCACCGACTGCGGCGGCGGGCGCTGCGCCAGATAGTCCGGTGCGGCCACGGTGATCATTCGGTTCGGCCCGCCGATGCGCACCGCCACCATGTCGGCCTCTATCGTGTCGCTCAGGCGCATGCCGGCGTCGAAGCGCTCGGCCACGATGTCGGCCAGACCGTCGTCGAGCGCCAGTTCCAGCTGCACGTCCGGATGACGCACGGCGAATCCGGCCAGGTGCGGTGCGATCAGCACCCGGTAGGCCGGGCGCGGCATGTTGATGCGCAGCGTACCGGTCACCCGGCCCTGCGACTGCGCAAGGCTGTCCAGCGCCGCGCCCAGTTCGTCCAGCCCGACGCGCACACCGTCGTAGAAGCGCTCGCCCTCCTCGGTCAGCGACACGCTGCGCGTCGTCCGGGTGAGCAGGCGCACGCCCAGCCGCTGTTCCAGCGTGCGCACGCTCTGCGACAGCGCCGACGCCGACACGCCCAGTTCGGCCGCCGCGCGGGTGAAGCTCGCGTGCCGCGCGACGCACTCGAAGGCACTCAGCGCCGGCAGCATGGCCGGTTCCAGTTTGAAGTTCTGCTTCATATGGCTTGAAAGATTACCCCGTCGATCTAAAAAAACAAAGCGACTATGTTTCGTATCGTGTCGTGCGCAAAACGAGCGCACGCCGTGCCCGGAGCGAACGAGTGCAACGATGCCTCGCCGCGATGCATCGCCCGATTCGACCGCAGGCTTCCGCAGTACGGAGATATCCCCCATGAACATGTCCGCCCCGCATGCCGGCCTGAGCCGGCGCAGCTTCCTGAAGCTGGGCGCGGCCGCCGGTGGCGGCCTGCTGATCGAACTGAACCTGCCCGGCGCCCGCGCACTGGCAGCGGAAGGTGCGCGCTTCGAGCCGAATGCCTTCATCCGCATCGATCGCGACGGCGTGGTGACGCTGGTGATGCACAAGGTCGAAATGGGCCAGGGCACCTACACCGCCATTCCGCAGCTGATCGCCGAAGAACTGGACGTGCCGCTGGACGCGGTGCGGCTGGAGCATGCGCCGCCGGACCCGAAGTACGCCGACCCCATCATCGGCGCCCAGATCACCGGCGGCTCGACCTCGATCCGCGGCGCCTGGAAGCCGATGCGCGAAGCGGGCGCCACCGCGCGCATGCTGCTGATCCAGGCCGCAGCGAAGAAATGGAACACCGACGCCTCGAAGCTGGTGGCGCGTGACGGCGTGGTGATCGACACGGCCGGCGCCCGCCGTGCCGGCTACGGCGAACTGGTCGATGTCGCGGCCACGCTGCCGCTGCCGACGTCGGTGACGCTGAAGGACCCGAAGGATTTCCGCCTGGTCGGCAAGCCGGTGCGCCGCATCGACGCTGCCGGCAAAGTCAATGGCGGCGCGCGCTTCGGCATCGACGTCGCGCTGCCCGGCATGAAGGTGGCCACCGTCGCCGCCTCGCCGGTGTTCGGCGGCACGCTGGCCGGTGTCGACGAAGCGGCCGCGCTGAAGGTGAAAGGCGTGCGCCAGCTGGTGAAGCTGGACAGCGCGGTGGCCGTGGTCGCCGACCACATGTGGGCCGCGAAACAGGGTCTGACCGCCTGTACGCCGCGCTGGAACGAAGGCGCGCACGCCAGGCTCGACACGGCGCAGATCTTCGCCCACCTCGAAAAATCGTCGGAAGGTCCGGGCGCCGTTGCGCACAAGGCCGGCGACGCCGCAGCCGCGATGAAGACCGGCACCCGCCGCATCGACGCCCTCTACCGCCAGCCCATGCTGGCGCACGCGACGATGGAGCCGATGAACTGTACGGTCGACCTCAAGGCCGACGGCCTCGACATCTGGGTCGGCACCCAGGTGCCGGGCATCGCGCAGGCGGCTGCCGCGCAGACGGCCGGCCTGAAGCCGCAACAGGTGCGTGTGCACAACCACCTGCTGGGCGGCGGTTTCGGCCGCCGGCTGGAGGTCGATTTCATTACCCAGGCGGTGGCCATCGGCAAGCAGGTGCGCGGCCCGGTCAAGGTCGTGTGGACGCGCGAGGAAGACATCCAGCACGACATGTATCGCCCACCCTATCTCGATCGCATCAGTGCCGCGGTGAACGCGAAGGGCATGCCGGTGGCGTGGACGCACCGCATCGCCGGTTCATCCATCATGGCGCGCTTCTTCCCGCCCGCCTTCAAGGACGGCATCGATCCAGACGCGGTGGACGGGGCGGTCGAGCTGCCCTACGCGATTCCGGCGATGCAGGTCGAGTACCAGCAGGTCGAACCGCCGGCGGTACCGACCGCCTTCTGGCGCGGCGTCGGTCCGACCCGCAACGGCTTCGTGGTCGAAGGCTTCATCGACGAACTGGCCGCCGCCGCCGGACAGGACCCGGTGGCCTACCGCCGCACGCTGATCAAGGACGCCCGCACGCGCGCCGTACTCGATCTGGCCGCACAGAAGTCCGGCTGGGGCACGCCGCTGAAAGCGGCGGCCGGTACGCGTGCCGGCCGCGGCATCGCACTGATGCACGTGTTCGGCAGCCGCGTCGCCCAGGTCGCCGAAGTCGAGGTGAATGCCGACAACGAGGTGCGCGTGCGCCGCGTCACCTGCGTCATCGACTGCGGCTTCGCGGTCAATCCGCTCAGCGTCGCGGCGCAGATGGAGGGCGGCATCATGTTCGGCCTCACCGCCGCGCTGTGGAACGAGATCACGCTGGCCGACGGCCGCGTGCAGCAGAGCAATTTCCACGACGTGCGCATGATGCGAATGAACGAAGCGCCGCAGATCGACGTCCATATCGTGCCCAGCGCCGAGGCGCCGGGCGGCGTCGGCGAACCCGGCACCTCGGTGGCGATTCCGGCCCTGGTGAATGCGGTATTCGCCGCCACCGGCCAGCGCGTGCGCACGCTGCCGATCGCGGGACAGCTGAAAAGCGCCTGACAACACTCCTTTTCAACGCGGGCCTGCCCGCGATTTCATCCACCAGGGCGGCGAAGCCGCCCATCGATGAGGGCTCAACCATGGCAACGATCAACCTGAATGGCCGCGACGTCGCGGTCGACCTGCCCGACGACACCCCGCTGCTGTGGGCGCTGCGCGACGGCCTGAACATGACCGGCACCAAGTTCGGCTGCGGCATCGCCATGTGCGGCGCCTGTACGGTGCATGTCGACGGTCAGGCCACCCGCTCCTGCGTGACGCCGCTGTCGGCCGTCGCCGGCAAGAAGATCACCACCATCGAATCGGTCGGTGAAGCCAAGGTCGGCGCCGCGGTGCAGGCCGCCTGGCAGAAGCTGGACGTGGTGCAGTGCGGCTACTGCCAGTCCGGCCAGATCATGTCGGCCACCGCGCTGCTCGCTTCGAACCCGAAGCCGAGCGACGCCGACATCGACGCCGCGATGAGCGGCAACGTGTGCCGCTGCGCCACCTATGTGCGCATCCGCGCGGCCATCCACGAAGCCGCCAAGTCCCTGGCCTGAGGAGCGCACAGATGAACTTCCGCATCGAGAATGCATTCCAGACCACCCGCCGCGGCTTCCTCAAGGGCGGCGCCGGTCTGGCGCTCGCCATCGTCGCGCCGACCGTCTCACTGGCTGACATCGGCGGCCCCGGTCACGCCGGCAGCGCGATGGTCGACGGCGAGTTCTCGCCGAACGCCTTCCTGCGCATCGGCACCGACGGCACGGTCACCGTGGTGTCCAAGCACCTCGAAATGGGCCAGGGTGTCTACACCGGCCTGGCCACTCTCGTGGCCGAGGAGCTGGACGCCGACTGGTCGCGCGTGACGGTCGAGGGCGCACCGGCCGACGCCAAGCGCTACAGCAACCTGTTCTGGAAGGCGCAGGGCACCGGCGGCAGCACCGCCATCGCCAACTCCTACGAACAGATGCGCCGCGCCGGTGCCACCGCGCGCGCCATGCTGGTCGCCGCCGCGGCGAAGGAATGGAAGGTGCCGGCGTCGCAGATCACGGTGAAGAACGGCGTCGTCGCGCACGCCGCCAGCGGCCGCAAGGCCGGCTTCGGCGAACTGGCCGAGGCGGCGGCGCAACTGCCGGTGCCGGCCAACGTGAAGCTGAAGAATCCGAAGGACTTCACGCTGATCGGTCGCAGCGCACCGCGCGTGGACAGCGTCGCCAAGACCACCGGCCGCGCCACCTTCACCCAGGACGTGAAGCTGCCGGGCATGCTGGTCGCCGTGGTCGCCCACCCGCCGCGCTTCGGCGGCCGCGTGAAATCGGTCGACGACACGGCCGCCCGTGCGATCAAGGGCGTCAGCGACGTCGTCGTCATCCCGAACGGTGTGGCGGTGCTCGCGTCCGACTACTGGACCGCGAAGAAGGGCCGTGAGGCACTCAAGGTGGAGTGGGACGAGTCGCAGGCCTACCGCGGCAGCAGCGACG
This sequence comes from Methyloversatilis sp., assembly GCA_034004945.1. GTDB lineage: Bacteria > Pseudomonadota > Gammaproteobacteria > Burkholderiales > Rhodocyclaceae > Methyloversatilis. Next base: position 13,203 of record JAVEVQ010000017.1, on the reverse strand, counting down.
CCATCGTCGCCGACTACCGCGAACGCGCCAAGACGCCGGGCCTGAACGCACGCAACGACGGCAACGCCGAGGCGGCGCTGGCCAAGGCCGGCAAGGTGATCGAGGCGGAGTACGTGTTCCCCTATCTGGCGCATGCGTCGATGGAACCGCTGAACTGCGTCATCAAGCTGGAGAACGGCGAATGCGAGGTGTGGAACGGCGAACAGCTGCACACCGTCGACCAGTTCGCGCTGGCCAAGGCGCTGGGCATCGAAGCCGACCGCGTCAAGGTGAACATGGTGTATGCCGGCGGCAGCTTCGGTCGCCGCGCCAACCCGCAGTCGGACTACCTGCTCGAGACCGCGCAGATCGTCAAGGCGATCAACGGCCGCGCCCCGGTCAAGCTGGTGTGGAGCCGCGAGGACGACATGCGCGGCGGCTTCTACCGCCCGATCTACCTGCACCGCGTGCGTGCCGCGCTCGACGCCAAGGGCATGCCGGTCGCCTGGCAGCAGCGCATCGTCGGCCAGTCCATCATCGCCGGTTCGCCGTTCGAGCCGATGCTGGTGAAGGACGGCGTCGATGTCACCTCGGTCGAGGGCGCATCGACGCTGCCCTATGCCATCCCCAACCTGAACGTGGATCTGCACACCACCAACGCCGACGTGAAGGTGCCGGTGCAGTGGTGGCGTTCGGTCGGCTCGACCCATACCGCCTACGCGACCGAACTGTTCATCGACGAACTGGCGCTGAACGCCGGCAAGGACCCGGTGGCCTACCGCATGGCACTGCTGAAGAAGCACCCGCGCCACGCCGGCGTGCTCAAGCTGGCGGCCGAAAAGGCCGGCTGGAACAAGCCGCTGGCGCCGGCCGCCGACGGTGCGAAGCGCGGCCGCGGCGTCGCCGTGCATGAGTCGTTCAACAGCTTCGTCGCCGAAGTGGTCGAGGTGACGGTGCAGCAGGACGGCAGCTTCAAGGTTGACCGCGTGGTCTGTGCTGTCGATTGCGGCATCGTCGTGAATCCGGACGTGGTGAAGGCGCAGATGGAAGGGAGCATCGGCTACGCGCTCGCCGCCGCGCTGACCGGCTCGATCACGCTGAAGGATGGCGTGGTCGAGCAGTCGAACTTCAACGACTACCCGGTGCTGCGCATCAACGAGATGCCGAAGGTCGAAGTGCACATCGTGAAGTCGGCCGCCGCGCCCACCGGCGTCGGCGAACCGGGCGTGCCGCCGCTGGCCCCGGCGCTGGCAAGCGCGCTGCGCGCCGCCACCGGCAAGGTGATCCACACGTTGCCGATCGGCGACCAGCTGCAGGCCTGACCGGAGCGACGCCCGGCGGGCGGCCGCGCAGGCGTGCCGCCCGCCTCACGAAGGGATGACATATGGAAAGCCTTGATCTCGAAGTACTGACCCGCGCCCGCGACTGGCTGCGTGCGGGCCACCGCGTCATGCTGGCGACGGTGGTGCGCACCTGGGGTTCGTCGCCGCGCCCGCCCGGCGCGCTGCTGGCGCTGCGCGACGACGGCCGCGCCGTCGGTTCGGTGTCCGGCGGCTGCATCGAGGACGACCTCATCTACCGGCTGCGCCGCGATGGTCTGCCGACGCAGGCGCAGGCGGTCAGCTACGGCGTCACCGCCGACGAGGCGCGCCGCTTCGGCCTGCCCTGCGGCGGCACGCTGCAGCTGGTGCTGGAACCGCTGGCCGACGCGAACGCGCTGGACGAGTTGCTGGAACGCCTGGGGCGCGGCGAACTGCTGACCCGCCGCCTCGACCTGGCCAGCGGGCGGGCGACGCTGCACGCCGGCCACGCCGACCAGGCGCTGCATTTCGACGGCCACACGCTGATCAGCGTGTTCGGTCCGCGCTACCGGCTGCTGCTGATCGGCGCCGGCCAGCTGTCGGGCAGCCTGGCGCGCATCGCCAGTTCGCTCGATTTCGCGGTCACCGTATGCGACCCGCGCGAGGAATACAGCGAGGAGTGGGCGGTGCCCGGCACGACGCTGACGCGCGACATGCCGGACGACGTGGTGATCGCGATGCAGCCCGACGCGCGCACCGCGGTGATCGCGCTGACGCACGACCCCAAGCTGGACGACCTGGCGCTGATGGAGGCGCTGAAGTCGCCCGCCTTCTACGTCGCCGCGCTCGGCTCGCGCCGCAACAACGACGTGCGCCGCGAACGGCTGAAGGAATTCGACCTGAGCGAAGCGCAGATCGACCGCCTGCGCGGCCCGGCCGGTCTGTACATCGGCAGCCGCACGCCGGCCGAGATCGCGGTATCGATCGCCGCCGAACTGGTGGCGATGAAGAACGGTGCCGCCGCCGACAGCCTGCTCAACGTGCGCGACGCCAAGGCCGCGCTCGACATCGCCGCCGACACGCTGTCGTCGTGCGCACTCGGTCCGAACTGAATCTCGCGTCCGCCACCGCGGGCGCGACCACGAACGGCGTACGGCCGCCGGGCAGACGACACCCCCCTCCGTCGTCGGTCCGGCGCGCCGGCACGCCGTACCCCGGTCGTCACCACAGCGACCGATGATGCAGGGCATCCTGCTTGCCGCCGGCTACGGCCGGCGCTTCGACCCGAGCGGCCACAGCAGCAAGCTGCTGGCCGCACTGCCCGGCGGCCGCAGCGTCGCCTGGCACGCGGCGCACGCGCTGTGCGCCGCGCTGCCCGGCAGCATCGCGGTGATCCGCCCCGGCCATGAAGCACTCGCTGCGGAACTGCGCGACGCCGGCTGTCGCGTGCTGGAAAGCCACGACGCCGAAGCGGGCATGGGCAGCGCGCTGGCGCACGCAGTGCGCGACAGCGCCGCTGCCGACGGCTGGCTGGTGGCGCTGGCCGACATGCCCTGGCTGCCGGCCGATGCCATCCGCGCGGTCGCGGCCGCCATCGACCGGCCCGAGCGCATCGCCGCTGCGGCCTTCGCCGGCCGGCGCGGCCACCCGGTCGGATTCGGCGCGGCGCATGGTGCGGCACTGGCGACCCTGGCGGGTGACAGCGGCGCACGCGACCTGCTGCGTACGCACCCGGTGCTGCTGATCGAAGCCGGTGACGATGGCGTTCTGCGCGACATCGACCTGCCGGAGCATCTGCCGCGAACGGCGCGCTGACACAATTGTTTCACCCGCACCCGGCATGACACACCCACTGCGCACGTGTAGGCTGCGCACGCCCTCGCGAGCAGGTCGCGTGACGGACTCAGACGACGAACGGGAACGCGGCGCCACGGCCACCGCGCATTCCGGAGAACGGACATGAACGACACGGTTTCATTCGAAACCCTGGATGACGACAGCGGCGGATCACTGACCGCCCAGATGCACTGGCTGCACGCGCGGGTCCGCCAGCACCACCCGCAGGTGCACCGCATCGCCATCGCGCTGTACGACGCACGGCACGAAGTGCTGAAGACCTATGTGAACAGCAGCGACGTCGCGGATCCGCTGTCGCTGTACGAGCGCCCGCTGGCACAGGTGCCGTCGCTGCACGAACTGGCCGGCAAGCGTGAATCGCGCGTCATCCACGATTTCACCCAACTGCCCTTGCCGCACGGCGAGCACACCCTCTGGCTGCTGGCACACGGCTACCGCAGCAGCTACACGGTGCCGCTCTACCAGGCGGGAACGCTGCTCGGCTTCCTCTTCTTCGATTCGCGCAAACCCGGCGCCTTCGACGGCCGCCTGCCGGACGAACTGCAGATCTACGTGCAGTTGTGCCGGCTGTCGGTGCTGAACGTGTTCAACCTGTCGTACGCGGTCGAGGGCATGGTGAAGGTGGCGCGCGGACTCGCTCATCTGCGCGACATCGAAACCGGTCGCCACGTCGATCGCATGTCCAGCTACAGCCGGCTGATCGCGCAGCGCGTCGCCGCGCACTTCCGCGTCGACGACGAATTCGTCGAGCACGTGTACCTGTTTTCGCCGCTCCACGACATCGGCAAGGTGGGCATTCCGGACAGCGTGCTGCTGAAGCCGGGCCGCCTGACCCCGGACGAGCGGCTGACCATGCAGCGCCACGTCGAACTGGGCGTGCAGCTGATCGACGAGGTGATGCAGGAGGCCGGTCTTGTCGCGACACCGTACATGTCCATCCTGCGCAACATCGTGGGCAGCCACCACGAGTGGCTGGATGGCAGCGGTTACCCGCGCGGCCTGCGCGGCGAGGAGATACCGCTCGAAGCGCGCATCGTCGCCGCTGCCGACATCTTCGACGCGCTGACCTCGCAGCGACCATACAAGAAGCCGTGGAGCAACGAGGACGCACTGGCCGAACTGCGCCGCATGGCCGACGACGGCAAGCTCGACCCGGTCTGCGTCGATGCGCTGATGCAGTCGCTCGAAGAGCTGCGCGCGATCCAGGCCCTGTTCGGCCTCGAGGACTGAGCGCGACGCGGCATCGCCCGCGCGGCATAGAATCCGGGAATACCTTCAGGGAGCGGACCGGATGAAGCCGTCAACGCCGCATCACCGCCCGGTCGCATCGCGACTGTTGCGCGCCCTGGTCGCCGGCATCGCGGCGGCCGTCACCCTGCTGGTGCTGCTGATCGCCATCGCCTGGCTGCTGCCGGACGCCACGCGCAGTGCACCGGCGCAGGCGCTGCTCGACACGCCGCCTGCCATCGACGACAGCGGCAATGGCGCACTGCTGCTCGAAGGTCTGCGCGCGCCGGCCGGCAGCGACAGCGCGGCCTTCGGCCGTGCGCGGCTTGCGCACGCGCGCGAACACTTCGCCCGCGCCGACGCCGGCCCGTACCAGGTCCCCGAACTGCCGGCCGACGCCTTGCCGCTGCCCGACACGCAGGCGCTGTGCGACCCGGCAAACGGCGCCTGCGTCGAGCGCTGGCTGGCGCAGGCCGCGCAGATCGCCACACTGACCGGCACGCACCGCGCCGCGCTCGACCGGCTGGATGCCATCGTCGCGCAGCCGCGCTTCCAGGCACAGACGCTGGCGCACCCGGACGCCCCGCTCACCACCTACGGTCCGCTCGCCGGTCTGCTGCGCCTGCGGCTGGCCGAAGCGACGGTGGCGATGGAGAACGACGACAGCGCACGCGCGCTCGACATCCTCGCCGCACAGACCGGCTTCCTGCGCCGCCTGCTGGCCGCGCCGGACACCTCGCTGATCCAGAAAATGGTCGGCACCAGCCACCTGCGCATGCATCTGACGGTGCTGGGCGAATGGCTGCACCGCTGGCCGGACGCGGTGAAGGACGCGCCGCAACTCGCGCCGCTGCTGGCCGACGCCAGCGAGGCCGAACTCGATCTGCGCGGCGCGATCCGCCAGGAAGCGCGCTGGGTGGCGGCCACGCTGGACGCCGTGCGCAGCGGCCGGGCCAACGCCGTATTCGCCGGCGGCAGTTCGCCGTCGCTGCTCGAACAGCTGCTGCTGCCCGCCTTCTACAAGCGCGACGCGACACTGAACGACTGGGCGACGCACGCGGCAGCGCTCGACGCCGCGCTGTCCGGACCGCACGACGCGCAGCTGGCGGCGCTGCAGGCGCAGAACCGCACCTTCCTGCAGGGTGCGGCCGATTACGGCGACCTGTCGCGCGCGCTGTACAACCCGGCGGGCCGACTGCTACTGACGCTGGCCGCCAGCGACTACGGCGACTACCTGCTGCGCCTGTACGACACGCAGGCGGTCGGTCGCATGGTGGCGCTGCAGGCCGCGCTGATCCGCGACGAAGCGCGCGCCGAGGACATTCCCGCACGTCTGGTAACCGGCACGCCGGCATCGCCGCAGCGCATCGGCTACGACGCGAAGGCGCACGCACTGACCTGGGCGCCGCTGGGCAGCCAGGGCATCGTGCAGAAGCTGGACGGCGGCCTCTACATGGCCCGGCTGCCGCGCTGATCAGCGCGGCGCCCCCCCTGCGCGGGCCAGCGCCTGTTCCAGCGTATCGCGCGCCTCCGGCGCATCCGGCTCGCGTGCCAGCCACAGCTGCGCGTGCTGCGCCAGCGCGTCCCAGCGGCCTTCGTGTTCGTACTGCACCGCCTGCAGGAAGGGCAGGCTCACGTCGCTGGCGTCGGCCCAGAACGGACGCGCGTCCGCCGTCTTCGGCTGCACGCCGCCCGCCAGCACCTCCGGCACCCAGTCGGCCGGAATGGCGAAGAACATGCTCTTGTCGCTGCTCAGCTTGTAGAAGGTGAGGATGCCGACCAGCCGCCCTTCGGCGTCGAACAGGCCGCCGCCCGAGGCGCCGGCGGCGAAGGCGGCGCTGCCACGCAGCACGCGGCTGCCGTCCATCGCGTACAGCTGACGCACCTCGCCCAGGTCGTAGGCGAAGCGGCCGGCGGTGAAGCCGAGGCTGAACACGACATCGTTCTTGCGCACCTGGCTGGCCGGCATCAGCGGCGCCGCCCGCGTGTCGATCACGTCCGACTTCAGGATGCACAGGTCGCGCCGCCAGTCGGCGGCGACCAGCGACACCTGCAGCGCATCGCCGCTCTGCAGGACCACCGCCTGCGTGGCGTCGTTCAGCACGTGGCAGCTGGTCGCCAGCAGGCCAGGGCCGACCATGACCGCCGAACCGCTGGCGGTGCCGCGATCGCTCTTCGCGTACAGCTGGAACACCGTGCGCGCCGCCACCGGTACGCGTTCGAGCAGGCCGGGCGGCGTGTCGTCGGCGGCCGCGGCCGGCACGGCGCAGAAGGCGAGCAGCGCCAGCAGCGGCGCACACAGTCTGCAGACAGGGGTCGGTCGGCTCATCGAAGCTCCTTGCAATCACTTTGGCGTCGGCGTTCGGCACACGTCGTGCTTTGTGTCGGCAAGGCGGTGGCCGGTTCCGGCCGTGCCGCGATTTTTGACACATCCTCATGCACACCCCGACACCCGATGCCGGCGGCGACGCCGGCTGGCAGGCCCGCATCGCACTCGGCTACCGCGCAGTCGACGGACGCACCGTGCTGGCGCGACGCGAACACAGCGGTCCGCTGCGCGTGCAGAAGCCGCTCTACCCGGAAGGCGACGCGGTCTGCCATACGCTGCTGCTGCACCCGCCGGGCGGCATCGCCGGCGGCGACGCGCTGCAGGTCGAGCTCGATGCCGGCCCCGGCACGCACGCGCTGATCACCACCCCGGGCGCCGGCAAGTGGTACCGCAGCGCCGGTCCGCTCGCCCGCTCCGACCTGCATCTGCGCGTCGGCGCCGGCGCCGTCGTCGAATGGCTGCCGCAGGACGGCATCGTGTTCGACGGCGCCCGGGCGTGCGCGCGCAACCGCATCGATCTGGCCACCGACGGCCGCTACCTCGGCATGGACCTCTGGTGCCTGGGCCGCACCGCCAGCGGCGAGCGCTTCGAGCGCGGCGAACTGGCGCTGGACAGCCGCATCACCCGCGATGGCCGCACGCTGTGGCTGGAACAGGCGCGGCTGGCTGCCGGTGCGCCGCTGCTGGCGTCGGCCGCCGGGCTGGCGGGCGCACCGGTATTCGGCACGCTGGTCGCCGCCGGCATCGACGCCGACGCCGCGCTGCTCGCCGCCTGCCGGGCGGTGCCGGCGCCGTCCGGCCACAGCGGCGTCACCCGCCTGCCCGGTGTTCTGCTGGCCCGCTACCGCGGCGACTGCACGCAGGCGGCTCGGGCATGGTTCGTGCATCTGTGGGCGCTGATACGCCCGGCGATGACCGGGCGACCGGCGCAGACGCCGCGCATCTGGAACACCTGACGGGCACACACAGAAGAAAAATGGAACTGACACCGCGCGAGAAGGACAAGCTGCTCATCTTCACCGCCGCCCTGCTGGCCGAACGCCGGCGCGCCCGCGGCCTGAAGCTCAACTACCCGGAAGCGGTCGCCTACATCACCGCCGCCATCATGGAAGGCGCACGCGATGGCCGCAGCGTGGCCGAACTGATGAGCCACGGCACGACGCTGCTCAGCCGTGACGACGTCATGGACGGCGTGGCGGACATGATCCCGGACATACAGGTGGAAGCCACTTTCCCGGACGGCACCAAGCTGGTCACCGTCCATCATCCGATTCCCTGAGAGCCGCCCGTGAGTGACGACGACATGGAACTGGCGCGCCGCCTCGCGCGCTTCAAGCTGGGCGTGCGGCGCAGCCTCGGCGAGTCGGTGAACCTCGACGCCCTGCGCACCGATCTCGATTACCGCACGCGTACGCTGGCCGACATCGAAGAGCGCGCCGACGACGAAGAACTGCTGGTGAGCCTGCTGCTGGTGCGCGAGATGCTGGAGCGGCGCAGCGACGGCGAGACGATGCCGGACGGCACCAAGGCCGGGCGCGATTACCGTTTTGGTGCGCGTTCGGGCTAGGAGGACAGATGATTCCAGGACAGATGCAGGTCGCCGACGGCGACATCGAACTGAACGCCGGCCGTGACACCGTCACGCTGGACGTGCGCAACAGCGGCGACCGGCCGGTACAGGTCGGCTCGCACTACCACTTCGCCGAAACCAACGACGCACTGCTGTTCGACCGCGCCGCGGCGCGCGGCTTCCGCCTCGACATCGCGGCCGGTACCGCGGTGCGTTTCGAGCCGGGCCAGATGCGCACGGTGACGCTGGTCGCACTGGCCGGCGAACGCAGGGTTTTCGGATTCAAAGGACGGGTACAGGGCCCGCTCGACACACAGGGAGAACAGCAATGATGCAGGCACTGATGACTTTGGCACTGGCATGGAGCAGCGTCGCCTGGGCTCACCCGGGCGAGCACCACGGCGACATGGGCAGTACGCTGCTGCACCTGATGAGCGAGCCGGACCACGTGGCGCTGCTGGTCGCCGCGGCGGTCATCGGCGGCTTCGGCGGGCTGATGATGCGCCGCCGTGCGAAGGCCGCACGTCGCATGTTCAAGGACTGATCGACGCATGAGCACGCGCATCAGCCGGCAGGCCTATGCGGAAATGTTCGGCCCGACCACCGGCGACCGCGTGCGGCTGGCCGACACCGAGTTGTGGATCGAGGTCGAGCGCGACTACACCGTCTATGGCGAGGAAGTGAAGTTCGGCGGCGGCAAGGTGATCCGCGACGGCATGGGCCAGAGCCAGCGCTGCGCGGCGGAGGTGATGGACACCGTCATCACCAATGCCCTCATCGTCGACCACTGGGGCATCGTGAAGGCCGACATCGGCCTGAAGAACGGCTTCATCGCCGCCATCGGCAAGGCCGGCAATCCGGACATCCAGCCCGGCCTCAGTGGCCCCAATGCCATCGTGATCGGACCGGGCACCGAAATCATCGCCGGCGAAGGCATGATCGTCACCGCCGGCGGCATCGACAGCCACATCCACTTCATCTGCCCGCAGCAGATCGAAGAGGCGCTGATGTCCGGCGTCACGACCATGCTGGGCGGCGGCACTGGCCCGGCCACCGGCACCTTCGCCACCACCTGCACGCCGGGCCCGTGGCACATCCACTCGATGCTGGCCGCGGCCGACGCCTTTCCGATGAACCTCGGTTTTCTCGGCAAGGGCAACGCATCGCAGCCGGCGCCGCTGCGCGAACAGATCGAGGCCGGCGTGATCGGCCTCAAGCTGCACGAGGACTGGGGCACCACGCCGGCGGCGATCGACACCTGCCTGTCGGTGGCCGAAGAGATGGACGTACAGGTCGCCATCCACACCGACACGCTGAACGAATCGGGCTTCGTCGAAACGACGATGGACGCCTTCAAGGGCCGCACCATCCACACCTTCCACACCGAAGGCGCGGGCGGCGGTCATGCGCCGGACATCCTGCGCGCGGCCGGCCTGCCCAACGTGCTGCCGTCATCGACCAACCCGACCATGCCGTACACGGTGAACACCATCGACGAGCACCTCGACATGCTCATGGTGTGCCACCACCTCGACGCCGCCATCGCCGAAGACGTCGCCTTCGCCGAAAGCCGGATCCGCCGCGAAACGATTGCAGCAGAAGACATCCTGCACGACCTCGGCGCCTTCTCGATGATGTCGTCCGACTCGCAGGCCATGGGCCGCGTCGGCGAGGTGATCATCCGCACCTGGCAGGCGGCGCACAAGATGAAGATCCAGCGCGGCGCGCTGAGTGACCCCGAAGGACGTTCGCCGGCCGCCGACAATTTCCGCGTGCGCCGCTACATCGCCAAATACACGATCAACCCGGCGATCACGCACGGCATCGGCCACATCGTCGGCTCGGTCGAGCCGGGCAAGCTGGCCGACCTGGTGCTGTGGCGCCCCGCCTTCTTCGGCGTCAAGCCCAGCCTGATACTCAAGGGCGGCATGATCGCCGCCGCCGCGATGGGCGACCCGAACGCGTCCATCCCGACACCGCAGCCGGTGCACTACCGGCCGATGTTCGGCAGCTACGCCGGCGGCCTGAAAACCTCGCTTACCTTCGTGTCGCAGGCGGCGCTGAACAACCCGGCCGTGCGCGACCTGGGTCTCGCCAAGCGGCTCGAACCGGTGCGCAACACGCGCGCCATCCGCAAGTCCGACATGGTGCTGAACGGCTGGCAGCCGCAGATCGACGTCGACCCTGAAACCTACGAAGTGCGCGCCGACGGCGAGGCCCTGATCTGCGAACCGGCCGCGGTGCTGCCGATGGCGCAGCGCTATTTCCTGTTCTGAACCGGCGGGCCGCGCCCGCACACGACATGCTGCTGATCGAAACCTTCGCGCCGGCCGACGCCGTGCCGGCCGATACGCTGACGCTGAGCTTCGAACTGCGCGCCAAGTGCCGGCTGCGCACGCGCCTGGATTCGGGCGAGGAGGTCGGGCTCTTCCTGCCGCGCGGCACGATACTGCGCGGCGGTGATCGGCTGACCGGCAAGGACGGGCGCGTCGTGGCCGTGCGCTCGGCGCCGGAGCGGGTGATCGAGGCACGCAGCGCAGACGCGCTGCTGATCGCGCGCGCCGCCTACCACCTCGGTAACCGCCACGTCGCGGTCGAGGTGCAGCCCGGCCTGCTGCGGCTGGCGGCCGACCACGTGCTGGCGCAGATGCTGGTCGGCCTGGGCCTGGACGTGCGCGAGACGCAGGCGCCGTTCGAGCCGGAGGCCGGCGCCTACGGCGGCCACCCGGCGCACCACACGCATGCGCACGCCGAAGAGACCGGCGCCAGGCTGCACCTGTTCGGCGGCGGCGCATGAACCCGCTCGCCCTGGTCCGCTTGCTGCATCTGGCCAGCCCGACGCTGCCGGTCGGCGCCTTCAGCTATTCGCAGGGGCTGGAATGGCAGGTCGATTGCGGCGCCATCCGGACCGAGGCAGACGCCGGCGACTGGATCGCAGCGGTGTTCGACGCGGGCATCGCGTCGTTCGAACTGCCCTTGCTGGCCGAGCAGATGCGCGCCTGGGCGGCCGACGACGTCGCGGCGGTACTCGAACTGAACGACGACTACCTGGCCAGCCGCGAAGCGGCCGAACTGCGCGCCGAGACGGTGCAGATGGGCTATTCCTGCATCCAGCTGCTGAAGGCGCTGCCGGAATGCGGCGAGGTCGCCGCACGCCTCGCGGACAGCGGCGACCTCGCCTACCCGACCGCCTGGTCCGGTGCCGCGGTGGCCCTTGGGGTGCCGGTCGAACCGGCGCTGACCGCCTGGGCCTGGGCCTGGGCGGAGAACCAGGTGATGGCGGCGATCAAGGCGGTGCCGCTGGGCCAGACCGCGGGCCAGCGCCTGCTGATGACGCTGGGAGAAACCATCCCGCCGCGCGTGGCGGAGGCGCTGACGCTGCCGCGTGCCGACTGGAGCAATTTCGCGCCCGGCCTGGCGATCGCCAGCTGCCGGCATGAAACGCAGTATTCACGGCTGTTCAGATCATGACCACCGCCACACCACACGCCAGGTGCCGCTGCAGATTCCCGTGGGAGCGGCGCCCCCGCCGCGATGCGGAGGTGGGTCGAGCGCCGGCGCGTGACCGAGGCCGCATCGCGACGAGGCGTCGCTCCCACAATCCGGGCACGACCGCCGAGCCGGCGATCCTGATCCGCATTTTCGATGAAAGGCTGACACCATGACCCCACCCACTCCCCGCCCGCCGCTGCGTGTGGGCATCGGCGGCCCCGTGGGCTCCGGCAAGACGGCGCTGACGCTGGCGCTGTGCCGCGCGCTGCGCGACCGCTACAACATCGCTGCGGTGACCAACGACATCTACACCGAAGAGGACGCGCAGTTCCTGGTGCGCAACGAGGCGCTGCCGCCGGAGCGCATCATCGGCGTCGAAACCGGCGGCTGCCCGCACACGGCGATACGCGAGGACGCGTCGATCAACCTCGAGGCGGTGGCGCGGCTGAGCGCACGCTTTTCCGGGCTGGAAATCATCCTGATCGAATCCGGCGGCGACAATCTGGCGGCCACCTTCTCGCCCGAACTGTCCGACCTGACGCTGTACGTGATCGACGTTGCCGCCGGCGACAAGATTCCGCGCAAGGGCGGGCCCGGCATCTGCAAGTCCGACCTGCTCATCATCAACAAGATCGACCTGGCACCGATGGTCGGCGCCTCGCTCGACGTGATGGAGCGAGACGCGAAGAAGATGCGCGGCGAGCGGCCCTTCCTGTTCTCGAACATGAAGACCGGCCACAACCTCGACGCCATCATCGCCTTCATCGAGCGCGAAGGCATGCTGGGCACCCGCGCGGCGTGAGCGACCGCCGCGTGGCCGTCCCTTCGTCCGGGGCGCCACCGACGGAAGCGACACGTCCCATGTTGCGCCGCCGCACTTGACGCTACACTTCCGCGACTTTCAACAGCGGGCAGGCGCGTGAAGATCATCATTCTCGGAGCCGGACAGGTCGGTTCCTCGGTGGCGGAAAACCTGGTGTCGGAAGCGAACGACATCACCGTGGTCGATACCGACGTGCAGCGCCTGCAGGCGCTGCAGGACCGGCTCGATCTGCGCGTGGTGGCCGGCAATGGCGCCAGTCCGGCGGTGATGCGCCACGCCGGCGCCGACGACGCCGACCTGCTGATCGCGGTCACCGCGTCCGACCAGACCAATCTGTGCGCCTGTCGCATCGCGCAGACGCTGTTCAACCTGCCCACCCGCATCGCCCGGCTGCGCTCGATCGACTACGCCGACTACCCGCAGCTGCTCGACGACGACAACTTCGCCGTCGACTTCTCGATCTGCCCGGAACAGGAGGTCACCGACTACCTGAAGCGGCTGATCGCCTTCCCGGAAGCGCTGCAGGTGATCGAGTTCGGCAAGGGCCGGGTGAGCATGGTGGCGGTGCGCGCGGTCGGCGGCGGGCCGCTGGTCGGCCGCCAGATCAAGGCGCTGCGCGAGCACC
>JAVEVQ010000166.1:0-3022 GCA_034004945.1 Methyloversatilis sp. | reverse complement strand
ACCGCCGTGAACACGAGCACCAGGGCGGCCATCCACTCGTAGTTGGCGACCGCAATTCCGTTCGAGTAGGCCGCCCCGGGCAGGCCGATCAGGGTGGTCGACGAGATGTTGGAGGCGAAGAGCGACAGGCCGATGGCCAGCGGACCGAGGCTGCGACCGGCGAGAAAAAGTTCGTCAGCGTCGGGGTCAGCACGCGTGACAGCAATGCCGACGATGACGGTAACGAGCAGATAGGCGGCAATGACAATGAAATCGATGCCCTGAAGCATTGGACGCTACCGGAAGAGATTTCCGACGGGCGCCGCCGGTGGACGACCGACGGACACGCATGAAGTCGGCGCAGGGATCTGCGGCCGGGAAGGCGAAGCAACGCCTGCCCCGACCTTTTCATCGCTGGCCGGAACTGTCAAGCGCCGACGTGTCGTGAAGCCACGGACACCAGTGGATTCGCTTGCCCGGACACGCAAAAAAAAAGCGCGGGACAAGCCCGCGCTCAAAGTCCTCGGAGGAGGAGAGGAAATCTTCAGCGGGACGCGGTCGGCGCGTTCTCCAGCTTTTCGTCATCGCCGCCGGTCTCGATGCGACCGGTCCAGCCGCCGCCCAGCGCCTGGTAGGTGTTCACCAGCGCGGTGACGCGCTCGAGACGGGTGCTGATGAGCTGGCGCTCGGCCGACAGCTTTTCGCGCTCGGCGTCGAGCAGCACGATGCGGCTGGCACGGCCGGATTCGTAGTTCTTTTCGGCGAGGTCGCGCGCCTTGGCCGTGGCATCGAACAGCGTGGCGGTCTCTTCCATCGCCTCGCGTGCGCCGCGTGCGGCGGACAGCGCACTCAGCGCGTCGGCATAGGCCTGGCGGGCCGCCTGCTGATAGGTCTGCGCGATCTGCGCGCGCTCGGCTTCCGACTGCGCGACGATGGCGCGCGTGCTGAGCAGACCGACCAGCGGCTGCGCGATCGCCGCACCGATGTTCCAGGTGCGCGCCGACGACGACAGCAGACTGCCCAGCGCCGCACTTTCGCCCCCCAGGCCAGCGGTCAGCGAGATGGTCGGGAACCACTGCGTGCGCGCCACTTCGACGCTCAGGCTGGCCGCCGCCAGATTGGCTTCGGCCGCGCGCACGTCGGCGCGTCGCGCCAGCAGGTCCGAACTCAGGCCGGCCGGGATTTCCGGCTGCACCGCCAGCGTCGACAGCGCCAGACCGCGGTCAGGAATGCGCTCCACCAGTTCACGCGGCGAACGGCCGAGCAGCACGGCCAGCGCGGTTTCGGCCTGTTCGCGACTGCTGCGCGTGGTGGCCAGTGCGGCCGCCACGCTGGCGCGCTCCGAGCGGGAAATCTCCAGGTCGTAGCGGCTGATGGTGCCGCCCGCGAACTGCTTCTCGCGCAGCGCCAGCGCCGCTTCGCGCGTGGCCAGCGTCTGCGACAGCAGCGCCTCGTCGGCGTCGAGTGCACGCAGACTGAAATAGGCACGGGCCACCTGGGCGGTCACCGACGCGCGCAGCCCTTCGAGCGCGTAGCGGCTGGCCGCCAGTTGCTGGCGCGCGACGTCACGCTGACCGGACAGGCGACCGAACAGGTCCAGTTCGTAGGACGCAGAAACGCCGCCGATCACCGTGTTGTACTGACGCGGGCGGCCCGGTATCGGCCGCTCGTTGCTGTACTGCTGGCGCGACCCGGACAGCGACAGGCTGGCGTCCGGCAGACGGTTGATGCGCACCAGGTCGAGCGCGGCGCGCGACGACTGCACGCGCTGCACGGCGATCACGACGTCATCGTTGCGTTCGAGCGCCTCGGCGATCAGGCCGTCGAGTACCGGGTCACGGAAGCTTTCCCACCAGCGGTCGAGCTCGGCCGGCGTGGCTGCCGTCACCGCCGGCAGATCGAGCTCGGGCGCCGGTTTCGGGTTCAGCGCGCAGGCCGACAGCAGGGCCGCGGCCAGCGCGGCCGACAGCAGCGTGCGGCGCGCCGGATCAATGGTGAACATGGACATGGGGCGTCTCCGGCTTGTGCACCTTCAGCTCGTCCTCCGGCGTCGCCAGGCGGCGATCGACGATGAGCTTGTAGAAGAGCGGCACGAAAAAGATGGCGAGGAAGGTCGCGGCCAGCATGCCGCCGATGACGCCGGTACCGACCGACACCCGCGCACCGGCGCCGGCGCCGCTGGAGATGGCCAGCGGCAGCACACCGAGGATGAAGGCGAGCGAGGTCATCACGATGGGGCGCAGACGCAGACGCGCCGCCTCGATCGCCGCAGCGGCGACCGGATAGCCTTCCTGATGCTTCAGCACCGCGTACTCGACGATCAGGATGGCGTTCTTGGCCGACAGGCCGAGCAGCGTCACCAGACCGATCTGGAAATACACGTCGTTGGTCATGCCGCGCAGCCACACCGCCGCCAGCGCACCGAAGATGCCGAAGGGCATGGCCAGCAGCACCGAGAACGGCAGCGACCACTTCTCGTACTGGGCGGCGAGGATGAGGAACACCATCACCGCAGCCATGATCAGCGCCAGCGCGGCGGCACTCGACACGCGCTTTTCCTGGAAGGCGGCGCCGGTCCATTCGTAGCTCATGTCGCCCGGCAGATTCTTCACCAGCCGCTCGACCTCGGCGATGGCCTGACCGGACGAATAGCCGGGCGCGGCCTGACCCATCAGCTTGACCGCCGGCAGGTTGTTGTAGCGGTCCACCGTGTCCGGACCCGAGCTGTACTCGACCTTGGCGAAGGCCGACACCGGCACCATGTCGCCGGCCGTGTTCTTCACGTACAGGCGGCCGATGTCCTCCGGCGTGCGGCGGTACTGGCTCTCCGCCGACATCAGCACCTGCCAGACGCGACCGAACTTGTTGAAGTCGTTCACGTAGAAGGTGCCCAGCGTGCCGGCCAGCGTGGTGAACGCGTCGTTCAGCGGAATGCCCAGCGACTTCGCGCGCTCGCGGTCGACATCGACATAGAGCTGCGGCGCGTTCGGCCGCCACAGCGTCTGCAGGCCGCCGGCCAGCACCGTGCTCTGGTGCGAGGCGC
>JAVEVQ010000016.1:0-61121 GCA_034004945.1 Methyloversatilis sp. | reverse complement strand
CACTCGACGCCGTGATCGAGCGCCTGCGCGGCATGGCGCACGAACTGGCCGATGTTCCGATGCTGTCGCGCACACATGGTCAGCCGGCCAGCCCGACCACGCTGGGCAAGGAAATGGCCAATATCGCTGCACGTCTGATGCGTGCCCGCGCGCGCATTGCCGCGGTCAGCCTGACGGCCAAGTTCAATGGCGCGGTCGGCAATTACAACGCCCACCTGTCCGCCTACCCCGAGCTCGACTGGCCCCAGTTCAACCGGGAATTCATCGAGTCCTTCGGCCTCGAATTCAACCCCTACACGATCCAGATCGAGCCGCACGACGCAATGGCCGAGCTGTTCGACGCCATGGGTCGCGCCAACACCATCCTGCTCGATGCGGCGCGCGATTTCTGGATGTACATCTCGCTCGGCTACTTCAAGCAGAAACTGAAGGCGGGCGAGATCGGCAGCTCGACCATGCCGCACAAGGTGAACCCGATCGATTTCGAGAACGCGGAAGGCAATCTGGGTCTGGCCAACGCGGTGCTGCGCCATCTGTCGGAAAAGCTGCCGGTGTCGCGCATGCAGCGTGACCTGACCGACTCGACGGTGCTGCGCAATATGGGCGTGGCTTTCGGCTACAGCGTGCTGGCGCTGGATTCGCTTTCGCGCGGTCTGGGCAAGCTGCTGGCCGAACCGGCCGCACTGGCAGCCGACCTCGACGCCTGCTGGGAAGTGCTGGCCGAGCCGGTGCAGACCGTCATGCGCCGCTACGGCATCCCCAATCCGTACGAACAGCTGAAGGAACTGACGCGCGGCCGCGGTATCACGCGCGAAGGCCTGCAGGCCTTCATCGCCAAGCTCGACCTGCCCCAGGCCGAGCGCGACCGTCTGCTGGCGATGACGCCGGCCAGCTATATCGGCGACGCGGCCCGTCTGGCCCGCGCCATCTGATCGGTTGTGGAGGAACGAAGATGAGTTTTGCGGAAACCCTGAAGACGCTGCCCGGCGTGTCGCACCTGTCGGCGCTGCAGCTTCTGGACGCGGCCGGTGAAGTGGTCGCCACCATCGAGAACAAGCCGGGTCAGGCCGGCTCGCTGGCGGTCTACAACCACCTCGCGCAGCTGCACGGTGCCATCACGCCGGATGCGGCGAAGCAGGGACTGGACATCTACGCCGAGCATACGGTCGATGCGCAGGCCAACCCGGGCAAGCACCCGAATATCGACCGCCTGATCGCGCTGATCGAGAACGGCCAGACCCTGCGCGTGAAGCAGGTGTTCGCCCAGCCCTGATCGCAGCGGACAGACAAAAAGAAACCCGGCCGCGGCCGGGTTTCTTTTTTGGTGCAGCGTCTGCTCAGACCACCGCTTCCTGTTTCTGCTTGACCGGTTTGGCCAGCTGCTCGCGCTTGACGCCCAGCCACATGACCAGCGGGCAGGCGACCAGCACCGACGAGTAGATGCCGAAGCAGATGCCGATGGTCAGTGCGACGGCGAAGTAGTGCAGCGCCTCGCCGCCGAACAGCAGCATCGACAGCACCATCATCTGCGTCGAACCGTGAGTAATTATGGTGCGTGAAATCGTACTGGTGATCGCGTGGTCCAGCACCTGCGGCACGCTCATCGTGCGCTTGCGAGCGTTGCGGAACACTTCGCGCACGCGGTCGAACACCACCACCGATTCGTTCACCGAATAGCCCAGCACGGCCAGCACCGCCGCCAGAACCGGCAGCGAGAACTCCCACTGGAAGGCGGCGAAGAAGCCGAGAATGATGACCACGTCGTGCAGGTTGGCGATGATGGCCGATACCGCGAAGCGCCATTCGAAGCGCATCGCCAGGTAGATCATGATGCCGATGATCACCAGCATCAGTGCCAGCGAGCCGTCGGCGGCCAGTTCCTTGCCGACCTGCGGACCGACATACTCGACGCGGCGCAGTTCGGGCTTCGGGCCGTTGCCGGCCGACAGCGTGGACATCACCTGCTGGCTCACCTTGGCCGAATCGCTGTCCTTGACCAGCGGCAGGCGGATCAGAACGTCGCGTGCGGTGCCGAAGTTCTGCACCTGCGGGTCGCTGAAGCCGCTGTCTGTCAGCGACTTGCGTACCGCGTTCAGATCGGCCGACTCGCTGTAGGCGACTTCCATCAGTGTGCCGCCGGTGAATTCCACTGACAGGTGCAGGCCGCGCGTGGCGAGGAAGAACACCGCGAGCAGAAAGGTCACCAGCGAAATGACATTGAACACCAGCGCGTGGCGCATGAAGGGGATGTCGCGCCGGATACGGAAGAATTCCATGGCTGTTCAGCTTTCCTTGTATGCGGTTCAGGCGCCTGCGCCCGGTTTCCAGACGGTGCCGATCGACAGTTTCTCGAGTTTGCGGGCACGGCCATAGACCATGTTCACCAGTGCGCGCGACACGACTACGGCACTGAACATCGAGGTCAGGATGCCCAAGCAATGCACGACGGCGAAGCCGCGTACCGGGCCCGAACCGAAGATGAGCAGTGCGAGGCCGGCGATCATCGTCGTGACGTTGGAGTCGAGAATGGTCGCCCAGGCACGCTCGTAGCCCGCGGTGATCGCCGCCTGCGGGCTGACGCCGTTACGCAGTTCCTCGCGGATGCGTTCGTTGATCAGCACGTTGGCGTCGATGGCCATGCCCAGCGTCAGCGCGATGGCGGCGATGCCGGGCAGCGTCAGCGTGGCCTGCAGCAGCGACAGCAGCGCGATCAGGAACAGCAGGTTGGCGGCCAGCGCGGCGGACGAGATGAAGCCGAACACCATGTAGTAGACGATCATGAACACGGCGATGGCGACGAAACCCCACATCGTCGAGTTGAAGCCCTTCTCGATGTTCTCGGCGCCGAGCGAGGGGCCGATCACGCGTTCCTCGATGATGTCCATCGGTGCCGCCAGCGCGCCGGAGCGGATCAGGATGGCCAGCGTGTTGGTCTCCTGTGGGCTGAACTGACCGGTGATCTGGAAGCGGTCACCGAACTCGCCCTGGATGGTGGCAACCGAGATCGCCTCACCGCGGCCCTTTTCGAACAGCAGGATGGCCATCATCTTCTTCAGGTTCTCGCGGGTGACCGCGCGCATGATGCGGCCACCGGTCGAATCTAGCTTCACCGCGACAGCCGGCCGGTTGGCGTCGTCGAAGGAGGCCTGTGCCGTCTCGAAGCGCTCGCCGGTCAGAATGACCTGCTTTTTCACCGGCACTTGGGTGACCAGGCCGTTGCGCGAGCGTTCCGGGTACACTTCGAGGCCGTCCATGTTGCCGCTGAGCATGGCTTCCTGATCGACCAGACGCACTTCCAGCGTTGCGGTGCGACCGATCAGGTCCTTGGCCTTGGCCACGTCCTGCACGCCGGGCAGCTGGACGACGATACGGTCCGCACCCTGCTGCTGGATGATGGGCTCGGCTACGCCCAGTTCGTTCACGCGCTTCTGCAGCGTCAGGATGTTCTGCTTGATCGCCGACTCGCGGATGTCCTTCTCGGCGATTTCCTTCATGCGGCCGGTCAGCACGAAGTCGGCGCCGGATTCGCTGGCCGTCCAGGCCATGTCGGGCAGCACGCTCTCGACGGTGCCGCGGGCGGCGTCGCGGCCGGCGGCGTCGCGGAAACGCAGCGCGAGGGTATCGCCTTCGCGATTGATGCCGCCGTGGCGGATGTTCTTCTCGCGCAGCTGGGTGCGCAGGTCCGAGGCCATCGAATCGACGCGCTTGGTGATCGCGCCCTTCATGTCGACCTGGAGCAGGAAGTGCACGCCGCCGCGCAGATCGAGGCCGAGGTACATCGGCAGGGCGCCGAAGGAGCGCAGCCAGGTCGGCGATTTCGACAGCAGGTTCAGCGCCACGACGTAGCGGGCGTCATTGGCGTCGGGGTTCAGTGCCTTTTCGAGCACGTCACGCGTCTTCAGCTGGGTGTCGGTATCGGCCAGGCGCACGCGCACGCCGCTGTTGTCCAGCGTCAGGCCGGTGTGGGCGATGGACGCCTGCTTGAGCGTGTTCTCGACCTGCGACATCAGTTCAGCGTCGATGGTGACGCCGGTGCGCGCCGTCGACACCTGCACGGCCGGGGCTTCGCCGTAGAAGTTGGGCAGCGTGTAGATCAGCCCGAGCAGCAGCGCGACGATCACCAGCGCGTTTTTCCAGAGCGGGTAGCGGTTCATTGCGAGGCGGGAATCAGGAGAGGAAATGCCGGCGGCGCTCGCCGCCGGCCGGGCCGGAATGGCTTACAGCGCCTTCAGCGTGCCCTTGGGCAGCACGGTCGATACAGCCTGGCGCTGTACGGCGACTTCGACGTTCGGTGCCAGTTCGACGGTGATGAAGTTGTCGCTGACCTTGATGATGCGGCCGGCTACGCCACCCTGGGTGACGACCTCGTCGCCCTTGGCCAGCGCTTCTACCATGGCCTTGTGTTCCTTGGCGCGCTTCATCTGCGGGCGGATCATCAGGAACCACAGCACGACGAACATCAGGATGATGGGCAGCAGGCCCATGATGCCGCCGGTGGGATCGGCGGCGCCGGCGGCTTGCGCGTAGGCGGGGGAAATGAGCACGGTGGTCTCCGGTTGGACTTATTGGAAAGCTCGCGAGTATATCAGTCGAGTCCTACATGCCCGGGCGGGCAGGATTTGCTCACATATCTGCGCCAGCGGGCCGCTCAGACACCGCGCATGCGGTCGGCCAGGAAGGACTCTGACCACTGTGCGTAGCGGCCGGCTTCGATCGCTTCGCGCGCCTCGCGCGTGAACTGCTGATAGAAGTGCAGGTTGTGCAGCGTGTTCAGCCGCGCGCCCAGCATTTCGTTGCAGCGGTGCAGGTGGTGCAGGTAGGCACGCGTGTAGTGCGTACAGGTGTGGCAGTCGCAGGAGGCGTCGAGCGGCGCGGTGTCGTCCTTGTAACGCGCGTTCTTCAGCTTGATGTCGCCGTAGCGGGTGAACAGCCAGCCGTTGCGCGCGTTGCGGGTCGGCATGACGCAGTCGAACATGTCGATGCCGTAGCCGATCGCATGCACGATGTCCTCGGGCGTGCCGACACCCATCAGATAGTGCGGCGCGTCCTGCGGCAGGCGCGGCGCCGTGTGCGCGAGGATGCGCTGCATGTCCTCCTTCGGTTCGCCGACCGACAGACCGCCAATGGCGTAGCCGTCGAAGCCGATGTCCCTCAGCCCGGCGAGTGACTCGTCGCGCAGGTCTTCGTGCATGCCGCCCTGCACGATGGCGAACAGCGCATTCGTGTTGCCCAGCTTGTCGTGTTCGTCGCGCGATCGCTGTGCCCAGCGCAGGCTGAGCCGCATCGACTCGGCCGCGGTCGCGTGATCGGCCGGGTAGGGCGTGCACTCGTCGAAAATCATCACCACGTCGGAATTCAGGTCGTGCTGGATGCGCATCGACTCTTCCGGCGTCAGCATGAGCTTGTCGCCATTGATCGGGCTGGCGAAACGCACGCCTTCTTCGGTGATCTTGCGCAGCGCGCCGAGCGAAAACACCTGGAAACCGCCGGAGTCGGTCAGGATGGGTCGGTCCCAGCCCATGAAGCGATGCAGGCCGCCGTGCTTGCGGATGATGTCGGTACCCGGTCGCAGCCACAGGTGGAAGGTATTGCCGAGCACGATGCGCGCGCCCATGTCCTTCAGTTCGGCCGGGTCCATGCCCTTGACTGTGCCGTAGGTGCCGACCGGCATGAACACCGGTGTCTCGACCGTGCCGTGCGCCAGCGTGACGCGGCCGCGGCGGGCGAGGCCGTCAGAGGCGAGCAGTTCAAACTTCATCGGAATCCTTCATGCGCGCCGGAATGAACATGGCGTCGCCGTAGCTGAAAAAGCGGTAGCGCTGCGCCACCGCGTGCGCGTAGGCAGCAAAGATGCGGCGCCGGCCGGCCAGTGCCGACACCAGCATCAGCAGCGTCGATTTCGGCAGGTGGAAATTGGTAAGCAGGCCGTCGATCACGCGGAAGTCGTAGCCGGGCGTGATGAACAGCCGGGTATCGCCGCTGCAGGCGGTCAGCGGACCGTCGCCACAGGCGGCCGCCGCCGATTCAAGGCAGCGCAGGCTGGTGGTGCCGACGGCGATCACGCGGCGACCGGCGGCCCGGGTGTCGGCGATGGCCTGCGCGGTGTCGGCCGACAGCTGGAAGCGTTCGCTGTGCATCCGGTGTTCGGCCAGGTTTTCGACGCGCACCGGCTGGAAGGTGCCGGCGCCCACGTGCAGCGTCACCCGCGCGGTGCGCACGCCGCGCGCGGCGACAGCGGCCAGCAGCGCTTCGTCGAAATGCAGGCCGGCGGTCGGCGCGGCGACCGAGCCGGTTTCCCGCGCGAACACGGTCTGATAGCGCTCCTCGTCGGCGTCCACCGCCGCGCGGTCGATATAGGGGGGCAGCGGCAGGCGGCCGTGGCGCTCCAGCAGGTCGAGCAGCGGTGCGTCGTCCCGGCCGCGCAGCACGAAGAACTCGCCCTCGCGCCCCAGCACCTCCAGATCGAAAGCGTTCTCCATGCGCAGGCGGCTGCCGGGCCTGGGCGTCTTGCTGGCGCGCACTTGGGCCAGCGCCTCGTGTTCGCCGGTCAGCCGTTCGATCAGGACCTCGACCTGACCGCCGCTGTCCTTCTGGCCGTAAAGACGGGCATGCATCACACGCGTGTCGTTGAACACCAGCAGATCGCCCGGATCCAGCCACTGTGGCAGATCGCGGATGGTGGCGTCGGTCGGCGCCTCGCGGCCGACCACCAGCAGGCGGCTGGCGCTGCGTTCGGGCAGGGGCGCCTGCGCGATCAGTTCGTCGGGCAGGTGGTAATCGAAGTCGGAAAGCGTGAGCACGGCGTCGGACGGAGCGGAAAGGCGCGAAAAGCCGCGCATTGTAACGCCCGGCGACTTGCCGGACGGGGTCGGTCGCCCGCATAATCCGGCGCTCTTCCCTGCCGGGATGGCGGAATCGGTAGACGCAGCGGATTCAAAATCCGCCGCCGCAAGGTGTGTGGGTTCGAGTCCCACTCCCGGCACCACGACGTGCACAGGTATACTTGCGCGTTTTTCACGCGCATCCCTCTTTTCGTGCAGGTCTTCCGCGCAATCCCGTCCGTCGCAGACACTCCGGTCGCGCTGACCATCGGCAATTTCGATGGCGTGCACCTCGGCCACCAGACATTGCTCGCGCAACTGTCCGCGAAAGCGCGCGCGCTCTGCGTGCCGGCAGCGGTGATGACCTTCGAGCCGCACCCGCGCGAATTCTTCATGCACGAGCCGCGGCCCATGCGCCTGACCAGCCTGCGCGAAAAGCTGGAGCTGTTCCGGGCGGCAAGCGTCGACCGCGTCTATGTGTGCCGCTTCGACGCGCGCTTCGCGGCGCTCGGCGCACAGGCCTTCATCGACGAACTGCTGGTGCGCGGACTGGCCGTGCGTCACCTCATCATCGGTGATGATTTCCGCTTCGGCCGCGGTCGCGAGGGCGATTTCGAACGATTGCGCGCGGCTGGCGCACTGCACGGCTTCTCGGTCGCCAGCATGGATACCGTCGAGATCGGCGGCGAACGCGCCTCCAGTTCGGCGGTGCGCGAAGCGCTGGAGCAGGGCGATCTGGCACGCGCCGAACGCCTGCTCGGGCGCCCCTACGCGATCAGCGGCCGCGTCGAACATGGTCAGAAGATCGGCCGCCAGCTGGGCTTTCCGACCGCCAATATCCAGCTGAAGCGCCGTTCGCTGCCGCTGTCCGGCATCTATGCGGCAGCCGTCACCGGCGGCGGGCTGGTGAATGCGCCAGGCGCTGCCAGTGTGGGTGTGCGCCCGACCATTGCCGATGGATTGCGCCCGACCTGCGAAGTCTATGTGCTGGACCGCAAGGTCGACCTGTACGACCAGCACGTGTCCGTGCGCTTCTGTCACAAGCTGCGCGACGAGGCACGTTACGAAGGCCTGGAGGCGCTGCGCGAGGCGATCGCGCAGGACGTGGCGAATACACGCAGGTGGTTCGCCGAAAACCCGATTTCCGAAGACTGAACCTGGCTGATCAAGATGGCTGATTACCGCACGACGCTGAACCTGCCCGACACCGCCTTCCCGATGCGTGGCGACCTGCCCAAGCGCGAACCCGGCTGGGTTCAGCAGTGGCAGCAGACCCAGCTCTACAGACGCATCCGCGAGAAGGCTGCCGGCCGTCCGAAGTTCGTGCTGCACGACGGCCCGCCGTATGCGAACGGCGACATCCACCTCGGCCACGCGGTGAACAAGATCCTGAAGGACATCATCGTCCGCTCGAAGACGCTGGCCGGTTTCGACGCGCCCTATGTGCCCGGCTGGGACTGCCACGGCCTGCCGATCGAACACCAGATCGAGAAGAAGCACGGCAAGAACCTGCCGGCGTCCGAAGTGCGCAAGCTGTGCCGCGCCTTCGCCGGTGAGCAGGTCGAGATACAGAAGAAGGGCTTCATCCGGCTCGGCGTGCTGGCCGACTGGGACCGCCCCTACCGCACGATGGACTTCGGCAACGAGGCGGGCGAAATCCGCGCGCTGGCCGAAATGGTGAAGAAGGGCTGGGTGTATCGCGGCCTGAAGCCGGTGAACTGGTGTTTCGACTGCGGTTCGGCGCTGGCCGAAGCCGAGGTCGAATACCAGGACAAGGGCAGCCCGGCGGTCGACGTCGGTTTCCCGGTCAGCGAGCGCGAGCGCGGCCGGCTGGCGGCCGCCTTTGGCCTGGCCGAACTGCCCGCGGGCAGCGTGCATGCGGTGATCTGGACCACCACGCCGTGGACCATTCCGGCCAACCAGGCGCTGAACATGCACCCGGAGCATGTGTACGCGCTGGTGCAGACCGACGCTGGCTGTCTGGTGCTGGCCGAGGCGCTGGTCGAACAGAGCCTGAAGCGCTTCGGCCGCGAGGGCCGGGTGCTCGCCACCGCCACCGGCGACAAGCTTGAGCGCATCGCCTTCCATCACCCGCTGTACGAGCGCGAGTCGCCGGTCTTCCTGGCCGACTACGTGGGCCTCGACGCCGGTACCGGCATCGTGCATTGCGCCCCGGCCTACGGAGTGGATGACTTCAACTCCTGCATGAAGAACGGCCTGACCGTGGCCGACGTGCTGAACCCGGTGCAGAGCAACGGCGTGTACGCCGAATCGCTGCTCTTCTTCGGCGGCCTGCACATCTGGAAGGCGAATCCGGTCATCGTGGACAAGCTGGCCGAGGTCGGCGCGCTGTTCTCGCACGAGAAGATCCAGCACAGCTACATGCACTGCTGGCGCCACAAGACGCCGCTGATCTACCGCGCCACCGCGCAGTGGTTCGTCGGCATGGACCTGAAGCCGGAAGGCGGCGCGAGCCTGCGCGAATCGGCGCTGGCGGCGATCGACAGCACCGCCTTCTATCCGGACTGGGGCAAGGCGCGGCTCGCCGCGATGATCGCCAACCGGCCGGACTGGTGCATTTCGCGTCAGCGCAACTGGGGCGTGCCCATCCCGTTCTTCATCCACCGCGAAAGCGGCGAGCTGCACCCGCGTACGGTCGAACTGATGGAAGCGGTGGCGCAGCGCGTGGACGCCGAAGGCATCGACGCCTGGTTCAATCTGGATGCGGCCGAACTGCTGGGTGCGGACGCGGCGCAGTACGAGAAGATCAGCGATACGCTGGACGTGTGGTTCGATTCCGGCGCCACCCACTGGCACGTGCTGCGCGGCTCGCACGCCGATCTGGCGCGCACCGACAGCGGTCCGGTGGCCGACCTCTACCTCGAAGGATCGGACCAGCATCGCGGCTGGTTCCATTCCTCGCTGCTGACCGGCTGCGCGATCGACGGCCAGGCGCCGTACCGCGCGCTGCTGACGCACGGCTTCACGGTCGACGCGCAGGGCCGCAAGATGTCGAAGTCGCTCGGCAATGGCATCGAGCCGCAGGAAGTCGGCAACAAGCTGGGCATCGAAATCCTGCGTCTGTGGCTGGCTTCGACCGACT
Organism: Methyloversatilis sp.; assembly: GCA_034004945.1. Classification (GTDB taxonomy): domain Bacteria; phylum Pseudomonadota; class Gammaproteobacteria; order Burkholderiales; family Rhodocyclaceae; genus Methyloversatilis. Next base: position 51,197 of record JAVEVQ010000016.1, on the reverse strand, counting down.
ATTCGGGCGAACTGTCGATCTCCAAGGAAATTCTCGACCGCGTGGTCGAAACCTACCGCCGGCTGCGCAACACGGTGCGCTTCCTGCTCGCCAACATCGCCGATTTCGACGCGCAGGCCGACATGCTGCCGGCCGACCAGTGGCTCACCATCGACCGTTACGCGCTGGCGCTGACGCGCGACCTGCAGGCGCGCGTGACCGCCGATTACGAGCGCTACGAATTCCACCGCGTCGTGCAGGCGCTGCAGCACTTCGCGTCCGAGGACCTCGGTGCGTTCTACCTCGACGTGCTGAAGGACCGCCTGTACACCACCGCGCCCGGCTCGCACGCCCGCCGTTCGGCACAGTCGGCGCTGTGGCACATCACCCAGACCCTGGTGCGCCTGATGGCGCCTGTGCTGGCCTTCACCGCCGAGGAAATCTGGACCGTGCTCGGCGACAAGGCGGCCGACAGCGTCATGCTCACCACCTGGCACGTGCTGCCGGAACAGGCGGACGAGGCGGCCCTGATGGCGCGCTGGACGCGTATCCGGGCACTGCGCGCCGAATCGGCCCGCGTGCTGGAGACGCTGCGCTCGGAAGGCGGCATCGGTTCTTCGCTGCAGGCCGAGGTCGAGGTGCGTGCCGCCGGTGACCTGCATGACGATCTGGCCGCACTGGGCGACGACCTGCGTTTCGTGCTGATCACCTCGGCTGTCTCGCTGCTGAAGGCGGACAGCGAAGCGGAGCAGGGCGTGACCGCGCGACCGAGCGCGCACGCGAAGTGCGCCCGCTGCTGGCATTACCGCGCGGATGTGGGCAGCAATCCGGAACATCCGGAACTGTGCGGCCGTTGCGATGCCAATCTGCACGGTGCGGGCGAAGCCCGCGAACACGCCTGAATCTGATGAACGCACGCCTTGCCGGCTGGCTCGCCCTGTCCACCTTCGTGGTCGGGGTGGACCAGCTCACCAAATACCTGATCACGCAGTGGCTGAGCTACGGCCAGAGCTGGTCGGTGACCTGGTTCTTCGACCTGGTGCTGGTCTATAACCCCGGTGCCGCCTTCAGTTTCCTGGCCGATCACGACGGCTGGCAGCGCTGGTTCTTCATCGTGCTGACGTCCACGGTGTCGGTGTGGCTGGTCATGCTGATGCGCAAGCATGTCGCAGAAGTCGTGTTGCCGCTGGGCCTGGCGCTGATACTGGGCGGGGCCATCGGCAATCTGATCGATCGCGTCGTGCTCGGCGCCGTCGTCGACTTCCTGTATTTTCATGCCGGGAGCCGCGGCTTTCCGGCGTTCAACGTGGCCGATTCGGCCATCACAGCAGGTGTGGTGCTGATGCTGGCGGACCAGTTCGGTCTGTCGGCCCGCTTCGCCCGCACGGAGAAACAAGCATGAACGACACCGTCAAGGCCGACAGCCTGGTCACGCTGCACTTCCGCGTCGCGCTTCCGGAGGGCGGTCAGGTGCTGATCAGCACCTTCGAATCGACGCCGGCCACCCTGAAGCTGGGCACCGGCGAACTGGCACCGGCGCTCGAAGCGCGTCTGGCTGGCCTGGAAGTCGGCAGCAACCACATGTTCGAACTGGAGCCGGGCGAGGTGTTCGGCGAGCACAAAGCCGATCTGGTCGAGCGCTTCGCCCGTTCCGACATTCCGGAAGACATCAAACTGGGCGTGAATTCGGTGGTCGAATTCACTGACAACGACGGCAACAAGTTTCCTGGCCTGGTGCGCGAACTGGATGAGCAGTCGGCGCTGATCGACTTCAACCACCCGCTGGCGGGCCGCGCCGTGCATTTCTGGGTCGAGGTGATCGGTGTCTCCTGAGGGCGAGAACATGGACGTGCTGCTGGCCAACCCGCGCGGCTTCTGTGCCGGCGTCGAACGCGCGATCGCCATCGTCGAGCGCGCACTGGAACAGTACGGCGCGCCGATCTATGTGCGCCACGAAGTCGTCCATAACAAGTTCGTCGTCGACAGCCTGCGCGCCAAGGGCGCCATCTTCATCGACGATCTGGCGCTGGTGCCGCACGGCGCCACGCTCATCTTCAGTGCGCACGGCGTGCCGCAGACGGTGCGTCACGACGCCGCATCGCGCGGCCTGCGCGTGTTCGACGCGACCTGCCCGCTAGTAACCAAGGTGCACGTTGAGGTCGCCAAGATGCGCGACGCCGGGCGCGAGATCATCATGATCGGCCACAAGGGCCATCCGGAGGTCGAGGGCACCATGGGTCAGGCCGAAGGCGGCATGTATCTGGTCGAAACCGTGGCCGACGTGCGGTCACTTCAGGTGACCGACCCGGACAAGCTGGCCTACGTGACGCAGACCACGCTGTCGGTCGATGACGCGCAGACCATTGTCGACGCGCTGCGCGCCCGCTTCCCGACCATTGTCGGTCCGAAGCGTGACGACATCTGCTACGCGACGCAGAACCGCCAGGATGCAGTCAAGTTCATGGCACCGCGCAGCGATCTGGTACTGGTGGTGGGGTCGCCCAACAGTTCCAATTCCAACCGGCTGCGCGAAGTGGCGGAACAGTTCGGCGTACCGGCGCATCTGATCGACAACGCCAGCCAGATCGATCCCGCGTGGCTGGCCGGGCGCAAGCGCATCGGCGTCACCGCCGGGGCATCGGCGCCCGAAGTCCTGGTGGATGCGGTGATCGCCCGCCTGCGCGAACTGGGCGCTGCATCGGTCAGGACGCTGGACGGCACACCCGAGAACGTGAATTTCCCGCTGCCGAAGGAACTGGTTCAGCCCTGATCGACTTTGCGTGACGGCACGCCGTTTCATATACTCGAAACCATGAAATCTCCGCTCAACCGCGAACAGACCATCGATCTGCTGCGCGCACACGACATCAACCTGACGCAACCGCGCATCGACATCGCCTGCGTGCTGTTTTCGCGCATGGAGCACCTGTCGGCCGACCAGATACTGGCCATGGTCAACGAAACCTCGCCGTCCGCCTCCAAGGCGACCGTCTACAACACGCTCAAGGTGTTGCGCGAGGCCGGGTTGATCCGCGAGGTGATCGTCGATCCGAGCAAGGTGTTCTTCGACCCGAACACCGAACCGCACCACCATCTGTACGACGTCGTGACCGGTTGCCTGACCGACATCCCGAATCACACCTTGCGCATCGAAGGCATGCCGCAACTGCCGCCGGGCATGGTGGCCGATGGCGTGGACATCGTCGTGCGTGTGCGCCCCGGCGCCTGAGTGCGGCGAAATTACCGCTTTCTGCCTTACCTGCATTGATTTTGCGGCCTTCAGCGGCTATCATGCGCGCTCTTTATTGCCGCTGTAGCTCAGTCGGTAGAGCAGCGCATTCGTAATGCGAAGGTCACCAGTTCGATTCCGGTCAGCGGCACCAATGAAACAAAACAAAAAAGCCAGTTCTCACGAACTGGCTTTTTTGTTTTGTACGACCGGGTTCAACTCAAAAACAAGGGGTTGCGGCCTTGCGGCGGCAACCCCTTTGGTTTGATCAGCGCGAAGCGCGCTCAGCCATTCATCTGCAGGCCGTCGCCGGTAACCTCTTCACTCAGGGCCAGCGGAACGCTGAGACTGCGCAGCGCGGCTGTGACGTGATGCATCGGTGCGATTTCGTGACGGAAGAGGTAGGCGAGCACCTTGCCGTTGCTCCAGGTGTCCGGCAGCGCTATGCGTACGGTGTGCGCTGCGCTGGCATCCAATGCCGTATGCACGAGCCAAGCGCCGATCTGTTCGCGCAGCAGGAAACGGGTCTTGAGCGGACTGGTGGCGAGCGACATGCCCGGTGCCTCGGACAGGCGGATGGCCAAGGCGCGTGCCAGCGGGATCCTGTCGGATTCGACCTGCTGGCCGTGGCAGGCGGCGAGGGCGGCGTGTTCCCGCTTCAGGAACTCGCACAGCAGTGCGGCCAGTTCGCCCGCCGTCCAGTTGCGCAGACCCGGTGCAGCCGTGGCTGCATCGTGCGCCGACGTGCTGTCGTGATGTGCGGCATTCGCCGAGAAGCGCGGCCAGTTCGCCCGCGTACGGGCCGGGGACAGCTCTTCGCCGGCGCCTTGCTGGCGCGCGACGACGACCCCTTCGTTCAGACTTGCACCCATGGCATACCTTTTGAGTTGTTGATTCGATGGTAATGCTGCGATGTGTCATTCTTTGGAACTTAGGTCACCCGGACTAAGGGTTTACCCGGATACTACTTTTCCTCCGATCACGGCTCTGTCTATTCGTGCCACACCCCGGGTACTCGGCGCGATGCGCCGGAAACCGCCATGTGGCTTGATGCAGACCGAGGGAATCCCGCATTCCGGAACTTGTCCGAACCTGCACCTCTGGTGTTATCGACACGGAAGTTAACAAATGAAGAACTCTTTTTCGCGCGCCATCCACCTGCGTGACTACGTCGCCCCCGCCTGGTGGGTGGACGAGGTGGAACTCGACGTCACCCTGGTCGACGACGGCACGACACTGGTTGCCGCTGTCATGATGTTGCGCCGCAATGAGGCGGTGCCGCGCGCGCCGCTGCAACTCGACGGGGAAGCGCTCGAACTGCTGCAACTCAGCGTCGACGGACGTGCGCTGCCGGCGCCGGCTTCCTTCATTCGCAACGGCAAGCTCGAACTGGCCGACCTGCCGGACCGCTGCCGGGTCGCAACTCAGGTGCGCATCCGGCCGGACGAGAACACCACGCTGTCCGGCTTCTATCGTTCCAAGGACGGCTACTTCACGCAGTGCGAGGCGGAAGGCTTCCGTCGCATCACCTGGTTCCCGGATCGCCCGGACGTCATGTCACGCTACACGGTGACCCTGCGCGCCGACGGGGCACGCTTCCCGGATCTGCTGGCTAACGGCAACCTGGTTGCGAGCGGTGACGAGGAGGGCGGTCGCCACTGGGCGCGCTGGGTCGATCCCTTTCCGAAGCCCTGCTATCTGTTCGCCATGGTTGCCGCGAAGCTCGATCGCCTCGACGACAGCTATACGACAGCCTCCGGCCGCAAGGTCGATCTGGCCATCTACGTCGAGCCGGGCAAGCTGGACCAGTGCGCATTCGCGATGCATGCGCTGAAGAAGTCCATGCGCTGGGACGAAAAGCGCTTCGGCCTGGAGCTCGATCTCGACCGCTACATGATCGTCGCGGTCGGCGACTTCAACATGGGGGCGATGGAGAACAAGGGCCTCAACATCTTCAATACCAAATACGTACTCGCGCGGCCTGACATTGCCACCGATGTCGATTACATGAACATCGACCGCGTGGTCGCACACGAGTACTTCCACAACTGGACCGGCAACCGCGTTACCTGCCGCGACTGGTTCCAGCTGTCACTGAAGGAAGGGCTGACCGTGTTTCGCGACCAGGAGTATGGGTCCGACGAATACTCGCGGCCGGTACAGCGCATCCAGGAGGTGCGCGGCCTGCGTGCGGCGCAGTTCCCGGAGGATGCAGGGCCGATGGCCCATCCGATCCGGCCGGCCAGTTACGAGGAAATCAACAACTTCTACACCGCCACCGTCTATGAAAAGGGTGCCGAGGTGGTGCGCATGATCCACACCTTGCTCGGCGAGGACGGTTTCCGTCGCGGCATGGATCTGTACTTCGAGCGGCACGACGGGCAGGCGGTCACCTGCGACGACTTCGTGTCGGCGATGCAGGACGCGTCAGGTGTCGATCTGACCCAGTTCCGCCGCTGGTACGAACAGGCTGGCACGCCCCGGCTGCAGGCGGATGCCGCATTCGACGCGGCGAGCGGCCGGTGGACGCTCACGCTGACCCAGTCCAACCCGGAGACGGCCTACGAGAAGCGCCTGGCCGAGGAAGGGCTGCAGTTCGCGCGCGGCCCGCTGCACATTCCGGTGGCACTCGGTCTGCTGGACGGCGACGGTCGCGAGATCCTGCCGACGACGGTTCTGTCGCTCACCAGCGCGACGCAGACCTTCGAGTTCGACCTGTCGGCGCATCGACTGGCATCGCCACCGCTGCCTTCGCTGCTGCGCAATTTCTCGGCGCCGGTGGCGCTCGATTTCGATTATGACGATGCCGCGCTGGCGACGCTGATGGCGCGCGACAGCGACGAGTTCAACCGGTGGGAGGCCGGACAGCGGCTGGCGACGCGACTGATGCTGGCCGGTGTCGCGCAGCTTCAGGCCGGGCGAGAGGCCGAGGTGCCGGCGCTGTTCGTCGATGCCTTCGCTGCGGTGCTGGCGCAGGCGGACGCCGATCCGGCCTTCGCCGCCGAAGCGCTCACGCTGCCGTCCGAGGCCTGGCTGGGCGACCAGATGACGGTGATCGACCCGGACGCCATCCACCGCGTGCGCACGCTGTTCCGGCGCACGCTGGCCGAGTGGCTGCGGCCGCAGTTCGAGGCGCTGCTGGCGCGCCACGTGGTGTCGGATGCGTACGCACCCGAGCCGGCTGCGATGGGCCGGCGCGCGCTGCGCAACCTCGCGCTCGGCTATCTGATGACGCTGGACGACAGCGCGCTGCAACTGCAGGCACTGGCCCAGTTCCGCGACGCCGACAACATGACCGACCAGTTCGCCGCGTTCTCGCTGCTGGCGCACAGCGATACGCCGCTGCGCGAAGTGGCGCTGAGCGAGTTCTACGCGCGCTGGAGGAACGAAGCGCTGGTGGTGGACAAGTGGCTGGCGGTGCAGGCGACCTCGCCGCTGCCGGACGCCCGCGCCCGCGTGCGAGAACTGATGGCGCACGAGGCCTTCGACCTGAAGAACCCGAACAAGGTGTACGCGCTGGTGCGCACCTTCTGCGCCGCCAATCCGCTGCACTTCCACGCCGCGGACGGATCCGGCTACGCCTACGCCGCGGGCGTCATCCGTGAGCTCGATCCGGTGAATCCGCAGGTGGCCTCGCGTATCGCGCGATCCTTCGATCGCTGGCGCCGCTTCGACGACAGCCGTCAGGCCCACGCCCGCAAGGCACTGGAAAGCATCCGCGACCTGCCGGGGCTGTCGGCCGACGTGGCCGAGGTGGTGGGGCGGGCGCTGGCCTGAGCAACGGGGAGGGGCGTCGGTCGACGCAATCTTCGGCTTGCCGGGCGGCTGAGCCGCCCACATGCGTTCTCCCGTTCCCCGGCCCTCAATCCGTTGCGATCATCGCCTCGAACGCCAGTGCAGCCGGGCTGAGCGGGCGGCGCGGCAGGCGCAGGCGGTAGAGCTGTCGGGTCAGCTGTACGCCGGGCAGTGTCAGCGTGGCGACCTTGCCGAGCGCGATCTGGTCGGCCGAGCTGACGCGCGGCACCATCGATACGCCGCCGCCGGCGGCGACCGTTTGAATGACCGCTTCGGTACTGCCGGCCTCTATCGTGCGCGTCGGCATGATGCCCAGCGTGTCGAGCCAGCGGTTCATCACTTCGCGGGTTCCGGAGCCGTGCTCGCGCACCACCCAGGTGACGTCACTCAGGTCGGCGGCACTGACCGTACCCGCCTTGGCCAGCGCACTGTCGGGCGGCGCGACGATGAGCAGGGTTTCGTCGCGCCAGGGGCGGGATTCGATCCGCTCATCCTCGACCGGGCCTTCCACCAGCGCGATATCGACCTCGCAGGCGAGCAGCCGGTCAGCCACCGTCTGCGTGTTGGCGCTGGTCAGGCTGAGCGCGATGCCCGGATGCGCCTGCGCGAAATCGGCGACATAGCCGGGCAGCCAGTAACCGGCCACCGTCATGCTGGCACCGATGCGCAGGCGGCCACGTTCGAGGTTGGAATAGGCCTGCAGCGCTTCGAGTGCGGCGCGCTCCATCGCGAAGATGCCGCCCGCGTACTCGAACAGCACCTGACCCGCTTCGGTCAGCGACACGATGCGCGCGCCGCGCTCGATCAGCACCACATCGAGCTGGTCCTCCAGCTCGCGCAGCGCCTTCGACACGGCGGGCTGGCTGATGCCGAGGTGCTCGGCGGCACGAGAGAAGCTGGCGTGTTCGCCGACGGTGTGGAAGATGCGGAGCAGGTGCAGGTTCATCGCGGTGTTCGGGGGCGGGGAGGCCGCATTGTTTCACATCGGGCCAAATGAAAAGGCCCGCACGTGGCGGGCCTTGACGACGGGCAGGGCGGAGATCAGCCGGCCATCTGCACCGGAATGTGACCACGCTGGTTCACGATGTTGTTCTTGCCATCGACGTACACCAGCTTGGGCTCGTAACGGGCCAGTTCCAGTTCGGTGTACTGGGCGTAGCAGGCAATGATGAGCAGATCGCCGGCAGCGGCCTTGCGCGCGGCGGCGCCATTGACCGAAATGATGCCGGATCCGCGCTCGGCACTGATGGCGTAGGTCGAGAAGCGTTCGCCGTTGGTCACGTTGTAGATGTCGATCGCCTGGTACTCGCGGATGTCCGCGGCGTCGAGCAGATTCTGGTCGATCGCACAGGAGCCCTCGTAGTGCAGCTCGGAATGCGTCGTCGTGACCCGGTGAAGCTTGGACTGAAGCATGGTGCGTTGCATATGGGCGCTCCTTCGATATCGCGCTGTTCAGACAACACGCGCACGCAGGTGCGTACGCGACAGTGCGCTACTGGAACGCCACCGGCTTTGAGCGCATCGTGGCGACCTACACTTCCAGATTGTCGATCAGGCGCGTCGTCCCGAGCAGGGCGGCGGCCACGATCACCAAGCTGGATTCGTGAGCGGCCGGCGATTGTAAGTCGGCTTGTCGTCGCACTGCAATATATTGTGGAGACCAGCCTCGGGCCTGGAGAAGCGCCATGGTGTCGGTCTCGATCCGCGCGTAGTCCCGGTCTCCGCCGCGCAACGCGTCGCGTGCGGCCACCAGGGCCTGATACAGCTGCACCGCCTGAGCCCTTTCAGCCGCCGACAGGTAGCCGTTGCGCGAAGACAGCGCCAGACCATCGCCGGCGCGCAGCGTTTCGCCGCCGACGATGGTGATCGGCAGGGCCATCTGCTGCACCAGCTGACGGATCACCATCAGCTGCTGGTAGTCCTTCTTGCCGAACAGCGCGACCTGCGGCTGAACGATGTTGAACAGTTTGGCCACCACGGTCGCCACGCCGGTGAAGAAACCGGGCCGGAAGGCGCCTTCGAGGATGTCGGCGAGCACCGGGTCCGGTACCACGCGCAGCGTCTGCGGCTGCGGATAGAGCTCGCTCTCCGCCGGCGCGAACACGTGGGCCACGCCCGCCTCCTGCATGCGGGCACAGTCGGCGTCCATCGTGCGCGGGTAGCGGTCGAAGTCCTCGTTCGGCCCGAACTGAAGCCGGTTGACGAACACGCTGGCCACCACCACGTCGGCGTGGTCGCGGCCCTGGCGCATCAGCGAAGCGTGGCCTTCATGCAGATTGCCCATGGTGGGCACGAAGGCGATGCGCGCGCCGCGTGCGCGTTCTGCATCGAGCGCGGCGCGCAGGCCGGCGATCGTCGGGTGGATCTGCATCGGAAAGACTCGCTGGATCAGTAGCAGTGTTCGGGGCCGGGGAAGCTGTGGTCCTTGACCGCAGCGACATAGCGCGACAATGCGTCATGCACATCGTCCGCACCCGGCATGAAGTTGCGCACGAAGCGCGGGCGACGGCCCGGAAACAGGCCGAGCACGTCGTGCAGCACCAGTACCTGGCCGCTGCAGTCGACGCCGGCGCCGATGCCTATCGTGATCAGCTGCGTGCTCGCGGTCACGTCGGCCGCGAGACGGGCCGGCACCATTTCGAGCACCATCATGGTCGCGCCCGCCTGCTCCAGTTCCTTCGCGTCCTGCAGCAGCCTGGCAGCGGCGGCGTCGGTCACGCCTTGGGCGCGGTAGCCGCCGAGCTGATGCACCGACTGTGGCGTCAGACCCAGGTGGGCGCACACCGGCACGCCACGTTCGACCAGGAAGCGCACGGTGTCGGCCATGTGGGCGCCGCCTTCGAGCTTCACCATCTGCGCGCCGGCGGTCATCAGCTTCACCGAAGAACGCATTGCCTGCTCGCGCGTCTCCTGATAGCTGCCGAAGGGCAGGTCCGTGATCAGGAAAGCGCGGCCACCGACGTTGGCGAGGCCACGGGCCACACAGCCGGTGTGGTACGCCATGTCGTCCAGCGTGACCGGCAGCGTGGTGTCGTGGCCCTGCAGTACGTTGCCGAGCGAGTCGCCGACCAGCAGCACCTCGGCGCCGGCGGCGTCGCACACGGCGGCGAAGGTCGAGTCGTAGCAGGTGAGCATGGCGATCGGCTCGGCGTTCGCACGCATGCGCAGCAGGGTGTTCAGCGTGACCGGGCGGCGCGCCGGGTCGGTGTCGCGCATATAGGTCATGAGGCGTATCCGAAAAATTCACGGAAGGAGCGCATCTGGCCGAGCCGCTCGACCAGCAGCGCGAAATCGTCGTCGCTGTCGACCGGGTTCAGTTCCTCGGCATTGACGATGAACAGCGGACTGGCGTCGTACTGATAGAAGAAGCGCGCATAGCGCTCGACCACGCGGGCGAGATAGCTTTCGCTGATGCGCCGTTCGGTGTCCAGGCCGCGCCGGCGCACGCGCTCGGCCAGCGTGTCGGCGTCGGCCTGCAGATAGATCACCAGATCCGGCGCCGGCGCCTGCAGCTTCAGCGAGGCGTAGATCTGCCGGTACAGCGCGTATTCGTCGTCGGTCAGGTTCATCGACGCGAACAGCGGATCCTTGTCGATCAGGAAGTCGGCGATCAGACGGCCCGAGAACAGGTCGTCCTGCATCACCTCGCGCAGCTGCTCCATGCGCTGGAACAGGAAGAACAGCTGGGTCTGCAGCGCATAGCGCTCCATGTTCTGGTAGAAGCGGCCGAGGAAGGGATTCTCTTCCGGCTTCTCGAACAGCGTCGGAGCCTGCAGGTGGCCGGCCAGCCGGCGGGCCAGCGAGGTCTTGCCCACACCTATGGGCCCTTCGACGACGATGTAGCGTGCCTTGTCCAGCATCGATTGAGAATTCCGGTCTGGGAGGCTGATCGGCAGATCAGCGGAAGATGAAATACACCGCGCCCAGCATACACAGCGCGGCCCACAGATAGTCAAGCTTGAGCGGCTCGTTCATGTAGAACACGGCGAAGGGCACGAATACGCTCAGCGTGATCACTTCCTGCATGATCTTGAGCTGACCGAGTGACAGCTGCGTGTGGCCGATGCGATTGGCCGGCACCTGAAGCAGGTACTCGAACAGCGCAATGCCCCAGGAGAACAGGGCGGCGTACCACCAGGGGCGGTGGTTCAGGTCGCGCAGGTGGGCGTACCAGGCGAAGGTCATGAACACGTTCGACGCGATCAACAGGCCGGCTGCCTGCGTCCACGCCGGCAGCTGCAGCAGCATCACTCGGCTGCGGCCGTGCCGGCCGTCGGTTTGCGCCGCGGGCGGCGACGCTTTTTCGGCGCCTCTTCCGGGCGCAGCATCGATTCGCGGGTCGGGCCGTCGGCAGCGGCGAAGTCGGTCCACCAGTCGGCCAGTTCCTGCGGCACCTCCCCACTGCCGGCACGCAGCAGCAGGAAGTCGTAGGCGGCGCGGAAGCGCGGCAGTTCGAGCAGGCGGTAGGGGCGCTTGCCGGCGCGCGCCTCGAAGCGCGGCTGCAGCAGCCAGATGTCCTTGATGTCGGTGGCGATGCGGCGCGTGATGGCCAGCTTCTCCGCCTGCTGATCGAGCACGCTGCCCATCGCGTCGAACAGCGCCGGGATGGCGGCCTCACCGGCCTGCTTCCGCTTTTCCCAGTCGGCCAGCACCTCGTGCCAGAGCAGCGTGGCGAACAGGAAACCGGGCGAGATCGATTTGCCCTCGCGCACGCGCTCGTCGGTGCGCTCCAGCGACAGCATGACGAAGCGTTCGCCCATCGGCTGTTCGAGAATGACGTCGAGCAGCGGCAGCAGGCCGTGGTGCAGGCCGTCCTCGCGCAACTGGCGCACACAGCGCACCGCGTGGCCGCTGGTCAGCAGCTTCAGCATTTCGTCGAACAGGCGGGCCGGCGGCACGTTTTCGAGCAGGCTGGCCATCGACCGTATCGGCTCGCGCGCGTCGGGGTCGATCACCAGACCGAGCTTGGCCGCCAGCCGCACCGCGCGCAGCATGCGCACCGGGTCTTCGCGGTAGCGGCGCGGCGCATCACCGATCATGCGCAGCGTCTTCTGCTTCAGATCGGCCACGCCGTGGTGGAAGTCGACGACGGTTTCGGTCGCCGGGTCGTAGTACAGCGCATTGACCGTGAAATCGCGGCGCGCGGCGTCCTCTTCCATCGTGCCGAACACATTGTCGTGCAGGATGCGGCCGTGCTCGTCGGTCACCGCTTCGGAGTCGCCGCGGAAGGTGGTGACCTCGATCACGTCGCGGCCGAACATGACATGCACGATCTTGAAGCGGCGGCCGATCATGCGCGCGCGGCGGAACACCGCGGTCACCTGTTCCGGCGTGGCGCTGGTGGCGACGTCGAAATCCTTGGGTTCGATGCCGGCGATCAGGTCGCGTACCGCGCCACCGACCACATAGGCCTGATAGCCCTCGGCCTGCAGCGAATCGCACACCTTGCGTGCCGCCGGCAGCAGCTGTTCGCGCGCGATGCCGTGCTGTGCGCGCGGAATATGGACAGGACCGCTGCTTGCGGCCTGCGTGCGGGCGTTGTCTTCGGGGCGACGGAATATCCGGCGCAGCAACTTTCGGATCATCAGTAGGGAGGCTTTCTGGCGTGACTCGGACCAGGGCGCAGCAGCGCCGGACGCGACATGTTAACGCATGCGGCGTGCGCCGGCCGCCTGTGTTGCACTGCGAGGCAGCAGCGGGCTACCATCCGCGCCCATGTCGCCCGCCCGCTCCCGTTTCCGCCTCGCCCTGATGCTCGCGCTGTTCGCGGTGTGCGCGCAGGCGCTGCTGCCCACGCTGATGCGCTGGCAGCAGTCGGCCGACCCCAGCGGCATGGCGCAGATCTGCACCGCCTTCGGTATCGGGCCTGCATCGGCCGGGGAGCAGGGTGACGACGAAGGCGGCAGCACCACTCACTGCCCCTGGTGCGTCGCGCAATCGCTTTCGGTACTGCCGACGCAGGCCGCGCATGCGGTGTTTGCACTGCATGCGGAGCGGCAGGCGCCGCCGCTGGCGCTCCCCGTCGCCGCCACTGGCGCGTTGCTGCTGGCACCTTCCCCACGCGCCCCGCCCGCGCTCGCCTGATTTCCTCGCCTTCGTCCGCGTGACGGCCTGATCGCCGTCGCGCGTCACGTGTCGCCGTCCTGCGCCTGCGCGCGGTGCGACGCTCTCCATTCGAAAGTACCGTCATGTTTCCGTCGTTCCATGCGACTGCGCCTGCGCGCGCGCGTCTCAAGCGTATTCCTCTCGCTCTTGCTGCACTGGCGGTCACGCCGCTCGCCTTCGCCGACGATACGCTGCAGCTGCCGGCCGTGCGCGTCGAGGCGCGGCGCATCGACGCCGCCACGCTGCCCGGCATCGACGAGGCGCGCGCAGCGCTTGCCCTGACGCCGGGCGGCGCCGCCGTGATCGACGCCGCCAGCTTCCGCGACGCCCGCGTGTCCACGTTGCAGGACGCGCTCGGCTACAGCGCCGGCGTATTCGTGCAGCCGCGCTTCGGCTCTGAAGAATCGCGCCTGTCCATTCGCGGCTCCGGCCTGCAGCGCACCTTCCACCTGCGCGGCATCAAGCTGATGCAGGACGGCGTGCCGATCAATCTGGCCGATGGCGGTGGCGACTTCCAGGTGCTGGAGCCGCTGGCCACGCGCTACATCGAGGTATGGCGCGGCGCCAATGCGCTGCAGTACGGATCGAGCACGCTGGGCGGCGCGATCAACTACGTATCGCCGACCGGTCACGACGCGCCGGCACTGACGGTGCGCGCCGAGACCGGCGCCTTCGGCTATCTGCGCAGCCAACTGGCCGGCGGTTTCGCGGCCGGCCGCGTCGATGGCTATTTCAGTGCCACCAGCTTCGCCCAGGACGGCTTCCGCGACCATGCGCAGCAGGACACGCAGCGCGTGGTCGGCAATATCGGCGTGTTGCTCGCGCCGTCGCTCGAGACGCGCTTCTTCGTGCAGGCGGCGCAGAGCGATTCGGAACTGCCGGGCAACCTGACGCGCGCCCAACTGCGCGACAACCCGCGCCAGGCGGCCGCCGGCAACATCACCGGCAACCAGAAGCGCGACATCGATCTGTGGCGCGTGTCCAACCGCACCGTCTGGCAGGCGGCCGACGGTCTGCGTTTCGAGCTGTCCGCCTACTACGCCGACAAGGACCTGTTCCACCCGATCTTCCAGGTGCTGGACCAGCGCAGCAAGGACTTCGGCGCCGAACTGCGCATGGTGTCGGACGGCACGCTGGCCGGCCGGCCGAACCGGCTGGTCGCCGGGCTGGCCAGTGCGCGTGGCGACACCGACGACGACCGCTGGGTGAACACCGGCGGCACGCGCGGCGCGCGCACCAACAGACTCGACACCTCGGCACGCAATGTCGAGGCCTATGTCGAGGACCAGTACACTTTCATGCCGGGCTGGACGGCGGTGGTCGGTACGCAATACACGAACGCCCGCCGGCGCAGCCGTGACCTGTGCTTTGCCGGTGGCCCCCTGGTCTGCGGCGGTGCCGACGAGAGCTTCAGCCGTTCCTACGAAGGCTGGAGCCCGAAGTTCGGCCTGCGCCACGACCTGTCGCCGGCGGTGCAGCTGTTCGGCAACGTGTCCCGCAGTTTCGAGCCGCCGTCCTTCGGCGAACTGACCGGCGGCGCCGCGGTGATCGATACGCTGCGCGCGCAGCGTGCGACCACCTGGGCGGTGGGTGGCCGCGGCAGCTTCGGCTGGGGGGCCGTCGACCTCGCGCTCTACCGCGCCAAGGTGACCGACGAACTGCTGGCCTATTCCTTGAATCTCGGCGGTACGCCGGTCAACACCACGCTGAACGTGCCGCGCACGCTGCATCGTGGTGTCGAGTTCGCCGCCAACGGCCAGTTCGGCGGCGGTTTCGAGTGGCGTCAGGCGCTGCTATACAACGACTTCCGTTTCGACGATGACGCGCTGTTCGGTGACAACCGCCTGCCCGGCGTGCCACGCACGCTGTTCCGCGGCGAACTGGGTTACCGCTTCACCGGTGCGCCGGGCGGTCCGCTGAAGGTGGCGGTGAATGCCGAATGGTCGCCGCAGCGCTATGCGGTTGACATGGCGAATACCGAATTCGCCGACGACTACGCCATCTTCGGCCTGCGCCTGCAGCAGCAACTCGGCCGTCAGCTGTCCTGGTTCATCGAGGGGCGCAACCTCGGTGACCGCCGTTATGCCGCCACCACCAGTGTGGTGCGCGATTTCAGTGCGCTGGCCGCCGGTGCACGCAACGTCTACCTGCCGGGTGACGGCCGCGCCGTCTATGCCGGCATCGAATGGAGAATGTAAGGATGAAGATCAGGATCTGCGCACTGGCGCTGCTTGCCGCCCCCGTCGTCGCCAGCGCGCACGTCGTGCTCGAACAGCAGGTGGCGACCGCCGGTAGCTACTACAAGGGCGTGTTCCGTGTCGGCCACGGCTGCGAAGGTTCGGCGACCGTCGCGCTGACGGTGACGCTGCCCGAGCCGATGGCCAGCGTGAAACCGATGGTGAAGCCGGGCTGGACGGTCAGCACGCGCAGCGAGAAGCTGGCGAAGCCGCTGATGAATCACGGCAAGCCGGTCACCGATGCCGTGGTCGAGGTGAGCTGGCGCGGAGGCCCGCTGGCCGACGCACACTACGACGAATTCGCGCTGATGATGAAGCTGCCGGACTCGGCGGGACGCCGCTGGTTCAAGGTGAAGCAGCTGTGCGAGCAGGGCGTGAACGACTGGTCGCAGATTCCCGCCGAGGGGCAGACCACGCGTGACCTGAAGATGCCGGCCGCGGTGCTCGACATCCAGCCTGCCGCGGGTCACGCACACCACTGAGGCAGCGCGACCGGGCCCGGCCCGGTCAGGCCTTGACAGGGCGCTTCATCAGCTTGCGCTGCAGCGTCCGGCGGTGCATTTTCAGCGCGCGCGCGGTGGCCGAAATGTTGCCGTCGTGCTCCTTCAGCACACGCTGGATGTGCTCCCATTCGAGTCGTCCGACCGACAGCGGCTCGGCGTCGAGCATGTCGTCGGCGGGTGGGCTGACTACGCAATCGAAGGCCGACAGGATGCCGTCGACTTCGACCGGCTTGGCGAGATACTGGAAGGCGCCCAGCTTGATCGCATCGACCGCGGTGGCGATGCTCGCGTAACCGGTCAGCACGACGATGCGCAGATCGGGCAGCGCGTCGAGCAGCGGCCTGATCAGCGTCAGACCGGACGTGCCGTTCAGATTCAGATCGAGCACGACGCGGGTGGGTTTCTGCCGCGCTGCCGCGGAGAGCGCGGTCATGGGGTCGGTACACCCGTGGGCGTCCAGTCCGCGCCGGCGCAGTGCGTTCACCAGCACGGCGTTGAAGGTTTCGTCATCGTCGATGACCAGTATCGATTCAGACATGCAGGCCGATCCTTGCGAGAGGCAGCCGGATCGTCGCCCGCGCGCCCCCGGTTCCGGGGTTGTCCAGTTCCAGTCTGCCACCCATGCGCTCCAGGCTGGCAGTGGTCAGCAGCAGGCCGATGCCGCTGCCCTGGGCGTCGTCACCGAAGGTCTGGCGTCCGGCCTTGCGCAGCACGTCCTCTGAAAAGCCCGGTCCGCTGTCGCGTAACTCGATGCGCACTTCCTCGGCATTCCAGTCGAGTGCCAGGTCGACCGGCGCACCGGCACGCAACGCGTTGTCGAGCAGGCTGACCACAGCCTGGCCCAGCGTGGGTTCGATCACGATGACCGGCGGTTCGCCGCTACCGAGCAGAGTGAAGGTGGAGTCGCAGTCACCGCGCAGGCTGCGCCATGCGGCGTGCAGACCTTCCAGCCAGGCGTCGCAGCGCATCGATTCGGCGCCTTCGCTGCGCTGGTCGCCGGCCTGTTCGGTCAGGCGCGTGATGATGCGTTTGCAGTAGGCGATCTGTTCGCGCATCAGTTTCAGGTCCGCTGCGGCCGCGCTGCCGGTCGGCGTCTCGCGCTCCATCTCGCCGACCAGTACGGCCAGCGTGGCCAGCGGTGAGCCGAGCTCGTGTGCAGCTCCCGCCGCCAGCGCGCCGAGCGCCAGCACGCGTTCGTCGCGATAGGTCTGTTCGCGCGCACGCGCCAGTTCGGCGTCGCGCCGGCGCAGTGCGTCGGTCGTGCGCATGACGAACCAGGCCAGCATGGCGGCCGATACGACGAAGGTGAGCCACATGCCCGACAAGTGCAGCGCGGCCGCGCGCCCGGCGTCGCCCAGTTCGAGCGGAACGAACCACACCATCAGCAGCGAGTACAGCAGGCTGGCCAGTGTGGCGATCGCCAGCACCGCGCCGCGCGACAGCAGCAGCGCCGACAGCACCACCGGAAGCAGCAGCATGAACACCAGCGGATTGGTGGCGCCGCCGCTGAAGTAGAGCAGCGACGCGAAGGCGAGCAGGTCGACGCAGAGCTGCAGCAGACAGCCGGTGGCGTCCGGTGCGCCCGCGTTCCGGTAGAGCTGCCAGTGCATCAGGCCGTTCCACAGGCCGACCGCGGCGAGAATCGCCAGCATCGGTTTCTGTGGCAGCGGCAGATCAAGCAGTCCGGGCGCGATGACCAGCAGCGTGATCAGCGCGCCCAGTGCCCACCAGCGTGCCCTGACCAGTCCCGGGAGCAGTCGGTCGTTTGTGCGCGCAGGCGTTTGCGCGGGCAGGGAGGCGGGCGGCAAGGCGGTGCTGTGATGAGGCATGTGTTCAGTCTATGGATTCAATGCGGGCGCTTCAATCCAGGCACGCACTGTCCGCGGCGGACGTGTCTCGGGCACACTCACCGCTTTCGTCACCTCACGCGCCCGGCCCGCGCACAGCATGAAGCCCGCAACCCTTCGACAGTCCATGCCGCATGTGCTGGTCGTGCTGTTTCTGACCGGCATCGTCGTCTTCGGTGCGCGCCAGGACCGGGAGGACGACGCTGCGCCGCGCGTGCTCGCGTCGTCGCCGTGCCGCCTGGATCGTGGTCCCTGTCGCGTCGCGCTCGACAGCGGAGGCTGGCTGGAGCTGACGGTCGCGCCGCGTCCGGTCCCGGCCGGTACGCCTTTCGTCGCATCGCTGGCGCTGCGTGACGTGGATGTCCGCCAGGTCGAGCTCGAGTTCGAGGGCGCCGACATGAACATGGGGCTGTTCAGGCAGGTGCTGGCGCCATTGCCGACCGGCGGCTTCGAGGCGAGCGTCACGCTGCCGGTCTGCGCCACCGGCGCGATGCGCTGGCAGACCCGCCTGGTCGTGCGCACCGCCGGTGAGACGCTGATGGTACCGTTCGACCTCGTCACCGGCCATCTGCCCGCTGAGGCGCCGGCGCGCAGCGGTGCGTGACAGCTGGCCGGCGAGCACATCGACATCCGTTCAGCGTGCCCAGCGACGGCGCGCCGCGATGCCGATCAGACCGAGACCTGACAGCAGCAGTGCATGGGTGTCGGGTTCGGGGACGGCGGTGACCACCAGCGTGGCCGTCATGCCGTAGGTCGGGCGCGTTGCCTCCAGCTGTGACACGTAGTTCACGCCGCCCACGAATATGCTGTAGTCGCCTGCGGCCAGTTCGAAGCTGCCGGTCACGAAGCCGTCGAGATCGACATCGGCGGCATAGCCGCGGAAGCTGAACACCGACAGCGGATCGCCTGCGTCATTGCCGATCTTCCAGTCGTCCAGCGCGCGGAAGGCGCCTTCCTTCGGGGCGCCATCGAGCGACGCGAGGTAGTCCACGGAGACCGCGGCGCCGTCGTGGTCCGGACCGAACGGTGCCAGGTGAGCCAGGCCTTCGTAGATCGAGAAGCCGGGCAGCAACCCACCGACCGAGGTGGTCGTCGCGTCGGCGTTCGCCGCCACGCTGAAGGTGACGGTGGTGGTCGTGGTCAGCGAGAAGCGGAAGGCGCGCAGCCGGTGCGAGTCGCCGAAGTCGGCGTCCAGGCCATCGGCCCAGCCGAAATTGCCGGACACGGCCTGATTGGCGATGGTGACGCTGCCACCGGCGGCATCGAAACTGCCGAAGTCCCGACCTCCGTAGCCGATGTGTGCTTCGGCGGCGAGCGGCAGTGCGAGGGTGAGTGCGATGGCCAGCGTCGTGGGCTGCGGTCGGAACATGTGATCTCTCCTGTGCGTGATGAGCGCGGAAATGGCTCAGCGGCCCGTATTGGAGCGAACTCGATACGCGATGGGAATGTGACAAATCGTCGCGCCGGTGACACGAACGCACGCCGATGTCATCACTGGAAGCTCAGGTTGAGCGCAATGTTGAGCGATCGCGCCCGGCCGGGAACCGACATGCCCCAGGGGATGCCACCGGTCGTCATCGAGTTGCCCTGGCCGAGATAGGCGCCGCCGAGCGGCAGCAGGTAGAACTTGTTCAGTGCATTCTCCAGCGCGAGGTCGAGGCGGGCGTTCTTCCACGTGAAGCTGCTGCGCAGGTTGAGCAGCGTATACCCCGGGGTCTGCACCTCGTTCCGGACGCGCGACACCTCCTTCTTGGCGGACACCGCGTGCACTTCGACGGTGTTCGTCCACTGCTGCGAGCGGTGTTCCAGCGCGATCTTCGCGTTCAGCGGCATGATGTGGTACAGGTCGTCGTCGCTGCTGAGATTGCGGCCGTCGACGTAGCTCGCCATGCCGTTCAGGTAGAACCTGCCGATGTCCGCGTGTTGCGCGATCAGTGTCGAACCGGACACGTCAATGCCCTGCAGCATCGCCCGCTGATTCACGTACTGCAGGATGACGTAGCGATCGTCGGCGCTGCTGTTGAGCGCGTTGCACTGGGCGCTGAGCGCGCGCGGACAGCGCCGAGCGTCGATGTAGTCGTCGACATAGGTGACGTGGCCGGACAGTTTCAGGTCCCAGCGCTCCCTGCCTTCGTCGTGCCAGTGCGCGGTGGCGCTCGCGGTGTAGGCGACCTCGGGCTTCAGGTCGGGGTTGCCGAGGTAGGCGTTGCCGTCGCCGACGAAGTTGTTCATCAGGGCGGCCATCGGAAAAGTCGACCACGGGTAGCGTTCGTACAGGCTGGGCGAGCGCGTCTTCCGCGCGATGCCGGCCTCGTAGCGCTGCCGTGCATCGGGTGTGTAGCGGACCAGCGCGGTGAGGTCGAGGTGGGTGTCGTTCCTGCTGCGGTCGCGCTGGTTGAAGCGTGCGGCATCGGCTGCATAGAGCGCGCTGTAGCCCTGCACGGGGTCCGCGTCCGCGTGCACCAGACCGCCGCGGATGCCGAACAGGGTGAGCCAGGCCGCGTTCCAGCTGCTTTCCAGTTCGGAGAACACGCCGATGCGGTCGCGCTTGCCGTTGCGGATGTTCTGGAAGTCGTCGCAGCACATCGAGCCCGGCGCGAGGCCGATCGGCGGCCACCAGTCGTCGAGCCGGTACTGCTGGAAGTCGGTACCGACCCGCAGCAGATGGTCGGGCGTCAGTGGAATGCTCGCCTTCAGCAGGCCGCCCAGCGTGCTCGCATCCGACTTCATCGGCATGAACATGCCGATGAAGCGGTCCTGGTTCAGGTCCATGTGATGCGCTACGGTCTGCCGGAACAGGCGCGCCTCGAGTTCGCCCCAGTCGTGCTGCCCGAGGTAGCGCAGGTTGAGGGTCCGGTTGACGTTGGACGGCGTGTTCTCCGCGATGGCGTAACTGCCTGGATTGGCAGGATCGGGCCGGCTGAAGATCATGTCCATGCGCTGATTCGGGAAACCCTGGTAGTCCAGCTTCTGCTCGCTGAAGGTCAGGTGAAGGACACTGTTCGACGACCACGCCAGAGCCAGGCCGATTTCCCTGTTCTTCGATCCGCGATATCCGCTCGATGCGACCTGGCGCTCGGCGACCGGTCGCTGACCGAGTTGCTTCCAGAAGCCGTCCCGCTTGAAGTCTCCCGCTGCGCGGTAGTTGTCGGATTCGCTGCCGGACTCGCTGTAGCGTACGCTCAGCTGTGTGCTGGCAATCGACAGGTCCACGCTGTGGCCGCGGGCGTTGCCATTGCTGCGGAAGAAGGTGCCGACCTTCGCTTCGGTCAGCACGCCGGCATCCGAAGCGGCGAATTTCGGTCGAGCGGACTTGATCTGTATCGCGCCGCCGATGCTGTCGCCGCCCTCGCTGACCGGCGTGATGCCGGCGAAGACCGTCACCGCCTCCACCTTGCCCGGGTCGATCAGCGACAGCGCCGGGTTCATGTGGTTGGGGCAGGCGGACATCAGGTCCATGCCATCAACGGTGATTTTCAGACGCTCATCCGCCAGACCGCGTATCGACGGCAGGCTGGAGATGCCGCCCGCACCATAGGTCGACACGCCGGGCATGCCCTCCAGCAGTCGCGCCGTATCGCTGCTGGACGAGCGCAGCGCGTTCATCGTCGAGGAGGACAGTGTCGCTGCGCCGACCGGACTTTCGTCGCGTGCGCCTTCGATGCGGAGGGGGACAAGCTTCGTTGGGGCTGGCCCGGCCTCTGATTGAGCGGAGGCGCTGGTCGGCATCAGCGCCGGACAGGAAGTCAAAAGCAGGATGGCGAGGCGCGAATGCGCTCGCGGACGTGAAGATGTCATGTGCAGGATGAATGGCAGGAAGGCGGCGAGCGCGGGCGCATCGCCGCCTTCCGGGGCCGCAGTGTCGTTCGACAGGCCGTCAGATAGTGTTGCGTCGACGCGCGAGCGCGCCGGTCAGGATCAGGCCGGCCAGCATCAGGCCCCAGGTTTCGGGTTCCGGAACCGCGGCGGTGATGGTCTGCGAAAGCGGGTATCCGCTCATCGTGCCCTCGGCGCCGTATCCGGCTGCGCTGGTGCCGGTCATGCACACCGCGCCCATCATTCCGCCGGCTGCGCAGTCGGCGTAGGCCAGCTTGTTGATCTGCGCCTGAGTCAGTGCGGTGAGCGGATCATCGGGGATGAAGATGAGCGCATAGGCATTGCCCGGATTGGCGCGGGCAGACGGAAAACCGTAGTGGACGCCACCGGCCGCGATACCCGACTCCGGCGACCAGCCATTGCCGCCGGCGCCGGTCCAGAAAGTGCGGGTATCGGTGTTCCTGAATGCGGCGGCGAAGGTGCCACCAAGCGCCGCGTCGTACCACGAGGCCAGCTGGTGATCGAGCGACAGCCAGGTCATCATGCCGCCCATCATGCCGGTCATCGATTCGCTCAGCTGACCTTGCAGATTCGTGACCGTGCGCGTTGCGGCGTCGTAGTCGAAGCTGCCGACGAAGAGCGTGTTGTTCGGCTGCGTATCAGGCTCGTACCAGGTGGTGACCACGTCGTAGCTCGTTGCGGCGTGAGCGGTCACCATCCCGGCGGACAGCGCGAGCGCGACGCCGAAGTTCAGAAAGCGGTTCATGCATGTCGTCCTCGTAGGCGCCTGCGCTCGACACGAGCGCAGGCCGGTTTCAGGCGATGCGTGCCGTTCGGCGCTGGATTGCGGACCTCTCGAGGTCACGCGCGTCGCCTGCGTCACACAACGTACGGGACGGGATTGTGCTGCACCGATACCGCTGAATTCCGGGGTGCGACACTATGCCGCAGCCCTCAGGGGAGACGCTTCAGATGGATGCGTACGGCATGAGTCGGCAGGTGTAGCCGGCGGGCGGGCCCCTCTGGTGCAGGCGGGGGAGGGCGCGAACGTCGTTTAGCGCAGGCCTTCGAGCAGGTCGGCGACGCGCTCGAACTCGCTCGACTTGTCGAGGAAGTGATGGGCACCGAGCGCCAGGCTGCGTGCGCGCATGGCGGCAGTGTTGCTGTTGGTCAGCACGATGGCGAGCAGATCCGGATGATTCAGCTTCAGGTGCTGCAGCACGCCGAAACCGCTGCCCTCGCGCAACTGCAGGTCGACCACCACGGCGTCGAAGCGCCCGACCCGCAACGCGGTCAGCGCGTCGGCTTCGGTATCGACCTCGCCACAGACGACGATGCCCTCACTGTCCTCGAGCAATGACACCAGATGCTTGCGGATCAGCAGCGAGTCCTCGACCAGCAGCACGCGCAGCGGGCGCGGGCGGGCGAGTGGCGTGGCGGGCGACGTTTGCGGTTGCACGGCTCTGTGCGCTTCGGAATCTGCGGAGCGATCGTGATTGGATTGCGCACCAAGTATCTCACCACCTTGCGGTGCCGGATGTAGGTGCGAACCGACAGACGTCCTCATTCGATCAAACCATTCTTCAGTGCGTAATAGGTCAGTTCCGCATTGCTCTTCAGGTTCAGTTTGGTGAGCAGGCGGCTGCGGTAGGTGCTGACGCTCTTCACGCTGATGAAGAGTTCGTCGGCGATCTCGGTGACCGACTTGCCGGTCGCCAGCTTGTGCAGCACCTGGAACTCGCGCTCCGACAGTTGCTGGTGCGCCGGCGCGTCGGCGTCGCCGCTCAGGCGCTGCGTCAGCAGGTCGGCCACGGTGTCGCTCACGTAGCGGCGGCCACGCAGCACGGTGCGGATGGCGGTCAGGATGTCGTCCACGTCGGCATCCTTGCGGATATAGCCGTTGGCGCCTGCGCGCAGCATGTTCAGCGCGTACTGTTCCTCGGCGTAGGCGCTGATGATGAGCACCGGCAGGTCGGCGCGGTGGGTGCGCAGCAGGCGCAGCGTGTCCATGCCGTCGCGGTCGGGCATCGAGATGTCGAGCAGCAGCACATCGAAATCCTGCTGGCGCAGCAAAGTGAGCGTTTCGGCACTGGTCGATGCTTCGGCGCCGACTTCGAGGTCGGCTTCGGCATTGATCAGCTGGCGCAGGCCGTTGCGCACGATCTGGTGGTCGTCGGCGAGGAGTACGCGTTTCTTTTTCATGATGGCGTGGTCGTCGTGGAAGCTGAGCGGATTATCCGCCTCAGCGCTTGAACAGTCCCACCACGAAGGAGGCGATTGTCAGCGCAAGGAATACGAAGAAAAGGATCTTGGCGATGCCGGCCGCGCTTGCGGCAAGGCCGCCGAAACCGAACAATGCCGCGATCAGCGCAACGATGAAGAAGATAAGGGCATAGTGAAGCATGACAGCCTCCTCAATGAGCAGGAACAGGGCTGGCACGGGCGGCGTTGCCAGCGTGCATGATCGAATCCTAGGCGGGGGAGGCGATGCGGGCTGTCGTCCGTACCATGGCGGGAGCGTCGGACATGTCTGACGCCGAGCGCCCGGTGAAGGCCGCGGCGCGGCATCGCGCCATCGTCGAGGGACTGTCGCGCGCGGCGCGCAAGGCCGGTTCCGCGACCGACGGCGCGGAGCGGCTCACTGACAGCCTGCTGATGCGGCTGGCGCGTTTCCGCTGGGGGGCGCTGCTGGTGGTGCTGATCGGTGTGGCCTTCGCTGCCGTGTCCGAAACCACCTTCCAGGGCATGCAGCGCGAGCGTGAGGAGATCGACGCTTCGCGCCTGTCGCTGGCAGCGCTGAACAATCTGGTCTACGACAACGCGCAGGCGGTGACCACCGAGGCTGACTACACCGAGGAGCCGTCGCCCGTTCGCCTGGCACAGCATCTGGCCACGGTGCAGCGTCTGGCCGAGGCGGCCAACCATGTGCTCGGCTGGGCGGCGCGTCGCGGCATCGACGAGGAGCGCGTCGCCGTCGTCAAGCGCCTGACGGCGGCGGAGTCCGAGGAGCTGAAGCGGCTGAAGGCCTTGCCGCCGGATGCCAGCCCGGTCGAGGTGATGGACGCCTTCCTGCCGCCGGTGGTCGACCAGAACGAACTGCGCGAGGCGCTCGAGCCGCTGGTGCGCACCGAGCGCGCCTACCTGGAAGAGCAGATGACGCTGCTTGGTGAGGAAATCGAACGCCAGCGCGCGGCGGCCATCGTCGTCATCGCCATCGGCGTGCTGATGCTCATCCTGCTGCTGCGCGCCTATGCAATGCGCAGCCAGGCGGAAGCGCAGATCGCCGACCGCCTGCGCGCGGCGCGCGACGAACTCGACGCGCTGGTGCGGGTGCGCACCGAAGAGCTGTCGGAACTGGCCAGCCACCTGCAGACTGAAGCGGAGCGGCAGAAGTCGGCGCTGGCGCGCGAACTGCACGACGAACTGGGATCCATCCTGACCGCCAGCCGGATGGAGGCTTCGATGCTGCTGCGCCGCGCGCGCAAGCAGGACAGTCCGGACGTCGAATCGCTGTCCCGCGTGTGCGAGATCCTGGAGCAGGGCGTGCAGATCAAGCGGCGCGTGATCGAGGGGCTGGTGCCGACCGTGCTGACCCACCTCGGCCTGTTGCCGGCGCTCGAATCGCTGGCCGACGAAACGCGGGCTTCGGCGCCGTTCGCGGTCGATCTCGAACTGCCGGAGGGGCTGGAACTGGATCGGGACCGGGCGATTGCGATCTACCGCGTTGCGCAGGAAGCGCTGACGAACATCAGGAAGCATGCGCAGGCGACCGAGGTGCGCATCGCGCTGACGGTCGATGGAGCGACCGTCAGACTGGAAATCCGTGACAACGGGGTGGGCATCGCTGCCGGCGCGCGTGGCAAGACCGGTTCGCACGGCCTGCTCGGCATGAAGTATCGCGCCGACGCGCTGGGCGGGCGCTTTGCCATCGGCCCGGCAGCGGAGCGCGGAACCTTGCTGGAGTTCGCCCTGCCGCTGGCGTGAGACCGGCGCACCCGCCCGGGTGCGTCAGGCGAGAACCATGTTGTCGCGGTGTATCAGTTCCGGTTCGTCGACGTAGCCGAGCAGCGTTTCGATGTCGGCCGAGGGGCGACGGGCGATGCGCCGGGTTTCCGACGCCGAGTAGTTGATCAGGCCGCGCGCCAGTTCATTGCCCGCACTGTCGCGGCAGGCGACGACCGCGCCGCGTTCGAACTGGCCCTGTACCTCGGTCACGCCGATCGGCAGCAGGCTGCGGCCTTCGCCCAGCGCCTTCACCGCACCTTCGTCCAGTATCAGCGTACCGGCCAGCTGCAGGTGATCCGCCAGCCACTGCTTGCGCGCAGCCAGCGGCGTGTTGCCCGCCTTCAGGAAGGATCCGAGCGCCTCGCCGCGCACCAGGCGCAGCAGCACATCAGGCTCGCGACCGCTGGCGATCACCGTGTCGGCACCGCTGCGCGCGGCACGCCGGGCGGCTCGCACCTTGGTAATCATGCCGCCGCGTGAAATGCCGGTGCCGGCACCGCCGGCCATCGACTCGAAGCGCGGATCGTCGGCTTCGCCTTCGCTGATCAGCGTGGCGGCGGGATCCTTGCGCGGGTCGGCGGTGTAGAGGCCGCTCTGGTCGGTCAGGATGACCAGGCAGTCCGCTTCGGTCAGATTGGCGACCAGCGCACCCAGCGTGTCGTTGTCGCCGAACTTGATTTCGTCGTAGACGACGGTGTCGTTCTCGTTGATCACCGGCACCACGCCCAGTTCCATCAGCGTGGACAGCGTCGAGCGGGCATTCAGGTAGCGGGTGCGATCGGCCAGGTCCTCGTGCGTCAGCAGAATCTGCGCACAGGCCAGTCCGTACTGCGAGAAGGCGCCCTCGTAAGCCTGGGCCAGACCCATCTGGCCGACGGCGGCGGCGGCCTGCAGTTCGTGCATTGCGCTCGGCCGGGTGCTCCAGCCCAGACGCTGCATGCCGGCCGCGATGGCGCCCGACGACACCAGCAGCACTTCGCGCCCTTCGGCACGCAGCGCCGCGATCTGGCGCGCCCATTCCTGCAGCGCACCGAGATCCAGTCCGGCGCCGTTATTGGTGACCAGCGCGCTGCCGACCTTGACGATCAGCCGTTTCGCGTTCTCAAGGCGCGTTCTCATCGTCCGCTCCATCGCCCGGTTCGCCGCCCTCCAGATTGCGCACGTCCGGCTCCGGTTCGGGTGGCGGCCGGGTTGCTTCCACGTGATCCATGATGGCGTAGCACAGCGCATCGCAGCCCTGACGCGTCATCGCCGAAATGCTGAGCGCGCGCTCGGCGCCGAAAGCCTCGACGAAATCGCGCACACGCTGCTCGCGCTCTTCCTCGGGAATCAGGTCGATCTTGTTCAGCACCAGCCAGCGCGGCTTTTCGTAAAGCGATTCGTCGTAACGACGCAGTTCCTCGACGATGGCACGCGCGTCATGCAGCGGATCGGCTTCCGGATCGAAGGGCGCCAGATCGACCAGATGCAGCAACAGGCGGGTGCGCTGCAGGTGACGCAGGAACTGGTGACCCAGACCGGCCCCTTCTGCCGCACCTTCGATCAGGCCCGGAATGTCGGCGATGACGAAGCTGCGCGAGTCGTCGACCCGCACGACGCCGAGGTTGGGCGCCAGCGTGGTGAAGGGATAGTCGGCGACCTTGGGGCGCGCGGCGGACACGGCACGGATGAAGGTGGACTTGCCCGCATTCGGCATGCCGAGCAGGCCGACGTCGGCCAGCACCTTCAGTTCCAGCTTCAGTTCGCGGCGCTCGCCGGCTTCGCCGGGCGTGGTCTGGCGCGGCGCGCGGTTGGTGCTCGACTTGAAGTGCAGGTTGCCCAGACCGCCGCGGCCGCCCTTGGCGATCAGCGCGCGGGCGCCGTCGTGGTCGAGGTCGGCGATCACTTCGCCGGTTGCCAGATCGGTGATCGTGGTGCCGACCGGCATGCGCAGTTCGCGGTCCTCGCCGCCCTTGCCGTAGCAGTCGGCGCCGCGACCGTTCTCGCCGCTGGCGGCACGGAACATGCGCGTGTAGCGGAAATCGATCAGCGTATTCAGGTTGCGGTCGGCGACTGCCCAGATGCTGCCGCCGCGGCCGCCGTCGCCGCCGTCCGGACCGCCGAACGGAATGAATTTTTCGCGGCGGAACGAGGCCGAGCCATTGCCGCCATCGCCGGCGATGACCTCTATCTTCGCTTCGTCAAAGAATTTCATTTCGCTTCACGCGTGCCTGGAGTGACTGGAGTATCGAATACATGCCGGGTGCCGCCGCGTACGCCGGCGGCAGAAACGAAAAGCCCTGCCTCGGGGGCAGGGCTTCGGTTCGGGCGAGCCGGAATCAGGCTGCAGCCGGAACGATGGTGACCACGCGACGGCGGTTTGCACCCTTGACGACGAACTGCACGACGCCGTCAATCTTGGCGAACAGCGTGTGGTCCTTGCCCATGCCGACGTTGTCGCCGGGGTGGAACTCGGTGCCGCGCTGACGCACGATGATGCTGCCTGCCGAAATCAGCTGACCGCCATAGCTCTTGACGCCAAGGCGTTTCGATTCTGAGTCGCGGCCGTTACGCGTACTGCCGCCGCCTTTTTTGTGTGCCATTTGATGCTCTCCTGGATACGCTCAGCGCCGCTCAGCGCATTTTTCAACACTCTCAGCCGTTGATGGCTTCGATGCGCAGTTCGGTGTAGTTCTGACGATGACCTTGATGCTTCTGGTAGTGCTTGCGACGGC
Source organism: Methyloversatilis sp. (assembly GCA_034004945.1). GTDB lineage: Bacteria > Pseudomonadota > Gammaproteobacteria > Burkholderiales > Rhodocyclaceae > Methyloversatilis. The sequence continues at coordinate 22,967 of JAVEVQ010000016.1, read as the reverse complement.
GCATCTTGAAAATCGTCACCTTCTTGTGGCGCCCTTGAGTGAGCACCGTTGCACGAACGCTGGCACCGGCAACCAGGGGCGCACCGATCTTGACCGATTCGCCCTCACCGACCATCAGAATCTGGTCGATCACGATTTCCGAGCCCACATCCGCAGGTATCTGTTCTACCTTGATTTTTTCGCCAGCGGCAACGCGATACTGCTTGCCACCGGTTTTTATGACCGCGTACATGTGTAACCCCAGTAAGGTTTAAGGGAATCCACAACTATATCCGAGACGCTGGCTTTTTGTCAAAGGCTGCGAAACATCAACGGCTTGACGGGTTTTCGCGCGCTGCTACCATCCGCGTTTTTCCGCGTCCGGCAGCACTTCCTTGTCTTCAATGAACCGTCTTTACAGCCTGATTGCGGACGACATGCGCGCGCTGGATGGCGTCATCCGCGAGCGCCTGCACTCGGACGTGGTGCTGGTGCGCCAGGTGGCCGAGTACATCATCGGTGCCGGCGGCAAGCGGCTGCGTCCTGCGCTGGTGCTGCTGACTTCGGGCGCCTGCGGTTATTCGGGTGCGCACCGCACCGAACTCGCTGCCGTGGTCGAGTTCATCCATACCGCGACGCTGCTGCACGACGACGTGGTGGACGAATCGGAACTGCGCCGTGGCGCCAAGACCGCCAATGCGCTGTTCGGCAACGCCGCCTCGGTGCTGGTCGGTGATTTCCTCTACTCGCGCGCCTTCCAGATGATGGTGTCGGTCGGCAGCATGCGCGTACAGGCCGTGCTGGCCGAGGCGACCAACATCATCGCCGAGGGCGAGGTGCTGCAGCTGCTGAACTGCCACGACGCCGACGTCGACGAGGAACGCTACCTGCAGGTCATCCGCTACAAGACCGCCAAGCTGTTCGAGGCGGCCAGCCGTCTCGGCGCAATGCTGGCCGGCGTCGATGCCGATGTCGAGGAGCGTTTCGCACGTTTCGGCATGCATCTCGGGACCGCCTTCCAGCTGGTCGATGACATCCTCGACTACTCGGGTGACGAAGGTTCGATCGGCAAGCACCTCGGTGACGACCTGGCGGAAGGCAAGCCCACGCTGCCGCTTATCCACGTGATGAAGAACGGTACACCGGAACAGACTGCCGTCGTCCGCCATGCCATCGAGGAGGGCGGTCGCGATGACTGGGCGGCCGTCCTGCAGGCAGTCGTCGGCAGCGGCGCGCTGGAGATCGCACGTGTGCGTGCCCGTGAGGAAGCCGCGCTGGCGGCGGCCGAACTGGCCGGCCTGCCGGGCAATGACTACCTGCAGAGCCTGCTCGATCTCGCAACGTTTGCAGTCGAGAGAAAGTTCTAGTAAAGTGCGCGCCTCGTTGCTTACGGCAACGGGCACGACGAGCTGCCTCGGTAGTTTGCTGTGAGTCGGGGAATAGCTCAGCCTGGTAGAGCACTGCGTTCGGGACGCAGGGGCCGGAGGTTCGAATCCTCTTTCCCCGACCAAGAATCCCGCGAAAAAGCCACCTTCCGAGGTGGCTTTTTTGTTTTCCGCGCCGGCTTTCCGGCCAAGCTGGTACGCTGCTTTTCCTCCGCATTCCGCCTGCTGTCGCCCGCGATGTCCCGCATCCTGTTTTTTGCGCTCCTGGTTTTTCTGGCCTGGCTGTGGTTCTTCAAGAAACCCGCGCGCCCGAAGTCCGACAAGAACAAGCCCGCCGAGCCGGCGGTCGAGCGCATCGTGCAGTGCGCCGAGTGCGGTCTGCGCCTTCCCGAGGGCGAGGCCGTGTTCGCCGATGCGCAGTATTTCTGCTGCCCCGAGCATCGTGATGCTCACAACGACCGGGTCTGATGGCGCGTCCGCCGCCGCGCTGCCGGTGGCGCGGACGAGTTCGCTGCGCTACTTCAATCTGTATCGCCTGCTGATCGCCTCGGTGCTGGTCGCGCTGGTGTTCGGTGTGCCGGGCGAGATCAGTTTTGCCGATTACCGCGGCGCGCTGTTCGCCAGCGCCGCGCGCGGCTACTGGGTGTTCGCCGTCTGCGTCATGCTCGGCGCCGACCGCCTGTTGCCGACCGATGACGCACGGCTGACCGCAGGCGTGCTCGCCGACATCTTCTTCCTCACGCTGCTGACCTACGCGGGCGGGGGGCTCAGCACCGGTCTGCCCTTCATGCACGTGGTCGTGCTGGCTTTCGCTGCACTGGTCGGACAGGGGCGCCTGGCGGTGTTCTACGCGGCGGTGGCCAGTCTCGCCATGCTGTTCCAGCAGGCGATGCAGTGGGTCACGCTGGGTTCCGACGCCGGCGGCTTCGTGCATGTCGGCTCGATCAGCATCGGCTTCTTCGCCACCGCGATCGCGGTCCGCCTGCTGGCGCGGCGCGTCATCGCCAACGAGTCGCTGGCGCGCGAGCGTGGCCGCGACCTGGCCGAGCAGGTGCGGGTGAACGAGCGGGTGATCCGCGACATGGACGACGGGGTGCTGGTGGTCGATACGCTCGGTCACGTGCGGCAGGCCAATCCGCAGGCGCGTCGTCTGCTCGATCCGCTGATGCCGCGGCCGGTCATGCTGGCCGACTATTCACCTGCGCTGGCCGCGGCGATGGCGGCACAGGCCGACCCTGACCGTGAGCGCGTGTTCGTGCTCGATCTGCCGTCGCGTCCCGCCGCGCTGCGCGTGCGCTGCGTGCCGGCCGGCGGCGCCGGCGGGCATCTGGTGTTCATCGAGGATCTGGCGCGGCTGCGCGAGCAGGCGCGGCAGATCAAGCTCGCCGCGCTCGGCCGGCTGACCGCCAGCATGGCGCACGAAATCCGCAATCCGCTGGCCGCCATCAGCCAGGCCGCCGAACTGCTGCAGGAGGAGCGGCGCGCCGAAACCCAGGCGCGACTGACCCGCATCATCGGCGACAACGCGCAGCGGCTGGACCGCATGGTCAGCGACGTGCTCGAGCTGGGGCGCCGTGACCGCGCCGAGCCAGAACTGCTCGAACTGGGCAGCTATGTGCGCACCTTCGTCGATGAATACGCGATGCGCGAACCCGGCGTGCGTGCGCGCGTGCAGATCGATACCGGCACGCCGGCACACATCTGTTTCGATCGCGGCCATCTGCATCAGGTGCTGTGGAACCTGCTCGGCAATGCGCTGCGTTTCGCCGGTCCGGAAGAGGGGGCGGTGCGGCTGACGGTCAGTGCGACCGAGGATGCCACGCTGCTCGACATCGTCGACAACGGCCCCGGCGTGTCGGACAGCGCCCGGGTACACCTGTTCGAACCCTTCTTCACCACGCACAGCCGCGGCACCGGGCTGGGCCTTTACATCGCGCGCGAACTCAGCGACGCCAACGGGGCCACGCTCGACTTCGTGGATAATTCGCCGGGGGCGCACTTTCGCCTGCGCGGCCTGAACAGGAGCTTGGACGAATCATGGAAAGGCGGCGGACTGAGCGGGAGCTGAAGGTGCTGGTCGTCGACGACGAGGACGACCTGCGCGAACTGCTCGACATGTCGCTGGCGCGCATGGGCCTGCACGCCTCGCTCGCCGGCTCGGTCGGCGAGGCGCGTGAGCTGCTGGGCAAGGAACGCTTCGCGCTGTGCCTGACCGACATGCGCCTGCCCGATGGCGAGGGCATGGAACTGGTGCGCCACATCGCCGAACACCATCGCGACCTGCCGGTGGCCGTCATCACCGCCTTCGGCAGCATGGACAACGCGGTCGCCGCGCTGAAGGCCGGTGCCTTCGACTACCTCGCCAAGCCGGTGTCGATCGAACAGCTGCGCGCGCTGGTGCGCTCGGCGCTCGACCTGCCGACGCGCGGCGGCGAGGTGCGACCGGCCGGCACCGACGCGCTGGTCGGCGACGCGCCAGCGATGACGCAGGTGCGCGAAACCATCGCCAAGCTCGCGCGCAGCGGCGCGCCGGTGCATATCCACGGCGAATCGGGCAGCGGCAAGGAGCGCGCGGCACGCCTGATACACGAACTGGGGGCGCGGCGCGAGGGGCCTTTCGTCGCGGTCAACTGCGGCGCCATCCCGGAGAATCTGGTCGAGTCCGAGTTCTTCGGTTACGCCAAGGGCGCCTTCACCGGCGCCGACGCCGACCGCGAAGGCTATTTCCAGGCGGCCAGAGGCGGCACGCTCTTCCTCGACGAAGTGGGCGACCTGCCGCTGGCGATGCAGGTGAAGCTGCTGCGGGCGATCCAGGAGAAGTCGGTGCGTCGCGTCGGTGCGCGCACCGAAGAGGCGACCGACGTGCGCTTGATCAGTGCCACCCACCGCAATCTGCGGCAGATGGTGGACGAGGGCCGTTTCCGCCAGGACCTGTTCTACCGGCTCAACGTGCTCGAACTGCGCATGCCCAGCCTGCGCGAGTGCCGCGAATCGATCCCGCAACTGGCGCAGACGCTCCTCGATCGCATCGCCGCCGCCGACGGCAAGAAACCGGAACTGACCCGCGCGGCGGTCGATGCGCTGTGCGCCTACCCCTTCCCGGGCAATGTGCGGGAACTGGAGAACGTGCTCGAGCGTGCCTACGCGCTCAGTTCCGGCGAGCGCATCGACGCGGCCGACCTCGGCCTGATGCCGGTCGACGACGAGGTGCCGGACATGCCGGCCGGTGAGCTGCCGCTGCAGGACTATCTCGACCGCATGGAGCGCGCCGCCATCGAGGACGCGCTGCGCAAGACGCGCTACAACCGCACCGCAGCGGCCCGCCTGCTCGGCGTCACCTTCCGCTCGCTGCGCTACCGGCTGCAGCGGCTGGGCATCAATGACTGAGTGCGGCGGCCACCTTCGTCGGAATGTGGGCCGCCTCGTCGCGAGCAGGCGCGCTCCCGCAAGCGCCCGGCCCAGACGTGGGAGCAAGCTTGCTCGCGATCTGCCTCTGCCCGGCCTCGCCCGATGACCATTGATTTCCACATCGACACCGACGGCTGGTGCACCGCCGCCCGCCGCATCGAATCGCCCAATTCCGACCCGCGCCCCGAGGGCGAGCCGGTGTCGCTGGTGGTCATGCACTGCATCAGCCTGCCGCCGGGCGAATTCGGCGGCCCCTATATAGAAGACCTGTTCCTGAACCGGCTCGACCCGGCGGCCCACCCGTATTTCGTCGACGTCGCACCGCTGCGCGTGTCGGCGCATTTCGTGGTGCGGCGCAGCGGAGAACTGCTGCAGTTCGTGCCGACGACGCGCCGCGCCTGGCATGCCGGGCGGTCAAGCTGGGGTGGGCGCGAGGGCTGCAACGACTTCTCGGTCGGCATAGAGCTCGAGGGCTGCAACGTGCTGCCGTTCGAGGACGCTCAGTACCGCTGCGCCGCGGCATTGCTTGACGCGCTGCACAAGCGGCATCCGGTTGCCGACGTGGTAGGTCATTCGGATATTGCACCCGGAAGAAAGATCGATCCCGGCGCCTGCTTCGACTGGAAACGCTTGCCCCGCGTCATCCGGCCGGACTGATTCCCGCCGCACCGGCGTTTGCGCCGGATTCCGCCTCGCCAGCCCTTGTCCGGTGCCATTCTCCTGTGCGTCGATGGGTGGCTTTCGGGCGGCCGGCGCCCGGCCTAGCAGAAAAATCGCGCTTGCGGGTGCCGGAAGTGGGCACTAGAATTAGTAGCTCATCGAGCTTCAACCACTACCTATAGTGGTCAGTTAGCGAAATCCCATCAAAAACCGCTTCTCCGTCGCGCTCGCGACGGCCTTACAGGGAGACGTCCGCATGCAATTGACCGCCGAACACGCCAGCACCCGTCCGCAGTCCCCCAGCCCCGACCAGATCAGCATCGACGAGCTGCCGAGCGCGGCAGCCCTGCACGCTGACTACAAGGTGATCCGCCGCAACGGTGCGGTGGTGAATTTCGAGCCGGCCAAGATTTCGATCGCGGTGACCAAGGCTTTCCTGGCGGTGAATGGCGGGCAGGGTGCCGCGTCGGCGCGCGTGCGCGAACAGGTGGCTGGCATCACCACCCAGGTGGTGCAGGCGCTGGTGCGTCGTCAGCCGCACGGCGGCACCTTCCACATCGAAGACATCCAGGACCAGGTCGAACTGGCGCTGATGCGCTCGGCCGAGCACGACGTGGCCCGCGCCTACGTGCTGTACCGCGAGAAGCGCGCCGCCGAGCGCGCGCAGAAGCAGCACGCGGTCGAAGCCGCGGCCGACCAGCCGGTGCTGCACGTGGTCGATGGCAACCGCCGCGTGCCGCTGGACCGCGCCGCGCTGCGCGGCCTGATCGAGGCGTCCTGCGAGGCGCTGGGCGACGTGGTGTCGGTGGACGCCATCCTGAACGCCACGCTGTCCAACCTGTACGACGGCGTGCCGGTCGAGGAAGTGCGCAAGTCGGCCATCATGGCCGCCCGTTCCCTGCTGGAGCAGGACCCGGCCTACGGCTACGTCACCGCCCGTCTGCTGCTGCACACGGTCCGCGCCGAAGTGCTGGGCGAAGAGGTGTCGCAGGCGCAGATGGCCACCGCCTATGCCGAATACTTCCCGCGCTACATCAAGCTGGGCATCGAAGCCGAACTGCTGGACCCGAAGCTGGGCCAGTTCGACCTCGCCAAGCTGGGCGCCGCGCTCGACCACCGCAACGACCTGCGCTTCAACTACCTCGGCCTGCAGACGCTGTACGACCGCTACTTCCTGCACATCCGCGACCGCCGCATCGAACTGCCGCAGGTGTTCTTCATGCGCGTCGCCATGGGCCTGGCGCTGAACGAAATCAACCGCGAAGAGCGCGCGATCGAGTTCTACAAGCTGCTGTCCAGCTTCGACTTCATGAGCTCGACGCCGACGCTGTTCAACAGCGGTACGCTGCGCCCGCAGCTGTCGTCCTGCTACCTCACGACGGTGGCCGACGATCTCGACGGCATCTTCGAGGCGATCAAGGAAAACGCGCTGCTGGCCAAGTTCGCCGGCGGTCTGGGCAACGACTGGACGCCGGTGCGCGCGCTGGGTTCGCATATCAAGGGCACCAACGGCAAGTCGCAGGGTGTGGTCCCCTTCCTGAAGGTGGTCAATGACACCGCGGTTGCGGTGAACCAGGGCGGCAAGCGCAAGGGCGCGGTGTGCGCCTATCTGGAAAGCTGGCACCTCGACATCGAGGAATTCCTCGACCTGCGCAAGAACACCGGCGACGACCGCCGTCGCACGCACGACATGAACACGGCGAACTGGATTCCCGACCTGTTCATGCGCCGCGTGATGGAAAACGGCGAATGGACGCTGTTCTCGCCGGCCGACTGCCCGGACCTGCACGACCTCTATGGCAGCGCCTTCGAGCAGGCCTACACCCGCTACGAAGAGAAGGCCGCGCGTGGTGAGATCCGCCTGTTCAAGAAGACGCAGGCGGTCGCCCTGTGGCGCAAGATGCTGTCGATGCTGTTCGAGACCGGCCACCCGTGGATCACCTTCAAAGACCCGTGCAACCTGCGTTCGCCGCAGCAGCATGTCGGCGTCGTGCATAGCTCGAATCTCTGCACCGAAATCACGCTGAACACCTCGGACACCGAAATCGCCGTGTGCAATCTCGGCTCGGTGAACCTGGTCGCCCACCTGAAGGACGACGGCAAGGGCGGCAAGGCGCTGGACCACGACAAGCTGCGCAAGACCATCCGCACCGCGATGCGCATGCTCGACAACGTCATCGACATCAACTACTACTCGGTCGGCAAGGCGCGCAACGCCAACCTGAAGCACCGCCCGGTCGGCATGGGCCTGATGGGCTTCCAGGAAGCGCTGCACGAACTGCGCACGCCCTACGCCTCCGATGCGGCGGTCGAGTTCGCCGACCGCTCGATGGAAGCGGTGGCCTACTACGCCTACTGGGCATCGACCGAACTGGCCGAAGAGCGCGGCCGCTACTCCAGCTACAAGGGCAGCCTGTGGGACCGCGGCATCCTGCCGCACGACTCGCTGGACATCCTGGCCGAGCAGCGCGGTGGCTACCTCGAAGTCGACCGCTCGGTCACGATGGACTGGGACGCGCTGCGCAACCGCATCGCCAACTACGGCATGCGCAACTCGAACTGCCTGGCGATCGCGCCGACCGCCACCATTTCGAACATCATCGGCGTCGATGCCAGCATCGAGCCGACCTACCAGAACCTGTTCGTCAAATCGAACCTGTCGGGCGAATTCACCGTGGTGAACGAGCACCTGGTGCGCGACCTGAAGAAGCTGGGTCTGTGGGACGAAGTGATGGTCGCCGACCTGAAGTACTTCGACGGCTCGCTGTCGCGCATCGACCGCATCCCGGCCGACATCCGCGCGCTCTACGCCACCGCCTTCGAAGTCGAGCCGAAGTGGCTGGTCGAAGCCGCGTCGCGCCGCCAGAAGTGGATCGACCAGGCGCAGAGCCTGAACATCTACATGGCCGGCGCCTCGGGCAAGAAGCTGGACGAAACCTACAAGCTCGCCTGGCTGCGCGGCCTGAAGACCACCTACTACCTGCGCGCCATGGGCGCCACCCACGCCGAGAAGTCCACCGGCCGCGGCGGCGAACTGAACGCGGTGCCGAGCCAGTCGGAAGAGCCGGCGCCCAAGTTCTGCGCCATCGACGATCCCACCTGCGAAGCGTGCCAATAAGCACGTCCCGCCCTTGCCTGCTTTGCAGGCGCGGGCGGGGGGATGAGGGGCTAGGGGCCAGGGGCTAGCGGAGCCAGCTCCACCTGACATAAAGCAATACCCGGCGCGCAGCTCGCGCCGACTGAAGGAGAAAACAACAATGCTGAGTTTCGAAGACGACCTGCCGATGACCGCACCGCAACCCGGTCTGGCGCTGCGCACTCCGATGCCTGACTCGCGCGAACTGCCGATGTCGCCGCCAGCCACGCCGGCCGCCCAGGGCGACGCGCGCATGCGCCGCATTCGCGCCGAAGACAAGCGCGTCATCAACGGCGGCACCGACGTGAACCAGCTCGTGCCCTTCAAGTACAAGTGGGCCTGGGAAAAGTACCTCGCCGGCTGCGCCAACCACTGGATGCCGCAGGAAGTGAACATGCAACGCGACATCGAACTGTGGAAGTCGCCGAACGGCCTGACCGAAGACGAGCGCCGTCTGGTCAAGCGCAACCTCGGCTTCTTCGTCACCGCCGATTCGCTGGCCGCCAACAACATCGTGCTCGGCACCTACCGCCACATCACCGCGCCCGAGTGCCGCCAGTACCTGCTGCGTCAGGCGTTCGAGGAAGCCATCCACACCCACGCCTACCAGTACATCGTCGAGTCTCTGGGCCTCGACGAAGGCGAGGTGTTCAACGCCTATCACGAAGTGCAGTCCATCCGTGACAAGGACGAGTTCCTCATCCCCTTCATCGACGTGCTGACCGACCCGGCCTTCAAGACCGGCACGCCCGAAGCCGACCAGCAGCTGCTGAAGAGCCTCATCGTGTTCGCCTGCCTGATGGAAGGCCTGTTCTTCTACGTGGGCTTCGTGCAGATCCTCGCGCTGGGCCGCCAGAACAAGATGACCGGCGCTGCCGAGCAGTACCAGTACATCCTGCGCGACGAGTCCATGCACTGCAATTTCGGCATCGACCTGATCAACCAGATCAAGCTCGAAAACCCGCATCTGTGGACGCCGGAATTCCGCGAAGAGCTGAAGGCCCTGTTCCGCAAGGCAGTCGAACTCGAATACCGCTACGCCGAAGACACCATGCCGCGCGGCGTGCTCGGCCTGAACTCCAACATGTTCAAGGAATACCTGCGCTTCATCGCCAACCGCCGCGCGCAGCAGATCGGTCTGGACGTGCTGTACCCAGGCGCGGAAAACCCGTTCCCGTGGATGAGCGAAATGATCGATCTGAAGAAGGAACGCAACTTTTTTGAAACTCGGGTGATTGAATATCAGACGGGTGGGGCGTTGAGTTGGGATTGATGTTTGAGTAAATAAAAAAAGCCGGCGAATGCCGGCTTTTTTATTTCAGCGCTGGCGGCGTGTCAGCTACTGAATCGCCAGTTCACCGAGCATTCGCATGTCTTCTAGCCAAAACAGGAACGCAAAACTCTTGCTTTTCTCTTCTAGCCACATCAGAGCTTCTGATGGGTGTCGAAGTCGTGATACTTGGTAGTACGGCCGCAGGGCTAAGACACTAGCGGTATTTTGATGATGCCTGTGGGCAGCAGCGTTACGTACTGTCTGGAGATGCGAAACGTAGGAGTCTGCCCCAAATGTTGTCGCGAGTGTTTCCTTGTTCCCCAGGTCTAGTGAATTGATAATCCGAGTAAGTTTTTCTGGGTCGCCCCAGGTCGGTTCTGTTCGTAGATTTGAATTAGTGCCTGCTGATATAGGTTTTTTTCTTTGGGCAGCGCACGAAGCAATGTGTGAAACCTCCTCCCATGTGCTAGCACAAGGAATTAGGTCAACGCCCTTAGCAGTTCGAGCACCCAAAGCGGATTCGATTACGACCGCCCGACAGAAGGTTCCCCAGTATTGCCATGTCGTAGATGATAGTCCTTCTAGAAACATCCAGTCCGAATGATCTAATCGAAAAGGCATTGAGGACTGAAATGCGATGAAGTGGTCTTCGACCAAGCTCAGTCTAGCTATTAATTTATTAAATTGAATCTGAAGTTCCATTGCGGGACTAGAACACCAGCTCCCCTCTCAGCGCCTTCGCTAAAAACTGTACTCGCTTAATTCGACTTGGTTTACGGGTTGTAGCTCCCTCGACAGCAAGAACATAATCCTTGAATGCTCCTTCCAGGTCGTGGCTTTCGTGCGCCAAAGAAAGCGCGCGCAATTGTTCTCGCGCTGCGTCGATATCCTTGTAAAAGCTTCCGATCGGAGAAATTCCAATCTCGTTTTTTTCGTCTGGGAGACCCGTCTTATTATGAACGCAGGCGCAAAAAAGTGCGTGAATCGTGTATGACTTCATCAGATAAGAATCTTTGAAGTCTGTTAGTTGTTGAGTCAAAAATTCGAAGAAATCGTGAATAATTTCGCCGTATTCGAACTCGTCGGGGAAGGAGGTGTCGTTGCTAGAATAAAGGTCGCTAAGAAGCTTGGGGCTCGTGCTGACGAGTCCTCTTTTAAGGGCAAGAACCATCTCGCTAATCAGTTCGGCATCCGCCATTCGAACGATCTGTCGGTTGGTAAGTATGTTGAAGCCAACAAATGTGGTGGATAGTTCATCCGTTAAACGGTTAATGAACCATTTAAATTCTCCGTGGAATTGAGCGTGTCGTTTTTCAGCCTCGTTGAGTGGTAGCGTATAGGCATTCATCCGTCTGAACATTTCGAGGATGTCGCTTTTGCTAGCGTTTCGAATAACGTCTACCGGAACAGGGTGGGAGAGGAAGGCAAGTTGTGTTTCTTCGGGAAGGTCGCTGAATGACTTTCCTGCATAATCTCGAGATACGGAAGTTAGACTGAATCTGTCATTGATAAAGTCAAGAATTGAGGTGATTCTCTGCTGTCCGTCGACAATTTCTCGCACAACTTTCCGAGATGAACGATCGAGATATTCAGAGAAGTAGAGCTTTGGAAAAGGGAAGCCGGTTAGCATCGTATCTATGAAGTAACTCCTCGCGCTCGACGGCCATAGGCCCGCACCTCGCTGGTAGCTTTTGTTCACTACGAGGTCTTTGCGGTTGAGCATGTCGCGGAGTTCGGCAACTGAATACGTGCTGTTGTTAAGTTCCATTTTCCTCTTTTCGCCACGTACTCGGGCGGACACCCGAGAGTTAAAGCTTCGTTGGTACAGCCAGGTGCTGATCCCGATTATTCGGTTAGAAGGGGATAGGCCACAATTTATTCGCCCGAATCTGTTCATACATCCAGGCCGGGTCCATGTCTGCCCCGTTGGGCCAGGTCACGGCGCCGAGATTCAGACGGGCCTGATCGAAACAGGTCTTATCCTCCAGGGCTTCGAAGACGCCACATTCGACGGCCGTCTGAATCGCCGAAAAATCCACGATGCCCTGCGTGTCATCCATGAAGGTGACGGCCAGACGGTAATCGGGAAGCACCGAAAGTGCCTTGATCCGCCAGGGCGCTGCGGGGATCACTCCAGTGGTTTGATCCGCTTCGGGTGTTGTCTGGATTGACACAGCGTCCAGTCCTCCATCGGTTCGGTGCGATGTTCCATCGCCCATTCAATAGTCAGGGCAAGTGCCCCGCGCGGCAGGCTGGCGCCTGTCACTTCAAGCGTCCAGATGTCGATCAGCGTCATGTGCGGCGTACAGCGCGTGGAAATGCGGCGAAGCGTGTTCGCGCCAGAACATCTGGATGACGATACCGAAGAACTGGCTGATCGTGGGCATGGCCGGGATTATGCGCCTGGGTTCTGGCGGAACAAGGCTCAAGTCTCTGTTCGTCACGCCGCCCTGAGAAAAAAACGAGGGACCTGGCGACAATTCCGCATTGCCGGCGACTCAAGTGGCTGACCGCGCAGGCGCGGCGAGCTCCATGGCAGCCCCTGTTTGCCGCTACAAATCGGGCACCCGGCGACCCTCACGCCGTTTCACCAGATCGCCCGCACATGCGGGTAGCTCCTGATCTTTTCGTCGGCGCTGACCAGTGGCGCGGCGAACTTGCGCGCGGTGGCGACGATGATGCGGTCGGCCGGGTCCTTGTGGAAGTCGCCCGGCAGTTGCACGCTCTTCACGGCGATTTCACTGTCCACCGGCACCATCTGTACCGCGTCGATCCGGCTCAGGGTGTCGAGCCAGGATGCGACGTCCATCGACAGCGCGACGCGCCCGCGCTCGACCAGCATGGCCAGTTCCCAAGCCGACATGCTTGAGACGAGGATCTGGCCGCCGTCCATTTCGGCATCGATGGCCGACGCTGCGGCCGCGGACAATTGCGCGCGTTCGCCATTGGCCCACCACAGCAGCGCGTGGGTATCGAGCACGATCACCGCGCGGCGTCCCAGTCGTCTTCTCCCACCGGTTCGGTCGGCCGGTCATACCGCAGCACCGAGCCGCGCAGGATGTCCAGCGGCGAGCGCTCCTGCCGAGTGAAACGGCGCACTTCCAGCCGCGGTTCGCCGCGGTCGGTCACGATGAGGGGTTCGCCGCTGCGTTCCACGTCGCGGAAGTATTCGAGCGCGCGCGCCTTGAACTGCGATTTGGACACTTCGGTACTCATATCGAGCCGCCTCTGATCATGGTCATGGAACCATAGTCATGGTAGGTGCGAAGCGGGTGTCAAACAAGGGGGCGTGTGCCTTCTGCCCGATCACTCAGCCCGCTCCAATCCGATGCGCCCCGCCGAACCGCTCCGCCAGCGTGTCCAGTGTCCATGATCTCGCGCCCTGCGTGATCAGGGTCGGGAGTAATAGGAGACAGACCTAGTTTTTGATCGTCACGCTACAACAGCGTGGTCTGTCACTGCTTCCCATCCGGCATCACTGACACACGAACACGCTCAGATACCAGGCAGTCTGCTGCGTACTGGCGCGGAGGGTGGCCGGTATGCCGTTTGCCTGCAGGCGCTCACGGATGATGTCCGCCTGGGGTGTTTCGTCCGGGATGTTGTAGCGGATTTCGTTCGAGCTGATGCCGTAGCCCGGTTGCTGGTTCACCGTTTCCGGCAGGGCGCGGACGCGCCAGCGCCCGCTTTCGTCGGCCTGTTTCAGGCCGACGATCTTCCGGGCCACGGGTTCGGAACTTGCCCGCTTTTCGGCGCAGTAGAAGATGTCGATATCGTAATTGCTCAGCGACCTGACCGCGCCCGTAGGCTTCGCGGCTTTCAGGGGCGGTGTGTCCGTGCGCGCGCTGATCGCGGCTTCTTCGCGATAGAAGTTCGAGCTTTCCGCGGCGGCCTGTTTGCTGCTTTCGGTGGCTGCGCCGACGGCGAGCACGGACAGCAGCTTGTAGCGGAACGGGTCGTCGGCAAGGGATTCGATCAGCACGCGCAGCGCTTCTTCGTCGCGCGGTGTCCTTTCCTTCTTTTCCAGCACCTTCTTGACCTCCTGGTACAGGTCGAAGGTGAGCTTGCGCCCCGATTCAGCCTCCTTGAGCTGGGCTTCTGCTTCGCGGATCTTCGCGCCCGCGAGCTTCAGTTCGTTGTCCAGTCGCTGTGTCTCCGCCTGCAGCGTCTTCAGGTCGGCGTCGAGCGGAAGCGCCTTCCAGGCCGCGAAGACCGCGATGCCAAGAGAGCAGACGGTCAGCACCCTGCTCGCAGTATCGAGATTGACGGACATGGGCGCTCCTGTGATCGTGAGGACGGATGACATCGCGGGGCTGCCCCGGCTGTGCATGGGCGCAAGGCGGTCATGGCTTCATCATAGACTTGCTGCCACGAAACCGATGACGAGGGCCGGCTCTGATCGCGGTTACAGGTAACAGGTCCGGGATATTCCCGAGTGATTTTCCTCTGGGGCGAGCATTTCCGAGTCACGGGGGGGCCAGACCTTCGTTTGTCACGCAAACTCGCGCGCGCTTACCCGGCAAAGGGATTCAACAGCTTCACTCCGGTCGCCGCGAAATCTGGTGTGTTTCTCGTAACGACCGTCAGATCGTGGATCAGGGCGATGGCGGCGATCTGTTTGTCTATCGGGTGTTGCGGGTTCGGCGACATGAGCTTGCCCCAGACCTGGGCGCAGTCGAGATCGAAGTCGAGGATGCGGTCGGCGTAGCCGGTTGTTACGTCGTCGAGCCAGTATTCGAGCCGGGCCGCCTGTGCGTGGTCGCCGCGGCCGCGGATGTTTTCCAGACCGCGTCGCAGTTCTCCCATGGTCTGGACCGCCAGATGGATGTGCTGCGCATCCAGCGCGGCAAAGAAGGCAAGGACGCCAGCGTCAGCCAGTGCGCCCTTGCGCAGTTCGCTGATCACGTTGGTGTCGAGCAGGTACATCAGGCTTGCCGGACGTTGAAGTCGTCATCGGTGCCCACGTCGGGCATGGCGGCAAGCACGTCTTTCAGGCTGCGTCGCGCGGGGCGGGCGAGGGCGGCGCGCAGGATTTCGCGATGTTCCGCTTCGGCACTGCGCCCATGCGCTGCCGCCGCCTCCTTCAGGGCCTGGGCGATGGCGGGGTCGACGTTCCGGACGACGAGATTGCTTGCCATGGTCAGTACTCCCGCGGGCGATTGCAATGCTTGCAGTTTAGTCTCTCGTGCAATCATTGCAAGCAATCCGCCGCAAGCCGCCGCGTCGTTCAACTTTCCCGGGCGCTACCAAGGTGTTACCGCGCTACTGGAGTCTGGATGGTGAGCAGCACGACCCCTCTGACGCTTTCCGACACGCTCAAAGCCCATCGCTGCGGCGGCGAGGCAGTCGGGCAAGAGCGAGCACGCCTTCATGCTCAAAGCCCGGGCGTTGCAGACCCACCTGGTGGAGCGTCGCACCTGTCCCCTTCGCCGTGCGGCGCCCTCGCCGTGGCGCCGACTCGCCCCCTTCGTCAGCCCGCCCGGCGACGCACGGCGATGCCGGCGCACAGCGCCATGCCGGCAAGCAGCATGGCCCAACTGGCCGGTTCGGGGACGGCCGTCACGCTGTACGCGCTGCCCGAGTTGAAGGCGAGTGACTGACCCGGCTGCACACGGATGCCGGTCAGCGTTGCCGTGCCGTACAGATCCATCGTGCCGTCGCGCACCGCGAGCGCGCTCAGAGAAACGATGAACGCATACTGCAGTCCGTCCTGCAGCTGTGCCGAGAACGAGAAGTTCTCGAAGCCCGACGCGGCGGTGATGTCGAAGGTCTGTCGATTCACCAGCGCCGGCAAGGCGCCGTCGAGCCGGTAGAGCATGACGTCCAGCGCACCTTCCGCGTTGTCGTCGCCGAAAAGCGACCGGTAGTAGCTGAAGGACTTCACCGGATCGCTGAAGGCGATCAGCCCGTCCGGCCCCCATGTGACGGCGTGCCGTTCGACCGCGAACTGGAAGGTGGCCTCGCCCGATCCGGAGGCGACGAAGGGGTCGTTGTAGGAGCTTTCCGCACGCGCGCGCGACCACGTCACGCCGGTGCTGGCGTAGGTCACGTTGCCGCTGCCGCCGACCAGTTCGAAGTCATATTCGGAACTGTCGCGGGCGATCGCCGAAACCTTGTTGGTGCCCAGACCGGTGTTTGCCCGGGCCTCGGCCCACGCGGTATCGATCAGCAGCGCACTCGAGCCCTCGACGCGGTTCTGCACCAGCACGTTGGCGAGCGTGGACGATGACTGTTCGGTCCGGTCCGGATAGACCTCCTCCCAGCACCCGTCGCTCGCCGCGCCGCAGGGCGGCGACTCGACCACCTGTCTTTCGAGGACGATGGCGTAGCGTTCCGCGCTGGATCACGAGTAGGTCCATGCGCTCGAGGTGGCGACGTTGTCGAACGAGAGCGTTCTCGCCTGCGGCGCCGTCGCGCAGAGCAGTGCCCCCGACGGTGGCTGCTGCGCGGATCAGCACTGCCTTGCGTGATGCACTCATGTCCTTCCTCCCCACGACCGTCGCGGTGGAGCTCGCAGCACTGCAAGCAAGACGTGTTCTCGCGCAATGCCGTACAGGGGCGCCCTGTGCTTGCGCGCGGCACGGATGATCGTTTCGCGCGCGAGTACATGGATTCAACTGCATTTCCCGCATGCGCATCAAGCCCAGGGCGTACGCCGTGCTTAGTGGGGCTGCGATGCGCGCACCGGCGCCATGTAAGGATTTCCGACAGTCGGCGAGGCGGCATGCGCAGTGCAGCCAGGCACTGATCGAGCATTTGAGGCACTTGCCGCTTGCAGTGGCGACCAGCCCGGGGTCACCATGATGCCGGCACGTATTCGTTCCCGGAACAGCTCAACCACTGGAGGCAGACGACAATGAAAAGTACCCGGCTTCGCATTTCCGTACTGGCACTTCTTCTCGCCAGCGCGCTCCCGGCGCATGCCGTCACCAGCACCTTCGACTCGGGTGCAGAGGGCTGGACCGCTCAGGGTGACATCGACGGGCCGCTGACCTGGAGCGCCACCGGTGGCAATCCGGGCGGCAATGTGTTCATCGACGACCTCACCACCGGCGGCGTCACCTACTTCGTCGCCCCCGCGCTGTTCCACGGCAACTTCGCCGGCGCCCTCGGCTCGCTGCTCACCTTCGACCTGATGCAGCGCTATCCCGGTGGGGCGAACCAGTTCAACGACGAGGACGTGATCCTGTCGGGCAGTGGCCTCACCGTCGTGTATGACACGGCAAACAATCCGGCCAACAACGGCTGGACCTCGTATGCGGTGCCGCTGTCGCCGACCGGCTGGAGACTGAACACCCTGTCGGGCAGCGCCCCGACGGATGAGCAGTTCCTCGCGGTGCTGTCGAACCTCAGTTCGCTGAAGATTCGCGCCGAGTACCAGACGGGCGCCGATGTCGGTTACCTCGACAACGTCGCCCTCGTGCCCGAACCGGCCACCGCCCTGATGCTGCTCGCCGGCATCGGATGCGTCGCATTCGCGGCACGCCGCAGGCAGCGCGCGGCGGACTGACGCGGCGGCGCGTTTCCAGCCTTCCCCTGCGACGAGTGTCTGCACACGTTGCGAGGGCGATGTCCTCGTAGCGTTCGACGGCACAGACGCTCGAATCGCGGGCGACGCACTATCGGTGTCGGATCGGAGCGCTGTTTCTGAGAAGACGGTTCTCCGACCACGGCGAGCACGACCACGCGCGATCGGTCAAACGAACTTGAGGCCAGGGTGGCCCGGCGGAGAAGCGTTCAGGCAAATCGGCCCGTGCGTTGCGATCGAAGCGATCACTGTGCATGCGCAGTGGGCTGAGGGTAGTCAAGCCTGCAAGCCCGACCCTTCGTCGATCTGAATGCGGGCGACCCTTCAAGTCTCCGCGTGTCTCAGGATCAGCGCGCCGCTCACCCCAGCCGCGCGATCCGCGCGCTCGCCGTGTCGAGGTGATTCACCAGCGCGGCAACGCAGGGCGCGAATCGTGCGCTGAATCCGCCGTCGCCTGAGACGCGCGCAAGGTAGGCGCGCGCCAGCGCTTCGGCCTGGCGCCAGGTGTCGTGGGCGACGCCGGCGTGGATGACCGCCTCCGGCACGGTGTCCGGCAGGCCGCCGCCGCTGCGCGGGGCGAAGGCCATGGGCGTCATGTCGTAGGCGGGGGCGAGCGCATAGGGGCGGCCCTGTTCGGCGACGAAGGACAGGTTGCCGCCGTGCATGTCGGTGTTGCCGATCAGCGTGCCGAAGGCCCAGAGCAGGCAGGCGCCAGCGGCCGCTTCGGGGGCGATGTGGCGGTCGCGCGCCAGTCGGTGCACGATGACGGGCCAGCCTTCCGCAGCGGCACCGACGAACTCGGCATCGAGCGCGGTGAGCGACAGCAGTGTGCGCCGGCCGAGCGGGCCGACGCGGTCGAAGCGTTCGACCTGCAGGAAGCGTTGTCCGCCGTGCTCGCTCAGGGTGGTAAGGGCGGCCGGGATGCCGGCCTCGCGCAGCACCGAGAGCGCGAGGTGTTCGGCGCGCAGCAGGTCGCGCCAGCGCTCGCTCACCGGGCTGTCTTCGACTTCGCTGAACTTCACGATCACGTGCCGGGGGCCGGCCGGCGTCATCGCGCAGGCCGTAAATTTCGGCTGTTCGCCCCCTGCCGACGAACCGGGTGCGTCGCCTTGTGCTGCTTCGGCGGCCAGACGGACATAGGTTGCTGCAAGGTCGGTGTCGGCGATGGGGGCGGGCAGGGGCTGCGACAGAAAGCGGTCGCGGGCGACCTCACCCACCAGCAGATTCCCCACCATGTCGTGACCGTGTGCCAGCAGCGCGCGCAGCGCGTGTGTGTCGTTCCAGTCGGCGAGCCGCGCCGGCAGCCCGAGCGCGGCACCGTGACGCGCGGCGTGGGCGCGGCCGAGAAAGCCCTGCGGGCGCATGTCCATCAGCCACCAGGGCAGGCTCTCGCTGTGCAGCGTTGCGCCATCGGTCTGGTGCATCACGAAACCGTCGGGCCGCACCGGCACCAGCGTGCCGAGCAGCGTGATCCGGCCTTCGCTGTCGACGCGGTGGATGGGGATGTCCGGCAGCCCGCGCACCGTGTCGCGCAGCGCGTAACGAATGGATCGCGCGGCGCCGATGCGCACGATGTCGTCGCCCAGCCCGGCCAGCGTACGGGACACCGTCGGCTGGCTGATGCCCATGCTTTCAGCCAGTTGGCGCGCGGTCAGCGGCCCGCTGCTGAGGCGAAGCCGTATCGATTCGGCGTGCGTCGACATCGTTTGAATGGATTTATGAATAGATTTTTGAATATATCACCCGCCGTGTTGAGTGCGCACCTCCGGCGCTCGCCGACAGCAACTCACTCGTCGAGTGCCCTCTCGCCTGCGCCGGATCGAAGTTCGTGGCGGTTCACCCGAAGCTTTCTCTGAGCGGACTGATAGGCAGCGCGACATCGGTGGCGAGCGGCAATCTGTTTAGCAGTGGCGCAGGTCAGGCCGCAGGCGTGCTCGGCCTGCGCTGGCGTCTGTTCGACTTCGGCCGCATCGATGCGCAGATCGATCTGGCGAAGGGGCAGGAGGCGGAACTGCTCGCTGCGTATCGACTTGCCGCCTTGCGGGCAACCGAAGACGTGGAGAACGCGCTGTCGTCCTTGGTCAGGCGCGAAGAGCAGGCGGCTGTGCTGACTCGAGGTGTTGACGCCTTCGGTCGCGCACGGGACGCCTCGTTTGCGGCGTATCAGAAGGGTGTCGTCAGCCTGATCGAAGTCCTGCAAGCCGACGAAAACCTGTTACGTGCTTCCGACGCGCGTGTTCAGGCACAAACTGAATCCGTACGCGCAGCGGTCGCTGCCTTCAAGGCACTGGGCGGCGGCTGGCAGGCACGCGAATCGGAGGCACTGGTTGTCAGGTAGCCGCGCCTCATAGCGCCGAGGGCCTCGCTCGGGGTGGCGAGCTGAGAGCAAGAGTGCGTTTCGACGAAGGCCGTCTTCCTGACCGGCGCTGATCGGAGCGATGGGCGAGGCGGTGTTGATGTTCTGCCGTGCCCCCACGTCCGGGTATGGAAGCCGCGCTCAATGAGAACCCGGGAAAGCCAGCGCATGCTGGCTTTCCCGATCTCGATGTGCCGAGGCCCGACCCGTCGATAGTGCGGCGACAGTCAAACCGGCAGGTCAGAGGCTTCGCGAGCGCCGCGACATGCCTGCGACAAGCGCCAGCCCGGCCATCATCATTCCCCAGGTTTCCGGCTCGGGCACCGGCAGCGAGAAGCTGCCCTGTACGGTTTTGCTGAGGACCTGATCGAGGGGGGCAGGGTAGGTTTCGTAGCCGATGAAGGTGCCCCCGCCCGTGATGCCCTCGAACACGCCGGTCCCGCCTGTGTATTCGAACCATCCGGCATATTCATACACCGTGTTGCTGCCCGCGATCTGCTTGAAGTAGTCCACCCAGTAGAGTCCGGTATAGCTGCCGTGAGCGTTGCCGCCGCTCAGTGCGCAACCGCCTTCGTCATAACAGTAGGTCTGACCCGAGGCCGGGGCGTAGAAGGGCGTAAAGGTGTGCTGCGTCGCGCTTTGCAGCAGCGACGGCAGATTGCTGCCCTCCGTCGCGAGGACGAAGTCCTCGTAGCGCTCCATGGGAGATGCGTTCCAGTCGTAGGTGACGCTGCCGACGAAGGACTCGGTGAATTCGTAGGTGACGGTCGGGGTGGCCGCTTGAGCCAGTCCGCAACTGATGAGCAGGGCCGAACTGAGAGCGAACTTCTTGATGGAGGGCATGACTGTTATCCGGTTGGGTTGTGAGCAATCGCAGCACGCGTCGAGGAGAAACCACGAAGGCGCGACGCAGCGTGGAGCAAGGACTGCACCAGAGGAGAGGTCATTACAGAACAATGGCTTATGCGAAGAGGCTTGTTCCGGTGTAAAGAATTCCGACCGCGCTTGCGCATGTGTGAGCCGGCATCGCCCGCAGCGGCGAGCGCACGAATGCGCTGATCGCGACGAACCGCGCAGTCTTTTCCGACACCCGCCGTCCTTGATCGGATCGCCCTCACCGGCGCCGGCGCCAACGCGCTCTCCAGCCTCGTGTATCGTGCGTCCCCTCGCTGCCGTGACCGGTGACCCGCATACAACAGGAGCTTCATCCCCATGCCCAGATTCGTCGATACCTCGCCGCCCGGCGTCTGCATCTTCTGTCGCATCGTCGCCGGCGAACTGCCGGCCGCGCGCGTGTTCGAGGATGATCTGACGCTTGCTTTCATGGACCTCGGCCAGGTCAATCCGGGCCATGTGCTGGTGGCGACGAAGCGGCATGCCGCGACGCTGTACGACATCACGCCGGAGGAGGGCGCCGCCGTGATGAACACCGCGCAGCGCGTGGCCGCCGCCATCGGCGAAACCTTCGACCCGCCGGGGCTGACCCTGCTGCAGGCCAACGGCAAGGAAGGTGAGCAGACGGTGTTCCACTTCCACATGCACGTGCTGCCGCGCCACGCCAATGATGGCGTCGGCCTGAGCTGGCCGCGCAAGGAGCCGGGCGCGGAGGTGCTGCGCGGCTATGCGGCGCAGCTCGCCGATGCGCTGAAGCGCGGCTGAGGCAGGCTGACCGGACGGATCGCGGCCGTGCCGCGATCACCGCATCTCGAACAGTTCCTGATGGAAGCGGTCGGGCGGCAGGCCGTGGGCGACGAAGTCCGCGCGCAGCGCCTGACCGAAGCCCGGCGGGCCGCAGAACCAGATGCTGGCCGACTGCCACTCCGGCACCGCAGCGCGGATGCGTTCGCCATTGAGGCGGCCGTCGCGGGCATCGACCAGCAGGTGCAGGCGCACACCGGCCGCCGCCGCATCGGCGGTCAGATGGTCGATGGCGTGCTGATCGAACTCGGCCGTCGGGTGAAACAGATCGACCGCCTGCGTGTCCGCCGTGGCCGCGCGCTGCTTCATGCGGGCGATGAAGGGCGTGATGCCGATGCCCGCCCCGACCCAGATCTGCCGCGGCTGCGCGTCCTCGAAATCGAAACAGCCGTACGGCCCCTCCACCGTCACCGGCATGCCGATCTTCAGCGTTTCGCGCAGGTGGCGGGTGTGGTCACCCAGCGCCTTGGCGATGAACACCAGCCGGCGTTCGGCCGGATTCCACGCTGACGCGATCGTGTACGGGTGCGCACCTTCGCGCCGGTCCGACGTGACGAAGGCGAACTGCCCCGGCGCGTGGCCGCGCCAGCCGTCCTCGACTTCAATCGCCGCTTCGAGCACGTGTACGCCGGGGTATTCGGTCAGCGCCACGATGCGGCCTTGCACCTTGCGGCCCGCGCCGATCCGCCCCGTCAGCGTCAGCACTGCCGCCACGCTGCCGCCGATCAGCAGGGCGGCCAGCAGCCAGCCGATCGGCTGCGACCAGTACGCGAACTTGGTCAGCACCACCGTGTGATAGGCCAGCGCGAGATAGGCGACCGCGATCCATTTGTGCGTCCTGACGAACCAGTGGTAGGGAAAGCGCTTGATCAGCGCCAGCACGATCAGCACCACCGCGGCGTAGAACGCCCACTCGCCGACCGCTTCGGCGATATCGCGCTGGCTGCGCAGCCAGCCCTCGACCGCGCCGAGCTGTTCTCCGCCACCCGGTTTGCGCGCCGGCCTGACCAGCCAGCCCCAGCCCACCATCCACTTGGTGCCGGTCGCCCACCACCAGTGCAGGAGGGCCACCACCAGCGCCGCGATGCTCAGCCACTTGTGCAGCCGGTACATCCTGTCCAGCCCGCCCAGCAGCGGCTCCAGCCACTTCGAGCGCAGCGCCAGCAGCATCGCCACGCTCATGACGCCGATGGCGATCACCCCGCTGTACTGCATGAACACCGAGCGGAACGAGAAATAGGTGAACGGCTCGGGCAGCAGCGTATCGGCCGCGAGCCAGAGCAGGGTCGGCAGCAGCACGGTGGCGAGGAAGGCGAGATGGATGCGTTTCATCGGGTGTCTTGGCGTGATCCTGGGTAAACCCTGCGCTGGATTCAGGCCGCGGCGCGCAGCGCCGGCGGCTTGAACGACTTGTTATGTGTCGGGTCCCGGATGAATATCTGCTAAAAAGCAAACGTCCGCTGCTGTTCGGCCGTGAGGTGCTGACGGCGGTCGTGGCACAGTGGACTCATCCGGAAACGACATGCTGATCAACTTGCACAAGA
>JAVEVQ010000165.1:0-3059 GCA_034004945.1 Methyloversatilis sp. | reverse complement strand
ACGCCACCCAGTTCGCCGGCGACCAGACCGCGATGCTTCTGCAGGGACTGAACCACATGCGTCAGCATGCGGATGCGCGCGATGCCCTCCAGTTCGTACCGGGCCGCGCGGATGTCCGCGCTCAGACTTGTGTAGAGGTTGTAGACGACGACCGCGAAGGCGAACAGCACCAGCGACCCCAGCACCGCGAACTTGCGGGGGTAGTCCAGCCGGTTCATCAACCGGATGGCTGGCCTGAAAAGTGTGCGGATGCCGCTTGCCATGTCTGCTGCCTGCCTTGCTTCCTACTCGGATCGACGGTGCGGAAGGGTGCAGGCGACGCCATCCGCGGTGCTGCCGCGGGGTGTCGTCAGGTCTTGAACGCCTGCACGGCCGCCTGCAGCGTCTGTGCCGCATCTGCCAGCTCGTTGCCCTGGCGGGCGGTTTCCTGCGCACCGTGCGCGCTCTCTTCCGACAGCGCGAACAGCATGTCGTTATTGCGCACGATTTCGCTCACGGCCGCATTCTGCACGGTGAGGCTGCTGCTGATCGTGGTCGACTTGCCTGACAGTTCGAGCAGGCGCTGCAGGATGTCCTCGAACTCGCTGACCGCTGCCGCGGTGTTCTGCGTGGCGCCATTCACTTCATCGTTCGAGCTGCGCACCAGCGCGATGGTCTGTTCGGCGTCGTCGCGGATGCGCACCACCAGCTGGCTGATGTCGTTGGCCGAGGCCTGGCTGCGCTGCGCGAGCTTGCGTACCTCGTCGGCCACCACCGCGAAGCCGCGGCCCTGTTCGCCGGCACGGGCGGCCTCGATCGCGGCATTCAGTGCCAGCAGATTGGTCTGGTCGGACAGTTCCTTGATCAGTTCGTTGATCCGGTTGATCGCACGCGAGTCCTCGACCAGCTGCTCGATCACCGCCAGCGAGCTGGCCATCTTTTCCGACGCGGCATGCACGCTGGTCAGCGAGGCCTGCAGCGTGGTCTTGCCCGCCTGTGACGCCTCGCCGGCGCTGCGCGCCAGTTCGCTCGCCTCATGCGACAGCGATTCGACCTCGCGGATATTGCCGCTCATCTGTTCGATGGCGCTGCCGACCGCCCGGATCGAATCGAGCTGGCGGGTGCCGTTCTCGCGCGCGGCACCGGAGAAACTGGACAGCTCCACCGCGGCACTGGTCAGCGTGCCAGACAGCCCCTGCACCCGCTCGACCAGTTGCTTCACCGCCTTGCGGGCGGCGTTGTATTCGTAGCACAGCCAGGCGAAATCATCCTTGCCGTCGAGGCTGAGTTTGCAGTCGAGATGGCCCTTGGCCAGCGCATTGAGGCCGCCGACGATCACTTCCGCACGCTGGCCGTAGAAGCGGCCGATCAAGGTGCCGGTGAATGCGCCGCCCAGCAGCAGGACCAGCGACGCACCGATCTGCACAGGCCAGTTCTCTCCGCCGGAAGCGACGTTCAGCACGACGCAGCAGACCAGCGCCGACGAGGCGCCGAACAGTGCAAAGGCCTTGCGCACACTCAGGTTCTTCAACATGGCTCCTCCGGTGGGCGTATGTATCGTGTGATGCCCGGGGCCGCAGTGCGGCTGCCCGTTCTGCAGGGTAACGGGTGTGTTTCCCGCTTTCTTGAGCGGAGGTGGCCGTGCGTCGGGACGAAAAAAAGTCCGCGCGCGGCGGGCGCCGCGCGCGGACAACCGGGATCGCACCGGAGGAGTGTCAGTCGTTGCTGCTGCCCATGAAGCCGAACAGCTGGAGCAGCGAGGTGAAGAGGTTGAAGATGGACACGAACAGACCGGTGGTGGCCATCACGTAGTTGGTTTCACCGCCGCGCACGATGCGCTGCGTCTCGAAGGCGATCATGCCTGCCATCAGCAGCACCACCGCGGCCGACACGGTCAGCGACAGCGCCGGTATACGGAAGAAGATGGCGCCCAGGCCGGCCAGCAGGGCGACGATCATGCCGATGAACAGGAAGCTGCCCATGCCCGACAGGTCGCGCCGGGTCACCGTCGCCCAGCCGGACATCGCGAGGAAGACACCGGCGGTGGCGCCGAGCGCCAGCGTGATCGTCTGGCTGCCGCCAGGCAGGCTCATCACGGCGTTCAGCAGTGGGCCGATGGTGTAGCCCATGAAGCCGGTCAGCGCGAAGGTGAGCAGCACGCCCGTACCGCTGTCGCGGAACTTGTTGACCGCGAACAGCAGGCCGAAATAGCCGGCCAGCGTGAGCAGGATGCCCGGCGCAGGCCAGCGCGCCGCCATCGACATGTAGGCGATCAGGGCGCTGAACGCCAGGTTCAGGCCAAGCAGCATGTAGGTGTTGCGCAGCACCTTGCGGCCGGCGCCGTCGATGAGGACGGCGTCTGCGACCTCGCTGCGCAGGCCCAGCGAAGTGGGGCGGGAATATCGATGTTCCATGTCTGCATTACTCCATTCGTTGAAAGCGTTGATTCGTATGCGCCCGGTCGTGCGGGCTCACTCGGTCTGGTACTTCAGTGTCCGGGCCATCGGCTGCTGCCGTGCGCGGCGCACCGCACGCACCAGCCGCTGCGCGGCGCGGGAGAGGGCTGCGTCGAGCGCACCGCGCCAGTCGCGCGAGCGGGCGCTGACCACCACCGGTTCGGCGCCGATCATCTGCAGTTCGACGCGCACCTCCTTGTCGACGCCTCCGCGCGGACCGTTGGTGTCGTCGAGCTTCACCTTCGCTCGCGGCACGCGCCACGCGAGTCGCCGCAACACGAAGCGCAGCCGGTTCTCGGCCACGCTGCGCAGGGCACTGACTTCCGGATTCCGTGATTCGACGATGACTTCCATGGCGGACCTCCTGTGTGGGATGGAGCCGCCACCTTACGCGCGCACGCGTTTCCTAAAAATGGATGTTTGTAGTAGCTTTACTTCGTTAATTACGAAGTTCGAGGCATCCATGCTCAACTACCGCCACCTCTATTACTTCTGGGTCGCCACCAAGGAAGGCGGCATCGCCCGTGCCGCCGAGCGGCTGGACATGGCCGTGCAGACGGTGAGCACGCAGATCCGCGAACTGGAGCGCGCACTCGGCCACGCGCTGTTCAAGCCGTCCGGCCG
>JAVEVQ010000164.1:0-3079 GCA_034004945.1 Methyloversatilis sp. | reverse complement strand
GCACGCCGCCGGCGGGACGACCCGTGCGGTGTTTCTTGCGACGGGGACGGCCCCGATATCCGGAGTTGAACTCATGTCGTGGACCATCCTCGTGATCGCCGGCCTGTTCGAATGCGCCTGGGCGATCGGCCTCAAATACACCGACGGTTTCAGCCGCTTCTGGCCTTCGGCCTTCACCGTAGTGACGATGATCATCAGCGTCGTGCTGCTCGGCATCGCCATGCGCAATCTGCCGGTCGGCACCGCCTACGCCGTCTGGACCGGCATCGGCGCGGTCGGCACCGTCATCCTCGGCATCGTGCTGTTCAGCGAGCCGGCCAACGCGGCGCGACTGGTCTGTGTCGGCCTCATCGTCGCCGGCATTCTCGGCCTCAAGCTGACTTCGGCCTGATCAGCCGGGCCAGCGCGGCAGCCGCGCACTTGTGCCGGCTGCCCGCTATCGGCGAAAATCGCGGGCTTTCGCTTTTGCTGCGCACACTTGCGTGCGCGGTCCACCTTTCGAGCCCATCATGACCGACCACGCCGCACTGCCCGCCGACGACGACAACCACATCATCGCGGAGCGGCGCGAGAAACTGCGCCAGTGGCGTGAAGCCGGCGGCGCCTACCCGAACGACTTCCAGCGCACGCACTACGCCGGCGAAATCACCGCCCAGCACGCGACGGCCACCGCCGAAGCGCTGGAAGCGCATCCCGAGCGCGTGCAGCTGGCCGGCCGCGTCATGCTGAAGCGCGTGATGGGCAAGGCCAGCTTCGCCACCATCCTGGACATGTCGGGCCGCATCCAGCTCTACGTGACCAACGACGGCGTCGGCGAAGAGGTGCACGGCGCCTTCAAGCACTGGGACCTGGGCGACATCGTCGGCTGTTCCGGCACGCTGTTCCGCACCCGCACCGGCGAACTGACCGTGAAGTGCGACGCCATCCGCCTGCTGTCCAAGGCGCTGCGCCCGCTGCCGGAGAAATTCCACGGCCTGTCCGACCAGGAAGCGAAGTACCGCTACCGCTACCTCGACCTGATCACCAACGACGACTCGCGCGCCACCTTCGTCGCGCGCAGCCGCATGATGAGCGCCATCCGCGCCGAAATGACGCGCCAGGGCTTCCTCGAGGTCGAAACGCCGATGATGCACCCCATCCCCGGCGGCGCCGCGGCCAAGCCCTTCAAGACCCACCACAATGCGCTCGACATGGAGCTGTTCCTGCGCATCGCGCCCGAGCTCTACCTGAAGCGGCTGGTGGTCGGCGGCTTCGAGAAGGTGTTCGAGGTGAACCGCAACTTCCGCAACGAAGGCATCAGCCCGCGCCACAACCCCGAATTCACGATGATGGAGTTCTATCAGGCCTACGCCGACTACCGGCAGCTGATGGACTACACCGAATACCTGCTGCGCCACTGCGCCGAACAGGCGCTGGGCACGACCAAGTTCATGTACCAGGGCCGCGAACTGGACCTCGGCCAGCCCTTCCACCGGCTGACCATCGTCGAGGCCATCCGCAAGTACAACCCGCAGTACACCGAAGAACAGCTGGCCGACGAGACTTTCGTGAAGCAGGCCATCGTGACCCACGGCGAGAAGGTGAAGCCGGGTGGCCTCGGCTCGCTGCAGCTGCAGCTGTTCGAAGCCTGCGCCGAAGCACAGCTGTGGGAACCGACCTTCATCATCGATTACCCGGCGGAAGTGAGCCCGCTGGCGCGCCGTTCGGACGCGCAGCCGGAGATCACCGAGCGCTTCGAGCTGTTCATCGTCGGCCGTGAGATCGCAAATGGCTTCTCCGAGCTGAACGACCCGGAAGACCAGGCGGCCCGCTTCCTGGAACAGGCCAAGGCCAAGGACGCCGGCGACGAGGAAGCGATGTATTTCGACGCCGACTACATCCGCGCGCTCGAGCACGGCCTGCCGCCGACCGGCGGCTGCGGCATCGGCATCGACCGCCTGGTCATGTTGCTGACCGACTCGGCCAATATCCGCGACGTCATCCTGTTCCCGCAGATGCGACGGGAGTAAGCGTCCCGGTCCGGATACGACCGCGATGAACGCCGATCGAACCGATGCCTGCGGCGCCGGTCCAGATCGGCGTTCTGCTTTCCAGTACCCGCGCACGCACTGATTGCCCCATGTCCCGCCCGCTCCTGCCCCTCGTTCCCGCGCCGCTCGAATTCGCCGACGACGGCACGCCGCGCTCGGCGGCCTACGGCGACGTCTATCACTCGTCCGACGGCGCGCTGGCGCAGGCGCAGCACGTGTTCCTCGCCGGCAACGGATTGCCCGACCGCTGGGCGGGCCGGGACCGCTTCGTCGTGCTGGAAACCGGTTTCGGCCTCGGCCTGAACTTTCTCGCCACCTGGCGCGCCTGGCGCGACAGCCCAGCGCGCTGTGCACGACTGCACTTCGTGTCGGTCGAGAAGCACCCGTTCTCTCAGTACGACCTGGCCATCGCCTGCCAGCGCCTGCTGCCGCCGGACATGGCCGACATGGCGCAGAAGCTGGTCGAGCGCTGGCCGCTGGCGGTGCGCGGGCTGCATCGCATCGAGTTCGACGGTGGCCGCGTCATCCTGACCCTGGGTCTGGGCGACGCCGACGCGCTGCTGCCGCAACTGACGCTGCGCGCAAACGCGATCTATCTGGATGGCTTCTCGCCGGCGAAGAATCCCGAACTGTGGTCGCCCCACATATGTAAACAGCTGTCGCGCCTCGCCGCCGCGGATGCCACGCTGGCCACCTGGAGCGTCGCCTCCGGCGTGCGCGACGCGCTGGCAGGCGCCGGTTTCGTCACGGAAAAGCAGGCCGGCCTCGGGCCGAAGCGCCACATGCTGACCGGCCGTCTGCACCCGGGCGCGCAGGCCGCCGCACTGCGCCATCGGCCCGAGCCGCCGGCGCCGAAGCGGGTGGCGGTGATCGGCGCCGGCCTCGCCGGCTGCGCCGTCGCCGAGCGACTGGCCGCCCGCGGCATCGAGGTGGTGCTGATCGAGCGCCACGCAACACCGGCCCAGGAAGCATCGGGCAACGCCGCCGGCGTGCTGCGGCCGATGATCGCCCGCGACGACAGCCTGATCGCCCGCTTCTCGCGCGCCGCC
>JAVEVQ010000163.1:0-3167 GCA_034004945.1 Methyloversatilis sp. | reverse complement strand
GCCGGCGGCGTCGCGCCAGCCGATGCCGGCCGTCTCCGAACTGCCGTAGATCTGCAGCAGACGCGCCAGTCCCTGCGCGACCAGCGCGTCGGCCAGCGCATCCGGGCAGGGTGCGGTGGAGCTGGTACCGACGACGTCGGCCGGCAGCCGCGGGCCGAAGCGGGTGAGCAGCGACCAGTGCGCCGGATGGCTCACCAGCAGATCGCCCGGCTGCAGCCGGCCAGCCAGCGCCTGCGGCGGCAGCGGTCGCGCATCGATGACATCGTGCGCACCCAGCCGGGGCGGCAGCAGGACGCCGAAGATGAAGCCATAGATGTGATGGACCGGCACCGCGGCCAGCACCCGCCGGCGCGGCCCGATGCGGGCGGCCAGCGCGTCTGCTTCGTCCTCCAGCATCGTCAGCGCGTGCGTGCAGGCCTTCGGCATGCCGGTGCTGCCGGACGTGCGGAAGGTGAGCTGGCGGCCGTCCTGCGCCAGCCCTTCGCGGGCCAGCGCGCAGTACTGTCCGAAGGTGGCTGCCGCCGGCAGCGCATCGATCACCGTGCTGTCGTGCAGGTGCAGCAATTCGGCGATGGCGGCGCCGAGCGTGTAGCGCTCCAGTGAATCCAGCCCGAAACCGCTGTCGTCGAACGCCATCGACGGCGGCCACGGCGGCGGCGGCAGGGGCGAACCACCGGGCCGGAGCCGCCGCACCTCGTCGGCGATCAGGTCGGCCAGCACCCGCTCCAGCGCCGGGCCGTCGCTGTGCCAGCATGTGCTCATCCGTCCGACTCCAGCACGTCGCCGGCGCTGCCGGTGCGCAGCACACTCACGAGCCGGGTCAGTTCGCCGTCCAGCGCGCGGTCCTCGACCACCAGCGGAATGCAGGCCTCCAGCCATGACTGCGTGCGCGCCAGCACCGGCGGCAGCGCGCCGGCGTCGATACGACCGCGCAGCGCCACCGCCTGCCGGGCCGACACCAGCATCGCCGCCAGCACCTGTTCGCCCAGTTCGAGCACGCGCAGGCAGTCGCGCGCGGCGATCGTGCCCATGCTCACCTTGTCCTGGTTGTGGCATTCGGTGGAACGCGAAAACACCGACGCCGGCAGGGTGGTCTTCAGCGCCTCGGCGGTCCACGCCGACACCGCGATCTGCAGCGCCTTCAGGCCGTGGTTCAGCGCAGCCCGCTCGCCGCCGGCGGCGCTCAGGTTGTCCGGCAGACCGTGGCTGAAGCGGCTGTCCACCAGCAGCGCGAGCTGGCGGTCCAGCAGATCGAGCACATTGGCCACCGCGGTCTTCAGGCCGTCCATCGCGAACGCGACGTGACCGCCGTAGAAATGTCCGCCGTGCAGCACGCGTCCGCTGTCCGGGTCGATCAGCGGATTGTCGTTGGCGCTGTTCAGTTCGTTCTCGATCAGCGTCCGCGTGAAGGGCAGTGCGTCCTCGAGCACGCCGATCACGTGCGGTGCGCAGCGCAGCGAATAGCGGTCCTGCAGCCGCGCCGGATTGCGCGCGGCGCCGGCGTCGCAGGCGAGGTCGCGACGCAGCCTGCGGGCCACCGCCTGTGGCCCCGGATGCGGCTTGGCGTCGAACAGCAGCGCGTCGAAGTGGTGCGGGTTGCCGGCGGTCGCGAACACGTTCAGCGCGGTCAGGCGGGTAGCGATCCGGCTGCAGCGCTGTGCCCGCTGCCACGCGAGACAGGCCAGCGCGGTCATGACGGCGGTACCGTTCATGATGGCCAGCCCCTCCTTCGGCTGCAGCGCAAGCGGCTGCAGGCCTGCCGCGGCCAGCGCCTCGCGCGCCGGCATGCGCCGCCCGCGCCACAGCACGTCGCGCTCGCCGCACAGCGCGGCGGCGACGTAGGACAGCGGCGTCAGGTCGCCGCTGGCACCGACCGAACCTTCGGCCGGAATGCAGGGCAGGATGTCGTGTTCGAGCAGTGCAGCAAGCTGCTCGAGCAGCGCATACCGCACGCCGGACATGCCCTGGCACAGCGAGGCCAGCCGGGTAGCCAGCACGGCGCGCGTTTCGTCGGCTTCCAGCAGGCGCCCCATGCCGACGCCGTGATAGGTGTAGAGGTGGTGCGGCAGTTCCGCCACCTGGTCGGCAGGCACCGCCACCGTGCACGATTCGCCGTAGCCGGTGGTGACGCCGTAGATCACGCCGTCGTCGGCGAGCAATTGCAGCACGGCGCGGGCGCCGGCGTCGATGCGGGTGCGGAAGGCGGTGTCAGCGGACAGCACGGCGCCTCGCCTGCGGTCGGCGATCGCGGCGATCGCCTCGATGTCGAGCGGGCGACCGTCGAACACGACTTCATCGTTTCCGGGTGCAGCGGCGGTCATGAGATCCATGTCGAAGTGGGCACGAAGGCGAAGCATGGCAGCAGACGGCCGCGCTGCGTAGTGTCACCCGGGCGTCGTGCGCAGACGGAGACAACGGCCGCGCGGCGTGGTTTCACGCGGCGGCGGCTCAGCCGGCACAGCGCTGTTCGACCTGACGGTGGAACAGCGCACCGGCGGCCACGCTGGCCGCCCAGGCGAAGGCGAGTGCGGCCGGCGCACTGTCCGGCGTGGCGCCCCACAGGCGGGTGACGACGGCGTTCACCAGCATGGCCACCGGGTAGTGGATCAGAAACACCGAGAACGAGATCCGGCCAAGGAAGGCGAGTACGGGAATGTCGGGCCAGCGCGCCAGCAGCCCGCTGCGCAGTCCGCCCCACAGCAGCAGCACAACGCAGCCGGCGAAAGCCACGCGCTCGCGGTGATCGATGGTCAGCGCCAGCACCACCGCAGCGGCGACGGCGACACCCCACAGCGGCGAGCGGCCCGGTCCCGACAGCCAGCAGACGGCAGCCCCCAGCGCGTAGACGCCGAAGTAGTAGGGGCCGGCGACGTCCCAGCCGGTATCGCGGTTGATCACGAACAGCGAAGCCGCGGCGACGCCGGCGGTGATGGCGGCGAGCACGAGCGCATCGCGCGCCGGGCCGGTGCGCGACGCCAGCCAGACCAGCAGCGCCGCCATCGCGTACAGCTGGAAGTCGATCGCGACGTACCAGACGCCGGCCGACAGCGCCTCGACGCCGACGATGTCCTGCAGCAGCAGGGCGTGCGCGAGCAGCTGGCCAAGCGAGGGCGTGGCGGGGAGGCTGGGGTCGTCGATCAGCGCGCGGGCGATCGCCGCGCAGGCGA
>JAVEVQ010000015.1:0-63908 GCA_034004945.1 Methyloversatilis sp. | reverse complement strand
CGAAGGTGCCGCCGGCGCTGCCGAGGGTGTTGAACAGGCCACCGGAAATCGTCAGCGTCAGGCTTTCGAAGCCCAGACCGATGTAATTGCGGACGATGGCGTTGAACGGCAGCATCGGCAGGTCGCTCTCGTCGCGCGTCAGCGTGAACGTGACCGGCAGCGTGTTGATCAGGCCGAAGTCGATGGACAGCATGTCCGGCGTGCTGAAGCTGGTGTCCATGGTGTTGCCGTTGGCGGCGACGACGTCGAGCGTGTAGGCGTGGGCGGCCGGGGCGAGTGCGAAGGCGCACAGCGCGGCGGCGAAGGTGTGGCGGATGTTCATGTGATGGCTCCGGAATCGTTGTTCAACCTGAAAACCTCAGTTGATCGGCGTCGTGGGTGCGGTTGGCGGGGTGTACGGCAAGGCGCGAGGACGCGGCAGGATGGCTCCCTGCAAGGACGAGCAACGCGGCCGGGCGAACCGCCGGCCGTGCACGCGACGTCGAAGCGGTCTCACCCGGAGGGTGAGCAACGCAAACTGACAAATCTCCTGGATGGGCAGAGCTCTCGACTTCATGGCAAGCGGTCAACTGAGGTTTTCAGGTTCAGAGATTGCCCTTGGCCCACGGGCCGGTGATGGCCACGGTGATGCCCGGCGTCTGCATGTTCACGAACAGCACGCGGCCGGTCGGGTCGAAGCAGGCGCCGCAGAATTCGTAGTTGCGATAGTCGGCCGCGGCCACGGTCTTGCCGGCGGCGGCGATCTGGTCGGCGGCGAGGTTCACGTTGTTCTTGCAGAAGATGTAGGCCTCGCCGGCCGGGTTCAGGCCGAGCAGGCGGTTGCCGGTGCCGTAGGCGTCGGTGGTGCCGCCGCCGTCTTCGCACAGCAGCGCGCCGCCGCGCGGGCTGACGGTGACGTTGTCCGGGTTGTTGCCGGCGGTCTGGTTGCCGCTGACGAAGATGGCGCGCAGGCGCATCGTGGCCAGCGTCAGTTCCCACACCGCACCTTCGCCCTGGCCGACGCGCGCGCGGCTGTCGGTGCCGGCGGCGGTATCGACGATGAACATCTTGCCGGCGGAATACCAGATGCCTTCGCCGCGGCTCATGCGGGCGCCGCCCTGGCTGATGGCCTGATGGGTGGGGCCGGACATGAAGGCGAGGCTGACGCCGCCGGGCTGGCCGGCCACGACCACCGGGTCAGCGTCGGGGTTGGCGATGTCCACCCACTCCAGTTCGTATTCGTCGCCGATGTCGGGGTTCAGCAGGCCCTGGTCGTTGGCCTGGGCCAGCGTGGCGGGCGCGGCCTTGCGCACGATGGTCTTGATGCGCGCCGCCTGCAGCTTGCCGCCGTTGTGCAGGCTGCCCAGTTCGCCCGAGGTGTCGGCCGGCACGTAGCGGAAGAAGGCCGAGACGTTGCGGTTGTCTTCGGTTTCGTAGACGTAGCCGGTGGTCGGGTCGACCGCCACTGCCTCGTGCACGAAACGGCCCATGCCGATGATGGGGTCGGCAATCGAGTCACCGGCGTCGACTTCGAACACATAGCCGTGCTTCTTGCCGCCGATGCCGGAGAAGTCGTAGATGGTTTCTTCGCAGGTGAGCCAGGTACCCCAGGGCGTCGGGCCGCCGGCGCAGTTGCCCAGCGTGCCGCCGATCGAGCCGGTGGCGCCGGCCCAAGCGGCGTCGCGGAACAGCAGGTTGGTGGTGCCGCCGGCCGGATAGCCGACGAAGGGCGCCGGTGCCGCGGCCGACGGGTCGGTCACGATGCCGCCGGCACCGATGCGGATGGGCAGGTTGCCGTAATAGACGGTGATGATGCCGTTCACCGGCTGGGTGGCGTAGCTGCGCGGCGCCTGGATGGCTTCGGCCGGCGTGGCGACCAGACCGCGCTCGTGGTTGCGCACCAGCACCAGTTCGGTGCTGCGGCCGGCGCGGCGCGAGGTAACCACGGCCATGCCGTCGTGATTGCCGGGCGTCGGGTTGCCGTCGCTCATGCTGTCGCCGGTCCAGCCGAAGCTGCGGTAGCTGAAGCCCGGCGGCAGTTGCAGCAGCGGCAGGCCGGTGCTTGCGTCCTTGACCGGCGCCAGCGCGCCGTAGGGCGACAGCGCCGACACCGTCTGCTTGCCGGTGGCGGCCAGCGCGTTCTGCGCGTACAGCGCACCCATC
Organism: Methyloversatilis sp.; assembly: GCA_034004945.1. Classification (GTDB taxonomy): domain Bacteria; phylum Pseudomonadota; class Gammaproteobacteria; order Burkholderiales; family Rhodocyclaceae; genus Methyloversatilis. The sequence continues at coordinate 61,766 of JAVEVQ010000015.1, read as the reverse complement.
AGGCCGGTGAAGCGGGTGGCGGCCAGCGCGCCGGAGCCCTGGAGCAGGCGGCGACGGCTGGGTGAGGTACAGGACGAGGACATTCGGGACTCCGGGCGCGGTAGCGAGATTCTCATCATCGATGCGGCGGGTGTCGACTGCGTAACGGCGTCGGTGCCTCAACGTGGTCCGAACGGGCCATCGGTCGCAGCGGGCGGCGAAAGGTCGGGGCATCGACGATGCACTGCATCGCGAGGGCGCCAGAATGCGCACCGGACACCCCACGCAGACGACATTCATGAGCGCGAACCTCACCCCCGGCCCGTTCGGCAAGTCCTTCATCGACATGCTCGCCAGCCCCGCCCTCACCGTGCTGCGCATGGCGGCCCTGGCGGCGAGCCAGGACGACGGGCTCGACGAAGACACGCTGGACCTGATGTACGAACAGGTGGCTGCCGGCGTGCTGGCCGATCTCGCGCCCGAGATCGCCTGGCGCGAACTGGCGCGCGGCCTGTCGGCGCGGGCGCCGTCGCGCATGCTGCGTGCGCTGCGCGAGTGCGATGCACTGGCCGTGCTGCTGCCCGAAGTCGATGCGCTGTTCGGCGTACCGCAGATCGCCGACGACCCGGACCAGGTCGATATCGGCGAGCACCTGCTGCGCACCGTCGATGAAGCGGCGCGCCGCGATGCGCCGTTCGCGGTGCGTTACGCGGCGCTGGTGTTCAACGTCGGCAAGTCGGATTCGTCGCGCGAGCACCTGCCGGTGCACTACCGGCACATCGAGCGCGGGGTGCCGCGCATCGAGGCGATCAGCGCGCGCTTCGGCGTGCAGGACGACTGCCTTGAGCTCGCCTTGCTGGCGAATGCCGAATGCGAGCGCGTGCACCGTGCGGCGGAGATGCGCGCCGGTTCGATCACGGCGATGCTGGAACGGGTGGATGCCTTCGGTCAGCCCGAGCGCTTCGATCACCTGATGACGCTGTGCACCTGCGACTTCCGTGCCTACCCGGGTCGCGCCTCTCGCCCCTACCCCAAGGCAGCGATGCTGCGCACCGCGCTGTCCGCCTGCCGGGGCGTCGACGAAGCGGCGGTTGCTGCCGACGCCCTGCTCGAAGCGCGCGCGCAGGCGGTGGCTGCCGCGCTGCAATCACGGCGCTGGGAGGCGTAGGCAAAGGCCCCGCCTGCGCTGCAGCGCCGAATCGACGCCGCCATCGCGAGCAAGCTCGGTTACACAAAAGCGCGCCTGGCTTGACCAGCCCGCGCGTGTCTCGTGGGAGCGGCCTCTGGCCGCGATACGGCCTTGGCAAGCGACGGCCGCATCGCGAGCAAGCTCGCTCCCACAAAAGCACTCCCGATCCGCGGCCGGAGCCTTTGCGAGGGTTCTGTGGGAGGGGTCTTCTGACCCCGACTGTGGCCTGTGCCGAAGCCTGAGGACAGTCGCGGCTGCACCGCGAGCAAGCTCGGTTACACAAAAGCGCGCCTGGCTTGACCAGCCCGCGCGTGTCTCGTGGGAGCGGCCTCTGGCCGCGATACGGCCTTGGCAAGCGACCGGCGTCAATATCGGCCGCAACGGCGAGCAAGCCCGCGCCCACCAGGGGTCGGGGCCGGGGGTGAGGGCCCGGGCGTTGAGTCAGTGCCCCGACTGCTCTCCGCTGCCGCAGCACTTCTTGAATTTCTTCCCGCTGCCGCAGGGGCAAGGGTCGTTGCGCCCCACCTTCGGCTCGGCGCGAAAGCAGGATTTGACGGAGGCGCCGACGTACGCGGAGTCGTCCTCACCCAACCCTTCCGGGGCAGCCTTCCTCTGGTCGAACCAGATTTCGTGGATCACGACCAGCGCCGGCGGCAGGAGCTTGCCCCAGAGCATGACTTCGCCGTCGCGCAGCGTCGCGCGCCCCTCGTCTGTTCCAATGCGCGTAAGAGGTGCGGCAAGGTCGGGGCACTCGTCCCACATTTCGGCCCACTTGTCGGGGCTCAAGCGGGTACCCACCAGGAAGCCTTCGCACCATTCGATGGCAGCCCGTTCGCCCCGCCGCGTGAAAATGGGCTCGAAGGCGTCGGCGCGCTTAAGGAAGATGTCTTCGACGCGGTCGAAGAGGCGCATCACCAGCGCGATGACGCGCTCGGCATGGTCTTCGTCGTCGAAGTCCGGCGCCACCCGCGCGTCGCGCCAGTCCCACACCCGGGCCAGCCACTCCTTCGGCATGACCTGGCGCGGACCGACGACGACGGCGGTCAGAAAGCCCTCCAGCATCGGCACGCTCATCGCCGTGGCTTGAAGCTGTGGCGAAGCCAGAAACCGACCGAGTTCTTCGAGCTCGGCGGGCGACAGCCGCCTGTTCGGCGCGCTCATGGCTCTCAGCTGCGGTAGTCCGCGTTGATCTTCACGTAGTCGTAGCTGAAGTCGCAGGTCCAGCAGGTGGCGCGGGCGTCGCCGCGGCCGAGTGCCACGCGTATCGTGATCTCGGCCGGCGCCATCGCGGCCGCGCCCTGCTCTTCCTTGTAGTCCGGGTTGCGGCCGCCGTCCTTCGACACCAGGAAGTCACCGATCCACAGGCTCACTTTCGACGTATCGAGATCGGCCAGCGACGGGTGCGTCTGCGCGGCGTTGCCGACCGCGGCCAGGATGCGGCCGAGGTTGGGGTCGGAGGCGAAGAAGGCGGTCTTGACCAGCGGCGAATGGGCGATCGCGTAGCCGACCGCCTTGCACTCGGGCACGTCGCGGCCGCCTTCGATTTCGATGGTGATGAACTTGGTCGCGCCTTCGCCGTCGCGCACGATGGCCTGGGCCAGCTCGGCCGCCAGCGAGGTGACCGCGTCGGCCAGCGCGCGGCCGTCGGCGCTGTCGAGCGAGGTGATTTCGGCATTGCCGGCCGTGCCGGAGGCGATGAGCATGAAGGAGTCGTTGGTCGAGGTGTCGCCATCGACGGTGACGCAGTTGAACGAGCGGTCGGCGGCGTGCTTCACCATGTCTTCCAGTGCGGCCTGCGACACCGCCGCGTCGGTGGCGATGAAGCCGAGCATGGTGGCCATGTTGGGCTTGATCATGCCGGCGCCCTTGCTGATGCCGGTAATGGTGATCTTGCGACCGTCGAGGGTGAGCGTGCGCGACCCCGCCTTGGCGATGGTGTCGGTGGTCATGATGGCGTGCGCCGCCTCGTACCAGTTGGCCTCGTCGAGATCGTCCATGCAGGCCGGGATACCGCGCTCGATGCGGTCGACCGGCAGCGGCTCCATGATCACCCCGGTCGAGAAGGGCAGCACCTGTTCCGGCGCCAGTTCGAGCGCGCGGGCCACCGCCACGCAGGTGGCGTGCGCGGCGACGAGACCCGGTTCGCCAGTGCCGGCATTGGCGATGCCGGTGTTGATGACCAGCGCGCGGATGTCGCTGCGCGACAGATGGTCGCGGCACACCTGCACAGGAGCCGCGCAGAAGCGGTTCACCGTGAACACGCCGGCCACGCGCGCACCGGGCAGCAGCGAAATCAGGCACAGGTCGCGGCGGTTGGCCTTGCGGATGCCGGCTTGGGCGATGCCCAGACGGACGCCGGCGACCGGCAGGATGGTTTCGGCGGGGGGCGTCTGGTAGTTCACGGGCATGGCAGGCTCGGTTCGCGGGAGGTAAAGCGCGGAGTTTACATGCAGGTCGCGACGGTTGCCGGACCGTGCACAGGGTCCGCGGCGTAACACGAAGCAACGCATTCCGTCACACGACCGTCATCTGCCGCGCGCACGAGTGACGGCGGCACGAAGGTTCGGGCACACCCCGCCCGACACGCAAGCCCCGGCGTGGCGGGGATCTGCCGCCGGCATGCGCCGAACGGCTCACCCACCCTTCATTGCATTGAAAAGACCGCTCCCTATGGTCGGCGCGTTCCCGGCACTCCGCCGGCATGAAACCTGTGGGAGACACGACATGAACGCACGCACGCAACTCACCCTGGTGCTGGCGGTGGCAGCCGCCTTTGCCGCCACTTCGGCCAACGCCGCCCAGAACACGCTGTCCGGCTGGGCCGTGATGCCGGCCAACACCTTCGCCGACGGCCCGACCTCGGGCCAGTTCGCCGGCGCCGGTGCCGGTGGCAACCCGCTGCCGCTGATCGACATGCAGCCGGTGCAGGGCTTTTCCGGCGTGCTGGCCGGCGCCAACGGCAGCTTCCGCGTCATCACCGACAACGGCTTCGGCGCGCAGGGCAACTCGGCCGACACGCTGCTGCGCAGCTATGCGGTGAATGTCGATTTCCGCACCGCGCTGGGTGGCAGCGGCACCGTGTCCGCCGCCAACTGGAATACCGGCGCCGCCCTGCCCGCTTTCAACGCGGCCAGCCGCATCACGCTGAGCGACCCGAAGAACCTGCTGAGCATCAAGGTGCAGGCCGACTACACGCACTACTACAACAACGCCGCCAACCCGCTGGTCGATCCGTCGATCAAGGCAGGTCGTCTGCTCACCGGTGCCGACCTCGACGTCGAGTCGGTGCGCCAGGACAAGAACGGCAACCTGTGGTTCGGCGACGAGTTCGGCCCCTACCTGGTCAAGACCGACGCCAACGGCGTGGTGCAGCGTCGCGAAATCGCGCTGCCCGGCGTGTTCGCGCCGCAGCACGAGGCGGTGCTGAACGGTTCGGTCACCAGCAACCTCGGCGGCTCGGGCGGCTTCGAGGGCATGGCCATCAACGCCAGCGGCGACAAGCTCTACACCCTGCTCGAAAAGACCGTGGCCGGCGATCCGGCGAAGAGCCTGCGCATCAATGAATTCAGCATCGACAGCGAGAGCTATACCGGCCTCGACTACCTGTACCAGCTCGAAGCCGAAGGCACCGCCATCGGCGACATGACGGCGATCGACGACCACCGCTTCCTGGTGATCGAGCGCAACGGCGGCACCGCCACCAGCGGCACGCCGTTCAAGAAGATCTTCATCGCCGACACCACCGATGTCGCCGACGGCGGCTTCGTCACCAAGACCGAACTGGTCGACCTGATGAACATCGCCGACCCGGACGACCTGAACGGCGACGGCCTCACCAGCTTTACCTTCCCCTACGTGACCATCGAGGACGTGCTCATCCTCGACGCCAACACGCTGCTGGTGATCAACGACAACAACTACCCCGGCACCGGCGGTCGCGACTTCGGTTCCGACCACACCGAGTTCCTGAAGATCAGCCTGGCCAACCCGGTTCCGGAGCCCGAAACCTACGCGCTGATGCTGGCCGGCCTCGGCCTGATCGGCTTCGCCGCGAAGCGCCGCCGCTGATCCTTCGCGCCGGCCCCCCAGCAGCGGGGCCGGTTCGTCACGCCTGCCGGAATCCATCATGAAGAAACTGCTTCTGGCCACCGCTGTGGCCCTCTCGTTCGGCGCCGCACAGGCGGCCGACTTCTCGCTTCGCGTGATCGGCGCGACCTCGTTGTCCACTGGCACGCTGTTCCAGGGCGTCGAATTCGGCGGAATCTCCGGCCTCGATCGCGCCGCCGACGGCACGTACTGGGCGATCGCCGATGACCGCGGTGGCGAGCGCGGCACGCCGCGCTTCTACAACCTGTCGCTGGACTACGACGCCGCCGGCTTCAACGGCGTCACCGTCAACAGTCAGACCTATATGCAGCGCCCGGACGGCACGACCTTCCCGTCGAACGCCCGCACGGTGGACCCGGAAGGCATCCGCGTTGCACCGAACGGCAATCTGTACTGGTCCTCCGAAGGCAACTGGAACGCGAACGCCGCCAGCCGCTACCAGCCCTTCGTCCGCGAAATGACGACCTCGGGCGTGTTCGTGCGCGAATTCGCCACGCCCGCCATGTACAACTACGTCGACAACGCGACCACCGGCGGGCGCAACAACAAGCTGTTCGAGGCGCTGACGGTCACGCCGAACGGCACGATCTACACCGCCAACGAAGACGCGCTGGTGCAGGACGGCCCGCTCACGTCGATCAGCAACGGCAGCGTGGTGCGCCTGACCGCGCTCGACCCGGTGAGCGGCGCGGCCGGTGCGCAGTACGCCTACGAACTGCCGCCGATTCCGGTCGACGCGGTGCCGGGTGCGCCCTTCGGCCCGGACAACGGCCTGCCCGAACTGCTGGCGATTTCCGACACGCAATTCATCGCGATCGAGCGCGCCTTCGCCTTCGGCGTCGGCAACACCATCCGCCTGACGCTGGCCGAAATCACCGCCGACACCACCGACGTGAGCAGCTTCGCCAGCCTGACCGGCGCCGACTACACGCCGATGCGCCGCACGCTGCTGCTGGAGATGCCGATCACCTTTGACGGCATCACGCTGGACAACATCGAAGGCGTGAGCTGGGGCAAGACGCTGGCCAACGGCAACCGCACGCTGGTGCTGGTCGCGGACAACAACTTCAGCGCCACGCAGAGCACGCAGTTCATCGCCATCGAAGTGAGCGCCGTCCCCGAACCGGAAACGTACGCACTGCTGCTGGCCGGCCTTGGTGTGCTGTCGCTGGCCCGTCGCCACGCCCGGCGCTGACCCCTCACCTCCTGGAGAACATCACCATGCGCATCAAATTTCTTGCACTGGCCATCGCCGGCGCACTGAGTCAGGCGGCATTCGCCTGCGTGCCGGGCAGCTACAACGGCAATGTGATCTTCGGCAGCACCGACAGCGGCGTGCCGGACCGCGTGCTGGACGCAAGCTGCACCACCGTCGATGGCCAGATCCGCGACGAGGACCCGTGGGGCAATCAGGCCGCCTTCATCGCTCACGTGTCGTCGGTGACGCTGGCGCAGCAGAAGGCCGGCAAGATCAGTGCGGTCGAACGCGCCCGCCTGCTGATCGCTGCACGCAACTCGCAGATCGGCAGCACGCTGAAGGTGAAGCTGATCGCCTTCAACGATTTCCACGGCTACATCAAGCCCTTCGAAGGTTCGGGCAGCAACCCGGGCGTCACCCGCTTCTCGACCCGCATCAAGGAACTGAAGGCGCAGAACCCGCTGCACGCCGTAGTGTCGGCCGGCGACATGATCGGTGCCAGCCCGCTGACCTCGGCGCTGTTCAAGGACGAGCCGACGATCGAGGCGATGAACCGCATCGGCATCGACTTCAATGCGGTCGGCAACCACGAGTTCGACGAAGGCAAGGACGAACTGCTGCGCATGCAGCACGGCGGCAATCACCCGACCGACGCCTACTCCGGCCTCGGCATGAACGAGGATCTGAAGGGCGGCGAATTCGCCGGCGCGAAATTCCGCTTCCTCGCCGCCAACGTGCATGACACCGCCAACGGCACGACCGTGTTCCCCAGCTACGGCGTGAAGGACTTCCTCGGCAACAAGGTGGCCTTCATCGGCATGACGCTGGAAGGCACGCCGAGCATCGTGTCGCCGGCCGGCGTGGCCGGCCTGCAGTTCGCCGACGAGGCCGACACCGTCAATGCGCTGATCCCGAAGCTGAAGGCGCAGGGCATCGAATCCATCGTCGTGCTGATCCACGAAGGCGGCTTCGCCTCGGGCGGCATCAATGGCTGCAGCGGCGTGTCCGGCCCCATCGTCGACATCGTCAACCGGCTCGACCCCGAGGTCGACCTGGTGGTGTCCGGCCACACCCATGCCGCATACAACTGCCTGATCAACAACAGCGCCGGCCAGCCGGTGCGCGTCACGTCGGGTGGCCAGTACGCGCGCAACCTGACCGACATCGATCTGACCATCGACACCCGCTCGCGCGACGTGATCGCGGTGGCCGCCAACAACCTGGTCACCGGCACCGCGACCGAGGAAGACGCGGCGCTGACCGATCTGGTCGCCCACTACGACGCGCTGTCGGTCGGCCCGAAGTCGCGCGTGATCGGCAGGATCACCGCCGCCATCAGCCGCTCGCAGAACGCGGCCGGCGAGTCGGCCCTCGGCGACGTGATCGCCGACGCCCAGCTCGACGCCACCGACGATGCGGGCACCGGCGGCGCCGTGGTGACCTTCATGAACCCGGGTGGCATCCGTGCCGACCTGCCGTTCAACGCCCCGAACGGCGACGTGACCTACGGCGACGCCTTCACGGTGCAGCCTTTCGGCAATTCGCTGGTGACGATGACGCTGAGCGGCGCCCAGATACGCACGCTGCTGGAAACGCAGTTCAACGGCTGCAACGGCCAGACCGCGACCCGCATCCTGCAGGTGTCGCAGGGCTTCAGCTACGCCTACACCGCGGGCAACGCCTGCAACGCGCGCGTCACGTCGATGACGCTGGATGGCGTGGCGGTCGATCCGTCGGCCAGCTACCGGGTGACGGTGAACAGCTTCCTCGCCGACGGCGGCGACGGCTTCGCCGTACTGAAGGACGGCACTCAGCGCCTCGGCGGTGCGGTCGATACCGACGCCTTCGAAGCCTATCTGCAGGCCAACCCGACCGGCGTCGCGCCGGGCCCGCAGAACCGCATCATCAAGAATGACTGACGCCCGCACCTGATTCCGGAGAACACAGAATGAACCTGATCAAGACCACGCTGGCCGTCGCACTGGCATCCGTATGTGCAAGCACACAGGCGGCACACTTCATCTTCCCGACCGGTAATTTGAGCCTGATCGGCGGCTACACCTACGCAGAAGCAACCACCGAGGCCTTCGGCACCGTCTCGGCCGACGGTCTGGTGGACATCCTCTCGGGCGCGCCGACGCTGCTCGGCTTCGGCGCGCTGAGCGAGCAGGCGACCGATGGCAGCGCCCTCATCACCTACGACTGGGTGCGTGAGGTGACTCTGGACGCGCAGACCGATCCGTCGTCGGTCGGTTTCAGCATCGGCGGTACCTCAGTCATCGGCTTCGATGGTATCGCCGGCCTGCAAGGCGTGGTCGAAACGTCGAAGGTAGAACTTCAGACGACGCTGATGATCATGCCCGACGGCGAAACGCTGGGCAGCGCGATCCGCGCGCGGCTGAGCGGATCGGCCGATTCAATCTTTTCGACCAGTCTGCCCGGCCTCGAGCAGAGTACGACCTTCAACCTGATCGCCAGCTCGGGTGGCAAGAGCGTGAACTACACCGGCAATGGCGCGGCGGAGGCGTTCGATCTGAGCCTCGACACCGTGGTCGGCGCCGAAGTCACGCTGTCGCTGAGCTACATCACCCGCCCGGGCTGGGTGGGCGCGGCGATCGACATCCCCGCCGGCACGGTTCAGGGCTTCGAAGAAAGCGGTTTGATGGCCGGCACGCTGATGCTGGCACCGGTACCCGAACCGGAAACGTACGCACTGCTGCTGGCCGGTCTGGGCCTGATCGGCGCAGCCGCCCGCCGCCGTCGCGGCTGAGTCGCGGCGGTCGTCGCGCCCGGCGTTTCAGCCGCGGCGCGGTGCGGCAGCGGCGTCGAGCGCCAGGCCGGCCAGTTGCGCCAGATGCAGCAGGGCGTCCTGGGTGCCGGCGGGAAACGGCGTTCGCGACGGCGCGCGGTCGATGTAGAGCACGCCGACCACCTGGTTCTGCGCATGCAGCGGCACCAGTATCTGGTGCCGTTCACCCAGTGCCGCACGCAGGCGGGCCACCGATGGCAAGCCGGGCGCCGGCACGTGGCTGGCGTCGATGTCGATGACGCGGCCGTGGTCGACCAGCTCGGTCAGCGCGTCGCGTGGGGCGCCCGCGAGCAGGAAGGTGAAATGGCGCATCAGCTGCTGCGCGCCGTGACCTTCGGTCGCGCGCGCAGCGAGTTGCGCACGGTTCGGGGCAACCAGCGCGAGTACGGCGCGGTCGGCGCCCAGTGCACGGCCAGCGCCTTCCAGCGCCAGATCGAGCACCGCGGTGCTCGCCGAGCGGGCCGCCATCAGGGCGGTCATGCGGCGTGCGACGTCCAGCTGCAGCAGCGGATCGGCTTCGGCGCCGTCGCCGCCCTCGGTCGGTACCGTACCGGTTGCCGCTGTCGGCTGCGGAATGCGCGCTGCAGCATCCTCGCAACCGTAGAAATCAGCGATGCGCGCCGCCTCGCGCGCGTGCGCAGCGACCACCGGTGCGACGGTGGCGATGTCCTGCCGCAGCACCTTGGCGTAATCGCGCATCGCCACCCGGGCGCGTTCGCAGTCCCAGCCCCCCTCCGCGGCCACCGCCAGCCGGTAGCCAGCGACCACCAGCGCCTCGCGGCTGTCCAGCCGCACGCCGTCGGCACAGGCATTCACGACCAGCCCGGGCAAGGCCCATTCACGCGCCAGCTTCTGCGTCAGCGTGCGCAGGCGGAAGCCGAGCACTTCCATCTCGACCTGCTCCGGCGGCGCCTTGCTCTGGCGCAGCGCCTTGTCGAGTTTCTGCCCCACTTCGCCGGAAAAGCACCAAAAGGCCATCTCGCCGATGTGCGACAGCAGCGTCGCGATGAACACTTCCTCGGGCGACGCGTCGCCGCGCACCGACGCGGCGTGCCGGGCGTGCACCGCGGCATGGAAACAGCGCGCCATCTCGGCCGCCACGCGCTCACGCACGCCGCCGGCGAGAAAGGCGTCGATCAGCGCGACCGACACCGCGATATTGCGCACCGTGTCGAAGCCGAGCACGACGATGGCGCGCGAAATCGTGCTCACACGCTGGCTTTCGCCACGGAAGAAGACGGAATTGGCCATCCGCAGCACGCGCGCGGTCATGCCGGCGTCGCGCAGGATGATGGTGCCGAGCGCGGAAGTCGGGCTCGCGTCATCTCCCGCAACCTCGCCGATGGCGGCGAGCGTGGCGCTGAAGATGGGCATGTCCTGGCTGCGCAGGCGGTCCACCCAGGTTTCGAGCGGATCGGATGCGGTGACGGTGGATGCGCTCATGGATGGGTGCGGGACACAGAAATTGACATCATGTCCTGCTAACGGCGCGCCGCAGCGAATTCTTGAGATCAGGCCGGCGCGCCGGTGCAGGCGCTGCCGGCCAGGCCGGGCTTACTTGACCAGCAGCACCGGGCGGTTGGAATGATGCAGCACGCCGCTGGCCACTGAGCCAAGCGCGAAGCTGGCGAGCGCGCCGTGGCCACGGCGGCCCATCACGATCATTTCGCAATCGTGCTGTTCGGCGTAGCGGGCGATGGTTTCCGCCGGCGGGCCGACGTGCAGGTGCAGCACCGGCTCGATCTTCGCGTTGTGCAGGGTTTCCATCGCCGAGCGCACGGCATCCTGCCCTTCTTCGCGGTAGTAGTCGTTCAGCGCTTCGCGGCTGACGTGATGCTGCAGCAGACCGCCAGGGACCGGCGCGTGTACGAACAGCAGGTGGATTTCGGGCTGGGTGGTCAGCATGGAGGCGAGGCGCAGCACTTCGGCCGTGGCGCGCACGCCATGATCGGAACCGTCTACGGCAAGCAGGATACGCATGGTGTTCTCGACACTTGTTATAGGAAGGTGTCTAAGTATGGCAGATGAGGCCGTTCCACAGCCCGTCGCCGAGCGTCGAGGCGCGCGCCAGACCGACGATGCCGAAGCCGAGCACCAGCAGACCGGCCACCCGCCGCAGCGCCGGATGGCGCGTGGCTGCGCGCAAACGGGTCAGCAGCATGCCGGCCAGCAGCAGATTGGGCAGCGTGCCCAGACCGAAGGCCAGCATGATCAGCGCGCCACTGCCGGGTGACCCGGACAGTAGTGCCAGACCGAGCATGCCGTAGACGAGGCCGCAGGGGAGGAAGCCCCAGAACAGCCCCACGCCGAGCGCCTGCGCCGGCGTGCGCGCCGGCAGGAAGCGACGCGCGAGCGGCTGGATGCGTGCCCACAGCGGGCGCCCCAGCGCCTCGATCGGCGCCAGCAGTCGCGTGTAGCCGGCGAGGTAGAAGCCGAGCGCGATCATCATCAGGTTGGCGAGCACGTAGAGCGTCATCTGCACCGGCGCCGCGTCGCCGGCCAGCAGGCTGACGCCGCCCACGCCACCGGCCACCGCGCCGGCCAGCGAATAGCTGGCGATGCGTCCGCCGCTGTAGGCCGCATGCATCGCCAGCGCCGGCAACTGGGCACGCCAGCCGCGACGCGCGGGCTGCGGCACGCCGGCCGAGATCGCCGACACGATGCCACCGCACATGCCTGCGCAGTGCACGCCGCCGAGCAGGCCGACGACGAAAACCGCTGCCAATCCGAGGTTCATTGAAGGTCCGGTGGAAAATTCGAGCCGGTCGGTCGGACCGCCGGCTCACACCACCTTAGAGTAGCGCACCGTTTCGCTGTCGAGACGCAAGTAGCGGTCGAACACCATGCAGACCGCGCGCACCAGCAGGCGGCCACGCGGTGTGATGGCGATCCAGTCCGGCTCGATGGTCAGCAGGCCGGCCGCCTCGAGCTCCGCCAGCTCATCGAGCTCCGCCGAGAAATACTTCTTGAAATCAATGGCGTAAGTGCTTTCGATCGCTTCGATCGAAAGCTCGAAGTGGCACATGAGCGCACCGATCACCGCGCTGCGCACGCTGTCGTCGGCGGTCATGTTCAGGCCGCGCATGACCGGCAGTTCGCCGTCGTCGATGGCCTGGGTCCAGCTTTCTATCGTGCGGTGGTTCTGCGCGAAGCTCGCGCCGACGCGGGAGATGGCCGACACGCCCAGACCGAGCAGGTCGCAGCCGGCGTGCGTGGAATAGCCCTGGAAGTTGCGTTGCAGGCGGCCATGCCGCTGCGCCTGCGCGAGCTCGTCGTCCGGACGGGCGAAATGGTCCATGCCGACATGCACATAACCCGCCTCGTGCAGACGATCGATCGCCAGACGCAGCAGTTGCGGCCGCACTTCCGGACCGGGCAGCATGGCTTCGTCGATGCGGCGCTGCGGCATGAACTGCTTGGGCAGGTGAGCGTAGTGATAGATCGCCACGCGGTCCGGCGCCAGCCGGATCAGCGTCGCCAGCGTGGAATCGAAGCTGTCCAGGGTCTGGCCCGGCAATCCGTAGATCAGATCCACGCCGGTCGATACGAAACCGTTCTCGCGCGCCGCGTTCAGCACGATCTCGGTTTCTTCGACGCTCTGGATGCGGTTGACCGCGCGCTGCACGACCGGATCGAAATCCTGCACGCCGACGCTGATGCGGTTGAAGCCGAGCGAGCCGAGGTGCGCGATGCGCGCCGCGCTGACGCCGCGCGGATCGAGCTCGATCGAGCACTGGGCGTTTTCCGACATGCGGAAATGGGTGCGCAGGCCCTCGATCAGCCGGGTCATCTGTGCGTCGTTCAGAAAGGTCGGCGTACCGCCCCCCAGATGCAGCTGGGCGATGTCACGACTGCCCTTGACCAGCGACGCCTTCATCGCCATCTCGCGCAGCAGCGTGTCGAGATAGGCGTCGGCACGCGCGTGGTCCTTGGTGATGATCTTGTTGCAGGCGCAGTAGTAGCAGATCGTGTCGCAGAACGGGATATGGACGTAGATCGACAGCGGACCGGCGCTGGCCGTGCGCGCCACGAGGCGTGCTGCGTGGGCGCGCGCGTCGTGCGAGAAATTGAACCGGTCGGCGGTGGGGTATGAGGTGTAACGCGGCCCCGGCACGTCGAAACGACGCATCAGCTGCGGGTCGAACACCAGTTCCTTTGCGACATTCATGATTTATTGGCACACTTTGCGGTATGTTCATCATGCAAGCACGGCAAACACCGTGCATTGATCGCAATCAATGAACAGCGTATCGATACCGATCACCACGCAGGGACTTCAGGTCGCCTGCTCCGCCTGCAATCTCCGCGAACTGTGCATGCCGGTCGGCCTGTCAGACGACGAGCTCGAACGCGTCGACAACCTGATCGGTGCCCGCCGCAAGATACCGCGCGGCATGCCGCTCTACCTGTCGGGCGAGGCCTTCCAGTCGCTGTACGCCATCCGCACCGGTTTCTTCAAGACCGAGGTGATTTCGGAAGACGGCCGCGAACAGGTGACCGGCTTCCAGATGGCAGGCGAACTGATGGGCCTGGATGGCATCGGTACCGGCCAGCACAACTGTGACGCGCGCGCGCTGGAGGACAGCGAGGTGTGCGTCATCCCGTTCAACCGCCTGTCCGAGCTGTCGCGTGAGATCGACACCCTGCAGCATCACTTCCACAAGGTGATGAGCCGCGAAATCGTGCGTGACCAGGCGGTGATGATGCTGCTCGGCACCATGCGTGCCGAGGAGAGGCTTGCCGCCTTCCTGGTAAACCTGTCGCAACGCTTCGCCTCGCGCGGCTATTCGGCGACCGAATTCAACCTGCGCATGACGCGCGAGGAAATCGGTTCCTACCTCGGCCTGAAGCTGGAAACGGTCAGTCGCGGCCTGTCCCGGCTGCAGGACGAAGGCCTGCTGTCGGTCAGCAACAAGAACATCCGCATCCACAAGCTGGACGACCTGAAGCGGGCGATGAGCCCACGGTGTTGAGTACGCCCGCGGCGCGCAAAGGCCGCATCGCGACCAGAGGTCGCTCCCACGCAAGACTCTGCGGCTTGCTGCCGAACCGGGCGATTCTTGTGTGAGCGAGCTTGCTCGCGATTGCGGCCTGAATCAAAGCCTGCGGCCCGTACCCGCCGCATCGCGACCAGAGGTCGCTCCCACACAAAACCCGCCTACGGTGTCCGGACGCTCCGCGCGAACGCGTCCATCACCACATCCGCCGCATCGTCGCGCAGGCAGTCGATGCGCTGGTCGATCTGCATCGAGCGCAGCCAGGTGATCTGCCTCTTCGCCAGCTGGCGTGTCGCGTAGATGCCGGTGTCGCGCATGGTCGATGCGTCGACCTCGCCTTCGAGGAAATTCCAAACCTGGCGATAGCCGACGCAGCGCATCGACGGCATGCCCGCGTCAAGCCGGTACTTCGCACGCAGCCTGCGCACTTCGTCCACCAGCCCCTGTTCCAGCATCTGGTCGAAACGCTGCTCGATGCGCCGATGCAGCCAGGCGCGGTCCGACGGTTCGAGCGACAGCACGGTCATCGGCGGCAGCGGCGCATCGTCCTCGCGCCTGGCGTAGCTTTCGGCCAGCGGCCGGCCGGTGAGCAGCACGATTTCCAGCGCGCGCTGGATGCGCTGGGCATCGGTCGGCTTGAGCCGGGCAGCGGCCGCGGGATCGAGCCGGGCCAGTTCGGCGTGCACCGCCGCCCAGCCCTGTCGGGCGGCACGCGCATCGATGTCGGCGCGCAGCGCGGCGTCGGCCTCCGGCAGATCGGACAGTCCTTCGCGCAGCGCCTTGATGTAGAGCATGGTGCCGCCGGCCAGCAGCGGAATGCGGCCGCGGGCGTGGATTTCACCGATCAGCCGCCGTGCGTCTTCGGCGAAGCGCGCGGCCGAATACGCCTCTTCCGGCGACACGATGTCGATCAGGTGGTGCAGGCACAGCGCCTGTTCCTCGGCCGTCGGCTTGGCGGTGCCGATGTCCATGTCGCGGAACACCAGCGCCGAGTCGACGCTGATCAGTTCGATCGGCAGCGCGCGCGCGATGCGGGCGACCGCCGCCGTCTTGCCGCTGGCGGTCGGGCCGAGCAGCGCCAGTACCGGCGCACTCATCGGCCGCGCATGAACAGGCGGTCCAGTTCGGCCATGCTGAGCTGGACCCAGGTCGGCCGGCCGTGGTTGCACTGGTCGGCGCGCTCGCAGGCTTCCATGTCGCGCAGCAGCGCGTTCATCTCCGGCAGCGTGAGCAGACGGTTGGCCCGCACCGCGCCGTGACAGGCCATGGTGGCCAGCAGTTCGTTGCGGCGGCGTTCGACCACCTGGCTGGCCGGCGCCTCGCGCAGTTCCTCCAGCAGCGCGCGCAGCAGCGCACCGGTGTCGGCACGCGCCAGCAGCGCCGGCACCGCGCGCACCATCAGTTCGTTCGGGCCGGCCTGGCCGATGTCGAAGCCGAGCTTTTCCAGCACGTCGGCGTACTCGAAGGCGGTCGCCACTTCGCGCGCGCTCATCGACAGCACGGCGGGAATCAGCAGTCTCTGTACCGCCGGTGCGCCTTCGAGCACCTTCTTCAGCTGTTCGTAAAGGATGCGTTCGTGCGCCGCGTGCATATCCACCAGCACCAGGCCGGCGCTGTTCTGCGCCAGCACATACACGCCCTGCAGTTGCGCCAGCGCGAAGCCGAGCGGCGGCGCGTCGTTCTGCTGCGCCGGCAGATCGGGGCGCAGCACCGGCGCCGCCGAGGCGGCGGCCGGCGCGTCCTGACGGACGAAATCGAAGTAGCGCGCCAGCGGCTGTTCGACATTCATGCCCTGCTGCTGCGACGGCCACTGCGGGCGCTCCGGCATCGGTTCGAACGGCGACGACGGCGCCGCGGCCGCCGCCACCTGTATAGACGGCGCCAGCGCGCGCTCGACTGCGTGGAAAACGAACTGATGCACGCCGCGCGAATCGCGGAAGCGCACTTCGGTCTTGGCCGGATGCACGTTTACGTCGACCGCGCGCGGATCGAGCTCAATGAACACGACGTAGGCCGGGTGGCGCGCACCGTGCAGCACGTCGGCGTAGGCCTCGCGCAGCGCGTGCGCGAGCAGGCGGTCGCGCACGAAGCGGCCATTGACGAAGCAATATTGTGCGTCGCGCCCGGAGCGCGAGAAGGCCGGCTGGGCGGCGTAGCCGCTGACGCGGATCTGCCCGGCGTCGGCCTCGACCGGGCGCGCGTGCTGCATGAATTCGTCGCCGAGCAGCGCGCGCACGCGGGTCATCATGTCGCCAGCCGGCAGCCGCTGCATCAGGCGACCGTTGTGCATCAGCTGGAAGGCGACCTGCGGCACCGACAGCGCGATGCGGCCGAACACGTCGTCGCAGTGGCCGTATTCGGTCTGTTCGGTGCGCAGGAATTTCCGCCGCGCCGGCGTGTTGTAGTAGAGGTCGGCGACATCGACCACGGTACCGGCGTCGAGCGCGGCCGGCTCCGCCGCGCCGCCGTTGTCGATGCGCCAGGCGTGCGCGCTGCCCGCTTCCCGGCTGGTGATGGTGACGCGGGCGACGCTGGCGATCGACGCCAGCGCTTCGCCGCGGAAGCCCATGGTGGCGACCGCTTCGAGATCGTCGAGCGAGGCGATCTTCGATGTGGCGTGGCGGGCCAGCGCCAGCGGCAGGTCTTCCGGCGGCATGCCGCAGCCGTCGTCGGCCACCCGCAGCCGCTTGACGCCGCCCGCTTCGAGCTGCACGCGGATGTCGCGGCTGCCGGCGTCCAGGCTGTTTTCAAGCAGCTCCTTCAGCACGGAAGCAGGACGCTCGACCACTTCGCCAGCGGCAATCTGGCTGATCAGCAGGTCGGGCAGCAGGTGAATCGAGGGCATGGCGGGGCACGGAAGGTGTTCGGTGCGCGATTTTACGGGGCGCAACATGCATCCGCTATCATCGCCGCTCGATTTCGGACGGCCACATCGTGGAACTGCTTGCCACCTTCGTTGACCTGCTGCTGCAGTTCGACACCCATCTGGCAGCCGTGGTGGCGCAGTATGGCGCCTCGGGCTGCGCCAGCCTGTTCTGCGAGACGGGTCTGGTGGTGACGCCCTTCATGCCCGGCGACTCGCTGCTGTTCGTCGCCGGTGCGCTGGCTGCCGCCGGCGGGATGCAGATCGGCCTGCTCATCATGCTACCGATGACGGCCGCGGTGCCGGGTGACGCGGCGAACCACTCGGTCGGCCCCTGGTTGTGGCCGCTTACTGGCTCGGCAACCCACCCTGGGTGAAAAGGAATCTGAGCTTGGTCTTCCAGACCATCATCGCGAGATCAGTTGCGCCAGTGGCAGCGGCCTGGGTGAAATCGACGATGTCCGGCGCGCCGAATCAGGCAGCCTGATACGCGGCCAGCACGCTTCGAGCGCCACGCAGTAGCGCTCGGCACCGGCGACGATGACGACCACGCCGGCGTGCTGCACGTCGGCCAGCAGATGCTCGGCCCGCACACGGGCCATGCGCTGATCGGTGTGGCCAAACACGGTGTCGGCGCCGTCACCGAGGTGCAGATAGAGCAGCGCCGAATGTTCGCGCGCCTGCTGCAGCGACGGGCGCCACTGTTCTGACGTGATCGGTTCGTCGTTGGCCGCTTCCAGCTCGACCCGCATCAGCGGCTGGTCGCGCAGCCGCGCCAGTGCCATCGCCAGCGCGTCGCACTGCACGTCCTGACCGCCGCAGATCAGCACACCGCCGTGATCGGCGCGCGCCAGCGTGCGCAGCAGCCGGCCGAAACGGCGGCTGCCTGCCTTCACACCGGGTGCTCGCACCCTTTCCAGCGGTTCCATCTTCATGGCGGTTTCGGTTCTTTCAGGGCCTTGCGCGAGCGGTTCTCCGCAACTGCGGCGATCCGCCACGAATGGCCCGGGTTGTCGTACGCTGTCGGTCATGAACGCTATGACAGCCTGCAAGCCGATTGTGCGCGCCCTGTGTTGCGCCGCGATAGCCAACTTGGTCACGGGCTGTTCGGGCACTGGCCAGAAACCCGCGCCAGTGGCCGATTCCATTCATCCTAAACAGATTGTTAAAAGTGACATCGACCGGGTTCTGGAGGCGCATCACCGGGAGATATTCGCCAGTCTGGAGCGTCTGGCCGACAAGCTGTACAAGCGCAACCCACGCGAGTGGCGACGGGCCGGACTGGACAGCCGCGAAGCGGCGATGGCCCGGTTGTTCGTCGCGCAGCACGACTGGCGGCTGCCGGAGTTCGACAACCGGCGCGACATCGACGTGATGCGACTGGCCTTTGCGCCGGATTTCGCCGGCGACCGGGTGGCCGCACTCATCATCGGCATGGGCGGCATGATCCAGACCGCCTGGGGCGATCGCAGCGAACTGTTCATCATGGACGAGCTCGATCCGCAGGCGCTGTCGAACTGCGCGCGCAACATCGAAATCTCCGCCTGGAAGCTGGCGCAGTCGCGCGACGAACTTGGCGCCCCGCTGCTCCTGTCCAACGAGATCGGCATCGACGGCACGCGCAATCTCAGTTTCGAGCGTGAAATGGGCAAGATGATCGGCTGGCTCGACATGAGCGCGCAGATCGTCGCCGACAAGAACCGCCGCGTGGTCACCCGCATCCTGCAGTCGCTGGCGACCGCGGTCTTCCTGCCGGTCAAGTAGTGCCGTCGACGGCTGGGCGATAATCCGGCCTCAGCCACCGACCTTCGCCATCCTCACCGAAACCGAATGAAATCCGTCGTCATCCTGATCTCCGGGCGCGGCAGCAATATGCGCTCCATCGTCGAGGCGGGCCTGCAGGCCCATGTACGCGCCGTCATCAGCAACCGGCCCGACGCCGGCGGCCTCGCCTACGCGCGCGAGCACGGCATCGCCACCGCGGTGGTCGATCACACGCAACACCCGGACCGGGCCGCCTTCGACCGGGCGCTGGCGCAGGAGATCGATCGCCATACGCCGGATCTGGTCGTGCTGGCCGGCTTCATGCGCATCCTGACGCCCGGCTTCGTCGAACACTACGCCGGCCGCATGATCAACATCCATCCGTCGCTGCTGCCCGCCTTTACCGGCCTGCACACGCACCGCCGCGCGATCGAGGCCGGTTGCCGCATTGCCGGCGTGACCGTGCATTTCGTGACGGGCGAACTCGACGGCGGCCCGATCATCGCCCAGACCGCCGTGCCGGTGCTCGCCGGCGACGACGAAGCGACGCTGGCCGCGCGCGTGCTGGCGCAGGAACACCTGCTCTATCCGCGCGTGGTGCGCTGGTTCCTCGAAGGCAGGCTGACGCTGCAGCACGGTCGCGCAGTGCTGCGCGACGAGGCGACGCCGGCCGACGGCGCGCTGACCGCTCCGGGTGCGGATGACTGAGCCGCTGACCCGTTCGCGACTGGCTCTCGCGCTGCTCGTTTCGCTGCTGCTGCACCTGCTGCTGGCAGGCGGACTGAGCAGCTTCGACCACCGCGCCGGACCGGACGAATCGCTGCTCATCCGCGCCGCGCTGCTGCCGGCGCCACCGCCAACGCCGATTCCGGTGCCGACGCCCGAACCCGAACCCGAACCCTTGCCGCCGCCGCCAAAACCCGAACCACGGCCGCCCCGTGAACAGCGCGAGCCGGCGCCGACGCCACCGGAAACACCGTCGGACGGACAGGCAGACGCCAGTCCGCAGGTCGGCAACGCGGAAGATGCCGAAGCGGAAGGACCGCGAACGCCGGACGAACCCGAGCGCGGCGAAGAAGACGAACCCGCGCGTGATCCGGCCGTGGACGATACGCAGCAGGTGTCGCCGCAACAGGCCCTGGTCGGCGAGGCACGGCTGGAATTCGAGGTCTATCGCGGCGACAGCCTGCGCATAGGCGAAACCCGCTACCACTGGGTGCACGACGGCACGCGCTACCGGATGGACACGGTGACCGAAACCACCGGCCTGGCCGGCCTGCTCAAGCCGCTGCGCATCGAGCAGTTCAGCGAGGGTGAGGTCGGCAGCGACGGTCTGCGGCCGCTGCGCTTTGTGCAGGACTCCAAGCAGGCCAAACCGCCCGACGAACAGGTCGATTTCGACTGGACGGCCAGTCAGGTTATGCTGCGCAGCGGTTCGAAGACGTCGTCGCATGCGCTGACGCCCGGTTCGCAGGACATGGCGAGCCTGTGGCTGGAGATCATCTGGCGCGCGCAGCGGAGCGGCGAGTTCGATTTCAACGTCGCGACCGGCCGCCGCTATTCGCCGCGCTGGTTCGTGCCGGACGACGCGCCGACCGGGCTGGATACCGCGCTGGGGCGCCTGCTGGTCAAGCGCCTGCAGGTACGCGCCCAGCCCGGCGACAACCAGATCGAGGTGTGGCTGGCGCCTGACCTGCGCTGGCTGCCGGTGCGCATCCGGTTCACTGATCGCAAGGGCGACGTGTACGACCAGCGCGTGCGCCGCATCGATTACGAGAACCGCAGCATCGTCGCCGCGCCGGCACCCGCCGCGCCCGGCACGCCGCCGGCGTCCGACCAACGCCAGACCGATTCCGACATTCCCATATTCCTGCGATGAAACCGAACGAGAAACTGATAGACGCCACCGCCGACGTACTGACCCGTCTGCTGCGCTTCGAGCACCCGGCAGACGGCGTGCTGTCCGCCTACTTCCGCGAGCAGCGCGCACTGCAGTCGCGCGACCGCGCCTTCATCGCCGAGCACGCCTATCTGGTGCTGCGCCGCCTGCGCTGGCTGCGCGCCATCGCCGGTGAGCATGCCGGTGCGCGCAAGCTGCTGATCGCTGCGATGGCCCGCATCGAAGGTCTCGGTCTCAAGCAGCTGGCGCCGCTGGTGTCGCGCAACGAGGCGCAGTGGCTGGAGACACTGGCGCCGAGCAAGGCCGAGGACCTGTCGCTGGGCGAGCGCACCGACCTGCCGGACTGGGTGATCGAGCGCCTGTCGACACAGATGGACGAGGCCGCGCTGCTGTCGCTGGCGCGCGCGCTGAACCAGCAGGCGCCGCTGGACCTGCGCGTCAATCTGATGAAATCCGACCGCGAGGCGGTCATGGCGACGCTGGCCAACAACGGCATCGTCGCCACGCCGGGCGCCTACTCGCCGTGGGCGCTGCGCCTGAACGAACGGCCGTCGCTGTCGAAGAACCCGCTGTACGAGAAGGGCATCATCGAAGTACAGGACGAGGGCAGCCAGCTGCTGGCCCTGCTGCTGGCGCCCAAGCGCGGCGAGATGGTGGTCGATTTCTGCGCCGGTGCCGGCGGCAAGACACTGGCCATCGGCGCCATGATGCGTTCGACCGGCCGCCTCTACGCCTTCGACGTTTCGGAGAAGCGACTGCTCAAGATGCGTCCGCGCGTGGCGCGCTCGGGTCTGTCCAACGTGCACCCGGTGCTGATCGACAGCGAATCCGACATCAAGGTGAAGCGACTGGCCGGCAAGATCGATCGCGTGCTGGTCGACGCGCCCTGTTCCGGCCTCGGCACGCTGCGCCGCAACCCGGACCTGAAGTGGCGCCAGACGCCGCAGGCGGTGACCGAGCTGATCGCCAAGCAACGCGGCATCTTGGCCGGTGCGTCGCGACTGGTGAAGCCGGGTGGCCGCCTGGTCTACGCGACCTGCAGCCTGCTCGACGAGGAGAACCGCGGTGTCGTCGATGACTTCCTGTCGTCGCACCCCGATTTCGTCCGTCTGCCGGTGAACGAACTGCTCGCGGCGGCCCGCATCGCACTCGACACCGGAATCGATCTCGAACTGCGGCCCGATGCACACGGTACCGACGGCTTCTACGCGGCGGTGCTGGAGCGCCGGGCCGCCGACGGCAACAAGGAGAGCAAGAGTGAGGAGTGATCTGCGCGGCGCGCTGTTCGTCGCAACGATGCTGGCGGCGATGCCGCTCAGCGCCGGCCGCACGCTGCCGGCCGAAGGCAAGGTCGAAGTCGCGTTCGCGCCCTGGGACGACGTCGAACGGCTGGTGATGGACCAGATCGATGGCGCCCGTCAGGCGGTCTATGTGCAGGCCTACACGCTGACCAGCCGCAACATCGTCAAGACCCTGATCGCCGCCGCCGAACGCGGCGTCAAGGTCGAAGTGGTGGCCGACCGCGACAAGGTGCTGAAGGACGAGCGCAGTGCCCTGCCTCGCGCCGCTGGCAATGGCGTCGCCGTGTGGCTGGACGGTGAGCACGCCGCCGCCCACAGCAAGGTGATGATCATCGACCCGGACGGCAAGGAACCGGTGGTGGTCACCGGCTCTTACAACTTCAGCTACTCGGCGAAGAGCGAAAATGCCGAGAACGTGATGGTGCTGAGTGGCCATCGCGCGCTGGCGCAGACCTATCTGGAGAACTGGAAGCGCCATCGCGCGAAGTCGGTGAGTTTCGCCGACGCAGTAGTGCAGAGCCAGGCGAAGGACGCGGCGGCGCAATGACGGAAATTTCGTTCGAAGCGCTGATGCGCTTGCTGTCGCTGAGCAGCACACGCATCGAACTTGCGGTGATCGCGGTCTGCCTGGCGCTGGCCGGCCTGATCACGCACGTCCTGATCAAGCGTCAGCGCAGACAGCATGCCGGCATCGAAGCACTCGGTGCCACCGCCCGTCTCGGGCTTGAAGGCCTGCAACGCATGCTGTTCCCGCTGATCGGCATCGCCCTGCTGTCGATCGCCCGCATCGTGGTCGAACTGCTGCTGCGGCCGCCGGTGCTGATGCATCTGGTGATCGCCATGCTGGTGGCGATGGGTGTCATCCGCCTGGTCGTCTATGGGCTGCGCCAGGTGTTCTCGCCGGCCGGCTGGCTCAGCACCTTCGAGCTCCTGATCGGCTTCACCATCTGGTCGGCCTGGGTGCTGCACGCGCTCGACATCCTGCCGGAGGTGATCGAATGGCTGGACGGCCAGCAGGTCGCGCTCGGCAAGCAGAAGCTGTCGCTGTGGGCGCTGATGCAGGGCGGCGCCTGGGTGCTGGTGACGCTGATCGCCGCCGTCTGGCTGTCCGGCTCGGTCGAACGCAAGCTGATGCGCGCGCCGCTGGACAGCAATCTGCGCATCGTGCTGGCGCGCCTGTCCAAGGTGGCGCTGATGTTTCTGGCGCTGATGATCACGCTGCCGCTGGTCGGCATCGACCTGACCGCGCTGTCGGTGTTCGGCGGCGCGCTCGGTGTCGGCCTCGGCTTCGGCCTGCAGAAGATCATGGCCAACTACGTGTCGGGTTTCATCATCCTGCTCGACCGCTCGATCCGCATCGGCGACCTGATCTCGGTCGGTTCCGACCGCGGTCAGGTTCAGCAGATCACCACCCGCTACACGGTGCTGCGCAGCCCGTCGGGCGTGCAGTCCATCGTGCCGAACGAGACGCTGATCAGCTCGGTGGTGCAGAACGAAGGCCTGTCGGACCGCGAGGTGCGGGTGGCGGTGGCGGTCCAGGTGGGCTACGCCGACGACGTCGAGCGGGCGCTGGCGATACTCGAGGAGTGTGCCCGCGTGCATGAGCGCGTGCTGCCCACGCCGGCGCCGCGCGCCTTCCTGCATTCCTTCGGCGATTCCGGCATCAATCTGGAACTGGGCATGTGGATCACCGACCCGGAGAACGGCACGCTGGCCATCCGCTCGGCCGTCCAGCTCGAGATCCTGCGCCGTTTCCGTGCGGCAGGGATTGAAATTCCCTTCCCCCAGCGCGAAATAAGGGTACTGGGCGATGCCGGCAATGTTGCATTGTGTGACGCAAAGGCTTGACGCTGCGCAAATTGACCGCTAGCCACTCTCGCGTAGAATCAGCATCTTCAAATCGTGTATCAAGGGAAATCCTGAATGTTGAATGGTCTTATCGACCTGCCCTGGTGGGGCTATATCGTTGTTGCGCTGGTGTTCACCCATATCACCATCGCGTCGGTGACGATTTTCCTGCATCGCCACCAGGCACACCGTGCGCTCGAGCTGCATCCGATCCCGAGCCATTTCTTCCGTTTCTGGCTGTGGATGACGACGGGCATGGTCACCAAGGAATGGGCGGCCATCCACCGCAAGCACCACGCCAAGTGTGAAACGCCGGAAGATCCGCACAGCCCGCAGGTGCTCGGCATCAAGAAGGTGCTGTTCGAGGGCGCCGAGCTGTACCGCGCCGAAGCGAAGAACAAGGAAACCATGAGCCGCTATGGTCATGGCACTCCGGACGACTGGCTGGAGCGCAATCTGTACACCGGCCGTTCGGCGCTCGGCATCAAGCTGATGCTCATCATCAACGTGCTGCTGTTCGGCCCGCTCGGGCTGACGATCTGGGCGGTGCAGATGGCCTGGATCCCGATCTGGGCGGCCGGCGTCGTCAATGGCCTGGGCCACTACATCGGCTACCGCAACTACGACTGCAACGACGCTGCGACCAATCTGGTGCCTTGGGGCATCATCATCGGCGGCGAGGAACTGCACAACAACCACCACTCGTTCGCGACCTCGGCCAAGCTGTCGTCGAAGTGGTACGAGTTCGATATCGGCTGGATGTACATCCGCATCCTCGAAATCCTCGGTCTGGCCAAAGCCAAGAAGACCATCCCGCAGCCGCGCTTCGAAGCGCGCAATGTGGTCGATACGCAGACGCTCGAAGCCATCATCACTCACCGCTACGACGTGATGACGCGCTACATGAAGTCGCTGGGCTCGATCTATGCGGAAGAAGTCGAGAAGCTGCGCGCGTCGAACGCCGCGCTGGCCGACAGCGAACGCTACCACTGCTTCAAGCGCTGGCTGAACCGCAGCGAGAACGCGCAGCCGACCAGCGACGACGCCGAAATGGCATCGATGCTGTCGGCCAGCAGCCGCCTGGAAACGGTACACACGATGCGCCAGGAGCTGACCGCGCTGTGGGCCCGCTCCACCGCATCGAGCGAACAGCTGCTGAAGCAGCTGCAGGACTGGTGCGCGCGTGCCGAAGCCAGCGGCATCAAGCAACTGCAGGACTTCTCGATGCGTCTCAAGTCTTACGCGATCTGACACGCATTCGCTGCACCCAGGAAGCCGGAAGTGCGTCGCACTTCCGGCTTTTTACTTGGATCAAACCAAATCGCTGCCTTGCCCTCAAAATAAGGTGTGCTTAGCCGATAGAATCTGCAGGAGCCATGCAGTGGAGCACGGCCGGACACCGTGGCGGTGCCGGCCAATAACAACGAGAAGGAGTCAAGGATGTTTCGCCACGTACTCGTACCGATCGATGGTTCGGATCTTTCCAAGGCCGCAGTCAAGCATGCCGTCTGCTTCGCCAAGGACGTGAAGGGTCGCGTCACCTTCCTGTACGTGATGAAGGACTATCACGTATCGGCGCTGCACAGCGAGGAAGACGAGGAGAACATCGACCCGATTGCACCGAACGACTTCACCGACGCGATGCGCACGCACGCCGACCGCATCCTGCAGTCGGCACGCGCCGAAGCGGAGGCCGACGGTGTCCAGGTCGACAGCATCGCCGTCACCCATGACGAGCCGCACAAGGCCATCATCGAGGTGGCGCTGAAGCGCAATGCCGACGTGATCTTCATGGCTTCGCACAGCCGCCGCGGTCTGGCCAGTCTGCTGCTGGGCAGCGTGACGCAGAAGGTGCTGTCGAATTCGAAGATTCCGGTGCTGGTCTATCGCTGAGCGACACCACCGGCGGAAAGGAGCGGGGATGCCGGCAACGGCATCCCCGTTTTCATTTGCGGCCGACGCAGCGGTCGGCGCAGGCGGGCATCTTCTCGGCCATCCAGGATGAAATCAGGCTGGACGCGCCTGCCACGCACCAGAAGCCGAAGAAGCCTATGGTGTAGGTCGCCAGCGGCGAGAAATGCACCGGCTCGCCCAGCAGGTACAGTTCCCGCGGATTGATCAGACTGAAGAAGACGGTTTCCGCGATGGCGGCAACCAGGAAGGACGGCCAGGACACCAGCGCGAACAGGCGCCCGAAACGTCCAGGCACGCGCCGCGTTTCGACCTCCTCGATCTCGATTTCCCTAGCCACCGCTCGCCTCCACCGACAGGGACTGCTGCACGCGCCAGCTGCGCGCCTCGTCCTCGATCACCAGCTTCCAGTGGGTCGGCTGCAGGGCGCGCACGACACCGCCGAAATGCCCGTCCCGCCCATCGAACAGCAGTTCGCGGTCGAGTTCGCTGCGCGTCGGGTGTGCCAGCAGCACGCGCAGGCGCGCCGGCATCGCCGCCGCGTCGGCCATGCGCAGAACCAGTTCCAGGCGGGTACCATCGGCGCCGGCCGGCGTCGCCGACACTTTGAGCTCGACCCCGAGTTCGGTGGCCTTGCGCTCGCGCTCTATCGTGCGATTGATCGTCAGACCCTGCTTGTAGTAATCGTCGGCAACCAGCGCGGTGTTGCCGGTCGCCGCCAGCCAGGTCGTGATGACGCCGGCAATGATGACGGTGACCGGACCGGCCGCGAGTATCCAAGGCCAGCGATGGCGATACCACGGCAACTGCATCGATGCGTCGTTGTTCATGCGGCTTACCTCGGCTGCAGGAAGGACGTCTTCTCGTGCACGCGGACATCCGGTGCATCGACGGCCTGCAGATTGAAATAGATTTCGTGGGAGCCCGGCTGCAGGGCCTCTGCATCGACCTGCACCCGCGCCGCGATGTCACGCGAGCCGGCCGGCTCGACCTCGATCTCGCGCAGATCGGCGATGGTGGCGCCAGGCAGGCCTTCGACCTCGATCACATAGCGCCGTGCGACTTCCGAGGTGTTCATGATGCGCAGCCGATAGACGTTCTCGATCTTGCCACCCTCGACCTCGCGCGCCAGCGTGGCGCGGTCGCGCAGCACGTTCATCTTGACCGGCGTGCGGGTGAAAAGTGCCCAGGCGAAACCGGACACGATGAAAGCCAGCAGGCTGGTGTACAGAATGACGCGCGGTCGCAGGATGTGCGCCATCACCTCGCGCCAGCCCTCGTGCGCCGGCTTCTTCGCCAGCAGCGTGCGTTCGGTGGTGTAGGCGATCAGTCCGCGCGGACGGCCGACCTTGTCCATCACCTGATCACAGGCGTCGATGCAGAGCGCACAGCCGATGCATTCGTACTGAAGGCCGTTACGGATGTCGATACCGGTCGGACAGACCTGCACGCACCAGTCGCAATCGACACAGTCGCCGACGACCTGCCCTTCGCGCGCCTTCTTCTTGTTGCCGCGCGGCTCGCCACGGTTCGCGTCGTAGCTGACGATCAGGGTGTCGGGATCGAACATGACACCCTGGAAGCGGGCATACGGGCACATGTACTTGCACACCTGCTCGCGCATGTGGCCGGCGAACACATAGGTGAAGGCGGCGTAGAAGAACATCCAGAAGGCCTCCCACGGACCGAGCGACCACGAGGCGATCTCGGACGCCAGTTCGCGGATCGGCGTGAAGTAACCGACGAAGGTGAAGCCGGTCCACAGGGCCAGCGCACCCCAGGCACCGAACTTCGCGGCACGCAGACCGAACTTGCGCGCACTCATCGGTGCGGCGTCGAGCTTCATGCGCGCCGAGCGGTCGCCTTCGATGTGCCGCTCTATCCACATGAAGATTTCGGTGTAGACCGACTGCGGACAGGCGTAGCCGCACCACACGCGGCCGGCCACCGCCGTGACCAGGAACAGCCCGAGCGCGCTGATGATGAGCAGCAGCGCGAGGAACAGCACGTCCTGCGGCCACAGGACGATGCCGAAGATGTAGAACTTGCGCTCGACCAGGTGGAAGAGCACGGCCTGCCGGTCGTTCCAGGGCAGCCAGGCCAGTCCGTAGAACACGATCTGCGTGATCCACACCATGGCCCAGCGTACGTTGTTGAAGCGCCCTTTGATGCTGCGCGGCTGGATCTTCTTGCGCGCCGCGTAAAGCTCGCCCTCATCCGACGACACGTCGGTGATCGGGATCACCCGTGCCGCCCGTTTTGCTTCGTTACCGGACGTACTGTCGCCGGGAGAGGGACTGGATGCCATTTACTTCGCTCCACCTGCGCTGTTCGACAGGCCCCAGACGTAGGCGGTGACAAGGTGGATCTTCTTGTCGCCGAGCAGTTCGCCGTGCGCCGGCATGTGACCGTTGCGACCCTTGGCCACCGACTGCAGCACGAGTGCTTCGGTGCTGCCGTACAGCCAGATGCCGTCGGTCAGGTTGGGCGCACCCACCATCTGGTTGCCCTTGCCATCAGCGCCGTGGCAGGCCGCACAGTTCGCAGCGAACACCGTCTTGCCGCGCTGGACACGTACGCTGTCGGAAGCCAGGCCGGACAGCGAGCGCACGTAATGCACCACGTCGCGCTGCTGCTCGCCGTCGAGGATGGCGCCGAAGGCCGGCATCGCACCGTTGCGGCCATTGACCAGCGTCGCCTTGATCGCTTCGGGCTCGCCGCCGTACAGCCAGTCGTTGTCGGTCAGGTTGGGGAAGCCGCGCGAACCGCGTGCGTCGGTGCCGTGGCACTGAGCGCAGTTGTTCAGGTAGAGACGCTCGCCCATGGCGCGTGCCTCGGGATCGGCTGCCACTTCCTTAACGTCGAGACCGGCATAGCGCTCGAACAGCGGCGCCACCTTGGCTTCGGCCTCCTTCACCTCCTTGTCGTAGGCGCCGGTGGACGACCACGCGAGCTTGCCGCTGAAGTTGCCCAGGCCCGGGTAGGCAGCCAGATAGACGATGGCGAACACGATGGTGATCCAGAACAGCCACACCCACCAGCGCGGCAGCGGGTTGTTCCACTCGGCCAGCGTCTCGTCCCACTGATGACCGTGCAGCTCGACCTGCCCCTTCGGACGGGCGCCGCGGTTGGACAGGATGATGAAGGCACAGAACGCGATACTGGCGACGACGAGCACCACCACGTACATGTTCCAGAAGTCGTTGATGAAGTCGCTCACTTTTGTTCTCCGGTTTCGGTGTGCGCGCGATCGTCGTCGGCGAAGGGCAGCATCGCTGCCTCACTGTGGGCGCGCTGTGCGCCCGGACGCCAGGCCATGATCACGATGGCGACGAAGCAGGCGAAGCCCGCGACGGTGACTGCCGAGCGCAGTGCGTTGATGTCGAATTCCATGACGGGCTCCTTCAGTTCACGCGCTTGATCGCGGTGCCGAGGCCTTGCAGGTAGGCGATCAGGGCATCCATCTCGGTCTTGCCCTTCAGTTCGGCCGCCGCGCCCTTCATCTGCTCTTCGGTGTAGGGCGTGCCGACCACGGTCAGCGCGCGCATGCGCTGCTCGATGGTGCTGGCGTCGACCGGACGCTCGAGCCACGGGAAAGCGGGCATGTTGGATTCCGGCACCACATCGCGCGGATTGATCAGGTGCACGCGGTGCCACTCGTCGGAGTAGCGACCGCCGACGCGGGCCAGATCCGGACCGGTACGCTTGGAGCCCCACTGGAACGGACGGTCATAGACGAACTCACCGGCGACCGAGTAGTGGCCGTAGCGCTCGGTTTCGGCACGGAACGGACGGATCATCTGCGAGTGGCAGTTGTAGCAGCCCTCGCGGATGTAGATGTCGCGTCCGGCGAGCTGCAGCGGGCTGTACGGCTCGACGCCCTTGACCGGTTCGGTGGTCGAGTGCTGGAAGAACAGCGGAACGATCTCGACCAGACCGCCGATGGCGATGGTGATCACCGTCAGGATCGCCAGCAGGCCGACGTTGCGTTCGATTGCTTCGTGTTTGGATGCAGCCATGATGTCCTTCTCCAGTGATCAGGCGTGCGCGGCAGCAGGCGCCACCACCGGTGCGTTGTACGGCTTCTGGCCAGCGATGGTCTTCCACACGTTCCAGGCCATGACGAACATGCCGGACAGGAAGAGCGCGCCACCGAGGAAGCGGATGAACCAGAACGGATAGCTGGCCTTGACGCTTTCGACGAAGGTGTAGGTGAGCGTGCCGTCGTCGTTGATGGCGCGCCACATCAGGCCCTGCATCACGCCGGCGATCCACATCGAGGCGATGTAGAGCACGACACCCAGCGTCGACATCCAGAAGTGGATGCTGATGGCCGGCACCGAGTACATCTTCTCCTGGCCGAACAGGCGCGGGATCAGGTAGTAGATCGAGCCGATGGAGATCATCGCCACCCAGCCCAGCGCGCCCGAGTGCACGTGGCCGACGGTCCAGTCGGTGTAGTGCGACAGCGCATTCACGGTCTTGATGGACATCATCGGACCTTCGAAGGTCGACATGCCGTAGAAGGACAGCGAGGTGATCAGGAACTTCAGGATCGGGTCGGTGCGCAGTTTGTGCCATGCGCCCGACAGGGTCATGATGCCGTTGATCATGCCGCCCCAGCTCGGAGCCAGCAGGATGAGCGAGAACACCATGCCCAGCGACTGCGTCCAGTCCGGCAGCGCGGTGTAGTGCAGGTGGTGCGGGCCCGCCCACATGTAGGTGAAGATCAGCGCCCAGAAATGCACCACCGACAGACGGTAGGAATACACCGGACGCTCGGCCTGCTTGGGCACGAAGTAGTACATCATGCCGAGGAAGCCGGCAGTCAGGAAGAAGCCGACCGCATTGTGGCCGTACCACCACTGCACCATGGCGTCCTGCACACCGGCGTAGGCCGAGTAGGACTTCCAGAAGCCGGCCGGGATGGCCGCGCTATTGACCAGGTGAAGCACCGCGACGGTCAGGATGAAGCCGCCGTAGAACCAGTTCGCGACGTAGATGTGCGAGGTACGGCGCTTGGCGATGGTGCCGAAGAACACCACGGCGTAGGCCACCCAGACCAGCGTGATCAGTACGTCGATCGGCCACTCGAGCTCGGCGTATTCCTTGCCCGAGGTGTAACCCAGCGGCAGCGTGACCGCGGCCAGCACGATCACCAGTTGCCAGCCCCAGAACACGAATTCCGCCAGCCACGGCGCGAACAGCCGCGTGTGGCAGGTGCGCTGGACGACGAAGAACGAGGTCGCCATCAGCGCACAGCCGCCGAAGGCGAAAATCACCGCGTTCGTATGTAGCGGCCGCAGTCGGCCGAAGTGGAACCACTCGCCGACGTTCAGTTGCGGCCAGACCAGCTGGGCGGCAATGACCACGCCGACCAGCATGCCCACGATGCCCCACACCACCGTCATCAGTGCGAACTGCCGCACCACCCGGTAGTCGTAGGTGCCGTGAACGGACCCCATTGCTTCTGTTTTCATTTTTGCCTGCTCCCACATTGAAATTGCACCGCCACGCCCGCATGGGCGCACGCACGCATGATCCGGCCCGAAGGGTAGGTTCTCGCCCGTTTCAGGGTCTTGACCCACGTCAAGCGGCCGATCGTTTCACCGCCCTTCAACCACTCCATCGTGCGGCCGCCGATGCACGCCGCATTTTTCCTGCGCCGAATGATATTGCACGCTGATCGAATGACGAAGAGACATTCGATCAAATCAATTTACGGAATGAATTTCCGCGCTTATCATTTGAATTCCCCAATACACGGAGACAACGCAATGTCCGGTCAGAGCTACGACGAATTGATGGCGAAAATCGCTGAGCTGCAGCAGCAGGCTGAAGCAGTGCGCCGGGCAGAGCTCGAAGCGGTCATTTCCGACGTGCGCGCCAAAATCAAGAAATACAATCTGTCCGCCTCCGATGTCGGTCTTGCCGCTGGCGCGGCGCGTCGGTCGGGTCGTCCGGCCGCAGCGGCCAAGGTGAAGATCGCACCCGGCAAGTATCGCAATCCGGCCACCGGAGAAATCAAGGAAATCGGTGCTGCCGGCCGCAAGCCGGGCTGGCTCGCGGCGATGAGCGCCGACGAACTGGCAGCCGCCCGCGTATCCTGATCGCGATTTGTTCGCACAAAAGAAAGGCACCGCAAGGTGCCTTTCTCACATTCACGCCTTCTGCGCTGCCGCGGCCTCTTCCTTGAGCGCCCGGCGCAATATCTTTCCGACGTTCGTTTTCGGCAGTTCGCTGCGGAATTCGACGTGGCGAGGAATCTTGTATGCGGTGAGCTGGGTACGACAGTGGGCGATCACCATGTCGGCCGTCAGCGTCGCATCCCTGCTGACGACGAACACCTTCACCACCTCGCCAGAATGCTCGTCCGGCAGCCCGATCGCACAGCACTCGAGCACACCGGCGCAGGCGGCGACGACGTCCTCGACCTCGTTCGGATAGACGTTGAAGCCCGACACCAGAATCATGTCCTTCTTGCGATCGACGATGCGTACGAAACCCGCCTCATCGACCGTGGCGACATCGCCGGTACGCAGGAAACCATCTGCCGTCATCACCTGGGCGGTTTCCGCCGGGCGACGGTAGTAACCCTTCATCACCTGCGGTCCGCGCACGCACAGTTCGCCTGTCTCGCCCGGCGGCACCTCACGCCCCTCGTCATCACGTATCGATATTTCCGTGGACGGAACAGGCAGCCCGATCGCGCCACTGAATTCCTTCTGATCTGGCGGATTGATGCACACGGCCGGCGAGGTTTCGGTCAGCCCGTAGGCTTCGATCAGGGGCTGACCGGTGATTTTCTTCCAGCGTTCTGCAACCGCCCGCTGAACGGCCATGCCGCCACCCAGGGAAACACGCAGACCGGAAAAATCGAGCTTGGCAAAATCCGGATTGTTGAGCAGTGCATTGAACAGCGTATTGACACCGGTAATGACCGTGAAACGGTATTTCTGCAATTCCTTGACGAAACCCGGAATGTCACGCGGATTGGTGATCAGTATGTTGGTTGCGCCCAGCTTCAGAAAGATCAGGCAATTCGCGGTCAGCGCAAAGATGTGATACAGCGGCAATGCCGTGATGACGATCTGCGGGCCGCTCATGAAGGGCCTGATCCAGGCGTCGGCCTGCATCATGTTGGATACGATGTTGCGATGGGTGAGCATGGCGCCCTTGGCGACGCCGGTCGTGCCGCCGGTGTATTGCAGGAAGGCGATGTCTTCGTGCACCACATTGACCGGATTCAGCGTGTGCCCCAGCCCCAGCTTGATCGCCTCGTTGAAGCGGACCGCGGACGGCAGGTCGAAGGACGGCACCATCTTCTTCACGTGGCGCACGACCAGATTGACGATCCAGCCCTTGGGCGCCGGCAGCAGGTCGCCCAGCGCGGTGACGACGATGTGGCGCACCGAGGTGCGCGCGACCACGCGCTGCAGCGTCGAGGCGAAGTTCTCCAGCACGACGATGACTTCGGCACCGCTGTCGTTGAGCTGGTGTTCGAGCTCGCGCGGCGTGTACAGCGGATTGCAGTTCACGACGGTGTAGCCGGCGCGCAGCGCACCGAACATCGCCACCGGGTACTGCAGCACATTGGGCATCATGATCGCGACGCGCGACCCCGGCGCCAGGCCGAGCACCGACTGCAGATAGGCCGCGAAGGCGGCGCTCAGGCGGTCAAGTTCCGCATAGGTGATGGCCTTGCCCATGCAGACATAGGCATCGCGCTCCGCGAACTCGCGACAGCTGCGCTCGAACACCTCGCCGACCGACATGAATTCCGACGGATCGATCTCGGCCGGAACACCCTTGGGGTAGCTTTTGAGCCACACCTTCTCCATTACCGCCTCCTCGCGTCATCGTGCCGTTGCGGCGCGTACGCGGCAACGTGCTGAATGATCGTGCGGCCGGGCATCAGCCCGACATGTCTTCCATCGGCCAGTCGCGAATGTAGCTCTTCAGCATGCGGTTCTCGAAGCTCTGCTCCTCGAGCATCGCACGGGCGACATCGTGGAAGGACAGCACCCCCATCAGCGTATCGCCCTCCATGATGGGCAGATAGCGGCAGCGATGTTCGAGCATCAGTCGGCGCAGTTCGTCGACTTCCATGTCCGGGTGGGCGGTGACCGGGTCGCGATGCATGACGGCGGACACGGTCAGCGACTGCCAGTCGCCGCCGGACGCCCGCACCGAGCGCAACACCTCGCGGAAGGTGAGCATGCCGACCATGCGGCCATGCTCCATCACGACCAGCGAACCGACGTCGAGGTCGGTCATCGTGACGACTGCGTTGCCCAGCGTCTGTTGCGGTGCCACCGTGTAGAGCACGGTGCCCTTGATGCGCAGGATTTCATGTACTTGCATGGTTGCCACTCTCCTCCTCGCCGCGCGGGCACGGTGTGCGCGCTGCGGATGACCATGCGTCGATGGTAGTCAAAAGCGCCGACGCCGCAAAGCGCCGACGTTCAGAAAAGGCGCTCCAGACGCCCGTCGGGCCGCAGCAGTGCGGCACACGGTGTCTTGCCGGGGCGGATCAGCTGCACCGACGCGGCGTAGCGCCTCAGCTGTTCGGCATATTCCTCGGCGTAGCCGAGGCCCTCGCCGCTCTTGTAATCCAGTATCCAGATCTCGTCGTCGAACTCGACCAGGCGGTCGATGCGACCGAGGCTGCCGTCCGGCAGCACGAACTCGACCTCGCTGGCGGCCCAGCGATGCAGCGCCGGATCGAAGAAACGACGCAATGCCGCACTGCCGGTCATGCCGCGCGCGAGGCGTTCCAGCTCGCTCCAGCGCGCCGCATCGAGCGCGGCCGGGCGTGACGGCGGCGGCTCGCCGCAGGCCAGCGCCTCCAGCCAGGCGTGCAGGCCGGTACCCCAGATCTGCGCGTCGTTCATCGGCGCCACCACGCGGCGCTCGCCAACTGGCGCCAGTGACAGCTCTTCGGCAGCGGTCGGCGCCGGCGCCGCCGCATCGCTGGCCGGGCATGCATCGGCCGTACCGGAACTCAGGCGCAGCGCACCGCCGTCGCCATGCTGCACCGACGGACACGCACGCAGGGCGGACTCCAGACGCGCCAGCCAGCTGTCGTCGGCCGCGCCCCGTGCCGGGCTGACGCCGCTGGCGAACAGGAACTGCCGCGCGCGGGTGACCGCGACGTACAGCAGGTTGGCGTCCTCGCGTGCGGCGGCACGGGCCTCGGCGTCGATGAAAGGTGCGCGCGCCTGCCCCTGGTTCTCCTTGCGCTGCAGCAGCGACAGGTGCTCGGGCGCCGGCGCACCCGGCGGCCAGGCCAGAAGCACGCGTGCACCGCTGTCGGCGCGCGGCTTCGCGATGGCGTCGGCCAGCCAGACGATGGGGGCCTCCAGCCCCTTTGCCGCATGCACGGTGAGTACGCGCACGCGGCCGCGTGCCGGATCCTCGCCGAGGATGAGGCCCTCGTCCGGCGCCTCGTCGTCTTCGCTGCGCAGTCGCGCGAGTTCGTCGAGAAAGCGCGGCAGGCTGGGGAAGCGACCGCTGTCGACCTTGAGCGCCAGCTCCATGAAGGCTTCCAGATTGGCGCGCACGCCCGGCCAGGCCATCGGATCGACCTGGGCGGCATAGCGCTGCATCAGTTCGCCCCGATGGAACACGCGATCGAGCAGGTCGTGCACCGGCAGCTGCACGGCCGCGGCCAGCCAGTCGCTCAGCAGCGCGGCGGCACGTGCCAGTTGGGCGTCGTCGCCTTCGCGCGCGCCGCGCAGCGCCGGCCACAAGGCCGGGCCGGCGCTCGTCAGGCGCAACAGGTGAGCGTCGGACAGCGCGAACAGCGGGCTGCGCAGCACGTGCGCCAGCGCCAGCGCGTCGGCCGGCGCGGCGAGAAAACGCAGCAGCGCCTGCAGATCGGCCGCCTCCAGCGTGTCCAGCAGGCGACCGCGGCTGGCACCGAAGTACGGAATGCCGTGCGCGCGCAGCGCCGCCTCGTACACCGCCAACCCGGTTCTCCGGCGCAGCAGGATCATCACGTCGCCGTAGCGCGCCGGTCGCACCTCGCCACTGTGCGCATCGCGCACGGCGACCTGCCCGACCATCGCCTGCAGCCGCGCGCACATCGCGTCGGCCTCGCGGCGGCGCCTGCTGTCTTCGGCCGTCACGCGCGGCGTGGTGAGCGGATTGCGCAGGCCGGCATCGGCCGACGGCGTTTCGTCCGGCGCATCGGCGTCGTGGCCGAAGGCCGGCAGCACCTCGACCGCGCCCGGCAGGCCGACCTGCGTCGTTGCGTGCGGCGCGAAGCCTTCGAACACGTCGAGCGCGCCGAACAGCGCATTGACCACCTCGACCACGGCCGGGCTGCTGCGCCGCGTTTCGTTGCGCCGGATGTCGATGGCGCCGAAGCGCTCGGCAAAGGCGGTGCGCGCGTGCGCGAAGATGCGCGGATCGGCGCGGCGGAAGCGGTAGATCGACTGCTTCGGATCGCCGACCACGAAGACGCGCGGCTGCACCTGATCCGGCGCGTAGGCGTCCAGCCAGTGCATCAGCACCTGCCACTGCAGCGGATTGGTGTCCTGGAACTCGTCGAGCAGCAGGTGGGTGTAGCGCGCGTCGAGCCGGGCCTGCACGAAGGGGCCGGTCTGCGCGTCGCCGAGCAGGCGCGCCGCGTGCCATTCGAGATCGCCGAAGTCGAGCACGCCGGCGCCGCGCTTGACCTGATCGTAGGCGTCGAGCATGGCGGACGCGACGGTCAGCGCGTGCCGGTTCAGTTCCCAGGCGGCGCGGTCGCTCAGCGCGTGCAGGCAGCTCAGCAAGCGCTCGACGCAGGACTCGAACAGCTGCTGTGTGCGTTCCGCCGCGCCGATCTTCTCCATCGCCTTGCCCGGCTTGAACGCGATCGGCAGTCCGGCGCGGGTCAGCAGTTCGGCGCACAGACCGTCGAAGAAGGCCTGGGCGTCGTGCTGGCTGGCGGCGGTTTCCAGCGCCACCGCCTTGCGCTGCTGCGCCTCCGTGCCCTGCCCCAGCAGCTGCGCGAACTCGAGCACCGCGGCGCGCAGGGCCGCATCCTGCGCCAGCGCATCGACCGGCGCCTCGCGATCGGCGCCGAAGAAGGATTCGAGGTGCGCGAACACGCCGTCGAGCCCGTCGTGCGCCGCCAGCCAGGCCTGCCACTCGGCGCGCCGGTCGATCAGCGATTCGGCCAGACCACGCGCCCCACCCAGACCGGCCTGGGCGAGCAGCCAGCGCACCGACTGCGCCAGTTCGCCGTCCGGCGCACTGCCGGCGCGCCGCATCAGCACGCCCCAGGCCTGGTCGCGCAGGCGCGCGGTGCGCTCCGCCAGCTGCAGCCCGCCGAGGCCGGCCGACAGCGGCGCGGCGCCGAGCAGCGACGAGAACCAGCCGTGGAAGGTGTTGATGGTCAGCCCCGGGCGGGCGCCGGTGACGCGTTCGAACAGGCCGCGCGCACGCTCGATCAGCAGCGCGTCATTGCGCGCATCGACTCCGCGCGCGTCGAGGAAGGCGATCACGCCGGCGTCGTCCGCCACCGCCAGCTCGCCCAGCCAGTGCTGCAGCCGCTCGTCGATCTCGCGCGCCGCCTTGCGCGTGTAGGTGATGGCCAGTATCTCGCCCGGCGCCACGCCCGCCAGCAGCAGACGGATCAGCCGCGACACCAGGGTCCACGTCTTGCCGCTGCCGGCACAGGCCTCGACGACGACGCTGGCCGACGGATCGAGTGCGCGCAGGCCGTCGTTCATGCGCGCCAGTCCCTGCGGCACAGGCCGCGCATCTCGCAGTGGGCGCAGGCGCGGTCGTCGCCGTGCGCAGGCAGTGCGGCACCGGCGCGCAGCGCCGGAAACAGCGTGCCGATGAGGCCCCGCAGCGCCTCGGCCACCGCGTGCGGCTCGGCCTGCGGATGCGGTACCGGCACCGGCTCGTCGAGCGCCAGATAGGCGGCCTCGCTCACCATGTCGCCTTCGAGCAGCGTGTAGAACGCGAGTTGCAGGTCCTCGCCGCCCTGCACGCTCTTCTTCACGGCATCGCTGCCGCGCAGCTTGTAGTCGAGCAACGACACGCCGGCTGCACCGCGGTCGATGCGGTCGATACGGCCTTCGAGCGACAGCGTGCTGCCGTCCGGCAGGTCGAGCGGTCGCGCCCGCGACTGCTCGCCGCTGTCGAACACCCAGCCCTCGGCCTCGCGCGCGCAGGCCCACGCGACGTAGGCGTCGGCGCGCTCGTGCAGGCGATCGGCCCACACGTGCTCCTGGAAGTTGCGCCCGATCGCGCCATCGAAGGCGCGGGCAATGCGCCCGCGCATGTCGCCGGCCAGCGCCTCCGGCGTTTCGCTGCCAAGGCGCGGATGCGCGACATGGAAATCGTGCAGCAGCGCGTGCACCAGTTCGCCCACGCTGCCCTTGCCCATCGTTTCCTCGACCTCGTCGCCCTCGCCCAGACCAAGCACCCGGCGGGCGTAGTAACGGTAGGGACAGGCCATCAGATCGGCCATTGCGCTGGCGGTCAGCCGCGTCGGCACCCGTCCGGCGTCGAGCACCGGTGCGCTGGTCTGCGCCGGCAGCGCGGCCGGCGCGGGGTCCGGCTGTGCAGGCGCGGCACTGACGGCGCTCGGCAGGCCGGCGTGCACGAACATCAGGTCGAGCAGCTGCAGGTCGGCACCGGGCAGATTGGCTTCGCCATTGCGCTGCGCCTGCCAGCTGAATACGGTGTCCTCGCTGTTCAGGATCAGGCCGGCGAGGTCCTCGCGCAGCTGGCGTGCCGCCTGCTGCGTGTCGGCCAGACCCAGTTCGCGCCGCAGCCCTTCGTGACCGAGCGCACCGCGCAGTTGCGGCGGTGCCAGATGTTCGCTGTCGGCGCCGATCACATAGACGGCGTCGAACGCGCGCAGCCGGGTCGCCGCAAGATGGGTCAGCACGACCGGGCTGTCGATCGCGGTGTCGCGGAACAGTGCCCGCTCGAACTCACCGTTGAGCCACTGGCGCCAGTCGGCGAAGGTCAGCGCCAGCGACACCCCGCTGCTGTCCGCACGCAGCTGTTCGAGCAACGCGATCACCTGTGCGCCGGCGGCGTCCTGCAGCAGCGCAGCGCGCGCCTGCAGCGCGTCGAGCGCGGCCAGCAGCCGCTCCAGCCAGAAGGCGGCGGGCGCGGCCTGCGTCGGCATCAGCCCCACCGCCTGCGCGAACGGAACGATCAGTGCAGACGCCGTCCGCCCGGCCAGCTCTCGCGTGGCATCGGCGAGCAGCGCCTGCAGACCGTCGACATGATTGCGTCGCACCACCCAGTGATCGACCTCGGCGATCGCCCGCGCGTGCGTGTCGGCGTCCATGTCGCCGGCCACATAGGGCGAGCGGACCAGATCGAGCAGGTCGCGGTGATAGCCGTCGGACGCCAGGCATTGCAGGAAGGCATCGACCGTGGCCGCCGCGCGCGTGGTCGACAGCTTCCAGCCGGTTTCGTCGGCCAGCAGCACCTGTCTGCGTTCGAGCAGGGCGCGGGTGCGCCGGGCCGCTTCGCGATCGCTGGCGACCAGGGCGATGCGGCGGCGCCCGTCCGCCAGCCAGCGCGCAACGCAAGCGGCGGCGTGCTGCGCCTCCTGTTCGAGCGACTGCGCACTGACCAGCCGCACGCGGTCGCGCAGACGCTGCGCCGCGTCCGCCGGCACGCGTCGCGACCACAGCGTGCGCGCTTCGTCGGCGGCAACCGGCCAGGCGGCGTCGAGCGCACGCGACAGCGCGTCCTCGCCCGCGGCGCGCCGCACGCCGATGTGCAGTACCGGTACGCGCTGCGCGAACGCAGCCAGCCAGTCCGGCGCCGGATCGAGCACGTCAGCCAGCAGCACGACCGGCCGGCGCGCCGCCGCGGCTGCCCGGTAAAGCGCCTGCGTCGTCGCCCGGGCGTGACCCGGCGTGCCGGTGCTGTCGGCCAGCCACACCGCGTGCACCAGCCGCGCTTCCAGAGACAGCGCTGCGCTGTCGTGCAGCGCGTGCGCCCGGGCGAAGGCGCCTTCCAGCGCAGCCTCGTCCGGCAGCGGCACATCGGCCAGCGTGTCGGCAAGATCCATCAGTTCGCGCGCCACCGACCACAGGTCGGCGTCACCCAGCCAGCCGACGCGGCGCAACTGGGCGACCAGCCCGAGCAGACGTCGCGAATCCGGGTCGGTCGCCGCGTCGCCCCGCCAGCGCGCGGCCAGCAGTTGCGGCGTGAGCACGCGCGGCATGAACAGCGCGCGACCAGCGGCAGCCGACAGCGCGCTGCGCAGCGCCGGCGCCAGCGTGATCGACGGCAGGATGAAATCGCAGTCGGCGAGCGCGTCGCCGTGGCGATCGAGGAGGATGCGTGCTACCCGGCCGAACAGATCCGGACCGGGCGACAGCGTGACCGAGTCGAAACCCGCTCCGCTCATGCGTCAGCGCGGGCGAAGAGAGAAAACGGGACGGCTCAGCGCTCGAGCATGCCGAGCTTGTCCTTCACCTTGGCCCAGTCGTCGGCGTCGGGCAGGGCGTCCTTGCGCTCGATGATGGCCGGCCATTCCTTGGCCAGTTCGGCATTCAGCTCGATGAAGTGCACCTGGTCCGCCGGCACGTCGTCCTCGGCGAAAATGGCTTCAGCCGGGCATTCGGCCACGCACAGCGTGCAGTCAATGCACTCGTCCGGATCGATCACCAGGAAATTCGGGCCTTCGCGGAAGCAATCGACCGGGCACACATCGACGCAGTCGGTGTATTTGCACTTGATACAGGATTCGGTGACGACGTAGGTCATGATTTCTCCGTTGGGCGGGGGCTCTGCACTCGCAGGCAGGCCATGCATGGGCTGAAAAAGGCTGAATTCACGAGGGGCCGCGGCACGCGGGAGCAGCCTGCAGACTGCCAAACACAGGCGCGCCGCACCTCTTCCGGACGCAGGAGTTTAGCACCGGGGCGCGGCGGCACCTCGCCCACGCTGTCGTGCCGCTGCGACATGTGGCCATGACTTTTTGTATTTCCTTGCCATCTGCCTCTGCACGCCCGACTGTTTTTTGTATTAGCATCTTGCAAACAGTGCAGAAACCCAGAACTCCGACGCAGGGGACGCCGATACCGTGATCACCCCGGCGGCCAGGTTTCAGCAAGCCCCGAACCGGGCCGCTCCGTGAGTGGCCGGAAAACCCAGTCCAGCGACCCGACACTCACCTTTCGGCACGCAACATCCATCCAGTCCTGCAGGCGTCCTCAACCGTGGCGTCCGGCACGAGGCATCCGGTTCTTCCCGATACACCCCCGAAGACCTTCCGATTCACAGAATCCACTTTCCCAGTCAAGCACCGCGAGGAAACAATGAGCGAACACATCCACCACGTCACCGACGCCAGTTTCGAAGCCGAGGTCATCAAGGCCGACCTGCCGGTTCTGGTCGATTACTGGGCCGAGTGGTGCGGTCCGTGCAAGATGATCGCTCCCATCCTCGACGAAGTGGCCCATGACTACGCCGGCAAGCTGCGCGTGGCCAAGGTCAATATCGACGAGAATCAGGAAACGCCCGCGCGCTTCGGCATTCGCGGCATTCCGACGCTGATGCTGTTCAAGGACGGCAATGTCGAGGCGACGAAGGTCGGCGCCCTGTCGAAGTCCCAACTGACCGCCTTCCTGGACAGTCACCTGTAACACCTACCCCGCGGCGGGCGCGTATCCGCGCCCTGCCCGCCGGAGCGGAAGACCGCTCCATCTCCCCACCCCGCCTGTCGCACATCTTCACCATGCACCTTTCCGAACTGAAAGCACTCCACGTAAGCCAGCTGCTCGAAATGGCCCAGTCCTTCGAGATCGAAGGCGCCAACCGGCTGCGCAAGCAGGAACTCGTGTTCGCCATCCTGCGCAACCGGGCGAAGAAGGGCGAGAGCATTTTCGGAGACGGTGCGCTGGAAGTGCTGCCCGACGGCTTCGGCTTCCTGCGTTCGCCGGAAGCGAGCTATCTGGCGGGAACCGACGACATCTACGTATCGCCCAGCCAGATCCGCCGCTTCAACCTGCACACCGGCGACACCATCGAGGGTGAAATCCGCACGCCGAAGGATGGCGAGCGCTATTTCGCACTGGTCAAGGTCGATCGCATCAACAGCGAGCCGCCGGAAGCGACCAAGCACAAGATCCTGTTCGAGAACCTGACGCCGCTGCATCCGACCGAGCCGCTGAAGCTCGAACGCGACATGCGCGGCGAAGAG
Organism: Methyloversatilis sp.; assembly: GCA_034004945.1. Lineage (GTDB taxonomy): Bacteria > Pseudomonadota > Gammaproteobacteria > Burkholderiales > Rhodocyclaceae > Methyloversatilis. Next base: position 19,720 of record JAVEVQ010000015.1, on the reverse strand, counting down.
AACACGACCTCGCGTGTGATCGACATGATCGCGCCGATCGGCAAGGGCCAGCGCGCGCTGCTGGTGGCGCCGCCGAAGACCGGCAAGACGGTGATGATGCAGCACATCGCGCACGCGATCACCGTGAATCACCCGGAAGCGCTGCTCATCGTGCTGCTGATCGACGAGCGCCCGGAAGAAGTGACGGAAATGCAGCGTTCGGTGAAGGGCGAAGTCGTTGCCTCGACCTTCGACGAACCGGCCACGCGCCACGTGCAGGTCGCCGAAATGGTGATCGAGAAGGCCAAGCGTCTGGTCGAGCACAAGAAGGACGTGATCATCCTGCTCGACTCGATCACCCGTCTCGCCCGCGCCTACAACACGGTGCAGCCGGCCTCCGGCAAGGTGCTGACCGGCGGCGTGGACGCCAATGCGCTGCAGAAGCCGAAGCGTTTCTTCGGTGCCGCGCGCAACGTCGAGGAAGGCGGCAGCCTGACCATCATCGCCACCGCGCTGATCGAAACCGGCAGCCGCATGGACGACGTGATCTACGAAGAATTCAAGGGCACCGGCAATATGGAAATCCATCTTGACCGGCGCATGGCGGAAAAGCGTGTCTATCCGGCCATAAACGTGAACCGCTCGGGCACCCGCCGCGAAGAGCTGCTGCTGAAGCCGGAAATCCTGCAGAAGATCTGGGTACTGCGCAAACTGCTCTACAACATGGACGATCTGGAAGCGATCGAATTCCTGCTCGACAAGATCAAGGCCACCAAGAGCAACGGCGAATTCTTCGACGCCATGCGACGTGGGTGAAGCAGGGGTTTCGGCGAGCACCGCTCGCCGCCTGCGTAACCGGCCAGCCATGCAGGGCTGGCAGTGGATGAGACAGGGGTTTCGCAGCGCATGCGCTGCGCCTGCCGAACCGGTCGGCTGTGCAAAGCCGACCGTGGGTGAAGCAGGGGTTTCGCGAAGCATTGCTTCGCGCCTGCTGAACGGGCTGGCTGTGCAAAGCCAGCCTGCGTTGAATTTGGGTTTCGCGAAGCACCGCTTCGCGCCTGCGGAACCGGCCAGCCATTCAAGGCTGGCCGTGAATCGACCAACGCCGCACACTGCGGCGTTTTTCTTTTGTGCCGCTGGATCAGGCGCGCAGCGCCTCGACCACGGACAGCACTTCGCCCGGCGAATTGAGTGCATAACCGGGCAGGGTCGACACCGCCTTCGCGAAATCGGGCGACTTCAGCGCGTCGAGCACGCGCTGCATCGACGGCAGTTCCAGCGTCTCCAGCCGGCAGGCGAGGAAGTAGTGCTCCTCGGCGATCGGCACGAAATCCAGCTTGAACTGGCTGGCGGCAGCTTCGACGCCGAAGCCGGTGTCGGCCATGCCGCTGGCGATGTGTGCGGCGACCGCCGCGTGCGTGAATTCCACCGTTTCGTAGCCGCTGATGTCGTCCGGATCGATGGTGTGTTCGGCCAGCAGCAGATCGAGCAGCACACGCGTGCCGGCGCTGGCCTGCCGGTTGATGAAGCGCACGTCGGGGCGCACCAGATCCTGCAGCGAGCGGATGTTCAGCGGATTGCCGGCAGCGACGAACAGGCCCTGCGTGCGGGTGACCAGGCGGATCACACGGTGCGCACGCGGCTTCAGGTAGCGGTTCAGCCGCGCCGCCAGTTCAGGCGTGACGCGTCCGCTAGGCAGGTGGAAGCCGCAGATGTCGCAGCTGCCGCGCGACATCGAACCGAGCGCATCAATCGACCCGAGGTACTGCAGTTCCAGCCGGACGCCGGCCACCCGCTCCATCAGTTCCGGCATCAGTGCGATCGCATAGCCATGGCTTGCGTGCAGCCGCAGCACCGGATGGGTGTCCATCAGCGCTGCGTTGATTTCGCGGTCGATCTCCACCGACAGGTTCTCGAGCTGCGGCGTCAGCCGCGCCTGGATGCGCTGTGCCGCCCAGGTGAGCTTCTCGCCCAGCGGCGTCAGTTCCGCCCCCTTGCCCTGCGACAGCTCGACCAGCGGCGTGCCGAAGAAGGCCGACCAGGTGCGGATCAGGTTCCAGCAGTGGCGATACGAAAAATCGACTTCGCGCGCCGCCTCGGTCAGCTTTCCGCTGCGCTGCACGGCGGCCAGCACGCGGAACAGCAAGGGGTCGATCTCGCGCCCTTCGGCGTTGCGGAAGCGCCACGCGGGCTCGATCTGGATGCGCATGTTAGGCATTTGTTTTCATATCGTTAAAAGCAAAATCGGCTGCTAACCTGCTTTGCGAAGCCATTATTGGACATTGATGGTGGCTGATTAGCAATTATGAACAAGAGTTCCAATTAGGGATTCAGCAGGAGACAGAGAGCCATGTCATCGCACCACCCCGCCCCCGGTGTCGACCCGCGGCAGCTGCAATCGCTGGTCGACCGGCACGCCGATCTGCCCGGCGCGCTGCTGCCCATGCTGCACGCCATCCAGGACGAGTTCGGCCACGTGCCGGAACAGGCCGTCCCGGTCATCGCCAAGGGCCTGAACCTGTCGCGCGCCGAAGTGCATGGCGTGATCACCTTCTATCACCACTTCCGCAGCCACGCCCCCGGCCGCCACGTGGTGCAGGTCTGCCGGGCGGAAGCCTGTCAGGCCGTCGGTGCCGTCGCGCTCGAGGCGCACGCGAAGCGGTGCCTCGGCATCGACTTCCACGAAACGACTGCCGATGGTGCGGTGACACTGGAAGCGGTGTACTGCCTCGGCAACTGCGCGGTCGGTCCGTCGCTGCGGGTGGACGACGACATCGTCGGTCGCGTCACCCCGGAGCGCTTCGACTCGATCGTTGCCGAACTGCGTGCGGAGGTGAGCGCATGAGCACGCGCATCTACGTCCCCATCGATTCGACGGCGCTGTCGCTGGGCGCCGAAAAGGTCGCGAAGGCCATCGCCGCCGAAGCGGCCAAGCGCGGCATCGCGATCGAGCTGGTGCGCAACGGCTCGCGCGGCGCCTTCTTCCTCGAACCCATGGTCGAAGTGCAGACGCCAGCCGGCCGCATGGCCTACGGTCCGGTGCAGCCACAGGATGTCGCCGCACTGTTCGATGCCGGCTTCATCACCGGCGGCCAGCACGCGCTGTCGCTCGGCCTGACCGATGACATTCCCTACCTGAAGAACCAGGAACGGCTGACCAGCGCACGCATCGGCATCACCGATCCGCTGAGCCTGGACGACTACATCACCCACGGCGGTTACGTAGGCCTGGTCGCGGCGTTCGCGATGAGCGGCGCGGACATCGTGAAGGAAGTGACCGATTCCGGCCTGCGCGGCCGTGGCGGTGCAGCCTTCCCGACCGGCATCAAGTGGAACACGGTACTCGGCGCCAGCGCCGACCAGAAGTACATCGTGTGCAACGCCGACGAGGGCGACTCCGGCACCTTCTCCGATCGCATGATCATGGAAGGCGACCCTTATGTGCTGATCGAGGGCATGACCATCGCCGGCATCGCGGTCGGTGCGACCCAGGGTTACATCTACCTGCGCTCGGAATACCCGCACGCATTCGCCACGCTGAAGGAGGCGATCCGTCGCGCGCGCGCCGCCGGCTGGCTGGGTCAGGACGTGCGCGGCTCGGGCAAGGCCTTCGAACTGGAAGTGCGCCTGGGCGCCGGCGCCTACATCTGCGGCGAGGAAACCTCGCTGCTCGAAAGCCTGGAAGGCAAACGCGGCATCGTGCGCTTCAAGCCGCCGCTGCCGGCGCTGCAGGGCCTGTTCGGCAAGCCGACCGTCATCAACAACGTGATCTCGCTGGCTTCGGTGCCCATCATCCTGGCCAAGGGTGGCGCCTTCTACCGCGACTACGGCATGGGCCGTTCGCGCGGCACCCTGCCCTTCCAGCTGGCCGGCAACATCAAGCGCGGCGGTCTGGTCGAGAAGGCCTTCGGCCTGACCATGAACGAGCTGCTCTACGACTTCGGCGGCGGCACGCTGTCCGGCCGTCCGGTGCGCGCGGTGCAGGTGGGCGGCCCGCTCGGCGCCTATGTGCCGGCGTCGCAATTCGACCTGCCGCTGGATTACGAGGAGTACGCCAAGAACGGCGCGATGATCGGCCACGGAGGCATCGTCGTGTTCGACGACACGGTCGACATGGCCCACATGGCGCGCTACGCGATGGAGTTCTGCGCCGTCGAATCCTGCGGCAAGTGCACGCCCTGTCGCATCGGCTCGACGCGCGGCGTCGAGGTGATCGACCGCATCGTCGCCAACGAGAACCGCGGCAAGAACATCGCGCTGCTGCAGTCGCTGTGCGACACCATGCTCAACGGCTCGCTGTGCGCGCTGGGCGGCATGGCGCCCTATCCGGTTCTGTCCGCACTGAACCATTTCCCCGAAGACTTCGGCGTCGACAAGACCGAAGCGGCCTAAGCACACAGGAACAGAGGAGAACCGCCATGTCCCTACCCCGCAACATCGATTACGGCACGCCCGCCCGCGAGTCGGAAAAGGAAGTCACACTGTCGATCGACGGTATCGAAGTCACGGTGCCTGCCGGCACCTCGGTCATGCGCGCCGCGCAGGAATGCGGCAACAGCATCCCGAAGCTGTGCGCGACCGACAGCCTAGAGCCCTTCGGCTCCTGTCGCCTGTGCCTGGTCGAGATCGAAGGCCGCCGCGGCTACCCGGCATCCTGCACGACGATCGCCGAGGCCGGCATGCAGGTGCGCACGCAGACACCCAAGCTGGCGGATATCCGCCGCGGCGTGATGGAGCTCTACATTTCCGACCACCCGCTGGACTGCCTCACCTGCTCGGCCAACGGCAACTGCGAACTGCAGGACATGACCGGCGTGGTCGGCCTGCGTGAAGTGCGCTACGGCATGAAGGGCAAGAACCATTTCGATCTGCTGTCGGCGCTGACGAAGGAGAAGGATGAATCCAACCCCTACTTCAGCTACGACCCGTCGAAGTGCATCGTCTGCAACCGCTGCGTGCGCGCCTGCGAAGAAACCCAGGGCACTTTCGCGCTGACCATTTCCGGTCGCGGTTTCGACTCGCGCGTCAGCCCGGGCGAAAGCCAGCCCTTCATGGAATCGGAGTGCGTGTCCTGCGGCGCCTGCGTGCAGGCCTGCCCGACCGCGACGCTGATGGAAAAGGGCGTGATCGAGCACGGTCAGGCCGAGAAGAAGGTCACCACCACCTGCGCCTACTGCGGCGTTGGCTGCTCCTTCGATGCCGAGGTGAAGGGCACGACCGTAGTGCGCATGGTGCCGAGCAAGGACGGCGGCGCCAATCACGGCCACTCCTGCGTCAAGGGGCGCTTCGCCTTCGGCTACGCGACGCACGCCGACCGCATCACCACGCCGATGATCCGCAAGAGCATCGAGGACCCCTGGCAGCCGGTCAGCTGGGACGAGGCGATCAGCTACGCCGCGTCGGAGTTCAAGCGCATCCAGGCCAAGCACGGCCGTGAATCGGTCGGCGGCATCACGTCCAGCCGCTGCACCAACGAGGAAACCTATCTGGTGCAGAAGCTGGTACGCGCCGCCTTCGGCAACAACAACGTCGACACCTGCGCCCGCGTCTGCCACTCGCCCACCGGCTACGGCCTGAAGCAGACGCTGGGCGAGTCGGCCGGCACCCAGACCTTCGACTCGGTAATGAAGGCCGACGTCATCATGGTGATGGGCGCCAACCCGACCGACGGCCACCCGGTGTTCGGCTCGCAGATGAAGCGCCGCCTGCGCCAGGGCGCCAAGCTCATCGTGGTCGACCCGCGCAGCATCGACCTCGTGCGTTCGCCGCACATCCAGGCGGAACAGCACCTGAAGCTGAAGCCCGGCAGCAACGTGGCGCTGATCACCTCGATGGCGCACGTGGTCGTGACCGAGGGCCTGGTGAAGGAGGATTTCGTCCGCGAGCGCTGCGAATGGCATTCGTTCGAACAGTGGCGCGACTTCGTCGCGAAGCCGGAGAACTCGCCGGAAGCGATGGAACAGCACACCGGCGTGCCGGCGGCCGACGTGCGTGCCGCGGCCCGGCTGTTCGCCACCGGCGGCAACGCGGCGATCTACTACGGCCTGGGCGTGACCGAGCACAGCCAGGGTTCGACCACCGTCATCGGCATCGCCAACCTGGCGATGGCCACCGGCAACATCGGCCGCGAAGGCGTGGGCGTGAATCCGCTGCGCGGCCAGAACAACGTGCAGGGCTCCTGCGACATGGGCAGCTTCCCGCACGAACTGCCGGGCTACCGCCACGTGTCCGACGCCGCTACGCGCGCGCTGTTCAAGGATGCCTGGGGCGTCGAGCCGCAGCCGGAGCCGGGTCTGCGCATCCCGAACATGTTCGAGGCGGCGATGGACGGCACCTTCCTCGGCCTCTACTGCGAGGGCGAGGACATCGTGCAGTCCGACCCGAACACGCAGCACGTCGAGGCCGCGCTGCGGGCGATGGAATGCGTGGTGGTGCAGGACCTCTTCCTGAACGAAACGGCGAAGTTCGCCCATGTCTTCCTGCCGGGCTCCAGCTTCCTCGAGAAGGACGGCACCTTCACCAATGCCGAGCGCCGCATCTCGCGCGTACGCAAGGTGATGCCGCCGCTGGCCGGCAAGGAGGACTGGGAAGTCACCTGCATGCTGTCGAACGCCCTTGGCTATCCGATGAACTACAGCCACCCGTCGGAAATCATGGACGAGATCGCGCGGCTGACGCCCACCTTCCACGGCGTCAGCTACGAGCGGCTGGACGAACTGGGCAGCATCCAGTGGCCGTGCAACGAACAGGCGCCGGAAGGCACGCCCATCATGCACATCGATCAGTTCGTGCGTGGCAAGGGTCGCTTCATGCTGACCGAGTACGTGCCGACCGAGGAACGCGCCTCGAAGCGCTTCCCGCTGATCCTCACCACCGGCCGCATCCTGTCGCAGTACAACGTCGGCGCGCAGACCCGGCGTACCGCGAACTCGATGTGGCACGACGAGGACCGGCTGGAAATCCACCCCACCGACGCCGAAACCCGCGGCATCACCGAAGGCGACTGGGTGGGCATCACCTCGCGCGCAGGCGAGACGGTGCTGCGCGCACGGGTGTCCGAGCGCATGCAGCCGGGCGTCGTGTATACGACCTTCCACTTCCCCGAGTCGGGTGCCAACGTCATCACCACCGACAACTCGGACTGGGCCACCAACTGCCCCGAGTACAAGGTGACCGCGGTCGAGGTGACCCGCGTGACCCAGCCGTCGGAATGGCAGCAGCGCTACCGCGACTTCTCGCAGCATCAGATCGACCTGCTGCCGAAGAAGCGCGAGAAGGTCTGAAGCATGGGCGCGGTGCAGGCACTCGACATCCACGGCCCGCAGCTCGCCTGCGACGGGACCGGCGAAGAAACCGGTGAGGCGCTGCTGCATCCGGCGCAGCGGCTGCGCAGCGCCGTGCGCGTCAGCGGCGGCGCGCGCACGGCCAGCGTCGAATGCGTGGCCGAAGAAGTGCCGGTGGCCATGGTCTACAACGGCATTTCGCACGCCGTGATGCTGGCCACGCCGGCCGACCTGGAGGACTTCGGCGTCGGCTTCAGCCTGGCCGAAGGCATCGTCGCGCGCGCCTCCGAAATCCACGACATCGACACCGTCGCGCACGCGAGCGGCATCGAGGTGCGCATGCAAGTGTCGAACCGCGCCTTCGAAGCACTGAAGGCGCGTCGCCGCTCGCTGGCCGGCCGCACCGGCTGCGGGCTGTGCGGCGTGGACAGCCTCGGTCAGGTGGCGCGCGAGGTGAAACCGGTAGCGACGCGACCGTCGGTCGACGAAGCCGCCATCCACCGCGCCTTCGTCGCGCTCGGCGAAGGTCAGGCCCTGCACGCGCTGACCGGATCGGTTCACGCCGCCGCCTGGGCGCACACGGATGGCACGCTGTTCGCGGTGCGCGAAGACGTCGGCCGCCACAACGCGCTGGACAAGCTGATCGGCGCCGTCGCGCAGGCCGGCCTCGACACCGCACAGGGCTTCGCGGTGGTGACCAGCCGGGCCAGTTACGAAATGGTGCTCAAGCTCGCCAGTGTCGGCGGCGGCCTGCTGGCAGCGATTTCGGCGCCGACCGGACTGGCCATCGATCTGGCCGGACGCACCGGCGTCACGCTGTGCGGCTTTGTCCGCGACGGCCGCATGGCGATCTACACCGAACCGAAGAATCGAACGGAATAAGCAATGGACATCCACAACCTCGTCAAGATGGCCAACCAGATCGGCCAGTTCTTTCACAGCTACCCCGACCACGACGAAGCGGTGCGCGAAGTGGCCGCCCACATCCGTCGCTTCTGGGAACCTCGCATGCGGCGTGCGATCATCGACCACATGAACCACGGCGGCGACACCGGTCTGCTGCCGCTGGTCATCGAAGCGCTGCAGCACATGCAGGAGCAGGAAACCTCCACCACCTGAAAGGACACCCCACCGATGAGTTCATTGACGACGCTGCGCGACCTGATGGGTCTTGGCCACGAGCCGGGCCAGCTTGCCTACGCCGCCCTGGTGATGATCGATTGCCAGAACACCTACCGTGAAGGCGTCATGCAGCTCACGGGCGTCGAGGCCGCGCTGCTCGAAGCACGACGCGTGCTCGACCGCGCGCGAGAGCTCGGCCGCCCGGTCATCCACATCCAGCACGACGCCGGTCCGGGCACCCCCTACGACGTCAATGCCGCGATCGGCCGCATCGCCGACATCGTCGCGCCGCAGGCGGGCGAGACGGTGATCACCAAGCACTATCCGAACAGCTTCGTGCAGACCTCGCTCGACGAAGAACTGAAGAAGCTGGGCGTGAAGCAGCTCGTTCTGGCCGGCTTCATGACGCACATGTGCGTGAACTCGACTGCGCGCGGCGCCTTCAACCTCGGCTACGCGCCCACCGTGGTCGCCGCGGCCACCGCCACGCACGACCTGCCGCTGCCGGATGGCAGCTCGGTGCCCGCCGCCACGGTGCAGGCCGCCAGCATCGCCACGATGCGCGACCTGTTCGCCGCGATCGCGCCGAACGCCGACGCAATCGTGCGCTGAACGGCGACGCACACGAAAAAAAGCCGGCAGCCGCCGGCTTTTTTTTGCCCATCGCCGCGGCACAGGCAGGATTTCATCGTACGATTTGTCCTGTATTCAACTTGATACAGGAAAGACCATGGAACTCGCCCGCCTGCTGCCCACCCGCCTGCTGTCAGCAATTGCTCTGAGCCTCATTGCCGGCGCCGCCCACGCGGACACGCTTGTCGTGTTCGCTGCCGCCAGCCTGACCAACGCATTGCAGGACATCGGCAAGGCGTTCGAGACACGCTCCGGTCACACGGTCAAGTTCTCCTTCGCAGCGTCGTCGGCGCTGGCACGGCAGATCGAAGCCGGCGCCCAGGCACAGGTTTTCCTGTCGGCCGACGAACAATGGATGGACTACCTCGCCGAGCGCAAGCTGCTCGCCGCCGGCACGCGTACCGATCTGCTCGGCAACAGCCTGGTGCTGGTGACCCCCGCCGACAGCAAGGCATCGGTCACGCTGAAACCCGGCTTCGATCTCGCCGCGCTGCTCGGCGACAGTCGCCTGGCCACCGGCGATCCGGCCCACGTGCCGGTCGGCAAGTACGCGAAGGACGCACTGACCAGGCTCGGCGCATGGCAGATCGCGGAACCGAAACTGGTTCGCGCTGACTCGGTGCGCGCGGCACTGGTTCTGGTCGAACGTGGCGAAGTGCCGGCCGGCATCGTCTATGCGACGGACGCAGCGGTGTCGCCCAAGGTCCGGGTCGCCGGCGTGTTTCCCGCTGACACGCACGCGCCGATCACCTATCCTGCTGCCATCGTCGCCGGACAGGACACGCCCCCCGCGCGCGCCTTCATGCAGTGGCTGCGCGGCACGGAATCGGCGGCGGTGTTCACACGCTACGGTTTCAGCCTCAAACAGGGATAGATGAGCGACATCGAACTGGACGCCCTGCTGCTCAGCCTCCGTGTCGGACTGGCCAGCACCGCACTGTGCCTGCCCTTCGCGCTGGGCGTCGCCTGGCTGCTGTCACGTACCCGCCTGCCCGGTCGCGCCCTGCTCGACGGCATCGTGCACGCCCCGCTGGTCCTGCCGCCGGTGGTGATCGGCTATCTGCTGCTGATCTCGCTGGGCACGCGCGCCCCGCTCGGCGCCTGGCTGAAGGATACCTTCGGCATCCAGCTCATCTTCACCACCGAAGGCGTGGTGGTCGCCGCGGCGGTGATGGCCTTTCCATTGATGGTGAGAGCGATCCGGCTGTCGCTGGACAGTGTCGACCGCGGCATCGAACTGGCCGCGCGCACGCTCGGTGCCGGCCGTCTCGACGTACTGTGCACGATCACGCTGCCGATGATGCTGCCGGGCATCCTGTCCGGCGCAATGATGGCCTTCGCCGCCAGCCTCGGCGAATTCGGCGCCACCATCACCTTCGCCTCCAATATCGAGGGCGAGACGCGTACCCTGCCGCTGGCCATCTACACGGCCACCCAGACGCCGGACGGTGACGCCATCGCGCTGCGTCTGGTCGGCATGTCGATGGCGCTGGCGGTGACCGCGATCACGCTGTCCGAATGGCTGAACCGGCGCACGCAGCGCTGGCTGGGGCGGCCATGATCCAGCTGCATTTCGGCGCCCGGCTGGGCGCGCTCGAACTCGACGCCGACGTCACGCTGCCGTCACGCGGCGTCAGCGCGATCTTCGGCCGCAGCGGTGCCGGCAAGAGCAGCCTGATCAACGCCGTGGCGGGCATCGTGCGGCCATCGCGCGGGCGCATCGCGGTCGGCGACCGCGTGTTCTTCGATGCCGACGCCGGCATCGATCTGCCGATCGAGGCACGCGGCATCGGCTACGTGTTCCAAGACGCGCGGCTGTTTCCCCACCTGTCGGTGAGCGGCAACCTGCGCTACGGGCTGAAGCGGGCGCGCGGCCCGCGCCCGGTGGACTGGGACAGCGTGATCGAGGTGCTCGGCCTCGCCCACCTGCTCGACCGTCGGCCGCATCACCTGTCGGGCGGCGAGCGCCAGCGCGTCGCGCTCGGCCGCGCGCTGCTGCGTCAGCCGGGGCTGCTGCTGATGGACGAGCCCCTGGCTTCGCTGGACGCGCCGCGCAAGGCGGAGGTGCTGCCCTACATCGAGCGGCTGGCGCAGGAATTCGCGCTGCCCGTGCTGTACGTGAGTCATTCGATCGAGGAAGTGACCCGGCTGGCCGATCATTTGGTCATCGTCAGCGAGGGCCGCACGGTCGCCAGCGGCGAGCTGGCCGACATCATGTCGCGGCCGGAACATTCGCCGCTGATCGGCCGCTACGAGGCGGGTTCGGTACTCGAATGCACGGTGCTGCAGCACAACGACGACTACGCGCTGACCACGCTGCGCTTCGCCGACGGCCAGCTGCGCGTGCCGCGCATCGAGCTCGATCCGGGCTGTACGGTGCGCGTGCGCATCCGCGCCCGCGACGTCGCGCTCGCCCTGTCGCGACCGATGGACGTATCGATCATCAACAAGATGCCGGGCCGGATCGCACGCATCACACCGCGCGAAGGTCCTTACACCGACGTCGCGGTCGACCTCGGCAGCAGTTCGCTGCGTGCGCTGATCACGCGCGAATCCTGCGACCGGCTCGGTCTGCAGCCGGGTACGGCGGTGTGGGTGATGGTGAAATCGGTGGCGCTGGACAGCCGCAGCGTCGGCTTCAACCGGCGTCCGCGTCCTGCCGCCGTTCCGGCGCCGCCGGCTGCGGATTGAGCGCGTCGTCCAGCTCGCGCAACTGCAGCGCGACCGCGTCCGACATGCGGCGCTCGGCCGCACGGAACAACGCGATCAGCCGCTCGCCGAAGGGCGTCAGCTCGGCACCGCCGGCGCCCTGCGAACGACCGGGATAGGTCTTCACCACGGGCTCGGCGAACATGCGGTTCATGTCGTCGATCAGCAGCCAGGCACGCCGGTAGGCCATGCCCATGGCACGTGCGGCGCCGGAGATCGAGCGCTCGCGCGCCAGATGTTCGAGCAGTTCGATCTTGCCCGGTCCCAGCCGCTCACCGTTGTGGAAATGCAGTCGAAGCGAGGCAGAGGAACGCTGCAGCAGATCGTCCGGACGGTTCATGCGCAGGGGTGCGGCAGGGCGATGCGCCACACGCGGTTCCCGGGCACGAGGCCCGGGAACCGCGTGTGGCGCGTCCCGCGCGCCTGCAGGACGTGCATGGAGGCGCGTCTGCTACCCGGCCTGATCATCGAGCGCCGCGCCGGCCGCCCCGCTCTTCACCGCGCCGATCACGCTTTCCATCGCACCCGCGTTGTCGAACATCCTGCTCTGGCCGATCACCTGGCCGTTGCCCGCCTTGAGCACGAAGTAGTCCTTGCCGTTCGACGACGTCTTGCGCTCATAGCGACCATCGTCACCCGCGTTCTTCCTGACCGATTCGATGCCGCCCTCGGCTGACGCCTTCTGCTTGTACATCTCGCTCTGCAGCAGCGCCTGATCGTCAGCCCCGATCAGCGTGAAATGGAATTCGCCATTTGCAGCCTTCTTCAACTGAAACTTCGCCATGCCCCTGTCTCCTCGTTGTTGAACCGCTTCTGGAAACGACACGCGCGTGTGCGCGAGGCACAGTATAGCGATGAAAAAAAGAGGGGCGCCGCCCTCAGGGCGCGGCGCCCCAACCTTGTCGATGCGTGACGACAAGGAGGGAGGACGGTTGCTCAGCTCATCGACGGGCTCCAGCCAGTGCGGTGGCCGGTACAGGGGTGCGATCGCTGCGGCCGAAGACGCCGCTCGCCACCTGCCAGGCCACTGCCAGCGCGCCGACGATGAACACCACGTCGCCGAAGGTGCGCACCCAACGCAGCGTTTCCAGCAGCGGCTGCTGCATGAACTCCTCGCTGCGCGCGTACCACAGACCCTGGCTGACGCTGGCATGGAACTGGATCAGGCCGATCGGCAACAGGCTGGTGGCGATCATCAGCACCAGACCTGCGTTGAGCCCCCAGAAGCCGGTTCTCATCAGGCGCTCGCCAAAGGCGAGCTGCGGCCGCACATAGCGCAGCACCAGCAGCGTGAAGCCGAGGGCGAGGAAGCCATACACCCCGAACAGTGCGGCATGCGCATGCACCGGCGTCGTGTTCAGACCCTGCACGTAGTAGAGCGAGATCGGCGGATTGATCATGAAGCCGAATACACCAGCGCCCAGCATGTTCCAGAAGGCGACCGCGACGAAGCACATGAGCGGCCACTTCAGCTTCGCCATCCACGGCGCACGGTCCTTCAGACGCCAGTTCTCCCACGCCTCGTGGCCGAGCACGACCAGCGGAACCACTTCGAGCGCACTGAACGATGCACCGACCGCCATCACCGGCGTGGTCGTGCCGGCGAAGTAGAGGTGGTGGAAGGTGCCGGGCACGCCGCCCAGCATGAACAGCGAGGCGGACGCGAGGCTGGCCGCAGTCGCCATGCGGCCAGACACCAGGCCGAGCGTCGAGAAGATGAAGGCCAGCGCGGTGGTCGCGAACACTTCGAAGAAGCCTTCGACCCACAGGTGCACCACCCACCAGCGCCAGTACTCCATCACCGACAGGTGGGTGCGCTCGCCATAGGCGAAGCCGGCGCCGTAGAACAGGCCGATCGCCACCACCGACGCGGTCAGCAGCGCCAGCAGGTTCTTGTCGCCGCCCGGCGTACGCAGCGCCGGCACCATGCCGCGCAGCATCAGCACCAGCCACAGCGCCACACCGACGAACTTGCCGATCTGCCATACGCGGCCGAGGTCGACGTACTCGTAGCCCTGGTGGCCGAGCCAGAAGTTCAGCTCCGGCGGCATCACCTGCGCGATCGCCAGGTAGTTGCCGACGAAGGAGCCGACCACCACCACGACCAGTGCCCAGAACAGCACGTCGACACCGAGCTTCTGGAGCTTCGGATCGCGCCCGCCGTGGATCAGCGGCGCCAGGAACAGCCCGGCGGCGAGGAAGCCGGTGGCGATCCAGAACAGCGCGCTCTGGATGTGCCAGGTACGCACCAGCGAGTACGGGAACCACTGCGATACGTCGATCCCGTAGAAGGTCTGGCCCTCGACCGTGTAATGCGCGGTGAAGCCGCCCAGCATGACCTGGAACACGAACAGCGCCACCACCAGGAACAGGTATTTGCCGAGCGCCCGCTGCGATGGCGTCAGCGCGACACGGCTCAGCGGGTCCTGCGCCGGCGCGGCCGGGTCGCTCTCGTCCTGCTTGCGCAGGAAGGACCAGCCCCAGATCAGGAAGCCGACGCCGGCCATCATCACCACCACGCTGACGATGGACCACACGACGTTCTCCGCCGTCGGCGCATTGCCGATCAGCGGTTCGTGCGGCCAGTTGTTGGTGTAGGTGGCGCTGGTGCCGGGCCGCTCGGTCGCGGCCACCCAGGCGGTCCAGAAGAAGAAGCCGGCAAGCTGCGCGCGCCGCTGCGGATCCGGCAGCGTGTTTTCCTTCATCGCATAGCTTTCGCGCGAGCCCTGCAGCGCCGGTGCGTCGCCGAACAGCTCGGCGTAGTAAGCGGCGGTGTGCTCGATCGCCTTCGCGCGCAGCGTCGATACGGTGGCGATGCCGCTTGCGGCGTCATAGGTGTTGCGCCGGTACTCGCGCTTCAGACGCGCAGCGAGCAGTGCCTGCGTGTCGGCGTCGAGTTCGGCATACGGTTTGCCGTGCGCGTCCTGCGCGGCCAGATCCAGCCAGGCCAGCAGTTCGCGGTGCAGCCAGTCGGCGGTCCAGTCCGGCGCCTGGTAGGCGCCATGACCCCAGATCGAGCCGAGCTGCATGCCGCCGACCGACTGCCAGGCAGTCTGGCCGTCGAGGATGCCGTCGTGCGTGTACAGCACGCGGCCGTCTTCGCTGACGATCTGCTGCGGTATCGGCGGCGCGCTGCGATACACCTCGACGCCGTAGTAACCGAGCAGCGAGAAGGTGACGATGAGCACGCCGATCAGCGTGAACCACAGCCTGCGATAGTTACCCATGAGCGGTCTCCGCCTCGGCCGGTGCCGGATTCAGCCCCTCGAACAGGATGTTGTTCTCCAGGTGGATGTGTTCCATCAGGTCTTCGCGCAGCGCGGTCAGGCCGACGTAGAGCGCGCGCCAGGTATTGCAGGCACCGCGCGGCAGCGTGATGTCGTGGGTCAGCGCCTCCAGCCGCTGCAACGCCTCGCCGTGCTGGTCGTGCTCGCTTCGCATCACCGTGACCGGGCCCTGCAGCGCTGCCGCATACCCTCGGGCAAGCATCGGGAACAGCACCTGCTCTTCCTTCTGCATGTGGCTCTCCAGTTCCTGCTGCATCACGGTCAGGTGGTCGGCCAGACCGACCGGGCAGTCCGGGCGGTCGCCATGCACCTGTTCGACCCGGCGCGCGAGGCGGATCAGCTCCGGCAGTTGCTCGCGATGACGGTCGTGGAAACGGAACAGGATGTGTTCGATCAGCGTTGCCGCCGGCACCGTGCGCCAGTCGCGCTCCTCGCGAGTGGCCAGCGATGCGAGGGTACGCAGGCGATCGACGATGGGTTGCGGGTCGATGCCCCGCTCGGCCGCGGCCTCCTGCAGGCTGTGCTTGCCGCCGCAGCAGAAGTCCAGCTTGTGTTCATGGAACACCTGGGTGGCACCGGGAATGCTGCGCGCCAGCGCGCCGAGGGATTGTTCGATCAGGTTCATGGCGAGGGCCTCGTGTGGAAGAAGACATCTCCACTTCGCAAGGTCCGGGCCATGTGCTCTGATCAAATGAAATCAACAAGCTGCAGAAAATCAGGTATTTTTGACCCCAACCATGGAAGGTCATAACAACCATCAAAGGGTCTTTATCACCATGATGGAATCTCTGCTGCTTGCCGATCTCGTGTCGGAACTGCCGCCGGCGGTGCGCCTGCAGCGCCTGGTGTCCGGTCTCCGCACTCACTTCAACTGCGGTGCGGTGGCACTGCTGAAACTGGAAGAGGACGGACTACGCCCGCTTGCGGTCGATGGCCTGGTGCGCGAAACACTGGGCCGGCGCTTCGTCGTCGGTCAGCATCCGAGACTGGCCACCATCCTGTCGCGCCGCGACATCACCAGCTTCGACCACGACAGCACGCTGCCCGACCCTTACGACGGTCTGCTCGATACGCGCGTCGGCGAGCCGCTGCCGGTCCACGACTGCATGGGCACCAGTCTGCACGTCGAGGGCCAGACCTGGGGGGCGCTCACGCTGGACGCACTGCGGACCGGCACCTTCACCGAGGCGGCGCGCGACGATCTGCGCCGCTACACCTTGCTGGTCGAGGCGGCGGTGCGCGTGACCCGGCTGGAACAGGACCTGCATGCGCTGCGCATGTCGCGCGGCGGCGAACCGGCGGACGCGCGCGCCACGGCGGACGACGCCGAGATCATCGGCCACAGCGATGTGATCCAGCGCCTGCTGCACGAGTTGAAGGTCGTGGCCGAGTCGGAACTGCCGGTGCTGCTGCTCGGCGAGACCGGCGTCGGCAAGGAGCTGTTCGCCCGTCACCTGCACCGCCACTCGCGCCGCGCGGCGCAGCCGCTGGTGCACGTCAATTGCGCGGCGCTGCCCGAGTCGCTGGCCGAGAGCGAACTGTTCGGGCACGTGAAGGGCGCCTTCTCCGGCGCCACCACCGACCGGCCGGGCCGCTTCGAGGCGGCGGACGGTGGCACGCTCTTTCTCGACGAAGTCGGCGAATTGCCACTGACCGTGCAGGCGAAACTGCTGCGCGCGCTGCAGAACGGCGAAATACAGCGGCTCGGCGCCGACCAGCCGCGACGCGTCGACGTGCGCGTGATCGCGGCGACCAACAGGACGCTGCGCGACAGCGTACGCAACGGCGCTTTCCGCGCCGACCTCTATCACCGGCTGTCGGTGTATCCGGTGCCGATCCCGCCGCTGCGCGAGCGCGGCAGCGACGTGCTGCTGCTGGCCGGCCGCTTCCTCGAACTGAACCGCGCCCGCCTCGGCCTGCGCAGCCTGCGTCTGTCGCCGGAGGCGGAAGATGCACTGTGCCGCTACCCCTGGCCGGGCAATGTGCGCGAACTCGAACACGTGATCAGCCGCGCCGCCCTGAAGGTGGTGAGCCGCGGCGCCGCCCGCACCGACATCGTGTCGTTGCCGGCCGAACTGCTGGACCTCGACGGACCGGCACCGACGGGCATCTCCGCACCGACGCCGGCAGACGACGCAACGCCTGTCAGCCTCATGCCCCTGCGCGACGCTGTCGACGCGACACAGCGCCGACTGGTGCGGGCGGCGCTCGATGCCTGCGACGGCAACTGGGCTGAGGCCGCACGGCGTCTTGAGGTCGACCCGAGCAATCTGCACAAGCTCGCCCGCCGGCTCGGCCTGAAGTAGCGAACCCACGCGTCCCGCACATGCACTGCGCCGGTGCGCGGGTTCGCGGCCTGCCCCACACCCGGCGGGCGTACTGAATTAAATAACTCGTAAAATCAATAGCCTGGACTTCGCACGCTAATTGCTTGAAGCGGCCAACCCCCTTCCAGTACGCAGCCGGAGTCCTCCGTGTCCATCCATGTCGCGCTGAACCACGTCACCCACTACCGCTACGACCGCCTGGTCATGCTGAGTCCGCAGGTGGTCAGACTGCGTCCGGCGCCGCACGCGCGCACACCCATCCTGTCCTATTCGCTGAAGGCGACGCCGGGCGGGCACTTCATCAACTGGCAGCAGGACCCGCAGTCGAACTACCTCGCCCGCCTCGTATTCCCCGAGCGCACACGCGACCTGCGCATCGAGATCGATCTGGTGGCCGAAATGTCGGTCATCAACCCGTTCGACTTCTTTCTCGAACCCGCGGCGGAGAAGATTCCCTTCGCCTACAGCGAAGAGCAGACGCACGAGCTGACGCCCTACCTGGTCAAGCTGCCGCTCGGCCGCGACAACGCACCGAAGTTCGCGCGCTGGGTCGACAACGCGCGCGCGCTGTGCAACAGCGGGCGCGCCAGCGTGGACTTCCTGGTCGCGCTGAACCAGCAGATGCAGAGCGACATCCGCTACCTCATCCGCATGGAACCGGGCGTGCAGACGCCGGAGGAGACGCTGCAGAAGGCCAGCGGCTCCTGCCGCGACTCGGCCTGGGCGCTGGTTCAGGTGCTGCGTCACCTGGGCCTCGCGGCGCGCTTCGTGTCCGGCTACCTGATACAGCTGACACCGGACGTCAAATCGCTGGACGGCCCGAGCGGCCCCGAAGCCGACTTCACCGACCTGCACGCCTGGTGCGAGGTCTACCTGCCGGGCGCCGGCTGGATAGGGCTGGACCCGACCTCCGGCCTGTTCGCTGGCGAAGGCCACATTCCGCTCGCCTGCTCGCCCGAGCCTTCGTCGGCGGCGCCGGTCAGCGGCTTCAGCGAGAAGTGCGAGTCCGAGTTCGAACATCACATGAAGGTCGAGCGCGTGTGGGAAGCGCCGCGCGTGACCAAGCCCTACAGCGACGCGCAGTGGTCGCGCATCGAGACGCTGGGCCACCGCATCGACGCCGATCTGAAGCTGCACGACGTGCGTCTGACCATGGGCGGCGAACCCACCTTCGTGTCGGTGGATGACCGCGACGGCGCCGAGTGGAACACCACCGCCGACTCGCCGCCGGAGCGTCCGACCAAGCGCCTGCTCGGCGCCGAACTGCTGGCCCGGCTGAAGGCGCGCTACGCGCCCGGCGGCCTGCTGCACTACGGTCAGGGCAAGTGGTATCCGGGCGAACAGCTGCCGCGCTGGTCGCTCACCTGTTTCTGGCGCCGCGACGGCGAACCGGTCTGGACCGACCCCGGCCTGTTTGCCGACGAATCGGTCGATTACGCGCTGAACGAAAGCGACGCCGCGCACTTCCTGAGCACGCTGGCAACCCGGCTCGGCATCGACGGCCGGCATGCCTTCCCGGCGTATGAGGACGTCTGGTACTACCTGTGGCGCGAACGCAGGCTGCCGGTGAACGTCGATCCTTTCGACGCCCGGCTGGACGATCCGCTCGAACGCGAGCGCATGCGCCGCGTATTCGAGCAGGGGCTGGACAGCGTGGTCGGCCACGTTCTGCCGCTGGCGCGCACGCCGGCGGGCGACGCCTGGCAGAGCGGTCCGTGGTTCCTGCGCAGCGAACGCTGCTACCTGGTGCCCGGCGACTCACCGCTCGGCTACCGGCTGCCGCTCGACTCTCAGCCCTGGACCAAGGAAACCGACTACCCCTGGGTGCATGCGGCGGACCCGATGGCGCCACAGACCGCGCTGCCGCAGTGGCGCGACATCGCCTGGCGCATGCAGACACCGCTCGCCGCGATGACCGGCGATCGTGCGCAAAGACTGAGCTACGCGCTGCCCGACAGCGGCAGCCCGGTCGCGCCCGCCACCGCGCGCCGCCCCGGTGACTTCGAATCAGCCAGCTGGATCACCCGTACCGCGCTGTGCGCACAGGTGCGCCACGGCGTCATGTACCTGTTCATGCCGCCGCTGGCGGTGCTGGAGGACTACCTCGAACTGGTGACCGCGATCGAAGCCACCGCCGCCGCCTGCGGCCACCCGGTCGTGCTCGAAGGCTACGAGCCGCCGCGCGACGCCCGCCTCGAAGTGCTGCGCATCACGCCCGACCCCGGCGTGCTGGAAGTGAACATCCAGCCCTATCACTCGTGGGACGACATGGTGGCCGGCACCACCTTCCTGTACGAGGCGGCGCACGAAACCCGGCTCGGTACCGAAAAATTCATGATCGACGGCCGCCACAGCGGCACCGGCGGCGGCAACCACTTCG
>JAVEVQ010000162.1:0-3245 GCA_034004945.1 Methyloversatilis sp. | reverse complement strand
ACGAAGTGCGACCACATTCGGCGCTGGGCTACCTGACCCCGGCGCAGTTCGTTCGGAAGCTGTCAGGCGACAACCACGAAGCCCCTCTTCTCAAGTAATTCGTGGTCCGAAGAAACGGGGCAGGTCAACTACGCTGATCGCAGCGCTGGCCTGGCTGCGGCGGGGTGATGTGAGCATCACGCGCGGCGACTGGGTTTTCCTGGTGCTGGCGCTGTCGTCGCTGCCGCTGTGGTACCTGACCGACGATGCGATATGGGCGGTGGTCGTGTTGACGGTCGTGGATCTGCTCGGATTCGGCCCGACCTTCCGCAAGGTGTGGGCGGCGCCGCAGTCGGAGTCGTGCGGGTTCTACGGTCTGTTCGCGCTGCGCAACGCAGCCGTCGTGCTGGCGCTGGAGCAGCATTCGGTCGCCACCGTGCTGTTTCCGGCGGCGATCGGGGCGGCTTGTGTGGCACTGGTGCTGTTGATCGCCTACGGCAGGACACGCGGTGCTGCAAGCGCCTGATGGCGCGCACGGAACCGTTCTTCGCGTTATCGTCACGGCCTCGAAAAGACGTCGAACGCACCCGCCGCCGCGCGGTCCACGACGCCACAGGAGGACGCATGAAA
This sequence comes from Methyloversatilis sp., assembly GCA_034004945.1. Taxonomy (GTDB): domain Bacteria; phylum Pseudomonadota; class Gammaproteobacteria; order Burkholderiales; family Rhodocyclaceae; genus Methyloversatilis. The sequence goes on along the minus strand of JAVEVQ010000162.1, from coordinate 2,636 downwards.
ACCTATCGCAAATCACCCGAGGCGATCGCTCGCCTCACGCCGGAGCAGTACCGGGTCACGCAGCAGAACGGCACCGAATACCCGGGCACCGGCGAATACCTGCACAACCACGAGCCCGGCATCTACGTCGACATCGTGTCCGGCGAGCCGCTGTTCGCGTCGAGCGACAAGTTCGAGTCCGGCTGCGGCTGGCCCAGCTTCACCAAGCCGATCGAGCCGGCGCACGTGACCGAGCTGCGCGATGCCTCGCTCGGCATGATCCGTACCGAAGTGCGCTCGGCGCACGGCGACAGCCATCTCGGCCACGTCTTCCCGGACGGCCCGCGCGACCGCGGCGGGCTGCGTTACTGCATCAACTCGGCGTCGCTGCGCTTCGTGCATCGCGACAACATGGTGGCCGAGGGCTATGGCGACTATCTGGATCAGGTGGAGGACGTGCGATGAGCACCGAACGCGCTGTGCTTGCCGGCGGCTGTTTCTGGGGCATGCAGCAGCTGATCCGTCGCCTGCCCGGCGTGCTGTCGACGCGCGTGGGCTACAGCGGCGGCGACGTGCCGAACGCGACCTACCGCAATCACGGCACGCACGCCGAGGCGATCGAGATCCTGTTCGATCCCGCGGTGCTGAGCTATCGCCGGCTGCTGGAGTTCTTCTTCCAGATCCACGACCCGAGCACGCCGAACCGCCAGGGCAACGACCGCGGGCCGTCCTACCGTTCGGCCATCTACTGGACCAGCGAGGCGCAGCGCGACGAGGCGCTGGATACCATCGCCGACGTCGATGCGTCCGGCATCTGGCCGGGCAAGGTGGTGACCGAGGTCGAGCCGGTCGGCGACTTCTGGGAGGCGGAGCCGGAGCACCAGGACTATCTGGAGCATTTTCCGAACGGCTACACCTGCCACTTTCCTCGGCCGAACTGGGTGCTGCCCAAGCGCGGCAGCGCCTGAGGAGCGGCGCAGCGGTGAGGCGTCAGGCTTTGCCGCGGCGGCGGGCGAAGGCGCCGAGCACGGCCAGACCGGCGGCCATCAGGCCCCAGGTGGCGGGTTCGGGCACCGGCGGTGCGACCGCGGCCGTCAGCAGGCCGGTATTGCCTTCGAGCGTGTAGCCCTGCGGCAGCACGATGCTCAGGCGGCCGGTGTTGAAGCCGTCCACCGCGCCCCAGGACTGGCTGTAGTCGAACGGCGGGCCGGCTTCGGGGTGGATCGGTTCGGGCGTGACCTGGGTGCTGAGGTTGTTCACCAGCACGAAGTTCTGGCCCGGGGCCATCGTGACGGTGAGCCGGATCTCGCCGATCAGGTCGTCCATGTCGTCGTTGATGACGGAACTGGTGGCGCCGGCGTAGGGCTCATCCACATAGACGAAGCCCGGTTCGAAATAGGTGACGTTGCCCTTGCTCTCGGTGCGCACGGCCGTGTCGTCCAGCAGGTCGGTGCGGAACACCAGTTGCGACTGGTAGTTGATGTTGGTGAAGGCCACCGTGCTCGACGGCACGCCCAGCGTCAGCGTGCCAACCAGCTGGTGAAACACGTTGCCGCTGTATGTGTGGAAGCTGCCGTCGAAGGTGAACACGAAGGTGACGTCCACCGGGCCGCTGCCCGGCGTGCCCACCAGCACGCCGCTGCTCGTGTTCTGGGCGAGGGCGGAGCCGATCAGCAGATCCGGCACGCCGCCGACGCCGCGGCTGTCGATCTCGCTGAACACGCGCACCGTGCCGGTCGCATCGTCGCCCTGTGCCTTGCCGACGAAGGTGACGCCACCGGCCGACACGAAGGGCGTTTCGTCGAGGTTCACCGACTGCAGACCGCCGCCGCTGACGATCTTGCTTTCCGCTGGCGTCACCCACTGAACCTGGGTCAGCGCGCTGGCTTCGAAAGACAGCGCAGCGAACAATGTAAGCACGGGAAGACGGGCAAGTGCGCGCGGCATGGTGACCTCCGGGAATGGGTGACGGGTGAGTAACGCTGCACAGCAAGATGCGCACCACCTGAGAACACTTCGCATTCAAATCAATCGTTTGCGTGCGAACGGAAGTGTACGGCCTGAGTGCTGTAAGGCATGTCGACACCCTCAAATGCGGGACGCGTCGCACGATGACAGTGTGGGAGCGGTTTTCTGACCGCGACGGGGCCGCAGATCAGCCGCTGCCGTCAATCTTCGAGACGCGATGTCGACCTGAATCCGAGACTGCGGCTCGCCGAAGCCGCATCGCGGCCAAGGCCGCTCCCACAAGAGCACGCCAGATTCGCTGTCGCGAGCTTTGTGGGGCGGGCTTGCTCGCGATGCGATGGGCGCTGTCGTCAATCTCCGAGGCGCGATGTCGGCCTGAATCCGAGACTGCGGCTTGCCGAAGCCGCATCGCGGCCAAGGCCGCTCCCACAAGCGCACGCCCGGTTCGCGGCGGCGGGTTTTGTGGGAGCGAGCTTGCTCGCGATTCTGCGGGCCGACGCGCTGCTGAACGGATTCAGGCGATGCCGTGGCCCGTTAACGAAAACGGCGGACACGGGCACCCTGTCAAGCGACACGAAGATTTGACCCCCTGACGACATCTGGAATTGCCCCCCTGGGTTAATCAACTCTCCGACGTGATCGGGGTGGGGGCAGCGGCCTTCTGCAGAAGGCCGCTGCGGCGCTTGTCG
>JAVEVQ010000071.1:0-15214 GCA_034004945.1 Methyloversatilis sp. | reverse complement strand
CCGACCCACCCGAGCTGGGTGCTCGACACGCTGATGGCGCTGGCCGCCGACGGCTTCACCGAAGCCGACCTCGACACGCTGGGCCGGCCGCGCTTCTACGCCGACCAGCTGGTGCACCACGGCTGCACCCGCAACGAGTACTACGAATTCAAGGCCAGCGCCGAAAAGCCCTCGGACCTCGGCTGCATGATGGAACACATGGGCTGCAAGGGCACGCAGGCGCACGCCGACTGCAACACCCGGCCGTGGAACGGCGAGGGCTCCTGCACCCGCGGCGGCTACGCCTGCATCAGCTGCACCGAACCTGGCTTCCAGGAACCGGGCCACCCTTTCCACGCCACACCCAAGCTCGCCGGCATCCCGATCGGCCTGCCGACCGACATGCCCAAGGCCTGGTTCGTCGCGCTGGCCTCACTGTCGAAGTCGGCGACGCCCAAGCGGGTGAAGGTGAATGCGGTGTCGGACCACGTGGTCGTGCCGCCGGTGGCGCGGCGGACACGACTGAAATGACACAGCCCCCTTACTCGCTGCGTCCCCACAGGGTCGGCTTTGCACAGCCGACCCGTTCGGCAGGCACGGCGCAACGCGCCGCGAAACCCCTGCCGTACCCCCCCGAGGGGGAGTCAGTTTCTTCGGAACGGCCGTGTGGAACTGAAATGAGCGGATGCGCGAGGTGGCTGTCAGCTCCGCTTGAAGCGACGGGCCGCGGCGCCGATCATCAGCAGGCCGGCGACGGCCATCAGGCGCGCGTCGGGTTCGGGAACCGGGGCCAGAACGATGCCGGCGGCGAAGGTGTTCTGTTCCGGCGTGCCGAAGATCGGAAGCGGGCCGCTCAGCGTGGTGGTCACGCTGAGGAGAGGGTTGCTGGTGTCGAAGGCGGCCTGCAGCGTGTAGTCCAGGCGCATCGCATCGAAGGTGAGGCCGGCTTCGAGGTCGATGCTGTTGGTACCGACGTGTACCTCTGCAGTGCTTTCGCCGATGGCACTGGCGCTGAAAACCTCGATGGAGTCCATGTAGAGCGTGAGGGTGAAGTCACCGATCCGGTCACCGGAATCGTCGGTGGCGAAGGCCATCAGCGGGAAGTACGCTTTGCTTTCGATGACCTCCCAGTAGCGGTCGTCCGCGATTGTGATGGTCCACACGAAACTGTCGCCCTCGAACAGCATTGCTCCAGTCGGGTCGTCGCTGCCCGCGGCCAGCGTGGCGATACTGTTGCCCGAGTAGAGGACGTCGAAGGTGTATTCGGTGGCCTGCGCGGCGCTGCTCAGCGCGAGACTCGCGACGGTGGCCAGCATGGCGCCTGTGCGACGCAGGGACGGGAAGTGCGAGGGGGGGGAAGAGGTCATGTCTCAGGCTCCTTGGGGAGGGTTTGGCGTTGGTCCCGGCCGTACTTGATCGGATTCGACGGCAGTGGAGGTGTCGCCGGCGCGATGAGGTGCTGCAAGCCGGATTTCATTCATCAAGCAGATATCGCGCCACAGGTCCCCAGGCAGCCCGGCGCATCTTGCGCTATCGCCCGAGTTACGGGGCGCAGGCCGCGGTGCACGGAACGCCGGCAAAGCCGCAAAGTGGGGTCGCATACCCGCGCCGATGTAAAGGATGTCGACATCTGTCTGGAGCACTCTGCATGACCCGCCTCCTCGTCGGCCCGTTCAACCGCGTCGAAGGCGATCTCGAAGTGACGCTGGACGTCGCCGACGGCCGCGTCGCGTCGGCGCACGTCAATGCGCCGATGTACCGCGGCTTCGAGCAGATCCTGCGCGGGCGCGAGCCGCATGACGCGCTGGTGTATGTGCCGCGCATCTGCGGCATCTGTTCGGTGTCGCAGTCGGTGGCCGCGGCGCGCGCGCTGGCGGCGCTCGGCGGGATCACGATGCCGGCCAACGGTCAGCACGTGACCAATGTGATTCTCGCCACCGAGAACCTGGCCGATCACCTGACCCACTTCTACCTGTTCTTCATGCCGGATTTCGTGCGCCCGGTGTATGCCGGCCGGCCCTGGCATGCCGAGGCGGTGCGCCGCTTCACGCCGCAGACCGGCGAACAGGTACGCGCCGCGATCGCCGCGCGCCAGCGCTGGTTCACGCTGCTCGGCACGCTGGCCGGCAAGTGGCCGCACACGCAGAGCATCGACCCCGGCGGCTCGACGCGCGCCATCGACGCGGCGGAAAAGGTGCGCCTGCTGGCGCGCGTGCGCGAATTCCGCCGCTTCCTCGAAAGCCACACCTATGCCGCGCCGCTGGAACAGGTGGCCGCGTTCGATTCGGAAGCCGCGCTCGACGCCTGGCACGCGGCTGATCCGCTGCACGGCGACCTGCGCTTCTTCCTGACCGTCGCGCGCGACGCTGCGCTGGCCACGCTCGGAGCCGGCCCCGGCCGCTTTCTCAGCTACGGCGCCTACCCGCAGCCTGAGGGCGGCACCGCGCTGGGCGCAGGTGTCTGGCACGCCGGCGCGCTGTCGCCGCTTGACCCGGCCGCCATCCGCGAAGATGCCACGCACGCCTGGCTGAGCGATGCCGGCGGACCGCAGCATCCGCGCAGCGGCGTCACGCTGCCGGAACCGGACAAGGCCGGCGCCTACACCTGGAACAAGGCGCCGCGGCTGGCCGGCGAGGTGGTCGAAACAGGCGCCATCGCGCGTCAACTGGCGAGCGGCCATCCGCTCATCACCGATCTGGTTGGCCATTACGGCGGCACGGTCTACACCCGCGTCGTCGCTCGCCTGCTCGAACTCGCGCGCGTTGTGCTCATGATGGAAGACTGGCTGCGCGCCGTGCGGCCGGGCGAACCCTTCTGCACGCCGGGCCGGTTGCCGGACGAAGGCAGCGGCGCCGGCCTTGGCGAAGCGGCTCGCGGCAGCCTGGGCCACTGGATTTCGGTGCGCGACGGCCGCATAGCCAACTACCAGATCGTCGCGCCCACCACCTGGAACTTCTCGCCGCGCGACGCCGCCGGCCGCCCCGGCGCGCTGGAATCGGCACTCGAAGGCGCGCCGGTGCGCGACGGCGAGACGACGCCGGTCGCGGTGCAGCACATCGTGCGGTCCTTCGATCCGTGCATGGTGTGTACGGTGCACTGATTGGGTGGTGGCAAGCGGCGCGTGCCGAATCGCGCCATATCCCGGATGGCGCGATTCCGCTTTTTGTGCCACTATTGTGGCGCGATAATCGAATTGCGCCACGTGAATGACCCGGCCCCGCTCGTCCATTGATCCGCACACGCTCGCCGCACTGATCGCCCGCCACGAAGAGGGCGTCGGTGTGGACGGCCTGCTGCGCGCGCTCGGCGAAGGCGTGGCGCGGCGCACGTTGCAGCGCCGGCTGGCCGAGCTGGTCGCTCAGGGGCGTGTCCTGACGCGCGGCGAGGCGCGGGCGCTGAAGTATTTCCCGGCGCCTGCCGGCTCCGTGCTGGCGGCGATGGAGCCCCTGCCGGCCGCCGCCCCGGCACCCTATGTGACGCTGTCCGCCGAGGGCGCCGAGCTGCGCGATCTGGTGCGCCGGCCGCTGCATCTGCGTCGCCCGGTCGCTTACGACATCGGCTTCGTCGAGCGCTATCGCGCCAATGACACCTTCTACCTGCCGGCGCCGCTGCGGGCGCAGCTGCATGTGCTCGGTCGCTCACCGGTCGGCGACGCGGCTGCGGGCACCTTTGCCGGCGACATCCTGAACCGGCTGCTGATCGACCTGTCCTGGGCCTCGTCGCGGCTGGAGGGCAATACCTATTCGCGGCTCGATACCGAACGCCTGATCGAACTGGGCGAGATCGCCGAAGGCAAGGACGCGCTCGAAACGCAGATGATCCTGAATCACAAGGCGGCCATCGAGTATCTGGTGCATGGCGCCGGCCGCATCGGCGTCGATCGCGAAACGCTGCTGTCGCTGCACGCGCTGCTGTCGGACGGCCTGCTGCGCGATCCGCAGGCCGGCGGCCGGGTGCGCAGCCGGGCGGTCGAAATCAGCGGCTGCGTGTACCGGCCGCTGGCGCTGCCGCAGCAGCTCGACGAGCTGTTCGGCATCGTCACCGACATTGCCGCCGACATCGAAGACCCGTTCGAGCAGGCATTCTTCCTGATGGTGCATCTGCCCTATCTGCAGCCCTTCGAGGACGTGAACAAGCGGGTGTCGCGGCTGGCCGCCAACATTCCGCTGATCCGCACCAATCTGTGCCCGCTGTCCTTCATCGACGTGCCGCAGCAGGCCTATGTCGATGCGATGATCGCGGTCTACGAGCTGAACCGCATCGAGCTGCTGCGAGACGTGTTCGTCCAGGCCTATGCGCGTTCGTGCCAGCAGTATGTCGCCGTCAAGCAGCAGCGGGTGCCGCCCGACACCTTCCGCCTGCGCCACCGCAAGGCGCTGACCGAAGCGGTGCGCGCCATCGTGCTGGGCGGGCTGCCGGCGAGTGCAGCGACGGCACGCACCGTGACACCGGCCGCCGTGGCGGTGGCAGACCGGGCGCGCTTCGCCGAGCTGGTGCTGCAGGAGTTCCGCTCGCTGCACGAAGGCAACGCCGTCCGCTTCGGACTGCGCCCGCTGGAATTTGCCGACTGGCTGGCCACACACGGCAGGTCGATCAACACGATCTCATCGGAGTCATGACATGCAGCGCTTCACCATTTCCCTCGACGACCAGCTGGCCGCCCAGTTCGACGACTGGATCGCGCAGCATGGCTACGGCAACCGTTCCGAAGCGGTACGCGACCTGTTCCGTGCCGAACTCGACCGCACGGCACAGCAGACCGGCAAGGCGACGCACTGCGTGGCCTGTCTGTCCTACGTGTTCAATCACCACGAACGCGACCTGGCCGAACGCATCATCAGCCTGCAGCACGCGCACCACGACCTCACGGTGTCGTCGATGCACGCCCACCTCGACCACGACTACTGTCTCGAAACCGTCATCCTGAAAGGCGAGATCGCCGCGGTGCGGCAGTTCGCCGACGCCGTGTGCGCCGAGCGCGGCGTGCACCACGGCAAGATCAACCTGATCAGCGTCGAACTGGACGCCGGCCATCATCACGCCGGGCCGGGCGGCCATCGCTACGCGCGCCGGCACGAGCGCGGCGGCCACGGACACGTGCACATCAAGCCCAGCACCTGACGTCAGCACCGCAGCCGCAGCATTGATCGAAATGGCAGCGCACTGACCATCGCGCAGCCGGCCGTCGCGCCGGAACGCTTGCCCGGCACCGAGCGGCAACTGGCACGCTTCTCGCGTATGAAGACTGTTCAAACTCTTCATACAAAAAGATGAACGCGAAAAAAGACTTCTCCGGGAAGGTGTTGCGGGCGCCAGCGGCGTCCGTGCAGGGATTTCTGCCGCTGCTGTGCGTGCCCGTCATCGGGGCGTGGGGCACCGCGCTGGCGCACGAGGCGGCGCCGTCCGCTCACCATCTCGACGCGGTGACCATCGAGGGCCACTACGACAACGCGGTCGGCACGTCCGATGCCGCCAGCCAGGGCCGCGTCACCGCGCGGCTGATCGAGAACCGGCCGACGCTGCGTCCGGCCGAGGTGCTGGAATTCGTGCCCGGCGTCATCGTCACGCAGCACAGCGGCGGCGGCAAGGCGAACCAGTACTTCCTGCGCGGCTTCAACCTCGACCACGGCACCGACTTCGCCACCTATATAGATGGCATGCCGGCCAATATGCCGACGCACGCGCACGGCCACGGCTACACCGACCTGAACTGGCTCATCCCGGAACTGGTCGGCCGCATCGACTACCGCAAGGGCCCGTACTACGCCGAAGAAGGCGATTTCGCGTCGGCCGGATCGGCCCGGCTGCGGCTGGTCGACCGGCTCGACTACGGCAGCGCCGAAGTGACCATCGGTCAGGACGGCCACCGCCGCGGCCTGCTGATGAACTCGCACGCCCTCGGCGCCGGCACGCTGCTGTACGCGCTCGAAACCTCGCGCAGCGACGGCCCCTGGGACAACCCGGAAGACTTCCGCCGCATCAATGGCGTGCTGCGCTACACGCTGGGCGAGGGCGCCAACCGCACCGCACTCACCGCGATGGCCTATACCGCGCGCTGGGACTCGACCGACCAGATTCCGCTGCGCGCCGTGGAGTCCGGCCTGATCGGCCGCTACGGCACAGTGGACCCGACCGACGGCGGCAAGACGCAGCGCTACAGCCTGTCGGTCGACCACCAGCGCGCCTGGGACGACGGCGCCTTCCGCTTCAACGCCTACGCCATCCGGTCGGAACTGGACCTGTGGTCCAACTTCACCTACTTCCTCGAAAACCCGGCCGACGGCGACCAGTTCCGCCAGTCCGAACAGCGCACCGCGCTCGGCATGGCGATGAGCCGCAGCTGGGACGGCCAACTCGCCGGCCGGCCGATGACCAATACGCTGGGCCTGCAGCTGCGTCACGACCGCCTGAGCCCGGTCGGGCTGTATTCGACGGTCGCGCGCAGTACCACCGGCGTGATCCAGCAGAGCCGCGTGCGCCAGACCAGCGTCGGCCTGTACGGCGAGAACAGCGTGCAATGGACGCCCTGGCTGCGCAGCCTGGCCGGCTTGCGCGTCGACCGCTACGACTTCGACGTCGCCAGCTCGATCGCCGCCAACAGCGGCGACGCGTCCGACCACATCGCCTCGCCCAAGCTGTCCTTCGTGTTCGGGCCGTGGGCGCGCACCGAGTACTTCGTGAACTACGGCTACGGCTTCCACAGCAATGACGCCCGCGGCACCACGGCGCGCGTCACAGCCAAGGGCGGGCTGCCGGCCGACCCGGTCGATGCGCTGGTGCGCACCAAGGGCGGTGAAGTCGGTGTGCGCACCGAGTGGGTTCCCGGTCTGCAGAGCTCGCTCGCGGTATGGACGCTGAAGCTCGATTCGGAACTGCTGTTCGTCGGCGACGCCGGCGAAACCGAACCCAACCGCGCCAGCAAGCGCAGCGGCATCGAGTGGAACAACCGGTGGACGATGCGCCCCTGGCTGCTGCTGGACCTCGACGTCGCAGCGTCGCGTGCCCGCTTCACCGAGGACGACCCGGCCGGCAATCACGTGCCGGGCGCCGTCGACCGCGTCGTCGCCGCCGGCCTTAGCCTGACCGAAGACAACCCGCTGGCCAACGGCTGGTTCGGTCACCTGCAGATCCGGCACGTCGGCCCGCGCCCGCTGGTCGAAGACGACTCGGTGCGCTCCGACTCGACCACGCTGGCCTACCTGCGCATCGGCCACCGCATCACCCGCGACCTGCGGCTGATGCTGGACGTGTTCAACCTGTTCGACAGCGGCGACAACGACATCGAGTATTTCTACACCTCGCGTCTGCGCGGCGAAGCGCCGGGCGGCGTCGACGACCGCCACTTCCATCCGGTCGAACCGCGCAGCGTGCGGCTGACTTTGAATGCACGGTTCTGAGTGCGTGTCCGCAGGAAAGACTTTGCAGGGGTTCTTGGTGACCGGCCGCCCGAGCGCAGACCAGGATTCTGTGGGAGGGGTCTTCTGGCCCCGCGATCAGTCTGATGCGCTGTCTGGGCGCGCTCCCACGAGGATCGCTCTCTGTTCGCCGCCTGAGCCGGGTTTTGTGGGAGCGACCTTTGGTCGCGATTGCGGCTTGAATCGAAGCCGCCGGCCCGCCAACGCCGCATCGCGACCAAAGGTCGCTCCCACCGGAGCTGAGCCAGCACTGCGGTCCGAGCCAGACCCGCGGCTGAAGCCTGGGCGGGGTTCTGTGGGAGGGGTCTTCTGACCCCGACAGCGGCCTGAATCGAAGCCGGGCGGCCCGCCAGCGCCGCATCGCGACCAGAGGTCGCTCCCACAGGAGCTGAGCCAGAACTGCAGTCCGAGCCAGACCCGCGGCTGAGCCTCGGCGGGGTTCTGTGGGAGGGGTCTTGACCCCGACAGCGGCCTGAATCGAAGCCGGGCGGCCCGCCAACGCCGCATCGCGACCAGAGGTCGCTCCCACAGGAGCTGAGCCAGAACTGCGGTCCGAGCCAGACCCGCGGCTGAAGCCTGGGCGGGGTTCTGTGGGAGGGGTCTTCTGACCCCGACAGCGGCCTGAATCGAAGCCGGGCGGCCTGCCAACGCCGCATCGCGACCAAAGGTCGCTCCCACAGGAGCTGAGCCAGAACTGCAGTCCGAGCCAGACCCGCGGCTGAGCCTCGGCGGGGTTCTGTGGGAGGGGTCTTGACCCCGACAGCGGCCTGAATCGAAGCCGGGCGGCCCGCCAACGCCGCATCGCGACCAAAGGTCGCTCCCACGAGGATCGCGCCCTGATCGCGGCCGGAGCCGGGTTCTGTGTAAGCGAGCTTGCTCGCGATTGCGGCCTGAATCGAAGCCGGGCGGCCCGCCAGCGCCGTATCGCGACCAAAGGTCGCTCCCACAGGATCGCGCCTGTTCGCCGCCGGAGCGGGGCCTGTGGGAGCGAGCTTGCTCGCGATGCAGCCTGTATCGAAGCCCGCCGACCGCGGCGGCCGCGTCCGCTTCCACGGCCTTGCACCGGCCTACTCCTCCACCAGCTTCACCTTCACATACCGCCCCTTCACCATGCCGCCGTCCAGCCGCAGCACCGCCTCTTTGGCGATGCTGCGGTCGACGGCGACGAAGGTGAGGTAGTCGGTCACGTCGATGCGGCCGATCTGTTCGCGGGTGAAGCCGGCGTAGGCGGTGAGCGCGCCAAGCACGTCGCCGGGGCGCATCTTTTCCTTGCGGCCGCCCAGTATCTGCAGCGTGGCCATCGGCGGCACCAGCGGCGCGTCGCTGCTGGCTTCGAGCTCGGCCAGTGTGCCCCACTCCAGCGGGCGACCCTGCGCTTCCTCGATGCGCTGCGCGCGCACCTTCTCGAACGGGGCCGCCAGTGCCCATGCGGCACCTTCGGCGTCGCCGCGACCGGTGCGGCCGATGCGGTGCACGTGCACCTCGGGGTCCGGCGTGACCTCGACGCTGATCACCGCGTCCAGCGCGTCGATGTCCAGCCCGCGCGCGGCGACGTCGGTCGCCACCAGCACCGACACGCTGCGCTGGGCGAAGCGCAGCAGCGCGCGGTCGCGGTCGCGCTGTTCGAGGTCGCCCGACAGTTCGATCGCCTCGATGCCGGCCTCGCACAGTGCCGCCACCACCTCGCGGCAGCGCCGCTTGGTGTTGCAGAAGGCGATGGTGCTGACCGGCCGGTAATGGCGCAGCAGGCGCAGCACGGCCTCCGGTCGTTGCGCCTCGTCGACCTCGAAGAAACGCTGGCGGATCTTGTGTTCGGCGTGCTGCATCTCGACCGTGATGCGCTCGGGCTTGCGCAGGAACTGCGCCGCCAGCCGCTCGATGCCGTCCGGAAAGGTGGCCGAGAACAGCAGCGTCTGCCGCTCGCGCGGGCACTGGCGCGCGACGTGCGTGATGTCGTCGAGGAAGCCCATGTCCAGCATGCGGTCGGCTTCGTCGAGCACCAGCGTATTCACGCCGCGCAGGTCGAGCGTGGCGCGCTCAAGGTGGTCGATGATGCGGCCCGGTGTGCCAACGATGACGTGCGCGCCGTGCGACAGGCTGTCGACCTGCGGGCCGATCTTGCTGCCGCCGCACAGCGTGAGCACCTTGATGTTGTCGGTGCCGCGCGCCAGGCGGCGGATTTCCTTCGCCACCTGGTCGGCCAGCTCGCGTGTCGGGCACAGCACCAGCGCCTGCGGCGAGAACCAGCGCGGGTTCAAGCGGGCCAACAACGGCAGCGCGAAGGCGGCGGTCTTGCCGCTGCCGGTCTTGGCCTGCGCGATCAAGTCGCGCCCGGCCAGCGCCACGGGCAACGCGGCGGCCTGCACCGGCGTCATCGCGTCGAAACCGAGCGTGCGCAGGTTGGCGAGGGTGTCGGGCGACAGCGGCAGGCTGTCGAAGGCGGTGTCGGGGGAGGGGGAAGCAGCAGAGGTCATGCCGGATTATCCGCGATCCGGCGCTGCGGCGCCCCTGGTCAACTGTCGCAGCCCTGCCTCATGCGGCCGGGCTGCGACCCAATCAGCGGCAATGCGGTTCAGCGAATCACGCCGCAGGCCACGCGCGCGCCGCCGCCGCCGAGCGGGGCCGGGTGGTCGGCGTGGTTGTCGCCGCCGGCATGCACCATCAGCGAGCGGCCGGCCACATCAGCCGCCTTGAGGCGCGGTGCGAGCACCGGGTGGGTCGCGTTGCCGCCCGCGTCGACATAGAGCGGCGGCAGATCGCCCAGATGACCGTCGCCCCACGGCGTGCCGTGCCTGTTGCTGCCCGCCGGGTCGTAATGGCCGCCCGCGGCGAGCGCCGGCACCCGCTTGCCGTCCTTGTCCATCGCGTCGCAGCTCGGGTTCTGGCGCACGTGGAAACCATGCAGGCCGGGCGGCAGGCCCTGCAGCGCCGGGGTGAACACCAGACCGTAGCGGCTTTCCGAAATCGTCACGTTGCCGACTGGCGTGCCGACGCCCTGTTCATCGACCACGCTGACCGGCACCACGATGTCGGCACAGGCCGCGCCGCTCGCGGCCATCATCAACGCAAGAATCGTCCTTTTCATCTGACATCCTCCTCGAGCTCGTCCCTCGGATGCGACGCCATGGCGCTGCGCGCGTCGTGCGCCAGGCATATCGTCATCGCGCCACAAGGCGGGCGACAATCTTTCAGGCGCGTCCGGCGACGATGTCGGCGAAGCCCGCAGCGGCGAGCGAGCGCGCCTGCGCGAAGCCGCCGACGAAGCGCGCCGACAGCACCGTAATGACGAACAGCGAAAAGTCGCCGAAGGAGAACAGCTCTTCGCTTTCCGGCAGCCGTGCCAGATAGGCGGTGCGCGCAGCGTCGTGGTCGGGCGCGCCGGCCGGGCAGGGCTCGGCCCGCCCGCGCACGCTCAGCCGCGGCAGCGCCAGCGGCGACTCGCCGGCCGCCAGCGGCGCGGTGATCAGCAGCGCGACCTCGGGGTGGGCGCGCATGTCGGCGGTATGGCTCGCCAGCGCGCTGACGTGGATGACGAAACGGCCTTCCGGCAACAGCGCGCAGGGCACCATGGACACCGCCGGCTCGCCGTCGTGGAGTGTGGCGAGCGCCGCCACCGGCTGGCGGGCGAGCAGATCGCGCAGTGCTTGGGCCTGTTCAGATGTCATGGTGTTCGTGCGCAGCAGGAAAGGTTATCCGTTCCGCATGCATCGACGGACGCTTCACGGCGCGATCGGGCATGTCGAAACACGGCGTCGCGCGCTTCGGCGGAGGCCGGGCGGAATCATAGCAACGGCATGCACGGCGGCGAAGGCGCGAGGCACGGCACGACGGGGCGGACGGTCACTCTCTCAGCACCTGCGCGACCAGCGTCTGAAGCTCCGGCACGAGTTCGGCCTCGAACCACCTGTTGCGCGCCAGCCAGCGATTGTTGGTGGGGCTCGGGTGAGGCAGCGGCACGACATCGGGCCAGTGAAGGCGCCAGTTGCGCACCCTGTCCGTGAGGCCGGATCGCGCCTGCGGCAGGTGATAGGACGCCGCGTACTGGCCGACGACCAGCGTGAGCTTCAGGGATTGCAGCGTCGCGAGCAGAGGACGCCGCCAGCGGGGTGCGCACTCCGGACGCGGCGGAAGATCGCCCGAACTGCCCTTGCCGGGATAGCACAGCCCCATCGGGACGATGGCGAACAGCCTGGGGTTGTAGAACGCCTCGGCGGTGACGCCCAACCAGCGGCGTAGCCTGTCACCGCTGGCGTCATCGAATGGAATGCCGGATTCGTGCACCTTGCGCCCCGGTGCCTGGGCGGCGATGAGGATGCGAGCGGCCGGGTGCAGTTGCAGGACGGGGCGTGGCCCGTGCGGCAGATGCCCGGCGCACAAAGTGCAGGCGCGCACGTCGGCAAGCATGGAGTCGACGGCAGGCACGATGAGTCGCTCCGGCTCGCCGGCGCACGCTTCGTCGACGAGAGGATCGGACCTCATGCGCGCCTGCCCAGCCGGGGCGAATTGCCAACGCACGCGGCGAGGCGCCGCGCGTCTCGCGCGGTACATCGTCTGCGCGGAGTCAGTGATCTGAAAGCCATGACCTTCATCCTCCATGACGCCGGATGCCTGCGCTGTGCCGCGCGGGGCGGCCGCATGGGGCGCCGCCCTCAGGGCCGGATGACGGCGCCCGCGGCAGCCAGCAGGTCGCGCAGCACCGACCTGTGGCAACGCGCCTCGTCCTGACAGTAGCAGCCCACGGAGAAGTTCGTCTGGTGAGACAGCGCCGCCAGCAGCGTGATCGCGTGGCTCGCATCAGGATGTGCCATCTCGGCGCGGTAGGTCCGGACGAAGGCGGCCCAGTCCGACGGTGTCGTGGCGCCCTGCGCGAGCTTGATCGTCGGCGCGCTCGGTGCCAGGTTCGGAAACCAGACGTCGTACCAGTTCTGGCTGGCGAATTCGCTCTTCGGAACACCGCGAGGCGGGCGCCGGACGGTTCCGATGCGCAGGCCTTCGTCCTCGAAGCGCGGTGTTCCAAGTCTGACGATGCGAACGGTCACGGGAAGGGCTTCTCTACAGCCTCAACGCCCAAACTCAGCGGCGTGGCCGCGAAGCGGACACGTCCGCTGAAGTGCATTGTTGGGCGCGCTCACGCTCCAATGCCTCGACTTGCTGCAACACCGCCAGAAACTTGTTGCCAAGCTCCGTGAAACCATACTCGACATGCGGAGGGACTTCTGGGAACTCCGTTTTTTCGAGAACGCCATGCGCGACAAGCTTTTTCAGGCGCTCGTTGAGCACCTTGGTAGAAAGGCCGGGAATGGCCCGCTCGATCTGTCCGGGGCGGATAGTGCCGGTGTGAATGGCGCGCAAGATGCTCCAAGACCACTTGCAGCCCAATACGTCCTCCAGCAGTGCGGTGATGCGCGTAGGCTGGGCAGGAACCGTTTTGTTGGCGGGAACCATTTTGTGCCTTCTTTTCAGATGGTTACGGATATGAAGAATAGTGTGTGTGACGCTCGGTCACAACCACAACCGTAAGGAGTTGCACCATGGCGAAGAAGGCAGTTTTCTACCACGCAGGTTGCTCTGTGTGCGTCGAAGCGGAGCAGAACGTGGCGGAAGCACTTGACCGCTCCCGCTTCAACCTTGAGATCGTGCATCTGGGACAGCAAAAGGGCCGGCTCAAGGAAGCCGAGGCTGCCGGGGTGAAGTCCGTGCCGGCACTCGTGCTTGATGGGCTGCCGTTTCATATCAACTTCGGGGCTGGCCTCGATGCTCTGAAGTAGCGACATGCCCGCAGCGGCCCCGTGCGTTACGAGCGTGCGGGGCCGTTGTCTTTTAGCGCCCAACGCCAGCAGTAAGCCGGCGCCTGCGAGCGCAGCGAGTAGGCGGTCGGTTTGACCGCATTGTTGGAGCGCTCCTTCCAATACGCATAGCCTCCGGGAAGCCACATGCGCTTGAATTGCGGGAGCTTCCGCGCAGAGAACTGCTGCAGAAACTCGGACTCACCAAACTTGCGTCTGTAAAGGGCTACCGCAGCCAAACGCGTGCTCCGATGCAACGACTTTGACGACATTGATTTGTTTCTCTCTCTCGCAGCAGCAGCACGAATAACTACACGCAACTCCTGCTCCGACATGTCGCACCACGCGCTGCGACGATGCTTCCAGCTCCAGACTTTGTTGCCGAACCCTCTCATGCGCGCCAACGCCCAGGTTAACCGGCGCCGGAGCCGAAGGCGGAGGGCACCAAAACTGGCCATGAAAATGCCGAAGGCATGGCCAGTGTTGGCGTCCGCGTTGAACCGACAGTTAGGCCACGGCCCTGATTTAGCGACAATGCGAGTCAACCCAATTCTTGAACGAAGGGTTAGGCATCGGCTTCGTTCCGGAGGGCCAGTTTCAGGCTAGCTACAGCCTCCTCGAGCTGCCTTCCATACTTCTTGATCTCTCGCAGATCACCCTTTCGAATTGCCTCTTGAAGTTGGATGACCGTGGCCTTTGTCCCTTCGGTAGCCGCTACGATCGCGCTGGAGAGCTTGGTTGCGTCAGTTAGGCCTACTCGTTTGGCCGCTGGACCGACGATCGGTAGTGCCTCGACCATGGGTGCGACTACAGCGACCGCCTTCTGAATTCTCTCGAGGTGCTTGAAGGCGAACGACTGAGTGACTCCAACGACAAGGCCACGCTTGTGTTCGAACTGAACCTTGATGGCCTTGGTTGGATTCTGACCCTCGAGCGCAACGGTGACGTTCTCCGCGACACCGACGGCCTTGAGAGGCGTTTCTCGAGAGAGTTGACGCAAGCCGTCGTGTAGAAGCGGCAAGACCTCGACTGAAGTGGACTTGTCGTTGGTCTGGTCTGGCGCTGCGGCTACGACTCTGACTTCTCCGGCCTCTGTGAGCGCGACCGCGTGTGGCAGGAAGTTGCCAAGCTTTCGGAGTAGCTTCTCCGACAGCTCGAAGAGTGGGTTGGCAACGGCGCCAACGTCTGGCTTCAATTCCGAGTACAGCGCGTCCATGGGTGTTTGCTGTGCCGCCTAACGTTTGACTTCACGGGCTGCCGCAGGCAGTCCCGTGGAAGGAAAGGTTAGCCATCGGGTTTCAGATAGCGCCAACGATCCCGAGCAATGCTTCACAGTTCTCTTTCACGATTGACTGTGTGGCCGACGACAAGAGTTTTGCGGCCTCATCTGTGACCGCCTCAACATTGGACTTGAAGTCTCTGTTCTCTGCCGCAGCAGCAGACCGAAGAAACTGCTCGCCTCTTTGAATTTGCTTCTCGTTCGCTCTGCGCCACTTCACAAATGACGGATCGAACTTGACGCTGAATTCCTCAACGCGCTTAGCGCAAACGGCAGCTTTCTTTGGAATGGCGAGTGACTCCAGGTAGAGCATCGCATCTTGTTCATCCAAAACGGCTTGCGCCATTGCAGCTTGACCGAATAGCGCGGCGCCAAAAGCGACCAAGTTGTTGCGCATGAGGATCTCCGATGGCTAACGTGAAGGTAAGGGGCTGCGCTTTAGCGCAGTCCCAGCGTAGCGCAGCGGAGCGAACTTGACCGCCAGGTTAGGCTTTGGACTAGGGTTCATCGCGCAACCGCCCTCGTGCTTCACGCAACAACTCTGGATAGTCTTTATCAAACGGCATGGTTAGGTACTTTTCAAAAACGCAGCAGAGGTTCCATAGTGCCCGTTCTTCAGCCTGATCTTCGATGCCCAATTTTTCCGTGTTGCTGAATCGTTGAAGAAACTCAAACAAGACAATTGCTTCGTCGGACGTGATCGTAAATTTGACATCAGGTTGATCTTCGGGTGCCATGTGCTTACTGCCTAACGC
>JAVEVQ010000161.1:0-3265 GCA_034004945.1 Methyloversatilis sp. | reverse complement strand
CGTAGGCGAAATGCAGCGAACCAGTACCGGTGGCTTCCAGTGTCCCGCCGATCAGGATGTTGTTGTGCGCACTCAGCGACAGCTTGTTCGAACTCCAGCTGATCGGCGCATTGACCGTGATGTTGCCGGCCTGACCGCCGGCCGCTGCGGTAGCAATGCTGACATCGGTGCCGCCGTTGAGCGTGCTCGCTATCGTGTCGGCGGCAATGCAGTTGGTGCCGGTGCACGTGCTGGCCGCGATCGTGATGTCGGTCGGATCGATCAGCCACAGGCCGGATGCCCCGGCAGGCGCCGCCGCGGTCACGATCAGGTCGGGTGCCAGATCGATCTGTGCGGCGCTGGTTTCGATGAAGCCGCCGTCGCCGCCATCCGGCGCGCTGGCGTCGAGACGGCCAGACATCTCGATGCGGCCGTTTTCCATGTCACCGAGCAGCAGGATTTCGCCCGTCTCACCGGTCGCCAGGGTGCGTGCTTCGATGATGCCGCTGTGATTGATCACCGTGGAAACCAGGTCGCCGGCTGCGCGGGCGGTCAGCATGACCTGCCCGCCGTCGGCCCGGATGGCGCCGCCGTTGACGATGAGCGCGTCCAGCGCGGCCTCGTTCACCTCCAGCTTGACCGGCCCGCCCAGA
Source organism: Methyloversatilis sp. (assembly GCA_034004945.1). Classification (GTDB taxonomy): domain Bacteria; phylum Pseudomonadota; class Gammaproteobacteria; order Burkholderiales; family Rhodocyclaceae; genus Methyloversatilis. Next base: position 2,633 of record JAVEVQ010000161.1, on the reverse strand, counting down.
TCCAGCGTGACCGTCGCGCCGGCACCGAGCATTACGCGGCCGGCGTTGGCGGTCAGCGTGCCTTCGTTGATCACCCGCGCGGCGACCAGCGCGATCGTGCCGCCGTCAGCGGCGCGGATATTGCCCTGGTTGATGACTGCATTCGCACTGGCGCCGGACAGGCGATAGCGCCCCGGGCCCTCTTCGCTCATGTCCAGCGTCGACGCGACGATGCCGCCGACGTTCACCTGGGCGCTGGGCGAGAACAGCACACCGTTCGGATTGATCAGGAACACCTGGCCGTTGGCGTTCAAGGCGCCCTGGATCACCGACACCTCACCGCCGGTCACGCGGTTCACCGCGACCGACGTCACCGAAGGCTGAACGAAATTGACGGTATGGCCGGCGCCGATCGAGAAACCCGACCAGTCGATGGCCAGTCGCGCGCTGTCCTGCTGTACGGTCATCGTGCTGCCCGACTGCGTGACGGCGCCGCTTCCCGACACGATCTGGCCGCCGGTCGGCAGATCGGCAGCGGTCGCCTGGGCGCAGTACCAGACCCCGGCGATCAGCAGGAGACCGGCTGTCAGCCGGGTCAGCGGCAGAGGCGGGCGAACCGCAACGGGGGCGGCGATGGAAGTTGCGCGAGCTGGGGCTGGGCTGGGCATGATTCGGGGTCCTCGAAAGTCGGCCTACCCACCGCTTAACGTCGCCCGCCCCTCGGGCTTGAGCACAGGACACCGAATGAATCGATGCAATCCGCCACACCTTGATCGGGGTCAAGCGGCGGCAACGCGGCGACCGCCGCGCGCTCAGTCCGCCTCGCCGCTCTCCGGCGGGGTCACCGGCAGTTCGGGCTGAATGGTTGGCGATCAGGCCTGAATCAGGCCGTGAACGGGCGACACGGGTTGCCCGACCGTTCCGCACTCGGACATGGCTTCGATCAAGCCAATGTTGAACAGCCTTTTCCGCGACGGCAGGCGTCGAAACAGCTTCGCAACATTCGACCGGCATCGTGAGCACATCGTCTTCGCAGAGCGCCACACATGTCAGCTCGCAATGCCCGCCGACTTGTTGTCGGCCTCCTGCTGTCCATCTCCTGGACGTGCGCACAGGCTGAAGATGCAGGCTGGAGTTTCCGCGCCGAGTATCCGGACTATGTGGTGTCAGTCCCCGGACACTTCCTTTCGTACGTGCACATGGCCACCGAGCACGGCCCCGGCGTTCAGTTCACCGATGAGATCCAGGCCAATGGTGAGCCACGTTTGCATCGGCTGTCGTCCTTTGAGGTGTCGCCAAGGCGTGACCTGCCACTGGCCGCTGCGGTGGCCATCAGCGTAGACGACCTCGTCTTCTCTGAAACCGGAAACGCGCTCAGCCGGGCATCGCTTCAGGGCTGGCTGGTCGCAGACGGCCGGGTGATCGGTGCCATCGACCATGCACTCACGAAAACCACGGTCATCGACAACGCGGGGCTCCGCGCCGGCTTCTTCAGTCTCGAGACCGACTCCTTCCTGATTCAGAGCTTCAGGCACCTCAGCGTCACCGGTCTTCAGCTTTCGTTCGATCCGGGCAACGATGCCTCGGCGATATTCAGCATCAACAGCACCGCACTGACGCTGTCCATTCAGGTTGCCGAGGTACCGGAGCCGGCATCGCCCCTCATGCTAGCAGCGGGGCTCGGCCTGATCGGCTGGAGAAGGCGCGTTCTCGACCGGGTGGCTTGAGGAATATCAGTAAGCTTCAGTCCGCCTCGCCGCTTTCCGGCGCCGCGGGCGTCACTTCAGGCATCGGCGCCTCGGCGGCCGGCGTCTCCGGCGGCAGCTCGGCTTCGGCGATTTCCTCCGCCAGTTCTTCCTCCGACACCGCGGCGGCGCCGGTCAGCGCGGCCAGGTCGCCGACCCAGCGGGCACGCGCATCGTTGTCGAGCAGGTGGATGTGCTCCACCTCGACTTCGACCCGCGCGCGCGGATCTCGCGCCGGCAGGCTGGGGCAGCGCAGCACCAGCGGAATCTGCTCCAGCCGCACCAGCGATTCGCGCAACACGATGGCCGACAGCGGCGAGTTGTCGCCGGCCGCCGCCCGCTGGCGCAGCCAGCGCAGGCACCAGTAGCGCTCCATTGCGCGCTGGAAATCGGCGTAGGCGGCGTACACCAGTTCGAAGTCGCGCAGCGCCGCCAGCAGCGCTTCCGACTTCGGCGGGAACACCGGCGGCTCGCTGCGCAGCAGCGCGATCAGCTGCCACTGGTTCACCAGGTCGACGTAGCGACGCAGCGGCGAGGTCGACCAGGCGTAGCAATCGACACCCAGACCTTCGTGCGGCGCGGCGACCGTGGTCATGCGCACCTTGCCGGCGCCCTGGGCGCGGTACAGCGCCGGGATGCCGGCGTCGCGCAGATCGGCGCCCCAGGTGTTGTTGGCGACGATCATCAGTTCGGCCACCAGCTTGTCCAGCGGGCTGCCGCGCGCGCGACGCAGGATGTCGACGCGGCCCTCGCCGTCCTCGGTCGTCTGTTCCCAATCGACATAGAAGTTGAAATCCATCTGCCCGCCATTGGCCGACGGCTTGCCGCGGCCGGCTTCGAGCACTTCGGCCAGACGCCACAGCAGCAGCAGTTCGTCGCGCCATTCGAACTCGGGCAGATCGCCGGCGG
>JAVEVQ010000160.1:0-3278 GCA_034004945.1 Methyloversatilis sp. | reverse complement strand
GAGAACATCGCCTACGCGCCGACGCCGACGCCCAGCGCGATCGATCCCGACGTGCCGCCGGATCTCGACCGGGTCGTGATGAGGGCGCTGGCCAAGTCGCCGATCGAGCGCTATGCCGACGCATCGGCACTGGCCGAAGCGCTGCGTGGTGTAAAGGCCGTCCCGGTCGCCCGCGACGTCGATCCGCTGCCCGACATGCGGCCGGCCGATTCCGTGCCGGAACCCGTCCTGCGGCGCGGGCAATCGGGCAAGCCGAAGGCGCCGGTCGAGGACGTGCTGGCCGAACTGGCGGCCGACATCGACGCCTTCTCCGCGCGTGGCGCGCCGCAACCGTCGATCGGGCAGGCGGCGTCCGCGTCGGCGCAGCGACCGTTGCGCGAACAGGCGCCGCCGGCCGTCGCCTTCCCCACGCTGCACGAGACGCCGGCGCCGCTGCAAGCGCCCCCACCATCGGCGCCGGCTGTGCAGCGGGCGGCGCCGGCGCCTGCCGATCCACCTGTCGCTGCGTCCTCGCTGCTGGCCGATCTCGCCGGCGAGGCACAGCGCATTCGCGCCCATACGGCGCAGATGCAGCGCGGCGAACGTGCGGTCCGCACCGAAGCGGAACAGGCGCTGTCCGACCGCCTGCTGCTGGTGCGCGACTATCTCACCCAGTTGAGCGCTCAGCTCAACGTGATCAAGCCGCAGGTGGCGCGCGACTATCCGCTGCTCGGTCTGGGCGTGCTGCGTGGCCTGGCCTGGCAGGCGTCGGATGTGAACACCCGCAACCGCGGCGCCGAGGCGCCCGACCAGCTGGTGCGCGTGTCCTTGTCCTGGCTGCTGCGCGGCCAGGCGGTGCTGCGCTGCGAGCGCGATCCGCTGGCGGCGGATGCGCTGCGTCTGGCGCTGCGCGAGCACGGTCTGCGCTTCGAGGAACAGCCGGCGCGTGACGAATTGAACCGGTTGCGCGCGCAGATTTTCGACGTGGCACCCGAGGTGCGCGGCCGGGTCGAGCTGAATGCCGACTACCGTACGCTGACGCTGCGCCTGACGCTGCAGAACGTCGAGCGCTTCGGTCTGGTCGATTACGTGCCGCCGGCCGAAGACCGCGGCAGCGAATGGCTGGACGAGCTGGTGCGACTGCTGCTCGGCCAGCCCAGCCGTTTCCCGACGCTGGCCAAGCTCATCGTGCCGTCACCGATGTGACGTGGCGCGGATGATGCTTCGTTTCAGTGGGGTGTGTGCCGGCCGTTCAGTTTCCGGTCGGACGAGACGTTGAATCATGTTCGGACAGCAGGAGGCAAGCCATCATGGACGGGGCGGACATTCGGATTCCTCTGGCGGAATGCCGCGAAATCTACGACGTGGGTGATGTGGACCGGGCGATGGAGTCCGGCAGCGGGGCGCGCAATGAGGCGCTGACCGCCTTCTACGGCAAGATGAAGACGCTGGGCGGCGTGCGCTACGTGGTCAAGCCGTCCTCGTTCGACGGCCTCGACCCGCTTTACGCCCGCTGCCCCAATTTCACGCCGGTGCTGGACGACCTGAAGCGCTATCTGGCGCTGGCGGTGGCCGGCAACGAGCCGATGAACTTCACGCCCATCCTGCTGCTCGGCGAGCCGGGCATCGGCAAGACCCATTTCGCGCGCCAGCTGGCCAATGTGCTCGGCACCGGCTTCGAGTTCGTGTCGATGTCCTCGCTCACTGCCGGCTGGATATTGAGCGGCGCCTCGTCGCAGTGGTCACACGCCAAGCCGGGCAAGGTGGCGCAGGCGCTGGTGTGCGGCGACTACGCCAACCCGCTGGTGGTGCTGGACGAGGTCGACAAGGCGGGCGGCGACGCGCGCTACGACCCGATGGGTGCGCTGTACGGGCTGCTGGAGCAGGACACCGCGCGTCAGTTCAAGGACGAATTCGTCGAAGTCGACATCGACGCCAGCCACATCATGTGGGTCTCCACCGCCAACGACGAGCGTTCGATTCCCGAACCCATCCTGAGCCGGATGAACGTGTACACCGTGCCGCGGCCGGACCACGATCAGGCCTGCATTATCGCGCGCACGCTGTACGAGGAACTGGTCGCCTCGCACGACTGGGGATTCGCGCCGGAGGCACCGGAAGACGTGATCGACCGCTTGGCCGGCGTGCCGCCGCGCGACATGCGCAAGGTGCTGCTGGCCGCTTTCGGCAACGCCAAGCTGGCGCACCGCGACCATCTGCTGCCGGCCGACCTCGAAGCGGGCCGCGCGACGCGGCAGAAGAAGATCGGTTTCTGAAAGGCGCTACAGCGTGTGGCTGCGGTCGCCGCGCGAGAAGCCGGTCAGCGGCGCATCGATGTTGCGGGTCATGCAGATCACCTTGAACAGCTCGCCCATTTCGGCCGGCGAGGTGAGCTGGTTCAGCGCCGCGTTCTGCTTTGCCCGGCTCAGCGCGTCGGCGTCGCGGTCCAGCAGTTCGAGCACGCCGCAGTTCAGCAGGAAGTTCGCCTGGCTGGTGTAGCCGGCCAGCGACATGCCGGCGTCGAAGGCGGCCTGGGCGACGGCGGTGAAATCGACGTGCGCGGTCAGGTCGTTGAGTCCGGGCATCCACAGCGGGTCGGTGTGCGCGTGATGGCGGTAGTGGCACATCAGCGTGCCGCTGCGGCGGTCCGGGTGGTAGTACTCGGCCTGCGGGAAGCCGTAGTCGATCAGCAGCAGCGCGCCGCGGCCGATGCGACGCGCCCACTCGGCCACCCAGGCGCGGGCGGCGACGTTGATTTCGCTGTCGTAGCCGTCGGTGAATCCGAGCACGCGTGCTTCGTCGGCCAGTCCGGCGGGCGCCGGGCGCCAGTCCAGCGCCGGCTGCCCGGACGGGTCGAGCGCCAGCCCCGCCTGTTCGATGCGGCCAGCCGCGTTGCGCAGGCGTTCGACCGGCATCGCGTCGAGCACCTCGTTGCCGATCACGACGCCGTCAAACGCGTCGGGCAGACTGTCCAGCCAGCTCACGCGTGCGCTCAGATGCGGCAGTTCGGCGGCGATCAGCGCCTGCTGGCGGGCGCGCAGGTCGGCCGACAGTTCGAGAATGCGATAGCTCTGCGGTGCGGCGCCCAGCCGGTCGAGCTCGGCCAGCACATCGACCGCCAGGCGGCCGCTGCCGGCGCCCGCCTCGATCAGGTGCGGCGCGCTCAGCGCCATCAGTTCCGCCAGCTGGCGGGCGAGGCTGCGGCCGAACAGCGGCGTCAGCTCCGGCGCGGTGACGAAATCGCCGTCGTGGCCGAACTTTTGCAGCGCGCCGCTGTAATAGCCGAGCCCCGGCGCGTA
>JAVEVQ010000070.1:0-15292 GCA_034004945.1 Methyloversatilis sp. | reverse complement strand
AGAAGGGCGACTCGGAGATGCGCCGCCTGCTCTACAACGCCGCCATGGCGGCCAGCCGATCCACGACCTGGCAGCCGTTCTACCAGCGCATGCTCCAGCGCGGATTCAGCCGCACTCAGGCGCTCGTCGCGCTGGCCCGCAAGCTTGCGCGCGTTGCTTTCTCACTGATGAGGAATGCGGCCGACTATGTCCCGAAACAGCACGAAAACGCTTGCGGCGAAACATAGAATCTCCCACAAAAACGGGCTCCGGTGACGGATCTCAAGCGATTCTTGTGGGAGCGGCCCTGGCCGCGATGCAGCGGTGATCGCAGGCGCCCACTCCGCTTCGGGCCGCTATCGCGAGCAGGCTCGCTCCCACAAAAACGGGCTCCGGTGGCGGATCTCAAGCGATTCTTGTGGGAGCGGCCCTGGCCGCGACGCGGCAGTGACCGAAGGCACCCACTCCGCTTCGGGCCGCTATCGCGAGCAGGCTCGCTCCCACAAAAACAGGCTCCGGTGACGGATCGCGAGCGATTCTTGTGGGAGCGGCCCTGGCCGCGACGCGGCAGTGATCGAAGGCACCCACTCCGCTTCGGGCCGCTATCGCGAGCAGGCTCGCTCCCACAAAAACGGGCTCCGGTGACGGATCTCAAGCGATTCTTGTGGGAGCGGCCCTGGCCGCGACGCGGCAGTGATCGAAGGCACCCACTCCGCTTCGGGCCGCTATCGCGAGCAGGCTCGCTCCCACAAAAACGGGCTCCGGTGGCGGATCTCAAGCGATTCTTGTGGGAGCGGCCCTGGCCGCGACGCGGCAGTGATCGAAGGCACCCACCACTCCGCTTCGGGCCGCTATCGCGAGCAAGCTCGCTCCCACCGATCGCGGCCGTACCCGAGGGCCTGCCGCGTCTCCGCTCAGCCTTTCGGCCCGACGCCGAAGAAGCTGCGGAAACGGTCGTAGCGCCGCTTGAACCAGGCCTTGGGCGTGTCCTGCACGTAGTAGGTGAGCATGATGGACGCCCGCTCGCCGTCGGCTTCGCTGGTCTGGCGCACGCTGTGCCAGCTCTCCTTCTCGACGACCGCGAAGGCATAGCCGCTGGCCGGCAGGAAATCCATGGCCACCGTGCGTTCCGCGTCCGGGCCGCTGCTGCCGTGGTGGAACACGGTGCCGAGATGCCGCTGCGAGGTATCCCGGGGCAGATAGAACTGCACCGTGATCGCCTTCGCCGGCACATCGGCATGAATGCCGATGCGATAGCCCGGCTGGTCACGAACCAGGATGGGAATCGGGTAGAAATTCAGCCGGTCGATGGAACGGCCGAAGCGGGTTTCGAGCGAATGCCGGAATTTCTGCTTGAACGCGTCCTGCAGCGCGCGCGCGCGCAGCGCGCGCGCGCGCAGCGTGCGCGACACGGCCGACCACATTGCGCGCTGCCCGGCCGGCAAGCGCCACAGCTGTTCCGGGTAAAGGTACATGCGCAGGCGGGCACTGCTGCCATCGGCACGCATCGCGTCCTTGTGGCGCAGATCGTGAAAGCGATCGCGCGCCGGCATCGATGCAAGAAGACGGGCATAGAAATCGGACGGGAACACGTCGCGCATGTAGACATGTTCGCAAGGTACGGTAGCAAGCACGCTGTCACGGATGGCTGCATGCATCCGTTCTTCAGGTCGTTCGCAGGATGTGTCGGCCACTGCCGGCACTGCACTCCGGGTATGCATCGGACAAGTCCCTCGACGCGTTAGCAGGTCGCGCAGCATAGCGCCATTGTCCTTTCACGTGCACACGGCCCTCGCCCACGGAATGAGATCGCGGCCACCCGGCGTCCGTTTCAGGCCTGTCGGACAGCGCGTCGGACGGACCGGATGACCCGCCCGGAAACGCGCTTCATGGGAGCATCGCAGACCGGACGCTTCGTCGCACCTCGCGCACGTCCACGTCGGCAAGGCAGGCGCGGTTACCATAGCGCCCTGCGGCCCGACCTGCGGGCCCTCTTTCTGTGGGGCAGTCTGATGCGGATCACTTTCATCGGCGGCGGCAATATGGCCAGCGCGCTGATCGGCGGCATGTTGAAGCGCGGCGCCATCGCCGCCGACATTGCCGTGGTCGAACTCCAGGCCGACAGCCGCGAGCGGCTGGCGCGCGAATTCGGTGTGCGTGCAATCGAGGCGCTGGACGCCAGTGCGGCCGGCTGCGACCTGCTGGTACTCGCGGTCAAGCCGCAGCAGATGCGCGAGGTGTGCGCCAGCATCGCACCGCTGATCGACGGGCAGACGGTACTCAGCATCGCCGCCGGCCTGCGCGCGGGCGACATCGGTCGCTGGCTCGGCGGCCGCGCACGCATGGTGCGTGCGATGCCGAACACACCGGCGCTGATCGGACTTGGCGTGACCGGCCTGTACGCCGACGCCGCGGTCGGTGAAGCCGAGCGCGCGCGCGCCGAAGAACTGCTGTCGGCCGTGGGCCGCACGGTGTGGGTGGACGACGAGAAGCTGATCGACGCCGTCACCGCGGTGTCCGGCAGCGGCCCGGCCTATGTGTTCTACTTCATCGAGGCCCTGGTGCGCGGTGGCGAGGCACTGGGACTTACCGCCGATCAGGCACGCGAACTGGCGATCGCCACCTTCACCGGCGCGTCGGCGCTGGCTGCGCAGAGCCCGGAATCGCCGGCCACGCTGCGCGAACGGGTGACGTCGAAGGGCGGCACCACCGAGGCTGCACTGAAGTCGATGAACGCCGACGCGGTCGGCGACGCCATCGTGCGTGCGCTGGCCGCCGCCGCCGCGCGCGGCGCGGAACTGGGCGATCAGCTCGGCGCCGCCTGAACCGGCGCCCGGCCACCACTGTCTTCACGCGATACGACCACGACACGAACCCATGCTGACCGACCTGACCCTGCTCGTCCTCAACGCCGTCGCCAGTTTCATCACCACGCTGCTGCTGGCCCGCTTCTACATGCAATGGGCGCGCGTAAGCTTCCGCAACCAGCTCGGTGCCTTCGTGATCCAGACCACCGACTGGGCGGTGCTGCCGGCGCGTCGGGTGGTGCCGGCGATGTTCGGCCTGGACACGGCGACGCTGGTGGCGGCCTGGCTGATCCAGGTGGCGCTGATCCTGGTCGGTGCGCTGCTGCACGGAAGCATCGGCGCCGACGGCCTGATCCTGCTCGCGCTGCTGCGCGGCGTGATCGAGATCGCGCGACTGTCGGTGTGGTTCCTGATCATCGTGCTCATCATTTCCGCGGTGATGAGCTGGGTATCACCGGGCAATCCGATCGGCGGCATGATGAATGCGCTGACCCGGCCCTTCCTGCAGCCGATACAGCGCGTGATGCCGCCGATCGCCAACGTCGACCTGTCGCCGCTGGTGCTCATCCTCATCCTGCAGATCGTGCTCTACCTGATCGACGCGCTGTCGCGGCAGCTGTTCGGCCTGCTGGTCTGACGGCGCCGCCGAAGCGGCGGAAGCGTCTTCAGACGCTCAGATCGACCTGGCTCACGCTACCCGCAGTACCGTCCTCGCGCAGGTAGACGCCGGTCGCGCGCATTTCGCCCAGTGTTTCGTTGGCGGCATTGCGCAGGCTGAACGGCGTGTCGACGCGGCCAAGATAGAAGGCGCCGGCGTTGGCCTGCTTCATCGTCTGCAGCGTGCCGCCGCCTTCCGCGTCCGGACGCCACAGCCGCAGCTGCGCGAAGCCACTGTCGGCTTCATCGATCCAGCCGTTGCCGTCCTCGTCCAGTGCGGCCAGTTCCTCGAAACCATTGCCGGTGGTCGGTCCGAACAGTTCGCGGCCATCGTCGATGCGGCCGTTACCGTTGCGGTCGAACGCCAGCATGCCGCGACCTCCGGCCAGCGGCACCTGCTCCTTGCTGCCGTCGGCGTCGAGATCGAAAGCGAAGCGGACGTCGGACAGCGCCGCCGCCGGACCGGCGAAGTCCAGCATCAGCGGGTCTTTCAGCACGGCGTCGCCAGCACGGAAGGATTCGCTGACGCTCATGCTGAAGCTGCGCGACATCTCGCTTTCGAGCTTGAAGGCGATCTCGCGCCCGTCGGCGGTGCGCACCGTGCCTTCGGCGGCGAAGCGCGTGGTTTCAGATTCGCTGTATTCGGCGTGGTAGTCGTACTCGATACCCCAGCCGGCGCGCTGCGGCGCCTGCGACTGCGCCGCGGCCGCGGTGCTGGACGACGCGGGCGGCGCCTCGGTCGGCAGGTCCGCGCTGCGCAGCCAGCGCACCGGCTGGCCGGTGATCTTCTCTATCATCATGATGAGCAGCGACAGCCGGGGATCGTTGCGCACGGCCTCCTCGATGCCGTCCGGCGCCTCGACCGGATCGGCCTGCTGCGCGGCGAGCGCCGCTGGCGACAGGCTGATGCGCGCCTCGCTGCGCGACGGGGGTGGGCCGTCGGTCGCCGGGCGGCGACGCTCGCCGGTCCACATTTCAAGTCGTTCGGATACCTGCAGACGCCGCGACTCGGCGTGCGAGGACTCAAGCTGTACGGTGCTGGCGGCGACCTTCACGGTTCTGTGCCTCCTGGATTCTGACCTCGATGTGCCACCCGGAAAGTGAAGCGCGCGCACGTGCCCACGTGCAGTCGGCGACGCGCGCAGGCGGGCCTGCAAGCGTCCGTACCGACCATCGGGCGGCTTGGCAGCGTCGCGCCTGACAGCGAGTCGGGCGGTATCGCCGCACCCTGCGCGAGGCTGGGCGTCAGCCGCGCGTGCGCTTCACTTTCCGGGCGGATACAGGGATTTACGGCCGCTGCGGCGGGCGCCGCAGGGTAAGAGAACATGCGAGGCAGATGAGCACCCGCGCTCATGGCGGATGCCGCGCAGACCGCGTGCGCTCAGTGCATCAGCACCGGTGCTGCAATGAAGGTGTTGCTGCCGCGGCTGAGGTCCAGCGTGCCGCGGGCGAGGCGGCGGCCGTCAGCGTCGATGTCGTTGGCGACCCAGGTTTCGCGCTCCTTGGACACCAGGTAGATGAGCACCACGTCGCGCGTGACCGGCGGCGAATCCGGCGCGTCGTCGTCGAACTCGGCCAGCCGCAGCACGCAGCTCAGGCCGATCAGGTCGATGCCCGGCTCGGCGATGGTTTCCTGCACGAAACGCACCACCGATGCCTCGTCCAGCATGTCCATGCGGGCCAGCGCGGCGTCGGTGATGCGCCCGTGATCCAGCTGCGCCATCAGCGCAGTCGGTCGCGGCGGGCTGCCGCACGCGAGCATCGCGTCGGCGTGATCCTGGCAGGCGCGCAACACGGCGCGGAAACACGCTTCCTCCGTTGGCAGCATGGTTGTCTCCTCCACATGAGTGGGTCGCGTCCATGTGCGCGCCTGATGTGAAGCTAGACCTGTGCGGAAAGGAAGTCATGACGCGCTGCCATGGCGGCAGTGCACCAACCGGAGCGGGTTTGCGCGGCGATCTGCGGGCGAAAGCTCAGACCGTCGCGGCTTGCGTGAAGTCTTGCAGTGCGGCGTCGGCCTCTGCCGGCGACACGACGCAGGCGTCGACGCGGGCGGCGGGCGGGCCGGTCTCGGCCCAGGCCACCAGCGCATCGAGCGCCGCCGGACGGCCTACCGCGTAGGCTTCGACCGAGCCGTCGCGGCGATTGCGCACCCAGCCGGTCAGCCCGAGACGGCGCGCCTGCTCGACCATGGAGGCGCGGAAGAACACGCCCTGCACGCGACCGCTGATCGCGAAACGCAGGGCTTCGATCTCGCTCTCGTCCATCGCCGCAGCCTACTTGACGCGCATGCCCGGTTGCGCGCCGGAATCCGGCGACAGGATGAACAGCCCCGGTACCTCGCCCTTGTCGTCGGAGGCCGCCAGCACCATGCCTTCCGACATGCCGAACTTCATCTTGCGCGGTGCGAGGTTGGCGACCATCACGGTCAGCCGGCCGACCAGCGCCGCCGGGTCGTAGGCCGACTTGATGCCGGCGAACACCTGACGCGGACGTTCCTCGCCGATGTCCAGCTGCAGGCGCAGCAGCTTGTCCGCGCCTTCGACGTGGTCGGCGGCGACGATTTTCGCGATGCGCAGTTCGACCTTGGAGAAATCGTCGATCGAGATGTGGGCGCCGGCATCGGCGGCCGGGGCTTCGGCCTTCTTCGGCGCTTCGGTCTTGGCCGGCGCGGCGGCGGGAGCTTGCGTATTCACCAGGGATTCCTTGTTGGCGTCGACCAGCGCGACCACCTGCTTGGGGTCGATGCGGGTCATCAGGTGCTTGTATTCGTTGATGGTGTGGCCGGCGGTCAGCGTGCGGCCGAAGTCGTCCCAGCCCAGCGGCGCGATGTTCAGGAAGCGCTCGACCTCGGCCACCAGATGCGGCAGCACCGGCTTGAGCAGCACCGACAGCTGGCGGAACAGTTCGAGCGCGGTGCTGCACACCGACTGCAGCTTGTCGTCCTGCCCGTCCTGCTTGGCCAGCACCCAGGGTGCATGGTCGTTCACGAACACGTTCGCCTGGTCGGCGCAGGCCATCACCTCGCGCAGCGCACGGGCGTAGTCGCGCGACTCGTAGGCATCGCGGATGGACACCTCGTGCCAGTGGAAGGGCACGGTCGGCGCCGACAGCCTGCCGCCGAAGCGCTTGGTGATGAAACCGGCGCAGCGGCTGGCGATGTTGATGTACTTGCCGATCAGGTCAGCGTTCACCCGCGCGACGAAGTCGTCGAGGTTCAGATCGATGTCTTCCATCGACCCGTTCAGCTTGGCGGCATAGTAATAGCGCAGCCATTCCGGATTCAGGCCGAGGTCGAGATAGCTCTGCGCGGTGATGAAGGTGCCGCGGCTCTTGCTCATCTTCTCGCCATTGACGGTCAGGAAGCCGTGCGCGTTGATCTGGGTCGGCGTGCGGTAGCCGGAGTGCTCCAGCATGGCCGGCCAGAACAGCGCGTGGAAGTACAGGATGTCCTTGCCGATGAAATGGACCATTTCGGTGCCCGCCGCCTTCGCACCCGCGGCGTCGAGGAAGTCCGCCTCGTCGATGTCGTGGCCCAGCGCCTTCCGCTTCGCGACGTAGTTGCGGAAGCTGCCGAAATAGCCGACCGGCGCATCCAGCCAGACGTAGAAGAACTTGTTGTCGGTACCCGGGATGCGGAAGCCGAAGTAGGGCGCGTCGCGGGAGATGTCCCAGTCCGACAGCCGGTTGTCGCCCGGCTCGCCCAGCCATTCCTTCATCTTGTTGGCCGCTTCCGGCTGCAGCCGGTTCGAGCCCTGGGTGAAGTCACGCAGGAAGTTCTCGCACTGCGGCGCCGACAGCCGGAAGAAGTAGTGTTCGCTGGCACGACGTTCGGGCGCAGCGCCCGACACCACCGAATAGGCGTTCTTCAGTTCGGTCGGCGCGTAGGTGGCACCGCACACTTCGCACGAGTCGCCGTACTGGTCCTTGGCCGAACACTTCGGGCACTCGCCCTTGATGAAGCGGTCCGGCAGGAACATTTCCTTCACCGGGTCGTAGAACTGCTCGACCGAGCGCTGGGCGATCAGGTCACCGGCCTTCAGCTTGGCATAGATGTCCTCGCAGAAGGCGCGGTTCTCGTCGGAATCGGTCTGGTGGTAGTTGTCGAAACTGATCAGGAAGCCGCCCAGTTCGCCGGCGCCCTGCTTCCAGGCGGCCTGCACGTCGAGGCCGCCGAAGAAATCGCGCGCGTGTTCGTGCAGCACGCGTTCGACCAGCTGGCGCGGTGTGATGCCTTCCTTCTCGGCGCGCAGCATGATCGGTGTGCCATGCTGGTCGTCGGCGCCGACGTAATGCACCTCGTGGCCGCGCATGCGCTGGAAGCGCACCCAGATATCGGTCTGGATGTATTCGACCAGGTGGCCGAGATGGATGGCGCCATTGGCGTAAGGCAGGGCGCTGGTGACGAGCAGGCGGCGGCGGGACATGATGGAGGGCGGAATGACGGCCAGAGCGGGGAAACCCGCAATTCTACTGCCCGCACGCGGCTGCGCCACGGTGCGCAGGTCTATCGGTTATACTTTAGTAAATTGATCGGGTATTCCGCGGCAGGCGCGCACGAGGCGCGACGGCGGCTGCCCAGCGTACGGAGTCGTCCATGTCCATCACCGAAGCCCAGGTCCAGAACGCGCTCAAGGAACTGATAGACCCGAATACCGGCAAGGATTTCGTCAGCACGCGCAGCGCGCGGAACATCCGCGTGGACGGCGCCGACGTGTCGGTCGATATCGAACTGGGCTATCCGGCGAAAAGTCAGATGGACCACCTGCGCCGCCTCGCCATCGCCTGTCTGCGCGCGATTCCGGGCGTCGGCAACGTGAGCGTCAGCGTGACGCAGAAGATCGTGTCGCACGCGGTGCAGCGCGGCGTGAAGCTGCTGCCCGGCGTCAAGAACATCATCGCCGTCGCCTCCGGCAAGGGCGGCGTCGGCAAGAGCACCACCGCGGTGAACCTCGCGCTGGCGCTGGCCGCCGAGGGCGCCACCGTCGGCCTGCTCGACGCCGACATCTACGGCCCGTCGCAGCCGCAGATGCTGGGCATCACCGGCCGTCCTGAATCGCCGGACGGCAAGTCGCTGGCGCCGATGACGGCCTACGGCATCCAGGCGATGTCGATCGGCTTCCTGATCGACGTTGAAACGCCGATGGTGTGGCGTGGTCCGATGGTGACCTCGGCGCTGGAACAGCTGCTGACCGAAACCCGCTGGGACGAGGTCGATTATCTGGTGATCGACATGCCGCCGGGCACCGGCGACATCCAGCTCACGCTGGCGCAGAAGGTGCCGGTGACCGGCGCCGTCATCGTCACGACGCCGCAGGACATCGCGCTGCTCGATGCGCGCAAGGGGCTGAAAATGTTCGAGAAGGTGGGCATCCCCATCCTCGGCATCGTCGAGAACATGAGCCTGCACACCTGTTCGAAGTGCGGCCATGAAGAACACATTTTCGGCGAGGGCGGCGGTGCGCGGATGGCGGCCGACTACGACCTCGAGGTGCTCGGCTCGCTGCCGCTGGCGATGCAGATCCGCGAGCAGGCGGATTCCGGCAAGCCCACCGTGGTGTCCGACCCGGATGGCCGCGTCGCCGAAATCTATCGCGACATCGCACGCAAGGTGGCCGTCAAGATCGCCGACAAGGCGAAGGACATGACGGCCAAGTTCCCGAGCATCGTCGTGCAGAACACCTGATCGAGCCGCCCGCCGGGCGGTCGCGTGGGGAGAGTCCGGATGAAGCTGCTGAAACTGCTTGTACTTGCATCCTGTAGCGCGCTGCCCGCCTATCTGCAGGCGGCCGACCCCGTCAAGGGCGGAGAACTGGTGACCGAAGCGCAGTGCGAAAGCTGCCACGACGATCGTTACGGCGGCGGCGACGGAACCCAGATCTACCTGCGCAGCGACCGCCGCGTCAATTCACTGGCGCAGCTGGCCACCCAAGTCAGCGTATGCAATTCGCAACTCAATACCGGCTGGTTTCCGGAAGACGAGGCGCATGTCGTCGCCTATCTGAACAAGCGCTTCTACAAGTTCAGATAGGGGCTACAGACCCTGGTTCAGCTCACCGAACGCCGGCAGTAGCAATAGACGAACTGCTGCACGACGCCGCCCGGCGTATGGTGCGTTTCGCGGCTGTGTTCCAGCAGTTCGAAGGGCGCGCCGAATTCGGCGTGCAGCGCGTCGGCGCCGTAGCGCATCACCGGCAGTCCGCTGCAGCGATCCGGCCCATCCTCGGCGAAGGTCGCGACGATGACATGGCCACCGGGTTTCACCGCGTGCAGCACCCGTTCGACATAGGCTTGCCGCTGCGTCACATCGGTCAGGAAGTGGAAGACCGCGCGGTCGTGCCAGAGGTCGTAGCGCTGGCGCGGCAGATCGACGGCGGTGATGTCCGCCTCGACCCAGCTCACCCGTCCCGCGTCGTCGCCGAGCCGCGCCTGCGCCGCAGCGAGTGCGGCAGCGGACAGGTCGAGTACGGTAAGGTCGCGATAGCCGCGCGCCAGCAGATCGTCGACCAGAGTCGATGCGCCGCCGCCGACGTCGATGATCGCCGCATCGCGCGCGAGGCCGGCGCGGGCGATCAGTTCCAGCGAGTGTTCGGCATGCGGCTGGAACCAGCTCACGCTGTCCGGCGTCCGCTGGGCATACACCTCTTCCCAGTGCGTCTTTGCCCGGCCGTTCATCGCGCAGCGGCCTTCAGCCCGGTGGCAATCGCGTCGTCCAGATAGGCGCCGTAGAAATCCGCCTTGCCGGCACCGATGAGCGGCGAAGCAACCTGCTGGCCCCGCGCGTCGAGGAAGAGCACGGTGGGTGCGAACTGCACTTTGAGCCGCTTCGCGAAGGCGGCTTGCGTGGTGGCCGAGCCGTCGAAATCGGTCAGCGCACGCGCGCTGTTCAGATCGACCTCGCGGATCACCAGCCGGCCGCGCTGTGCGGCGTCGCGCGCCAGCGGTGCGAGATAGTGGCTGCGCACCTCTTCGCAGTAATGGCAGCCGGGCAAGGAGAACAGCACGACGAACACCACACCCGGGTTGGCCGCCTCGCGCGCGTCGTTCGCCGCGTGTACCAGCACCGGCAGCGCCGCACCAGCGGTGCGCGCGGGCTTGGCGGCCAGCGCCGGGCAGACGACCAGTGCAGCGGCAGCGATGAGAGCGCGCCAGTTCATTTGCCGAGCGCCTCCTGTTCCATGCGCAGGAAGGTGCCGTAGGCGTTGATGCGGTTGGCGGCATCGAAAGCCGGCATCTTTTCCCAGCGGCTCCAGTCGGTGCGCGCGTAGGCCTCGTCGAAGGGCATGAACTCGGCGACGGCGCGACCCATCTGCTCCCGCAGATAGCCGATGTAGTCGCGCGTCATGCCGAGATCGCGCGCAGGGTCGGTCGAGGCCGGACCGTGACCGGTCACCAGCGTGCCCGGCTTCATTGCCAGCAGCTGCTCCATCGTGCTGAGCCAGCGCTTGCTGTCGGCGTCGCCGACGAAGGGGATGCGGCCGATGAACAGGATGTCGCCCGAATAGATGACGCGGTCCTCGCGCACGACGATGACCATGTCGTCCGGTGCGTGCGCCGGGCCGAGGTAGACCAGCTCGAAGGTGATGTCGCCCATGCGGAAGCTGGTGTCGCCCTCCAGCCACACGTCGGCGCCGACCAGTCTCGTGTTGGCGTCTACCCAGGGGTCGAGGTCGCGCCGCCGCTGTTCGAGCCGGGCGCGCCCCTCTTCGCCCTCGATGTACTCGCGTCCTGCGCGATGCGCCCACACATCGGCACCGATCGCCTTGAAGGCCTGCAGGCCGTAAAAGTGGTCGGCGTGGTAGTGGGTCACCAGCACGCGCTTGATCGGCTGGTCAGTCACGGTACGGATCGCGGCGATCAGCGCCTGACCCAGCGCAGGTGTGCCAAGCGCGTCGATCACCACGACGCCGTCGCCAGTGACGACGAAGCCGGCATTCGAGTTGAACGCCTCGTTGGCCAGACTGGCCGGGCCCGATTCGCCCTGCACGTACCAGCTGTGCGGACCCACCTGTACCGGCTTCAACGCCGCACGCAAGGCGGGTGCGTCGCCCGCCGCGGCGAACTGCGCGAGGAGGAGTGCGCAGGCGGCAAGCAGCAGACGACGCAGGAGGGGGCGCATGGTCAGGCCATTCCCGGGTTGCCGGCCACGCCCTGCAGTTCGGGCAGGTTGAGCTTGACCGGCTTCACCGTCTTCACGTCCTTCAGATAGCGCGCCATCAGATCCCAGATCGGTTCGCCGCCGGCGTTCTTCGCCTCTTCCGACACCGGTGCCCAGCCGGCGACGCGGTAGGTCTTCGAGGCTTCCAGCGGCTTTCCGTTGAGCGTCATGCCGCTGATGCGGCTGCCCATCTTCGCGGCCGGATCGCAGCGGTACTGCAGCCCACCGACGCGCACCATGTCGCCGCCCTGCTGGTAGTAGGGATCCGGGTTGAACAGGTTGTCGCAGACGTCTTCCAGCACCGTCTTGATGAACTCGCCGGTCATCGGCGTCAGCGTCGTGTACGGGTAGGTGATGGCGGTCTGGTCGAGCAGGTTCTCCATCGTGATGGCATCGCCCGGCAGCAGGCTGGTGCCCCAACGGAAACCGGGCGAGAACGCGATTTCGGCGTCCTTCATCTTCATCAACCCGTCGAGGATGAGCTGGTCGAAGCTGCCGTTGAAGTTGCCGCGGCGATACAGCAGGCCCTCGGTCACCGCCAGCTTCTCGTTCAGTTTCGCCTCGTGCGGCGCACGCATCTTCTTCACCAGCGCCGTCATGTCGGCGTCGGCCGGAATCAGGTTGGAGAACACCGGCAGCAGGTGATAGCGGAAGTCGCTCACCTTGCCGCCCTTGACGTCGAAGTCGAGCACGCCGAGGAACTTGCCGTTGGAACCGGCGTTGGTCACCAGCGTCTGGCCGCCGCCGTTCTTCACGATGACCGGTGCCGGCACGCCGTCGTGCGTGTGGCCGCCCATGATGGCGTCGATGCCGCGCACGCGCGACGCCATCTTGATGTCGACGTCCATGCCGTTGTGCGACAGCACGACCACCACCTGCGCGCCCTTGGCACGGGCGGCGTCGACATGCTCCTGCATAGACTCGTCGTTGATGCCGAAGCTCCATTCCGGCGTGAAGTAGCGCGGATTGGCGATCGGCGTGTAGGGGAAGGCCTGGCCGACGATGGCCACCGCTACGCCGTTGATCTGCCTGATCACGAAGGGCGGGAACACCTGGTCGCCGAAGTCGGTGGTCTTCACGTTCTGCGCGACGAAGTCGATCTTGCCGGCGAAGTCGCCGTCGACGATCTGCTTCACGCGCTCGGCGCCGTAGGTGAATTCCCAGTGGCCGGTCATCACGTCGACGCCGAGCAGCTTGCAGGCATCGACCATGTCCTGGCCCTTCGTCCACAGCGACAGACCCGAACCCTGCCAGGTGTCGCCGCCGTCGAGCAGCAGCGCACCCGGCCGGCTGGCCTTCATGCGCTTGACCAGCGTCGCAAGGTGGGCGAAGCCGCCGACCTTGCCGTAGGTCTTCGCCGCCTGCGCGAAGTCGAGATAGGTGAAGGCGTGTGCCTGCGCCGTGCCGGGCGCGATGCCGAACTGCTTCAGCAGTTTCTCGCCGACCAGATGCGGCGGCCGGCCTGCCATGTCACCGATGCCCAGATTCACGTCCGGCTCGCGGAAGTGGATGGGCATCAGCTGCGCATGGCAGTCGGTCATGTGCAGCAGGCTCACGTTGCCGAAGCGCGGCAGTTCGTACATCTGCCCGGCCGCAGCCGCGGCGCGGGCAAAGTCGCTGTGCAGGGACATTCCGCCGGCGCCGGCCAGCGCCAGCAGCTGCAGGAATTCGCGGCGGTGCATGCTCATCGGTGCATCACTCCGCGTTGACCGGCGACTTCGGGTCGAGCAGCAGAGCCACGATGTGGCGGATCTGCTTTTCGTCGAGGATGGCGTGCGCGCCGAAGCGCGGCATGTTGGTGCAGGCGGTGTAGGCGTTCGGATTCCAGATCTTGCCCCACACGTACTTCTGCGTCGCTTCGGTGTTGCCGTGCAGCTTGCCGTACTGGTAGAGACTGGGGCCTATGGTGCCGTAGGAAATTTCCTTCTTCGTGATGCGGTGGCAGTTGTAGCAGTTGCCGCCATTTGCTGCGTCGGCCTTGTCGCTCCAGGTCAGGCCGCGACCGCTCTGCGCGATCTTCTCGCCTTCCTTCCAGTCACCGAGGTAGTTGCCATCGGACGGCCACTTGATGGCGGCCATCGCACTTTCCTGGATGCGGTCGCGCAGATCGTCGTCGATATTGTGACCGTGCTTGGAGCAGGCGGTCATCACCTCGTCCTGCTGCAGGCGGTCGAGCTTCACGATGCCCTGTTCGCGGAACGAACGTGCCATCACTTCGGCGGTGTCGCGGTCATACGCCGCCTGCTGCTCGGCGCTGGGGCGACCACCGGCACAGCCGGCGACGGTGGCGAGGGCGGCCAGAGCGAGTGCGGTATTGCGCAAGGTGCTGTTCATGTCGTCGTCTCCTCAGCGCTTGATCGCGGGCGCGGTGCTCTCGCCGGCTCCGTTGGCGGTCACACCCAGATAGGTGGACAGCGCGATGGTCACGTCCGAGCCATAAAGCGGATAGGGGAAGCGCTGCTGGCGGAAGCAGTCGTTCAGGCGCCGCTGCATGCTCCACAGCTCGCCACTGGACACGCGGTAGGCCGGCCAGGCGCCAAAGCCACGCGCGGCATCCGGGCCCTTGGTCAGGTTGGGCAGATCCTGCAGGCGGATGCGCTTGCCGTCCTCGCCA
The DNA here is from genome assembly GCA_034004945.1 of Methyloversatilis sp. Classification (GTDB taxonomy): domain Bacteria; phylum Pseudomonadota; class Gammaproteobacteria; order Burkholderiales; family Rhodocyclaceae; genus Methyloversatilis. The sequence goes on along the minus strand of JAVEVQ010000070.1, from coordinate 1,077 downwards.
TGACAGGTGACGCAGCCGAAGTCGTGCGTGCCGCCGCGGTAGTTGAAAGCGCGCTTGCCGATCTCATACATGCGCTTCTCTTCCGGATGCGCGATCGGCACGTTGAACTTCATGCCGCGCGACTCGGCGGAAATCCACGCCACCAGCGCCTCGATGTTCTTCTGCTCGCCCTTGCCGAAGGGCGTTTTCGCGACCTCGTCGGCGGGGATGCCCTGCAGCGTTTCCATGCAGGTGAGCAGGCGCGACTCGAGGTCCTGCACCCGCTTGGTATCGGCGAAGTAGCGCGGCAGCGTAACGAAGGCGCCCTTCACCACGCCCGGGCCCTGACCCAGATCGCACTTCTCCAGCGAAGCGTTCTTCGGGCCACGCGCAGTGCGCCACAGCTCCTCGCCCTGCATTTCCCACAGTTCGGCGGGATTGCCGTCGGCCAGCGCCTCGCGGTACTTCGCGATGCCCTCGGCGGTGGCGTCGGCGCCGGCCGGCATCGCCGGCAGCATCAGCGCCAGAGCCGATGCGGCAACGCATGCGGCGTATCGGGTGCCATTCATATCTCTTCCTCCAGTCCTGCGTGTGATGACTCGACTGTGTGCGGGACTGACCTTCATGAGGTCGTCCTGTCTAGTTGGCGGAGTGCTCCGGCGCCGCGCGCCGGCCGGGGCGTCAGGACACGACGACTTCGTCGGTACGCTTCTCGCCCTTGTTGTCCACCCAGCTCACGCTCACCTTGTCGCCCTTGGCCCCACCCTTGAACTTGAACTGCAGATAGGGGTTCTTCGACACCGCCGGGCCGAACTGGCCAGCCAGCACGACGCGGCCGTTGTGGGTGGCGGTGATTTCGGTGATGTGGTGCGCCGGGATCAGGGCGCCGGACGCGTCCTTGCGCTGGCCGGTTTCCATGTCGTGGCTCATCAGGATCTTCACTTCGGTTTCGGTGCCATTGCTGGCGGCGCGGATGCGCATCGGGCCTGCTGCCATGTCTTGCTCCTTGAATGTACGGGTGTCGGGAGGATCGCGGGCTCAGCCGCCGCAGCCGCCCAGCGTCACCTTGATTTCCTTGGTGGTCATGTAGAAGCTGCC
>JAVEVQ010000014.1:0-66870 GCA_034004945.1 Methyloversatilis sp. | reverse complement strand
GCTACTGGTTCGTACACGGTCGCAGTGACGACACCATCAAGGTGGCCGGCAAGCGGCTCGGCCCGACCGAGTTCGAGTCGGCGCTGGTGTCGCATCCGCTGGTGGCCGAGGCGGTGGCCGTCGGCGTGCCCGACGCGATCAAGGGCGAGGCGGTGGTGTGTTTCGTCACGCTGCACGACAAGCGCAGCGGGCAGGAGGGGTGGAGCGTGTGGGAGACCGAACTGTCGGACCACGTTGCCCGGCTGCTCGGGAAGCCGCTGCGGCCGGCGCGCATTCATGCGCTGACGCAGATACCGAAGACGCGCAACGGCAAGATCCTGCGCCGCGTCGTGCGCAACGCCTACATCGGCCGGCCGATGGGGGATCTGTCGTCGATGGAGAACCCGCGCTCGATCGACGAGGTAATCGGGCTGCGCGCCGCACGCGTCTGAGCATCGGACGTATTGCTTTTTTCGGTTCTCAACAGATTGGTCCAGCCTGTTGAAAAACGAGGGTTTTTCAATTCATCGAAGCTGGCCCGCTAATTGCAATCACGTTACACGCGGAGGCGCAGCGCTCTGAAGGCTGCCGCTCTTCCGCGAAGGAGTATCGCGTGAATCAAGTGTCAGATCCCGTAGTCGTCGTTTCGGTCAGCCGTACGCCGCTGGGCGGATTTCTCGGCAATCTTTCGGCGCTGACCGCGCCTCAGCTTGGCGCCACCGCGATCGCTGCCGCAGTTCAGCGCGCCGGTATCGGCGTCGACGACATCGACGAGGCCTTCATGGGCTGCGTGCTGCCGGCCGGTGTCGGCCAGGCGCCCGCTCGCCAGGCCGCCCTCGGAGGCGGTCTTCCCGAATCCACTGCCTGTACGACCGTTAGCAAGGTCTGCGGCTCGGGCATGAAGGCCGTCATGCTTGCGCACGACACGCTGCTCGCGGGCTCGGCCGGCATCGTCATCGCCGGTGGCATGGAATCGATGAGCAACGCGCCCTACCTGCTGGCGCGCGCGCGCTCCGGCTACCGCCTCGGTCATGATCGCGTGATCGACCACATGTTCCTCGACGGGCTGGAGGATGCCTACGGTGAGCGCGGCACGCTGATGGGTGTTTTCGCCGAGCGCTGTGCCGAGGAGTACGGCTTCAGCCGCGCCGACCAGGACGCCTGGGCGCTGCGTTCGCTGACCCGTTCGCTGGAAGCCGATGCGAGCGGTGCCTTCGACTGGGAGATTGCGCCGGTCGAGGTGAAAGGTCGCGGCGATTCACGCACCAGCGTCGTGCGCGACGAGCAGCCGCAGACCGCCAGACCGGAAAAGATCCCGACCCTGAAGCCTGCCTTCCGCAAGGACGGCACCGTCACTGCCGCCAACTCCAGTTCGATTTCCGACGGTGCCGCGGCGCTGGTGATGATGCGTGCCTCCACCGCGCGGGCGCGCGGCCTGACCCCGCTGGCCACCATCGTCGCCCACGCAGGCCACGCCGGTACGCCGGCGCGCTTCCCGATGGCTCCCGTCGATTCGATCCGCAAGGTGCTCGCTCGCGCCGGCTGGTCCAAGGCCGACGTGGATCTGTATGAAATCAACGAAGCCTTTGCCGTGGTGACGCTGGCCGCCATCCGCGACCTTGGCCTCGATCCGGACACGGTGAACGTCCACGGCGGAGCGTGCGCGCTCGGCCACCCGATCGGCGCCACCGGCGCGCGGCTGCTGGTCACGCTGATCGGCGCGCTGCGGCGCAGCGGTGGCCGGCGCGGCATTGCCAGCCTGTGCATCGGTGGCGGCGAGGCGACTGCAATCGCGCTGGAGTTGTAGGAAAATTGAGCTAACCTGATTTGATTGGTCGGGCGGTGCCCGGCCCTTGCCTTTAAGATTCACCCGGCGGCTGAGTTTCCGTGGCCGCCGGCGCAACATGGTTTTCAAACAAGCCTGCGAGACGATCCGCCTCGAAGCGGACCGCTACGCCGGTATCGGAGGAGTCGGATGCTGCATGCATCACTTCCGTGGTGCGGCGTAGCCCTGTCTGCCTCCATTACAAACAGGAGGTGGCCATGGAACTGAGGGACGACGATCAAAGCCAGATGTTTTCACGTCCGGAGCGAGACCGGGACGTGATGAATCACTGGGAGCGGCTGCTCAATGGCGAGGACTGCAGTTCCGACGCCCTGCGCCGTCTGATCGACGATTCCTGGCGCCGCTGCCTCAATGCCCACGTCGATCCCAGCAAGTACCAAGCGCCACCGCCGCTGAGCGAAAATTCGCTCTATTCGCTGCAGCAGAAGCACGGTGACCTGCTCACCGCCAGTACGCCAGTGATGGCGATGGCCCGCGACTTCCTCGCCGAAACCGGCACCATCATGGTGCTGACCGACCACAGCGGCACCATACTCAGCCTCGAAGGCGACCCGGCCACGCGCGACGAAGGCGCGATGATGAACATGATGCCGGGCGCCAGCTGGAGCGAGACGGCCTGTGGCACCAACGCGATCGGCACCGCCATCGCCGTGCGCCACCCGGTACAGATCCATTCCGCCGAGCACTACTGTGCGGGCATCAAGCGCTGGACCTGTTCGTCCACGGTCATCCTCGACCCCTACGACAACAGCGTTCTGGGTGCGATCGATGTGTCCGGTCTGCAGCAGACCTACAACAAGCACAGCCTGGCACTGGTGGTGGCCACGGCAAGCAAGATCGAGGGCCGTCTGGCCAAGCACGAGATGGGCATCCGCTTCCGCCTGCTCGAGCGCTGCATGCACCGTCTTACCCACTCGACCTCGGACGGCGTCATCGTGTTCGACCGCCGCGGCAATCCGGTCAAGGCGAACGAGCGGGCCGAACAGGCACTGAACCAGCTTGCCGAGGGCCGCATCGGCTCGCGCAAGCTCGATATCGCATCGCTCACGCTCGGTCATGCCACCGACGACGGGCTGCCGGCCGGCCTGCAGGGCTGGATCTCGCCGGAGTGGCTCGAACCGGTGCTGGATAACGGGCAGCGCATCGGCACGCTGCTCACCATTCCCATCTTCAAGCCGCGTGCCGTGCAGGGCGCGACAGTGGCGGTCGAAACCACCAGCGCGGCGCACGAGCCGAGCAAGCTCGACTGCGTGGTCGGCAAAGACCCGGTACTGATGGAAGCGGTCGAGCGCGCGCGTCATCTTTCTCGTTCCAACGTGCCGGTGCTGCTGCTCGGCGAGACCGGCGTCGGCAAGGAAGTGTTTGCCAAGGGCATTCACGACTGCGGCAGTGCCAAGGCAGCGCCCTTCGTCGCGGTGAATTGCGGCGGCCTGTCGCGCGAGTTGCTGGCGACCGAGCTGTTCGGCTATGCCGAGGGCTCATTCACCGGTGCGCGCCGCGGCGGCATGATGGGCAAGATCGAGGCGGCCAACGGCGGCACGCTCTTCCTCGACGAACTGGGCGAAATGCCGCTCGACATGCAGCCGCACCTGCTGCGCGTGCTGGAAGAGGGCGAAATCTACCGCCTGGGCGAGAACACGCCGCGCAAGGTCAAGTTCCGGTTGATCGCGGCGACCAACCGCGATCTGCGCAAGGAAGTGACCGATGGGCGTTTCCGCATGGACCTCTACTACCGGGTCGCCGTCACCAGCGTGCGGATCCCGCCGCTGCGCGAGCGGCTCGGCGACATTCCCGTGCTGTCGCGTGCGCTGATGGAAAAGCTGGCTGCCCAGCACGGCGTGCCGGTGCCGCAGCTCACCGCGTCCGAGATCAGCGAGCTGTCGTCGTACTCGTGGCCGGGCAATGTGCGTGAGTTGCGCAACATCCTCGAGTCGATGCTGCTGACTGGCGAGCGCCCGCGTGCGCTGCTGACGCCGGAGGCGCCGCGCGGCATCCAGCTGTTCGACGCACCGCTGGCCACCGATCACGGCATGGCTTTCGGTGGCGAGGGGCGTGAGAGCCGCCGGCTCGAGGAAGCCGAGCGCGACGCCATTCTCGGCGCCATCGACGGCAGTCATGGAAACATGGCGCTGGCCGCGCGCTCGCTCGGCATCGCCAAGAGCACGCTGTACCTCAAGTTGAAGAAGTTCGGCCTCGACGCCCTGGTCGAGCGCGCGCGCGAGGTGCACGCGAAGGGACACTGACGGAAGCGCGCGCCGACGACGATGGGGCGCCCCCCCCTGTGGGAGCGGCCTTGGCCGCGACAGGGCCTGTGATGCCGAAAGCTTCGAATCAGGCCGCTATCGGGGTCAGAGGACCCCTCCCACAGAATCCCGGCCCTGCTCGGACCAACGTCCTCGCCTCAGGCTGATGCGGATGGCCTCGCCGGCGCAGGCGCTGCACCGTCGCGACCCGTCACATCAACCTGCAGACGTGGCAGCAGGTCGGTCACAAAGCAGGGTCACATCACCTTCACAGCGCGTCCGATGTACAGGATGGGACCGGTCGGGCGACCGATCGGTGAGCCCTGCTCGGGTTCGAGCGTGATCTCGAACAGCTGATTGGGTTCGAGCGGTGGCAGTTCCTTCATCTGCACGTCGAGCGGACGCCCGGGCTGCACCAGACCCAGCGAGACAGGGCCCTTCCATTTGTCGCCCTTGGTCCAGAACTGCAGGGCCTTGGCCTGCGGCACCTCGGTCACGCCAAGCGGGATGAGCTTGAGCGACTGTTCGGTGCTGGCCTGCACCACCCAGCCCGGCGCCTTGTCGTCCGGCGCTACCAGCACCACCATGAACTTGGGTTCGCCGGCCTGCTGCGTGCCGGGAAGACCGACGACGGCGAACAGCATCGCGGCAGCGAAACCGCTGGCAGCCAGCGAACGCCAGAAGGCGAGGCTGTCCCACAGCCGGCTGACGAGCGAGGAGGGGGCAGCGCTTGCGCGCGGCGCCGGCCACAGGCTGCGTTCGATGCGCGACCACAGGCCGGGTGGCAGCGGTTCCGGTTCGACCATGCGCGTAAGCGGCAGCAGCCGTGCCTCCCAGTCGGCGATCCGCGCCCGCAATGCCGCGTCGTTCTCCATGTCTCGCTCGACCTCGGCGCGGCGCGCGGCATCGAGCAGCCCCAGCACATAGAGGCCGGCGATGTCTTCGGGGGTCTGGATCATGCGAGGCACTCCTTCAGCGTCCGCAGGCCGCGGCGTATCCAGGCTTTGATGGTGCCGAGCGGCGTTGCCAGCCGGTCGGCGATTTCCGTATGGGTGCAGCCCTCGAGGTAAGCGAGCAGGATGCTGGAGCGCTTCGGTGCGTCCAGCCTGCCGAGGCAGTCGTAGAGCAGACCGGCTTCGGACGACAGCAGCACCTGCTGGTAGGGGTCGGGCACCTGTCCGCCGGATTCGTGCTCGATCCGCTCATCCAGGGTGTCGTCCGCCTGCACTTCGCGCGCGTGGTCTCGCACGTGGTTCAAGGCGCCGTGGCGCACGATGCTGTAGATCCAGCCACGTGCGCTGCCGCGGCTTGCGTCGAAGGTCGACGCCTTCTCCCAGATGCGCACGAAGGCGTCGTGCACGACGTCTTCCGCAATGTCGCGACGACGCACGATGCGCAGGGCGACCCCCAGCAGGCGGCCTCCCTCGCGTTCATATATGCGGTGCAGCGCGCTGCGCTCGCCGGCGGCGCAGGCGCCGAGCGCCGCCTCGAAATCGAAATCATCGGTACTGCCGGTCATGTTTCTGCCTTCAACGGTGGAGGATCGCCGGACACCGCTGCAACCCGCCGGCACCCGCTTCTCTCGCATACCCGCGACGCGCCCGCGTGGATGCAGGCGGACGCGATTATTTTCGATGCACGTGCGCTGTCGATTGTTGCAATGCGAAAAAGCGCTTGCAAACATACACGCCTGTCTGTAAAGTTCGCCGCTTCGTGCTTTCCGCGTCGGCTCCTGCCGCCGCATTCCCGGTTCGGTCCGGCGCTGGCACGATAAAGTTATCGTCCCTGGCCTGTCTTTTTCTCCCGCCTGTTTGGTCAAGCGTGGTTGATCGGTTAGTGCCGATAGAACGTCGGGATTCCGCCCGGCCAACCCGCTCCTTCCGTACTGCCATACGCAGCGCGGCGGGTAGCCATTGTGTGGAAAAAATACATGGAATTCTCAGAACTCGGTCTTAACGAATCCCTTCTTGGCGCGATCGTCGAGGCCGGTTACCCCAATCCGACCGCCGTGCAGGAAAAGGCCGTGCCCGCTGCGCTGGCTGGTCGTGACCTGATGGTGTCGTCGCAGACCGGCTCGGGCAAGACCGCCGCCTTCATGTGGCCGGCGCTGAACCGCCTGACGCAGGACTCGGCCGTCAAGGCCCGCGGCCCGCGCATCCTGGTGCTGACGCCGACGCGCGAACTGGCCATCCAGGTCACCGACGCCTGCCGCAAGTACGGCCGTGGCCTGCGCTACGCCAAGGCGGTCAGCGTGGTTGGTGGCACCTCCTACGTGATGCAGAACAAGCTGCTGGCCCAGCCGTACGAAGTGCTGGTCGCCACGCCGGGTCGTCTGATCGACCAGATGGACAGTGGCCGCATCGATTTCGGCCGTCTGGAAATGCTGGTGCTCGACGAAGCCGACCGCATGCTGGACATGGGCTTCATCGAGGACATCGAAGCCATCGTCGACCGCCTGCCGCAGAACCGTCAGACGCTGCTGTTCTCGGCCACCTTCGAGCCGCGCGTCTGCCGACTGGCCGAGCGCCTGACCAAGGACGCCCAGCGCATCGAAATCCAGGCAACCGCCGCTCAGCACGAGAATATCGAACAGCGTCTGCTGTTCGCCGACGGCATGGGCCACAAGCAGCGCCTGCTCGATCACCTGCTGCGTGACGAGGGCGTCGAACAGGCCATCGTGTTCACCGCCACCAAGCGCGACGCCGACCAGATCGCCGAGCAGCTCGGCGAGAACGGCTTCCTCGCCGCCGCACTGCATGGCGACATGCATCAGGGCGAACGCAACCGCACGCTGGGCCACCTGCGCCGCGGCGCGCTGCGCGTACTGGTCGCCACCGACGTGGCCGCCCGCGGCATCGACGTCGCCGGCATCAGTCACGTGATCAACTTCGATCTGCCGAAGTCGGCCGAAGACTATGTGCACCGCATCGGCCGCACCGGTCGTGCCGGCCGCAGCGGCATCGCGGTCAGCCTGGCGTCCGGTGACGACGTCCGTCGCGTCAAGACGATCGAACGCTTCATCCGTCACACCATCCCGGTGCACACCATTCCGGGCCTTGAGCCGCGTGTGCAGCCGCGCACGTCCGCCCCGCGCGGTCCGCGCACCGGTACTGGTCGTCCGGGCAGCTGGGGCAACAAGCCGGGTAATGGCCCGCGTCGCCCCGGTGCCGGCGCCCCGCGCGGTGAAGGCGGCTGGCGTGGCAACAGCGCCGGTCGCAGCGACCGCGCGCGTCGTGCGGACTGATCGCTGAACGCACGCTGATGTATCCAGAGGGGCGCCGGGCAACCGGTGCCCCTTTCGTTTTTTCCATGTTTGTCGATTCGCTGTCGCGCGGGTGTAGAATCCGCGCCTTTTTCCGGGCCGACGAGGCCGGCGAAGGATGAAGCCGATGAGTGCTGAAGACCACGCCCGCACGCCGCTGGTTGGCGTCGTGATGGGATCGAACTCCGACTGGGACACCATGCGCGCCGCCTGCGCGATGCTGGAGCAGTTCGGCGTGCCCTTCGAGGCGCGCGTCGTATCGGCGCACCGTACGCCCGATCTGCTGTTCTCTTACGCAGAAAGCGCGCGCAGCCGCGGTCTGCGCGCCATCATCGCCGGCGCCGGCGGCGCCGCCCATCTGCCGGGCATGCTCGCGGCCAAGACCACGGTGCCGGTGCTCGGCGTGCCGGTGCAGTCGCGTGCGCTCAACGGCATGGATTCGCTGCTGTCCATCGTGCAGATGCCCAAGGGCATTCCAGTCGCGACCTTCGCCATCGGCGAGGCCGGTGCGGCCAACGCCGGACTGTTTGCAGTCGCCCTGCTGGCGGGCGAAGATGTATCACTTGCCCAGGCGCTCGAGGACTTCCGTGCCCGGCAGGCGCAGACCGTGCTGGACATGAAGCTCGAAGGCTGACGGCCGTCGCCGCGGCAGCCGCCGGCCGCATCCATTTTCAGGTTTTAATCCGCGTTCATCCGCCACATCCGCATCCGTCCGCGGTCACGAGAAGTTGAGCCGGATCTTTCGGAGCCTTTGCTGATGATTCTCCCTCCCGCAACCCTCGGCATGCTCGGTGGCGGCCAGCTCGGCCGCTTCTTCGTGCTCGCCGCGCATGAAATGGGCTATCGCGTCGTCGTGCTCGACCCGGACCGCAACAGCCCGGCCGGCAAGGCGGCCGACGAGCATCTGTGCGCTGCCTACGACGACATGCAGGCGCTGGAACGTCTGGCGCAGACCTGCGCTGCGGTGACCACCGAGTTCGAGAACGTGCCGGCGGATACGCTGGATCACCTATCCAAATTCATCCCGACCCGACCCAACGCGGCCTGTGTCGCGGTGGCGCAGAACCGTATCGCGGAAAAGACCTTCCTGTCCGACCGCGGCTTCTCGGTCGGTCCGTTCGCGGCGATCCGCAGCGTGGCCGACATCGAGGCAGCCGATCCGTCGCTGTTTCCGGCTGTGCTGAAAGTGGCGCGCTTCGGCTACGACGGCAAGGGGCAGGCAAGGGTGAGCAATGTGGCCGAGGCGAAGGCGGCCTTCGAAAGCTTCAAGCGCGAAGCCTGCGTGCTGGAGAAGATGCTGGCGCTCGAACTCGAGGTGTCGGTGGTGCTCGCACGCGACGCGGGCGGCCGGATCGCACCGTTTCCGGTAGCCGAGAACAGCCACAGCAACGGCATTCTCGACGTGACCATCGCACCGGCGCGCATCAGCGGCGCACTGGCCGCCGAAGCGACCGAGATGGCCTCCGGCATCGCCGCCGAACTGGACTATGTCGGCGTGCTCGGCGTCGAGTTCTTCATCGCCGGCGGCCGTCTGATGGTCAATGAAATGGCGCCGCGCCCGCACAACAGTGGCCATTACACGATCGATGCCTGCGTCACCAACCAGTTCGAACAACAGGTGCGCATCCTGTGTGGCCTGCCGCTGGGCGACGCGCGTCAGCATTCGCGCGCGGTGATGGTGAATCTGCTCGGTGACCTGTGGTATCAGCAGGACGCCCACCACTCGCACGAACCCGACTGGTCGCGCCTGCTGCGCCATCCGGGTCTGAAGCTGCACCTCTATCAGAAGCATCACGCACGCCCCGGCCGCAAGATGGGCCACTTCACCGTGCTCGGCGAGAGCGGCGATCCGGTCATCGATACGGCGATCAGCGCGCGCGGCGCGATCGGCATCGCTGGCTGACCCGATGAGCGCGTCGGACGCCGACATCGCCGACGCGGCGCGCCGGCTGCGCGCGGGCGAACTGGTCGCGCTGCCGACGGAAACCGTCTACGGGCTGGGTGCCGACGCGATGAGCCCGGCGGCGGTGCGCCGCATATTCGAAGCCAAGGGCCGGCCGGCCGACCACCCGCTTATCGTGCATCTGCCGGACGCCGACCAGATGACCGTCTGGGCGCGCGACATTCCGCGCGAGGCGATCGCGCTGGCCAAGGCTTTCTGGCCGGGGCCGCTGACCCTCATCCTGAAGCGGGACGAGGACGTACCGCTCGAAGTGACCGGCGGTCAGGACACGGTGGGGCTGCGCGTACCGGGCCATCCGGTCGCGCTGAAGCTGCTGCGCGCCTTCGGTGGTGGCGTCGCTGCACCGTCGGCCAACCGCTTCGGCCGTATCAGCCCGACCACGGCGCAGCATGTGCGCGACGAGTTCGGTGATTCGGTCACCGTGCTCGACGGCGGGCCGTGCGAGGTCGGCATCGAATCGACCATACTCGATCTGTCCGGCGACACGCCGCGCATCCTCAGACCGGGTGCCATCACCGCCGACCAGATCGCGACCGTGATCGGTCGCCAGCCGGCAGGCAAGGGCGATGCGAGTTCACCGCGGGTGTCCGGTGCGCTGGCCGCGCATTACGCCCCGCGCAGCGCGATGCGCAAGATCGCACCGGCGCGGTTGCGCGATTTCCTGAATGCCTTCCGTCACAGCGGACGCCATTGCGCCGTGATCGCACACAGTCAGCCGCCGCTGTCGGACTGCCCGCATCACTGGATCATGCTGCCGGCCGAGCCAGCCGGTTACGCGCAGGGGCTCTATGCCGCCATGCGCGAGGCCGATGCGGCCGGCGGCTCGATGATCGTCATCGAGGCCATTCCGGAGACACCCGAATGGGCCGCGGTGAACGACCGCCTCGGACGCGCGCTCGCCGGCGCCGGCGTCACGCCGCAGTAAAGCGCATCAGTTCCCAGACGATCCAGTCCTCGCGCAGCAGCGGATGGCGGCTGCGCAGCTTCGGCATGTACTGGCCGCGCCATTCACGTTTCACCCAGCGTTTCACCTCCGGTACGAACCACAGGTGCTCGATGCGCTCCGACTGCGTGCGGAAGAAGTCCGGATGTTCGAACTTGATCAGCCGGCGCACGCGCAGCGCCTCGAACTCACCCGCTGGCACGCTCACGCGCTCGTAGCCGAGCGTATCGATCTGCACGTGCCAGCGGCGCGGCCGCTCCTTCGGATCGGTCGTCACCATCGACTGCCACGCTTCGCGCACACCCGGTTCGAGCAGCGCGGGCAGCACCGGCAACGGGGCGTCGTAGCGGTTGTCGCGGTCATACACGGTGTCGCGGCTGACCACCCAGGGCGCCGCATATTCCTCGAACTGGCCGCTGCGCAGACTGCTCAGCGGCTTGCCATCGACCTCGATGCGCAGTCGCGGCGGGTCTGCCTGCTCGACGACGTAGCGGATCCCGGCCTGCCGTTCGCGGTTGTAGCCATTCAGTTCGTCGTACACCCATTCGTCGCCGACCGCGAGCTGCGCCGCCATATGCTCGGCCTGTTCGTACTGCCGCGCCGTCGCGCAGCCCGCCAGCCACAGCGGCGACGCCACAAGCAGTGCGCCTGCCGCGCTGCCGCGGATGAAGCGCCTGCGATCCATTGCGTCAGTTTCCTTGCTCATCGTGTCTGGGGTCCGTACCGGTGGTGATGCTGCGACCGCGCGATTCTGAACGATGTTCCTTCACAACCGGCATCCGAGGCCCTATAATCCGCAGCCGTTGGGGGGGTAGCTCAGCTGGGAGAGCGTCGCGTTCGCAATGCGAAGGTCGGGAGTTCGATCCTCCTCCTCTCCACCACAACGAACACAGTCCGAAAAAAGCCGATTGCTTCGCGATCGGCTTTTTTCTTTTCCGCCCCGCGTCGATGCACGCAGACCGGCCTCGCACGGTACCTGCCTTGCTGATGATGCGCATGGCAAGCCGTCATCGCGGGCGGCAGGCCATGCCTCCCGTTGAGCAGGCGTCGGCCCGAACGAAACATACCTCTCCCGTCGTCGATGGCCCCGCAATGACCCGCCTCGGCTTGCGCACCCGTGCGCAGGCAATGGGTACTGGCCGGATGCCCGCGCGCCGCCCCATCGGTGCCGATCCCGGCGCCGTCGCACCGGATCGCCTGCAGCGGGCGCCCGGTCCGCCGCACGCCGCTGCCGACCGCACATGCCGGACGATGTGCCCGATGATGCCGGGCACCGCTGTGTGACGTTAGGCATCCGGGTGCGAGCGGCCTATGATGTGCCATGGCTGCCGAGGGGCGCTTCCTTCTCGTGGCGGCGGCAGATCGAGTCAGGGGGATACAGTGAAGATTGCATACGACGCTCAGGAGTCCGTAACGGCAGACGTGCAGCAGCGTCTGGTCAGCATCCTGGCCGAAGGAGGCGAACGCCTGCTCAAGCTGCAGGCGGAATCCATCGGCTCCGCGCTGGCCGCCCAGATGCGCGCGATCGAGACGCCGCAGACCGTCACAGAAGCCATGTCCGCGCTGTGGCAGTTGCCGCAGCTCTACGGTGCGCTGATCGAGGAGATGTCCGAACACGCGCGGCAGTCCTACCACATCCTGTCGCAGGTACAGAACGAGCTGGTCGACCTCGCCTGTGACTCGGTCGCGCAGCAGGCGCCGGCGCTCACCGAAGCGCTGAACAGCGGCAACGTGCTGTTTGCCGATCGTCGTCACCGTTCGGTGGTGATCAACTTTCCCGACCGCCGCGGCATGATTGCGCGCAGCCGCTCGCACAGCGCCTGACTGCCGATCGAACGCCGCTCTCTCCGTGCAGGGCGGCACGGCAGGGGCGTCAAAGGTGTGAGAATCGGCACACCATTCCCCGGTAGCTTGCGCGGCGCGGTAAAATCTCGACCCTTTCGCACGGGCGGCCCGTCCGACGCCGTGCGGCCCGCTATTTCCGCACCTTCCGGTTCCCCAACACAATGAGTACATTGACGCACCTGCAACGGCTGGAAGCCGAGAGCATCCACATCATGCGCGAGGTGGTGGCCGAGGCCGAAAACCCGGTCATGCTCTATTCGGTCGGCAAGGACAGCGCCGTCATGCTGCACCTGGCCGCCAAGGCCTTCTATCCGTCGGTTCCGCCCTTTCCGCTGCTGCACGTCGACACCACCTGGAAGTTCAAGGCGATGTACGAGTTCCGCGACGCGATGGCGCGCAAGCTCGGCATGGACCTGCTGGTGCACATCAATCCGGACGCCAAGGCGCGCAACATCAATCCGTTCGACCACGGTTCGGCGCTGCATACCGACATGTGGAAGACCGAGGGCCTGAAGCAGGCGCTCGACAAGTACAAGTTCGACGCCGCCTTCGGCGGTGCCCGCCGCGACGAGGAGAAGTCGCGCGCCAAGGAGCGCATCTTCTCTTTCCGCACCGCGCAGCACCGCTGGGACCCGAAGAGCCAGCGGCCGGAACTTTGGAAGCTGTACAACGCGCGCAAGCACCCGGGCGAATCGATCCGCGTGTTCCCGATCTCGAACTGGACCGAGCTCGACATCTGGCAATACATCCACCTGGAGAACATCCCCATCGTGCCGCTGTACTTCGCGGCCGAGCGGCCGGTGGTCGAGCGCGACGGCACCCTCATCATGGTGGACGACGAGCGCATGCCGCTGCGTCCGGGCGAGACGCCGCAGATGAAGAGCGTGCGCTTCCGCACCCTGGGCTGCTACCCGCTGACCGGTGCGGTCGAATCGACCGCCGCCACGCTGACCGACATCATCCAGGAAATGCTGCTGACCACGACGTCGGAGCGCCAGGGCCGGGTGATCGACCACGATTCCACCGGTTCGATGGAAAAGAAGAAGCAAGAGGGTTACTTTTAAATGGCACACGTATCCGACCTCATTTCGCAGGACATCGAGGCCTACCTGCGCCAGCACGAGCACAAGAGCCTTCTGCGCTTCATCACCTGCGGCAGCGTCGACGACGGCAAGAGCACGCTGATCGGCCGCCTGCTGTATGAGTCGAAAATGCTGTTCGAGGACCAGCTGGCCGCGCTCGAAGCCGACTCGAAGAAGGTAGGCACACAGGGCGGCGATCTCGACTTCGCGCTGCTGGTCGATGGCCTGGCCGCAGAGCGCGAACAGGGCATCACGATCGACGTCGCCTACCGCTTCTTCTCGACCGACCGGCGCAAGTTCATCGTCGCCGACACGCCGGGGCACGAGCAGTACACGCGCAACATGGTCACCGGCGCCTCGACCGCCGATCTGGCCATCATTCTGGTCGATGCGCGCCATGGCGTGCAGACGCAGACCCGCCGCCACAGCTTCCTGGTATCGCTGATCGGCATCAAGCGCGTGGTCGTCGCCATCAACAAGATGGATCTGGTCGGCTACTCGAAGGACGTGTACGAGCGCATTGAGAAGGACTACCGGGCGTTCGCCGCGCAGATCGGTCTGTCCGACATACTGTGCATTCCGATGTCGGCGCTCAAGGGCGACAACATCATCGAGAAGAGCGCCGCCACGCCGTGGTACGCCGGCCCGGCGCTGATGGATCACCTGGAAACCGTGCAGATCGAGGACGACCTGCAGGCGCGCCCGTTCCGCCTGCCGGTGCAGTGGGTGAACCGCCCGAATCTCGATTTCCGCGGATTCTCCGGCCAGATCGCGTCCGGCACCGTGCGTCCGGGCGACCGTGTGCGGGTGCAGCCGTCCGGCCGTGACACCACGATCGAGCGCATCGTGCTGTCGACACAGGACATGAAGGAAGCGGTGGCCGGCCAGTCGGTCACCGTCACCTTCGCCGACGAGATCGATTGCTCGCGCGGCGACGTGATCGTCGCCGCCGACACGCCGGCGCTGATCGGCGACAGCTTCGACGCGACGCTGGTGTGGATGAGCGACGAGGCGATGGCGACCGGCCGCAGCTACCTGATGAAGTGCGCGACGCGCACCGTCGGGGCAACGCTCAATGCGGTCGAGTACCGGGTCAACGTGAATACGCTGGAACGTTCGTCGGCGGCGGCGCTGGGTCTAAACGAGATCGGCCGCGTATCGCTGCTCACCGATCGTCTGCTCGCCTTCGATCCGTACGAGTCAGTTCGTGATACCGGCAGCTTCATCCTGATCGACCGGCTCACCAACAACACCGTCGGCGCCGGCCTGCTGCACGCCGCACGCAGCCGTCCGCGCGATCTGAGCTGGACCCGTCTGGAAGCCGGTCGCGCCGCGCGTGCCGCACAGAAGCAGCAGTCGCCGCTGCTGCTGTGGGCCGGCGAGGGCATCGCCGCCGAAAAGCTGGAACAGAAGCTGATGTCGCTCGGCCGCCACACCATCACGCTGCCGGCCGCAACCGCCGATCTGCCGCGCATCGCCGGCATCCTGCTCGATGCCGGTCTGGTGGTGGTAATCGACGCCGACTCGGCGCAGCCGGACAGCCTGGTCGCCGCACTGCCGGCCGGCGAGCACGTCGAACTGAAGATCGACGCCGCTGCCGCCCAGGCCACGCTCGATGTGAGTGGCACCCGACTCGCACTGGCCGCGGGCGCCGCCGAAGAGATGGTCGAGCAGATCGTCGAAACCCTGCGCCGCGCCGGACGTCTGAGCTGAGCGACAGGCCGGGTGTGCTCGACACGCCCGGCCCTTCCTCCCACCGACGCCGGAGCCGCGATGAGCGCCCAACCTCCCGCAGACGAGGACGCGGTCCGCGCCGCGTCGATCGAGAAGTACCGCAAGCGCGCCGCCGGCTACGACGCCACCTGCGGACCGACCTGGCCGATCCGCGAACGCGCGGTTGCCTTGCTCGGCCTGCAGCACGGGCAGTCCGTGCTCGACGTCGGCTGCGGCACCGGTCTCAGCCTGCCGCTGCTGCGAGCAGCGGTCGGTGAAGCCGGGCGGGTCTATGGCTTCGACCAGAGCCCCGAAATGCTGGCGCAGGCGCGCCGCCGCGTGACGGAAGCCGGCTGGGACAACGTCGAACTGTTCGAAACCGCGGCCCAGGGTCTGCGCTTGCCGCATCCGGTCGATGCGCTGCTGTTCCACTACACCCACGACATCCTGCGTTCGCACAGCGCGGTCGACAGCCTGCTGGCCTGCGCGCGACCGGGTGCCGCGGTGGTGATCGCCGGCATCAAGTACTTCCCGCGCTGGCTGGCGCCGCTCAACCTCTGGGTCTATCTGAAGAACCACGGCTACAACGGTGCGCCGGGCGAACTGCGCGCGCCGTGGGACCGCATCGCGCCGCGTCTGGTCGACTGGTCGATCACGCCCACCCAGTACGGCATGGGCTATCTCGCCCGCGGCCGCGTGCCCGAATGACCGACCGACCCGCGCCGGGCCCGAAGCAGGCCATCGTCGCGCTGGCCGCGCTGTTGCTCGGTAACGCCTTGCTCAGCGCCAACAATCTGTGGCCCACGCCCTTCATCGTGCCCGACCACCGGCTGTCGCCGGAATTCGTCGCCCTGTGGCTGGCGCTGATGGCGGCGGTTGCCCGCTATGGCCGCCTGCCGGCTCGCGCACTTACAGTCTTCACCGCGCTGTTCCTGTTGTTCGCAGTCGGCCGCTACGCCGACGTGACCGTACCCGGCCTGTTCGGTCGGCCGGTCAATCTGTTCTGGGACGGCCAGCAGGTGCCGCGCTTCCTCTGGGTGACCGCACAGGGCCTGCCCTGGTGGGTGAGCGTCGGTGCGCTGGTTGGGACAGCGCTGCTCGGCTGGGCGCTGTGGCGTGGCGCGCGCGCGCTGGTCGGGCAGATCGCGCACCGCGCCGTTCCGTACGCGCTGCGGCACCGCTGGTCACGCGTCGCCACCGCGCTGGCGACGCTGCTGGTCGCGGCCAATCTGGCCGGCGTCGAGGCAACCTGGCCGGTGGTGTCGCGGCCGATCACGCCGACCTACTGGCGGCAGGCCACTTTGCTTTCCACGCTGATGTCGCCGGAGGCGGTGGCGCGCGCGCTGCCGCAGATGCCGGCGCTGGACGACGCGCTGGCGCAGCCGCCGGGCCGCGCGCTGAGCGCGCTGCGCGGTCGCGACGTCTATCTGATGCCGCTCGAGTCCTACGGCGCAGTGGTCTATGACAATGCCGAGGCGGTGCGTCTGCTGCAGCCGGCGCGCGACCGTCTGGCGCAGGACCTCGCCGCCGGCGGCTGGCAGGTGGTGTCGGCTTTCATGCGCTCGCCCACCTTCGGCGGCGCGTCCGACCTCGCCCAACTGGGCATGCTGTCCGGCCTCGACCTGAGCGATCCGCGCCGGCACGACCTGCTGGTCACGACCGAGCGACCGACGCTGATCACGCTGTTCCGCCGCAATGGCTACCGCACTTACGGCTTCTATCCGGCGCTGTTCTGGGAGTGGCCTGAGCGCGTGTTCTACGGCTACGACGTGTTCATCGACGGCCGCGACCTGCGCTACCCGGGACCCGAAATGGGCTACTGGAAGATTCCCGACCAGTATTCGGCCGAACGCTTCGAACAGATGCATCCGCGCGCGCCTGGTGAGCCGCCGCGCTTCGTGTTCTTCCCGACCATGACCAGCCATCTGCCGTTCTCGCCGGTGCCGCCCTTCCAGCCCGACATCGCTCGCCTGCTCGGCGACACGCCTTTCGATCCGGCCGATGCGGCGCGCGCGCTGGCGACTAAGCCGGACTGGCTGAACATGTTCCCGGACTACATCGGCACCATCGAATACACCTGGCTCTGGCTGGGCGACCACCTGCGACGGGCGCCGGCGCGCGACACGCTGTACGTGCTGGCCGGCGACCACCAGCCGGTGGCCGGTGTCAGCGGCGAAGGCGCGTCATGGGACGTGCCGGTGCACATCGTGTCGCGCGACCCGGAACTGCTGGCGCGCTTCGTCGCTCAGGGCTTCCAGCCGGGGCTGGCGCCGCCGCGCACGCCCGTCGGAGGACTGCACGACCTGACCGCCGTGATGCTGCGCGCCTTTGGCGATCTGCCGACCGCGCAACTCGGCGCTGCAACGACGCACGGACGGGCGACGGCTCAGGCGACGTCGAGCGCGGCGGGCACGGCTGGCGCGGCCTCGTTGCGGTAGGGGGCGCGCCAGCCGAGCAGGTCGCTCGCCGTCTCGGCGCGAGCACGCAGCCCGGCCGCATCGGCCGCATCCAGATGAACGATGCCGTAGCGGTGACTGCCGGTCCATTTCAGATCGCGCCGCAAGGCCCGGCCGCGCCGGCCGAAAGCGAACAGCAGCGCATCCGGAAAGGCCTCGGCGAAGCGCGCGCACAGCGCCGCGTCCGGCATCGCCGGCACCTCGTCCTCATCGAAGGCGCGATAGACCAGGCTGGCCGCGACGCGGGCTCGTGGTGCCTCGCGACGCAGCAGACGCGGGTCCTCGCCGTGCGCCAGCGCCAGCGACCAGGCGTGCGCGTCGATGCCGTGCACGCGCAGGTAAAGGTCGGAAAACTGCGACGCCAGCCGCGGATTGCACTCGATCACGGTGAGCCGGTCACGCGCGTCGTCGTAGAAGAATTCGAGATTGAAGAAGCCGTGGTCGTAGCCGATGGCGCCGAGGAAGCGGCGCGCCACGTCGAGCGCGCGCGCCTGTACCGACGCCGGCAGCCGGCTGGGCAGTTCCCAGCGCATGAAGGCCTGGGTACCCGGATGCATGATGGCGTCGACCACGCCCAGTGCATGAACCTGCCCGTCGAACACCCAGCCGTCGAGATTGAACTGCGGCGTCGCCGGATCGACCGGCTCCTCCAGCAACATGCGATGCGCACTGCCGGCCTCGGGCAGCCGTGCGCGACAGACGCGGTCGAACGGTTCGATCAGGCGGCGGATGATCCAGCGCTCGGCAAGATCAAAACGGGTGTGCGCCTGCAGCGCATCGCGGCTGTCGACCTCGCGCGCCAGCACCGAAAAGGCCGCCTTGATCGGCTTTGCGTAGACCGGGTAGGCAAAGCCGGCCGGCAGCCGTGCCGGCACGTCGTCGCCGCACACCATGTCCAGCGCGGCGAAGCGCAGGCAGGCCTCTGGCGCGACCGCCTCCAGCACGCGCCGCGCGTGCAGCTTGTGCTGTGCGGCCAGAATGGCTTCGGGCGGCGCACAGGGCAGCCCAAGCCGCTCGGCCACCAGCGCCGCCGCCAGCGCGCCGAAAGCTTCGTGATGCGAGATCACCGCCGACCAGTCGCGCCGCCGGCCGCGCGCCGCGGTGCGCTCGGCGAAGCGTTCGAGATCGAAGCCGATCAGCCGCAGACTGGATGGAAACGAAAACAGATCGAAGCCGGCGTGGTCGAACGCGTCGTCCGCGCCCGAACGGGCGAAGCCGATGCGATCCCAGTCGTAAGCGAACAGCAGGCCGGTACGCGGTCTGGAGGGCACGTATCATCCTTGGCGAGTGGCCGGTCGCGCCGGCGGGATCCACTGCGGGCAATTGGCCGCCCGCGCAGTACACAGAATACGAGGGGAATGGACCATGGTGCGCACGCCGCGTTTCATCCAGCTGCAAGCGGTCGACGACGCGCGGCAGATGCCGGCGCTGTGGGCCGGTCTGCAGGCGCCGGTGGCCCGGGTGTCGCCGAAGTATTTCTACGACGCGCTGGGTTCGCGGCTGTTCGAAGCGATCACCGAACTGGACGAGTATTACCCGACGCGTACCGAAGCCGCCATCTTCGACGCCCACGCCGCCGACATGGCGGCACGGCTGCGCGCGCACGCGGGCCCGGCGCACGATCTGATCGACCTCGGCGCCGGCAACTGCGCAAAGGCGGCGAAGCTGTTCCCGCTGTTCGCGCCGCGCCGCTACGTCGCCGTCGATATTTCGGTCGACTTTCTGAAGCACTCGCTCGAATGCCTGCAGCGCGCCCATCCGGACATGGACATGCTGGGTGTCGGCCTCGATTTCTCCGCCACCCTCGCACTGCCGGCGACGCTGTATGAAGGTCCGGCGCTGGTGTTCTACCCCGGCTCCAGCATCGGCAATTTCGCGCCGGACGAGGCGCTGCGGCTGCTGCGCGAGACGCGTGGGGCTGCCCGCGGCGGCGCGCTGCTGATCGGCGTCGATCTGGTCAAAGACAAGGCGGTGCTGGACGCCGCCTACGACGACGCGCTGGGCGTCACCGCCGCCTTCAACCTCAATGTGCTGCGCCACCTGAACCGCATCGCCGGTACCGATTTCCGCATCGCCGACTGGCGTCACGTCGCCTTCTTCGAACCTGCAAATTCGCGCATTGAAATGCACCTGGAGGCGCGCCAGTCGCTCACCGTGCACTGGCCGGGCGGCGAGCGCCGCTTTGCCGCTGGCGAGCGCATCCTGACCGAGCACTCATGGAAATGGACGCGCGCGCGCTTCGACGCCTTGCTGCGCGAAGCCGGTTTCGGTGACATCACCTGCTGGACCGACACGCGCGACGGCTTCGCCGTTTTCCTCGCGTGCGCCTGATGAGAGGCCGTTCAGTCGATCGCGCAGCTGCGGAAGCCGGCCGGCACGTCGTCGCGCTCGGGCTGGAAGAAATTGCGGTAGCACGGGTGGCGCATGCGCGGCTGCGTCATGAAGGAGGCGCCGCGCAGCACGCGGCGGTCGCCGAACCACGGCGCCGAGTAGTCGCGGTAGGGGTGGGGCGTGAAGCCGGGGTAGGGCAGGAAGTCGCTGGCCGTCCATTCCCATGCGGCGCCCCAGCGGAAGCGATCTGCCGCGCCCAGTGCCGCACGCTCCCACTCCGCTTCGGTCGGCAGCCGGCGACCGGCCCAGCGGCACCAGGCTTCAGCTTCGTAGGCGCTCAGATGGCAGGCCGCGGTGTCTGCGTCCAGCGTCTGCCAGTGGCCATACACCCGGCGTTCCCAGCCGCTGCCGGCGCGCCGCAGGTAGCGCGGGTGGGTGCGCCCCAGCGCCGTGCGCCAGCGCCAGCCGTCGCTGCTCCACCAGCGCGGGTCGTCGTAGCCGCCTGCATCGACGAAGGGCAGGTAGTCGCGCCAGCTCACTGCGGCGCTGTCGATGTCCAGCGCCGGCACGCTCACGTCGTGCGCGCCCAGTTCGTTGTCGAAGGCGAAGCCGTCTCCGCTGCTGCCGAGCAGGTGGCGGGCCGCGGGCAGCGACAGCGTGTCGCGCGCGCCGGCCGCGGCCGGCTGCCAGCGTGCGTCATCGACCGCGATGTCGAGCTGCTGCGCCATGTAGAGCGCGGCTTCGTGGTGCATGTCCTCGTGCAGCAGCGACAGGCGGAAGAAATAGAGCGCGTCGTCGCTGCCGTCCGGCACGCCGGCCAGCAGCGCCAGCACGCCGTCGAGCTGCCGGGCGAGGTCGTCAAGTGTGGCGTCGGCGTCCGGCAGCGGCAGGGTGGGGCGGCTGGCATGGGGCACGCGGCTGGAGTCGTACAGCGCGTCGGCGTTCGCCCGCAGCGGCGGCGTGCGCGCGACATCGGGGTCGGCACGCACGCCCTTCAGATAAAGCGGATTGCGCAGCGTCCACCATTCCTGGAACCATCCGATGTGGCCCAGCTCCCACAGCGGCGGATTCAGCGTTTCGTGGGCCGGGATGCGCAGTGTCGGGCAGGCGCGCCGATAGTCGGCGAAACGCGCCAGCGTGTCCGCCCGGCTCGCGCGCAGTTCAGCCGCCAGTGCTGCACGGTCGCCGTGCCGCGCCGCTGCTGCGGGATCTGAATCCATCGTCTCCGTCGAACCAACGTCCATGTCCCGTCCATCCATCGTCATCGTCACGCCAGCGCTGGCCGATGCCAACAATGGCAACTGGCGCACTGCCCGGCGCTGGGCCGCCATGCTGCGCCCGCGCTACGACGTGCGGCTGACGTCCGGCTGGGAGGGCGGCGACGAGGCGCTGATGATCGCGCTGCACGCCCGTCGTTCGGCCGCCGCCGTGGCCGCCTGGCGGGAAGCCCATCCGTCGCGTCCGCTGCTGCTGGCCCTGACCGGCACCGACCTCTACCGCGACATCGACTGCGACGCGTCGGCACGGCACTCGCTGATGATGGCCGATCAGCTGATAACGCTGAACGCGCTGGGTGCTCGTGCGCTGCCACCGACGCTGCGTGCACGCTGCAGCATGGTCCTGCAATCAACGCCCGCACGCCGTCGCGGCGTGCCGCCGACGCGTCACCTGCGCGTGCTGATGATAGGTCACCTGCGCACCGAGAAGGCGCCTGATACCCTGTTCGACGCGGTGCGCCAGTTGCGCGCGCGCGCCGACATCCGCGTCGACCACATCGGCGGTGCGCTGGATCCCGTGCTCGGCGAACAGGCGCGCGCGCTGATGCAGGAGTGCCCGCATTACCGCTGGCTGGGCGGCCTGGCGCACGGCGACACGTTGCGCCGGCTGGCACGCGCCAGCGTGCTGGTGCATCCGAGTCGCATGGAAGGCGGCGCGCACACGGTGATCGAGTCGGTGCGCTGCGGCGTGCCGGTGATCGCGTCGCGCATCGATGGCAACGTCGGCCTGCTCGGCGAGGACTACGACGGCTGTTTCGAGGTGGGCGACGCGGCGGCGCTGGCCGCCTGCATCGCCCGCGCACGTGACGACGCCGGCTGGCTGGCCCGGCTCGACCGCCAGTGCGCTGCGCGTGCGCCACTGTTCGCGCCGGAACGAGAAAGTGCGGCGCTGGCTGCGCTGGTCGACGGATGTCTGGCATCCTTCGGCCCGCGCCGCGACGCCGCGACCGCATGACAACCCCGCAAGAACTGGATCGACAGATGAACGAAGCGCAGGCAGCGAACAGCGAACCCCGACTGACTTCCCTCTCGCACGGCGGCGGCTGTGGCTGCAAGATCGCGCCCGGCGTGCTGTCCGACATCCTGAAGCACACGGCGGCGATGCCGGTGCCGCCGGAACTGATGGTGGGCATCGAAACGTCGGACGACGCGGCCGTCTATCGCCTCAACGACGAACAGGCGCTGATCGCGACCACCGATTTCTTCATGCCCATCGTCGACGATCCCTTCGACTTCGGCCGCATCGCCGCCACCAACGCGATCAGCGACGTCTATGCGATGGGCGGCCGGCCCATCCTCGCGCTGGCGCTGGTCGGCATGCCGATCAACGTGCTGTCGACGACCACCATAGGCCGCATCCTGGAGGGTGGTGCCTCGGTCTGCCGCGACGCCGGTATCGTCGTCGCGGGCGGCCACACCATCGATTCGGTTGAAGCGATCTACGGACTGGTGGCACTCGGCATCGCCCATCCGGACCGCATCCGTCGCAATGCCGACGCACAGCCGGGCGATGTGCTGGTGCTGGGCAAGCCGCTGGGCGTCGGCGTCATGTCGGCGGCGCTGAAGAAGGGCGCACTGGACGACGCCGGCTATGCACGGATGATCGCCAGCACGACCAAGCTCAACACGCCGGGGCCGGATCTGGCGGCGCTGCCCGGCGTGCACGCGCTGACCGACGTGACCGGCTTTGGCCTCGCCGGCCACGCGCTCGAACTGGCGCGCGGCTCGGGCTGCGACGTGGCCATCGACTGGTCGGCAGTGCCGCTGCATGCCGGCACGCGCGAACTCGCCGCGCAGGGCTTCGTCACCGGCGCGTCGAACCGCAACTGGGCTGGCTACGGCGAACGCGTCGTGCTGGCCGACGGCTTCGCGCCGGAAGACCGCGCGCTGCTCACCGACCCGCAGACCAGCGGCGGCCTGCTCGTGTCCTGCACGCCGGACGTGGTCGATGCAGTGCTCGCCACCTTTCGCCGTCACGGCTTCGATGCCGCTGCCGTGATGGGTCGCGTCGGTGATCGCAGCGCAGCGCCGGTCGTGCGAGCAGGCTGATTTTCGTCACATCGGTGGCATACTCGCCGCCGTTCCGTCCGCCCGGATGGTGAAACTGGTAGACACAAGGGACTTAAAATCCCTCGACGCAAGTCGTGCGGGTTCGATTCCCGCTCCGGGCACCAACACGGGAACAACAGGCTCCGCTCGCTGATCAGCGGCACCCCCTGTGGGCACGGCCTTGGGGGTGACACTGCAGGTACAGACCACAGCAGGCTTCGCTTCACGCTGCAATCGCGAGCAAGCTCGCTCCCACAAACGCCGGCTCCGGTCGCGCACAGCGGATGTTTTGTCCGCCCCGCCGACTTCGATAAAGGTTAGTGTCGGGGTCAGAAGACCCCTCCCACAGAAACCGGGCCTTGGCTCAGTTCGCTGATCGAGCGCACTTCCATTGTGGGAGCGGCCCTGGCCGCGATGCGGCCGTTGCGCTCCGCCGGCTTCGATCCAGGCTGCTGTCGGGGTCAGAAGACCCCTCCCACAGAAACCGGGCCTTGGCTCAGGTCGCTGATCGAGCGCACTTCCATTGTGGGAGCGGCCCTGGCCGCGATGCGGCCGTTGCGCTCCGCCGGCTTCGATACAGGCTGCTGTCGGGGTCAGAAGACCCCTCCCACAGAAACCGGGCCTTCCTCAGGTCGCTGATCGAGCGCGCTCCCATTGTGGGAGCGGTCTTCTGACCGCGACACGGCCGTTGCGCTCCGCCGGCTTGACCTCCGCCGCGCACACCGCCCTCCTGTCGTCGGATACCACCGACAACGCGCTTCGCTGCCGGCCTACCGCGAGACGGGGCGCCTCTCCCTAGACTTCAGATCAAGCCGCGAGCGACCAATGCGGCGCGCTGACCGATCAATGACTGCGGAGACACGCGATGAAAACGCCTATCCACACCCTGAAGACCGTATCCATCGTGGCCGTGCTGGCTGCACTGATGACTGGCTGTGCCGGTATGAGCCGCAGCGAAAGCAACGCGATGATAGGCGCCGCTGCCGGCGGTGTAGCCGGCTCGGTACTGACCGGTGGCAGCACGGTCGGTACGGTGGGTGGTGCCATCGTCGGTGGCGCCATCGGTAACGAAATGGGCAAGAAGAAGCGCTGAGCGCGGCGCTCGCTTCGACGCCGCTATACCGGGGCCGGTGTTGCGCGTGTGCGCCACCGGCCCTTCGTCGTTCTGCGCGGTCACGAAGCGGCGCTATGCTGTGTGCTTCCGACCCCGAAAATAATCATGCTCGTCGACACCCACTGTCATCTCGATGCCTTCGAATTCGACGCCGACCGCGTCGACATGATCGATCGCGCTCGTCGCGCCGGCGTCGGCTGCATGGTGCTGCCTGCGGTCGATCGTGACAGTTTCGGGCGGGTGAGGGCGCTGTGCGAGGGGCAGACGGACATGCGCTTCGCGCTCGGCATCCACCCGCTCTTCGTGCCGGCGGCGCGGCCCGACGACCTCGACCGGCTGGCGATGGAACTGGATGACCGCGACGTCGTCGCGGTCGGCGAGATCGGCCTCGATTTCTTCGTCACCGACATCGACCCGGAACTGCAGGAGTGGTACTTCGTTGCCCAGCTGAAGCTCGCGCGTGAACGCGGCCTGCCGGTGCTGCTGCACGTGCGGCGCAGTCAGGACCGGATACTCAAGCATCTGCGTGCCGTATTCGGCCGCAACGGGCCGGGCGGCATCGCCCATGCCTTCAACGGCAGTCGTCAGCAGGCCGACGAATTCATCAAGCTGGGTTTCGCGCTCGGCTTCGGTGGTGCGGTCACCTGGCAGCGCGCACTGAATCTGCGCCGGCTGGTGACCGAACTGCCGCTTGAATCCATCGTGCTCGAAACCGACGCACCGGATATCCCCCCGGAATTCGCCGCCGGTAAACGCAACGAGCCGGCGAATCTCCCGCGCATCGCGCAGGTGATCGCCGGCGTCCGGGGCATCGCGACCGATGAACTGGTCGCCGCGACCGGGGCGAACGCGCTGCGCGTGCTGCCCCGGCTGGCGAGCGCTTACATCGAGTAGGACGCGGACAGACCGATCAGCCAGGTGCGTTCGGCGGCGGGGGCATAGTAGCGCTGGTTACCTTCGTTGATATAGATCGATCCGACATATTCCTTGTCGAACAGATTGTCGATGCGCGCAAACTGGTTGAATTTCCAGTTGCCACTCGTTTGGGTGAATCCGCCCCGTATGCTGGCGACGCCATAACCGCCGACCCGCGCATTGTTCGTGTCGTCGGCATACATGCGACCACTGGCGCGGTACTCAATCCCACCAAGGAATCCGCTTGCCGCATGACGCCACGTCAGTTCGCCGAAGAAGTTCTTGTTGGCAACGCTCGCCAGCTTGTTACCCGACGCCACCGGAACCGCAGGGTTCACGTTCGGGCACTGCGATACCGCGCAGGTCAGGAAGGCATCATCGAACTTTGCGTCCAACAGTGTGAGCGTGGCGAAGCCGCTGAAAGAGTTGTTGATGCGCGAATCTACGGTGAATTCGAGCCCCTTACGGCTCGTGTCGCCCGCATTCTGATAGGACACACGTCCGCCGGTGTTCGTGGCGGTGACAATCTCGTTTTCAGTGTCGATGTAGAACGCCGCCGCATCGACCCGAGTCGATTCCGTTACGTAACTTTTGATGCCCACTTCGTACTGTGTGCTTTTCGAAGCCTTCAGATCGAGATTCAGGCCGGCGTCAGTAATGACCTGTCGATATGCCAGTTCGGCGAGCGTCGGTGCTTCAAAGCTGCGGCCGACATTCGCATAGATATTCGTCTTCGGCGATATTTTCCACACGCCGCCAAAGGCGGAGGTCCAGGCGCCGTGGTGGGTGGAGCCGCTGTCGTCAACGTTTACGCCCACGATGTAGTTGTCGTTCGACTTGAAGTCGACGCGGGTGTAACGCAGACCACCCATCAGCGAGAAATCCTTGGTCAGTGCGTATTCACCCTGCGTGAATACGCCGCTTTGTTCGGCCGTATTCACTTCGTCGCGGCGCAGTCGCCCCTTGACCCCATATATGGGGCCCGCCACGAAATTCTCGTAGCCCAGACGCTTCTCGTCCGCACGTTCGTACTCGGCGCCCACACTGAAGGTGAGCTTCTCGAGCTTGCGTGTCCAGCGCACATTCACGCCCCAATAGTCGCGGTCGAAAGTGGACAGTCCTCCGGAGGAGCGCGGGGGTGCCTGGGTTCCGGTATTCAGCGCGAGATACTGCTCGTTGTTGCGATTGCCGACGAAAAGCGCGACACGCAGCGAGTCGATGTCGGACAGACGTGCATCAAGCACAGCGCCACCTTGCGTGTTCTCAAGCGTGCGGCGAGCACGGAACTCCGAGGCGGTGAGGTTGCTGCCGCCCAGACCTACCTGCCTGCGATCTTGATTCATCTGTGCCAGCGTCAGACCCAGTGGATCTTGGCCTTGCTGGTGCAGGTAGTTGCCGACCATCGTAAGCGTCGCGTTGTCGGACAATTGCACGCGAGCCTTGAAGTTGGCTTGCTGCTTTTCCGACTTGCTGTAGTCGCGATAGCCATCTGTGCGGAAATCGGAAACGCTGGCCGTGTAATTGAAGTTACCGACGGTATCGCCGAATTTCAGTCCGTAGCGAGTCGTCCCGTAACTGCCTGCCTGGAAGCTGGGCGTGATCGTGAAGTTCTCCGGGCCGTCCTCGGTGAACACCTGCACCACGCCACCCGAGTGGTTGCCGTAAAGCGCCGAGAACGGGCCGCGCAGCACCTCGATGCGGCTGGCCGAAGCGAGGTCGAACAGACCGGTACCGCCCTGACCATCCGGCGTGCTGGCCGGGATGCCGTCAGCGAGTAGTTTCACGCCCCGCACACCGAACGCAGAGCGCGCACCGAAGCCGCGGATGGTGAGTGACTGTTCCTGCGTGTAGTTTTCCTTGCCGGCCGACGCCACACCGGGCACGCGGTTGATCACCTCGGACAGGTTCACCGTCGCGCGCTGTTCCTGGATGGTTGCCGCGTCGATCGAATCGATGGCCATCGGCAGGTCGAAGGAATTCTGTTCGACACGGGTGCCGGTGATGACCACGGTCGGGGCGAGGATGGGCGGAGCGGCCATTGCAGCCTGGCCCATCAGCGCAAGCGCGAGGGCGATCGGGGTGTGACGGAGCACGATTGTCATTGGAGGTCTCTCTCTGGGTGTCTGCGGCCGTGCGCAACTGCGCGAGCCTGCTGTCTCGGATGCGCGGCGCGTCTGTGCGCGCCTGATCGAACGGGCGCGAGTATAGGCAGCCGCTGCTTACAAAGCCTCACGAAAAACTTGAACCGGCGCGCCGTACGGCCGACGACTTGCTCAGGAGGCCAGCAAGGCGGCGAGGGCGGGTGGTGCGACCACCTTCAGCGTCGACGGACACAGCCGGTGCCGGCCGAGACGCAGCACGGCGCGGTCGCGCGACACCAGCAGGTCGGCTTTGCTGCGTACCGCGAGGTCGAAGAACTTCTGGTCCTCGCGATCGCGGCAGCGCGGCAGCGAGGTATCGGGTTGCGCCGGCAGCGGATTCAGTTCGACCCGTGCGAGGTAGTCGGCGTACAGTCGGGCAGCGGTCTCGTCGTCGAGACCGAACTTGTCGTAGCGCAGCACGGTACGCAGTTCGCGCAGGCAGGCGTCGTCGCACGACAGGTGCGCGCGCCCCTCGGCCAGTGCCTGCGCGACACAGTCCAGTTCGGCGTTGTGCCACAGCAGCAGGTCGAGTACCGCGTTGGTGTCGAGAACGATGTGTTTCATGATGGGTGCGCAGTGTAGGGGCGCGGCGCGCCGGCGGCGAACGTTTCCGCCGGGCGCGCGTCTGTTGCGCATCGGCGGAACGGAGGTGCGTCATGGTGTCGCAGGAACTGCTGGCCTTTCTGGTCGACCTCGCGGCCAAGCTCTCCGGCTACCCGCCCATTCCGGTCGACGCGCTGCCGCCGGTGCAGGTGCTGTCGGAAGCCGAACTGGCGAAGGCGGTCTGCCCCGAGGCCGCGGCGGGCTGCACCAATATCGCCGCGACCTTCGAAACCGAGCACTACGTCATCTACCTGCGCGACACGCTGGACCTCGAAAACGCCGCCGACAATTCCTTCCTGCTGCATGAACTGGTGCATGTGCTGCAGCACAAGGCCCGCGGCGACGCCATCTTCGCCGACTGCCCGACCACGCTGAAAACCGAAACCGAGGCCTATCAGGCGCAGAACGCCTACCTGAAGCGCGAGGGCCAGTTCCTGCGCTTCGGCGAGGCGCTCGGCTTCATGAGCTGTGCGGGCGAGCAGAACACCTTCTTCACGCGCGACATCATGATCGATCCGCTGATCGTGAAGTAGCGCCGACGGCGCGGGCCGCAGGAGCGGATCTCACGCCGCGCGCGCACTACCGCCGATGTCGGGGCCGGAAGACCCCTCCCACGGAACCCCGGCTCAGGCAGCGATCAGGGCGCGCTTCTCGTGGGAGCGGCCTTGGCCGCGACAGGGCGGTGATTCACGGAGAAGGCTTACCGGGATGTTGCCTCGCGGCGATCCTCTTCCTTGGGCTCGAAGCGCCCGTAGTGCAGCAGCAGCGTCGGCAGCACCAGCAGGTTCAGGATGGTCGAGGTGGCCAGACCGCCGACGATGATGGCGGCCATCGGGCCCTCGATCTCGCGGCCCGGCTCGCCCGAGCCGATCACCAGCGGCATCAGGCCGAGACCGGTCACCAGCGCCGTCATCAGGATGGACGGCAGGCGTTCGGTCGCACCGAGGATGGCGGTTTCGACGTTCCAGCGGTGGCCTTCCTGCTCGACCAGGTGCTGGTAGTGCGACGCCAGCATGATGGAGTTGCGCAGCGTGATGCCGAACAGCGTGACGAAGCCGACCACCGAGCCGAGCGACAGCCAGCCGCCGCCGGCCAGCGCGGCAAGGATGCCGCCGATCAGCGCGAACGGCAGGTTCACGAAGGTGATCAGCAGGTTGCGTACGCTGGTGAAGGCCAGCATCAGCAGCACGGCGATGGCGGCAGCGGCCAGCAGCGAATGGGTGATCAGTTCGCGCCGCGCCTGGGCCTGGGCCTCGGCCGCACCGGTCACCTTGTAGTAGCTGCCGGGGTTCAGCTTCACGTCCTCGCGCAGCGCGCGATGTACGTCGTCGCTGAAGCGGCCAAGATCATGGCCGGTGGCGAGGTTGGCGGTGATGGTCTGCACGCGCTTGCCACCCGCGTGCAGGATCTTGTAGCGCCCGTTCTCGACCGCGATGTCGGCGACGTCGCGCAGTTCGATCAGCCGGCCGTCCGGCGTGCGCAACGGCAGACGGCCGACTTCGGTCGGCGAACGGCGGTGGTCCGGATCCAGCGTCACCACCAGCGGCGTGGCCAGCGTACCGCGATAGACCTCGCTCACCCGGCGCCCGGCGAAGGCGGTCTGCGCGGCCGCCAGCACGTCGTCCGGCGACAGGCGCCAGACCGCGAGCTTGTCCAGGCGCGGCCGCACGACGATTTCCGGCGTGCCCGGCGGCGCCAGCACTTGCACGTCGGTGGCGCCCTTGACCCGCGACAGCGCGGCGGCGACGGCGCTGGCGTCGGCGTCCAGGCGGTCGAGATTGGTGCCGAACACCTGTACCACCAGCGTCGCCGGGAAGCCGGATTCGGTCTCGCCGATGCGTTCGGTCAGGAAGGTGTTCACCGAAAAGGCGAGGCCAGGGAAGCCGACGGTGTTCTGCGCTTCCTCATCCGAGCGGTCCTCGTCGCCGTCGTCGCCGGTGACGGTGCGCCGGATGTCGGCCAGGATGCGCTCCTGCTCCTTCGCCGGCAGCGGGCCGATCTCGATCTCGACCTCGCTGTAGTGCGGGCCGAAAGGGTCGGCGCCGTTCTGTGCGCGGCCCACCCATTGCGCGACCGACTTCACGCCGTCGATCTCCAGGATCTTCTCGGTCACGCGCTGACCCACGCGCAGCACCTCGCCCGGCGCGGTACCGGGGATGGTGGACAGATGCACGATGTAGTGACCTTCGCGCAGCGGCGGGATGAACTCTCCGCCGAACAGCGGCAGCACGCCGATGCCGCCGGCCAGCATGAACATGACGCCGGCGATCAGGCCGTGCGGCCGGCGCTCGATGGCGCGCAGCGTGCGCTCGTAGCGCGGGCGCAGCCAGCGGATCAGCGGCGGGTCGTCGTCCGGCAGTTCGCGCTGCCCGAGCATGAGCCAGCTCATCGCCGGCGTCACCGTCAGCGCCACCACCAGCGAGGCGAGGATGGCCAGGATGTAGGCCGTGCCCAGCGGTGCGAACAGCTTGCCGGCGACGCCCGACAGCGTGAGCAGCGGCACGAACACCAGCGCCACGATGAAGGTGGCGTAGACGACCGAGCTGCGCACCTCCATCGACGCGTCGAACACCACCTTCCAGGTCGGCACCGGCGAACCGTTGTGCCGGTTCTCGCGCAGACGCCGGTAGATGTTCTCGCAGTCGATGATGGCGTCGTCCACCACCTCGCCCAGCGCGATCGCCAGCCCGCCCAGCA
Organism: Methyloversatilis sp.; assembly: GCA_034004945.1. Lineage (GTDB taxonomy): Bacteria > Pseudomonadota > Gammaproteobacteria > Burkholderiales > Rhodocyclaceae > Methyloversatilis. The sequence continues at coordinate 36,411 of JAVEVQ010000014.1, read as the reverse complement.
CCATGATGTTCAGGCTGGCGCCGGTTTCCAGCATCACCAGCACGGCCGCCAGCAGCGACAGCGGAATCGCCACCGCCGAAATGAAGGCGGTGCGCAGGTTGTAGAGGAAGAGGAAGAGCACGACAATGACCAGCGAGGCGCCGATGATCACATCGGCGCGCACGTTGCCGAGCGCGGTCTGAATGAAGTTGGCGGGCCGGAACAGGGCCGGGTGCAATACCAGCTGTTCGCGTTCGAGCAGCGGCGCCAGATCGGCCAGCGCCTTTTCCAGTTCCAGCGTGACGCCCAGCGTGTCGGCGCCGAGCTGGCCCTGCACCATCATGAACACGCCCGGCGTGCCGTTGATCTGCGCCGCACTGATGGCGGGGCCGGGCGCCTCGCGTACACGGCCGATGTCGCCCAGCGCCAGCGAACGGCCGTCGGGCAGCGTGACGGTCAGCTGTTCGAGACTGCGCGCGGTCGACGGTGTGGCGTCGATGGCGATCAGCAGGCGCTGGTTGTCGTTCTCGACGAAACCGGCGCCGGCCACCGTCGCCGCGCCGCGCGCGGCCGTCTCGACATCCGCCAGCGTGACACCGAGCGCGCGCAGGCGGGCCGGGTCGAGCTGTATCTGCCATTGCCGAACGTCGCCACCGAACACATTCACGTCGGCCACACCCTGCACCGCCAGCAGGTGAGGGCGCACGACCGAATCGACCAGGTAGCGCATGTCCATCAGGCTGCGCTTGTCCGACGTGATGCCGACGCCGAGCAGCGTCGACGCCGACGAGGTGAGCGGCGTAATGACCGGCGTGACCCCGGCCGGCAGCAGTGCGCCCAGCGTGCCCAAGCGCTCGGCGACCAGCTGGCGGTTGCGGAACAGGTCCGATTTCTCGTCGAAGATGACGGTCACCACCGACAGGCCGGGGATGGACTGCGAGCGCAGTTCCTTCAGCCCGCGCGTGCCCGACACCGCCGCCTCGATCGGCGTGGTGACCCGGGTTTCGACCAGGTCGGCCGGCAGGCCGGGCGCTTCGGTCTGGATCACCACCTGCGCCGGCGCGAACTCCGGGAACACGTCGAGCCGCGCATCGAACATGCGGCTGACCGCGTAGATCGTCAGTACGAGTGCCAGCGCCAGCACGATGCCCGGCCGGCGGACGGAGAAGCGGACGATGGCTTCAATCATTGCGGGCACCTGCCGCCTGTGGCGCCGGCCAGCGTGTCAGCCGGACGATCCGCCGCAGGCATGTGATGCGCGGCCGCATCGCGGCGAGGCGCCGCTCCCACGGGGTTCCGAGCGACCGACCGCGCGGGCCTTTGCGGTAGCGGCGCCTCGCCGCGATTCCGGTCACGGCATCGCGAGAGGCGGGCGAACGGTGTGCGAGCGCGGGCGAAATCCGCGATCCCGCCGGCAGGCGATCAGTCATCGTTCTCGTCCGCCAGCGTGTGCTTCAGCTCTTCCGACAGCAGCAGCTGCGCGCCGCGGGTGACCACGCGGGCGTCTTCCTCCAGCGCCGGTGCGAGCCAGCCGTCCGGGCGCTGCGATTCGGCCGGCAGGGCCTGGCGGATGAATTCCTCCGGTTCGTCGTCGTCGCGCACATAGATCCACGGCAGGCCGGCGTACCAGACGACGGCGCTGTTCGGCACCAGATGCAGCACTTCGGTGCCGGTGACGCCGCGAGCGGCGAGGCGGGTGCCGGTGGGCAGCACGCGCTCGGTCTTGTAGATCCAGGTCTCGCCGGCTGCGTGCGCCAGACTGCGCGGCGCGAGACCGATGCGTCGCGCCTCGATCGACTCGTCGCCATCCGGCAGGCGCAGCTGCATGGTCGGCGGCGCGTTGCCCGCGCCGCGCAGCGCGATCGCCACCAGCGAGGCGCGGCGGTCGGCGAGCTTGTCGAGTTCGCGCGGCGCTTCGCCGGACGCTTTGCCACCGAGCGACCCCCAGCCCTGAACCAGTCGTGCGTGCAGACCGTCGGCTCGGGCGCGTGCCGCGGCCAGTGCGCCGCGGTCCTGTTCGGCCTGACTGCGTGCCGCCTGCAACGCGCGTTCCGACGCGTTGCGGTCGTCGCTGTACAGCGCCTGGATACGGTCGCGCTCGGCTTCCGAACGGGCAAGCTGAGAGGCCAGCCGGGCGATGTCGGCGCGCGCTTCCTGCAGCTGCGCGCGCAGCGCGAACAGCGGTTCGACATCGAGTACCGCCGCCTGGGCTTCGTGTTCGGTACCGGCGCGCACGGTCAATGGCTGGCTGACCTCGATGCCGCTCGCCTTCTGCGCCGCGGCGGTCAGCTTCACGCTGCTCATGCCGCTCTCGTCGCGCTCGACCAGCGAGGGCACCGGAATGTCGTCGTCGTCCGGCGCTTCGTAGAGCTTCCATTCGTCGCGTGCGTAATAGATGAGTGCCCAGACCAGGGCGATGATGAGCAGACCCATCAGGAACATCGCGCGATGCGGTGTCAGTGCTTTCATGGCGGTCCTTCCGTGGCGGCGCCGGCGGCGAGCGGGCGCTGCATGGCATCTTCGAGCGCGAGGCGCGAAGCGAGCGTGCGGCTGCGCGCCTGCAGCAGCCGGATGTCGGCTTCGAGCAGGCGGGTGAGGGCGAGCACGCGGTCGAGCCGGTCGGCGTCGCCGCGGGTGAAGCGCTGCTCGGTGCGGGTGAGCTGCAACCGCGCTTCGTCGTGTTCCGCCTCGGCGCCGTCGGTATCCAGCGTGGCCGCCTTGACCCGGGCGCGCGCGAGGTCGAGTGCGGCGAGTGCCTGCGACTGCAGCAGCAGGAAATCCTGCGCCGCGATCTCGCGCCGTGCGACGGCTTCGGCGATCGGTCCGGCCTGGCGCTGCGCGGCGAACAGCGGCAGCGAGGCGCCGAGCTTCCAGACGGTCGCGCCCTGGTCCCACAGCAGACCAGGCTGCAGCCGGATCTCCGGGTACTGCGCGCGCAGTTCGACCTGCAGGCCGGCTTCGGCGGCGGCGTGGCGGGCGAGCGCGCGGCGCAGGTCGATGCGGTCCAGCGTCACCGCGCTGCGCAGTGCGTCGTCGGACGGCAGCGGCGGCGGCTGCTCGAATTCGTCGAAGTCGAGCGTCAGCGCGTCGACGGCCGACAGCGGCAGCGCAAGCGCCTGCGCCAGTTCGCCGCGGGCGCGGATCTGCCGCTGTTCGGTCAGCACGTAGCGCGACTCGGCCTGCGCGGCGGCGGTGCGTGTGGTCGTCAGGTCGAGTGCGTCGGCGGCGCCGAGGTCGTACCGCTTCTGCATTGCCGCCTGCGCGTCCAGCCAGGTCACGACCAGGCGATCCAGCAGTTTCAGTTCCTCGCTGGCCGACCACAGTTCGAGCAGCGCGCGGCGCGCGTTGCTGCGTATCGTCCATGCGGCGTCGGCTTCGTCGAGCAGCGCACTGTCGGCCAGCAGCCGGGCGCGCTCGATGCGCGCCTCGCGCACCGACTGGCCGGTGATGGCGAGATCGAGCGCCAGACCGACGCTCCACGCGGACTGGCCGGGATCACGTTCGTTGGTGCGTTCGACTTCCGGCGCCAGCGACATGCGCGGCTTCAGGCCGGCCGTCTGCAGTTCGGCGCGAGCGAGCTGGGCGCGGGCGCGCGCCTGGGCGGTGGCCGGGTGGCGGTCGAGGGCGGCGAGCACCAGCTGTTCGGGCGCCCACCTTGCCGGCGGCCATTGCGCCACGTCGATATTGCGCTGCGCCAGGAAGTCGCGCGTCTGCGCATCGGTCAGCACGCGCTGCTGGAAGGCCGACTGCGACGCCTCGGGCTGCAGCGGCGCGCGCTCCACCTGTTGCATTGCACAACCGGACAGGGCCAGAAGCGGCAGCAGCAGTGGAAGAAGTGAGGTGAGGCGCTGCATCCTGATTTGTTATTCTGGGCCGCGTATGGACGCCGAATGCTAACGATGCTGACAGTTGAGTGCAAATCCGCAGGTGCCGCTGCCGGGCGCCTGTGGCGGTGGATGGCGGGCGGGCTGAGCGCCCTGACGGTGACCGTCGCGATGGCGGCGGAGACGCTGCCGATGAAGGAACTGGCGCCCGGTGTATTCGTGTTCAATGGCGTCACCGCCGAACAGGACGCGCACAACCGGGGCGCGATATCGAATATCGGTTTCGTCGTCGGCAGTCGCTGCGTCGCCGTGATCGACACCGGCGGATCGCCGGCGGTCGGTGCCGCGCTCCGCGAGAGCGTGCGACAGAAGACGGCGCTGCCGGTGTGTTACGTGATCAACACGCACGTGCACCCTGATCACGTGCTGGGCAATCAGGCCTTCGTCGCCGACAGGCCCGAGTTCGTCGGCCACGCCAAGCTGCCGGCGGCGCTGGCGGCGCGCGGCCGCAACTACATCGCCTCCGCCGAACGCCTGATGGGCGATGCCGGGCGCGGTCTGGAACTGATCGCGCCGACACGTACCGTCAGCGGCGAAGACACGCTGGACCTCGGCGACCGCGTGCTGCGTCTGCGCGCCTGGCCGACCGCGCACACCGACAACGACCTCACGGTGCTCGACGAAACGAGCGGCACGCTGTTCGCGGGCGACCTGCTGTTCGTCGGACACATGCCGGTGGTGGACGGCAAGCTGCTGGGCTGGATCAAGGTGAATGCGCAGCTTGTCGCGCTCGACGTGAAGCGCGTCGTGTCCGGGCACGGTGACGCCGGGCCGGCCTGGCGCGAGGCGTTTGCGAAACAGGGGAACTACCTGCAGGCCCTTGCCGATCAAACGAGGGCGGCCATCAAGGCGGGCCGCAAGCTGGCGCAGGCGGCGGACGAAGTGGGACGTGATCAGGTCGGCAACTGGGAACTGGCCGACCTGTTCCACAAGCGCAACGTCACCGCGGCATACGCCGAACTGGAGTGGGAAGATTGAGATTGTCGGGGCGTGGTGCGCCTGCGCTGGGTCGACGGCGATGATGCGAAGGCCCTGTCGCGGCCAAGGCCGCTCCCACAAAGAGACGGCGCGGGACCGCGAGTTCGGCGGATGAAGGTGTGCAGCGGCCAGGCGACCTGGGTTACAGAACAATCGAGCGATCGGCGTCAGACTGATCGCCGCGGAGCAGTCCATCTGGAGGAGTAGACATGAGTATTTCGAGCAGGCTTGCCATGGTGCTGGCCGGTTTCCTGTGGGTCGCCGGTGTCCAGGCGGCGGACGACGGGTCCGACACGGCGATCTGGGGCAAGGTGAAGACGCTGCTGGTCGGTGATCGCCCGGTGATCGACGACACCGCCGGCAACGTGATCGAGTTGGAAGCGCCGGTCCGCGCCGAGGATGCGGCGGTGGTGCCGCTGGCAGTGCGCACGAAGCAGCAGCCCGGTGGCGTGCACGTCAGCAAGGTGCATCTCGTGATCGACGAGAATCCGTCGCCGATCGGCGGCACCTTCACTTTCTCGCCCATCGCCGGGCGCGCCGACATCGAAACGCGCGTGCGCATCGAAGCCTACAGCTGGGTGCGTGCGCTGGCCGAAACCAGTGACGGCAAGGTCTACATGGCGCGCCGCTACGTGAAGGCTTCGGGCGGCTGTTCGGCGCCGGCCGGCAAGGATCAGGAAGAGGCGATGGCACGCCTGGGCAAGATGAAGCTCAAGCTCGACGACGACGCCGTGGCAGGCCAGCCGGGCGCGGCGCAGCTGATGATCAGCCACCCGAACAGCTCAGGCCTGGCGATGGACCAGCTGACGCGGCTCTACGTGCCGCCGCACTTCGTGCGCAGGGTGGAGGTGAGCTACGCCGGTGAGCCGGTGATGACCGCCGACGTCGATTTCTCGATCAGCGAGAACCCCAACTTCCGCTTCTGGTTCGTGCCGAAGGGCGAAGGAGAGCTGAAGGCCGTCATCGTCGATTCGAAGGACCTGAAGTTTGAGAGCGCGGTGGCCATCCGGCCGGGGATGAAGGGCGGCAGCTGAATGGGCGGCAGCCCTGCGAGGGGGCGGGTTGCGGCCGGCGGTGCCGGCCGCACGGGGCATCACTTGATGAAGCAGCGCTTCTTCGATTCGGTCACGATGCCCATGTACTTCTTGACCGCGTCCTTGGTCTGGTCGGTGCCGCGGAACATGCCGCCGCGCTCTCCACTCATGCCCGACGAGCGGCTGAAGCTCGACAGCTCGACGTATTCGTCGTAGTTCAGCTTTTCCGCGATCTCGTCGATAAGGCACGAACACTTATAGATATATTCGTGGTTGTTGCCATAGGTCTGCAGACATTCGAGCGCGAACTCGACGCGCGACGACGTCGGGTAGTCGTTCGCTGCAGAAACCAGTCCCGGTGCGAGCAGGGCGGCGAGCGTGGCGACAGTGATCTGGAAACGATGGAAGTTCAAACCGGTTCTCCTCAATTGTTATCGACGGGCTTGTTGTCTGCGAACCGCGGTGGTTCGGCCTCGTCGGGTGCCGAAAAGGCTAGCACAGCGTTGGAGACCACCGCCGGCCGGCCCGAGTTTCGCGGGATTCTTTCCTTGTTGCGCCGCGCAGTCATCGTGATTTTCTGGTTCCTGCCCGCAGCGGTGCTGCAGGCGCAGACCCTGCCGGCGCTGACCGTGCGCACACTGGCCGCCGGCGTGCACGTGCTGCCGGCGCCGTCCTTCGAGGTCACGCCCGAGAACGCGGGCTTCGTCACCAATATCGGCGTGATCGAGGACGCGCGCGGCCTGGTGCTGATCGGCACCGGGACCAGCCACCGTTTCGCGCAGCATCTGAAGACCTTCGTCGAATCGCGTTTCGGCAAGCCGGTGATCGCGGCGGTCAATCTTTACGGCGGCGGTGACCACGTACTGGGCAACGGTTTTTTTGTGTCACGGGGTGTGCCGGTTGCGGCGCAGATTGAAACAGACCGCTTCATCCGGGCCAGTTGCCACACCTGTGTCGAGCGCCTGACCGCGGCACTGGGCGAAAATATGATGTCGAGTACCGAACCGACGCCGGCGACCGTGGTGTTCGATGGTACGGGGCATCTGCCGGGCGTTTCGCGCAGGCTGAAGCTGCTTCATTTCGGCCACACCTTTCAGCCCGGCGCGACGGCGCTGCTCGACGAAGCGACAGGAACAATTTTTGCCGGCGAGCTGGGCGCCGCGCGCTACCTGCCCGATCTCTACAACGCGCAGGAGCGCGGCTGGCGGGACGCGCTGGTGAAGCTGGGCGGGATGGACGTGAAGCAGGTGGTGCCGGCGCATGGCGCGCCGGGTGGCCGCGAGGTGCTGGATGCACCGCGTCGCTACCTCGACACGCTGATCGCGCAGGTCGATGCACTGTTCGAGCAGGGCGTGTCGCTGCTCGAATCGCTGGAGAAGGTCGAGGCCGTCGGCTTCAATGACTGGTATGGATACACGGTGTGGCACCGGCGAAACGTGCATTTCGCCTATCTGCACCGCGAGCAGGGCGAGTTCGGCGCACTGACGGACAAGGGCGCAGGACCGGAAGAAGGACAGCACTGAACAATGCGAGGGCGTCGGTACAGGCGCCCCGAAAACTACATCGCGGACAAAGCGAAGAAGTCACGCACAACGAACTGACGAAGAGGATCACCGTAAATGTCGGAACCGTTTTCCATCCCGCTGGAACAGATGCGCCGCATGGTCAAGCCGACGCCCAAGGGGCGCGCGCTTGACCAGAAGGCGGTGGACGAGGTCCGTGCGCTGCTCGGCAAGATGCCGCGCCGCCGCGATCTGCTGATCGAGTGCCTGCACCTGCTGCAGGACAACATCGGCGCCGTCCATGCCCGTCATCTGGCTGCCCTGGCGGCGGAACTGAAGATGTCGCAGGCCGAGGTCTATGAGGTCGCGACCTTCTATCACCACTTCGACGTGGTCCGCGAAGGCGAAGCCGCACCGCCCGAACTGACGGTGCGCGTCTGCGAGACGCTGTCCTGCGCGATGGCCGGTGCCGACCAGCTGCTCGAGAAGCTGCCGGGCATCCTCGGCACCAAGGTGCGCGTCATCCCGGCGCCCTGTGTCGGTCGCTGCGAACAGGCCCCGGTGGTCGTGGTCGGCCAGAACGCGCTCGGCAGCGCCACCGAAGCGGCGGTCAAGGCGGCGGTGAAGGCCAAGGAAACGACCGCGCCGGCGCCGAAGTACATCGGTTACAAGGCCTACCTGAAGGCGGGCGGCTACCAGCTGTTCCGCGATCTGGTCGAAGGTCGCCGCGATCCTGAAACCGTGATCACCGCGATGGAGCACTCCGGCCTGCGCGGTCTCGGCGGCGCCGGCTTCCCGGCCGGCCGCAAGTGGCGCATCGTGCGCAACGAGCCGGCACCGCGCCTGATGGCGGTAAATATCGATGAAGGCGAACCCGGCACCTTCAAGGACCGCTGGTACCTCGAACGCGACCCGCACCGCTTCCTCGAAGGCATGCTGATCGCCGCCTACTGTGTCGGCATCGGCGAGGTCTACATCTATCTGCGCGACGAGTACGCCCACGTGCGCGAGCTGCTGCAGAAGGAACTGAAGAAGCTGCTGGCCGATCCGCCCTGTGCGCTGCCGCCCATCCACCTGCGCCGCGGCGCAGGCGCCTACATCTGCGGCGAAGAGTCGGCGATGATCGAATCGATCGAAGGCAAGCGCGGCATGCCGCGCCTGCGCCCGCCCTACGTCGCCCAGGTCGGCCTCTTCAACTACCCGACGCTCGAACACAATATGGAAACCGTGTTCTGGGTGCGCGACATCGTCGAGAAGGGCCCGGAGTGGTTCGCGAGCCACGGCCGCAACGGTCGCAAGGGCCTGCGCTCGTTCTCGGTGTCCGGACGGGTGAAGAAGCCGGGCGTGCACCTTGCGCCGGCCGGCATTTCGGTCAAGGAACTGATCGCCGAATACTGCGGCGGCATGCTCGACGGCCATGAGTTCTACGGTTACCTGCCGGGTGGCGCCTCGGGCGGCATCCTGCCGGCGTCGATGGGCGACATTCCGCTCGACTTCGACACCCTGCAGCCCTACGGATGCTTCATCGGTTCGGCCGCGGTCATCATCCTGTCCGACAAGGACACGGCGACCGACGCCGCGCGCAGCATGATGCACTTCTTCGAGCACGAGTCCTGCGGCCAGTGCACGCCCTGCCGCGTCGGCACCTCGAAGATGAACACGCTGATCGACAAGCCGGTGTGGGACACCGCGCTGGTCGAGGAACTGTCGCAGACCATGGTCGATGCGTCGATCTGCGGTCTCGGGCAGGCGGCACCGAACCCGGTGCGCTGCGTGATCAAGTATTTCCCTGACGAAATCAAGTGAAGGGACGGCAACCCACATGAACGCACCTCTTGATCCCGCGGTCGCCGCGGCAAGCATCGAATTCACGCTCGACGGCCAGCCGATGAAGGCGCGCGTCGGCGAAACCATCATCCAGGCCGCCGCCCGTCAGGGCGTGGACATCCCGCACCTCTGCTACAAGGACGGTTATCGCCCGGACGGCAACTGCCGCGCCTGCGTCGTCGAAATCGAAGGCGAGCGCGTGCTCGCCCCGAGCTGCTGCCGCGCGCCGACGCCCGGCATGAAGGTGAAGGCCGAGTCCGAGCGTGCGGTGAAGGCGCAGAAGATGGTGGTCGAGCTGCTGCTGTCCGACATGCCCGAGAAGACCTACAAGCCCGACTCCGAACTCGCTTACTGGGCGGGCAAGCTGGGCGTGACCGACTCGCGCTTCGAGGCGCGCGAACAGCCGAAGTGCGACGAATCGCACCCGGCGATGAGCGTGAACCTCGACGCCTGCATCCAGTGCAACCGCTGCGTGCGCGCCTGCCGCGAAGAGCAGGGCAACGACGTGATCGGCTACGCCTTCCGCGGCTCGGCGTCGAAGATCGTGTTCGACCAGGACGACCCGATGGGCCAATCCACGTGTGTCGCCTGCGGCGAATGCGTGCAGGCCTGCCCGACCGGCGCGCTGATGCCGTCCGGCGGTGTCGGCCTCGTCACGCCGGACAAGAAGGTCGATTCGGTCTGCCCGTATTGCGGCATCGGCTGCCAGCTGACCTACCACGTCAAGGACGACAAGATCCTGATGGTGACCGGCCGTGACGGCCCGGCCAACCAGGAGCGCCTGTGCGTCAAGGGCCGCTTCGGCTTCGATTACGCGCGCCACCCGCAGCGTCTGACCAAGCCGCTGATCCGCCGTGCCGACGCACCCAAGCACAAGGACTTCGTGGTCGACCCGGCCAACCCGCTGACCGCCTTCCGCGAAGCGACCTGGGAAGAGGCGCTGGCGCTGGCCTCCGGCAAGCTGCGCGAAATCCGCGACAGCAAGGGCCCGAACGCGCTGGCCGGCTTCGGTTCGGCCAAGGGCTCGAACGAAGAGGCCTACCTGTTCCAGAAGCTGGTGCGTACCGGCTTCGGCACCAACAACGTCGACCACTGCACCCGCCTGTGTCACGCCTCGTCGGTCGCCGCGCTGCTCGAAGCGGTCGGTTCCGGCGCCGTGTCCAACCCGGTGCGCGACGTGCTGCACTCGGAAGTGATCTTCCTGATCGGCTCCAACCCGCTGGTGAACCACCCGGTCGGTGCGACCTGGATGAAGAACGCGGTGAAGAACGGCGCCAAGCTCATCGTCTGCGACCCGCGTCGCAACGACCTGCAGCGCTATGCCACCCACTTCCTGCAGTTCAAGCCGGACACCGACGTCGCGATGCTGAACGCGATGATGCACACCATCATCGAGGAAGGCCTGGTCGACGAAGCCTTCGTCAAGGACCGTACCTCCGGCTTCGAAGAGCTGAAGAAGAACGTGGCCGACTTCTCGCCCGAGAAGATGGCCAAGATCTGCGGCATCCCGGCGGAAACGCTGCGCGAGGTCGCACGCATGTTCGCCACCTCGAAGGCGTCGATGATCCTGTGGGGCATGGGCGTGTCGCAGCACGTGCATGGCACCGACAACGCGCGCTGCCTGATTTCGCTGGTCATGATGACCGGCCAGATCGGCCGCCGCGGCACCGGCCTGCATCCGCTGCGCGGACAGAACAACGTGCAGGGTGCGTCCGACGCCGGCCTGATCCCGATGGTGTTCCCGGACTACCAGGCGGTCGGCAACCAGACCATCCGCCAGAAGTTCGAGGAGCTGTGGGGCACCACGCTCGACCCGAACCCGGGCCTCACCGTGGTCGAGATCATGGATGCCATCCACGCCGGCAAGCTGCACGGCTGCTACATCATGGGCGAGAACCCGGCGATGTCCGATCCGGACGTCGACCACGCCCGCGATGCGCTGGCCAAGCTCGACTGGCTGGTGGTGCAGGACATCTTCCTGACCGAAACCGCCTACTTCGCCGACGTGGTGCTGCCGGCCTCGGCCTTCCCCGAGAAGACCGCGACCTTCACCAACACCGACCGTCAGGTGCAGCTGGGCCGCGCCGCGATCAACCCGCCGGGCGACGCCCGCCAGGATCTGTGGATCATCCAGGAGATGGCGCGCGGTCTGGGTCTGGACTGGAACTACGGCGGCTCGAAGGACGTGTTCAACGAAATGCGCAAGGCGATGCACTCGATCGCCGGCATCACCTGGGAACGTCTGGAAGCCGAGCACTCGGTCACCTACCCGTGCGAGCAGGAGGGCGATCCGGGCGACGAAGTCGTGTTCATCGACAAGTTCCCGACGCCGAACGGTCGCGCCAAGCTGGTACCGGCCAAGCTCATCACCGCCAACGAGAAGCCGGACAGCGATTACCCGATGGTGCTCATCACCGGCCGTCAGCTGGAACACTGGCATACCGGCTCGATGACCCGCCGCGCATCGGTGCTCGACAACATCGAGCCGATCGCCACGGTCACCATCAACCCGGAAGACGTCGCCAAGCTGAAGATCAAGGCCGGCGATGTGATCACCGTCGAATCGCGTCGCGGCAAGATCGCGCTGTATGCGCGCGTCGACCCGCACGTGCCGGTCGGCGCCGTTTTCATTCCGTTCGCGTACTACGAAGCGGCGGCGAACATGCTCACCAACCCGGCGCTCGACCCCTTCGGCAAGATTCCGGAGTTTAAGTACTGCGCCGTGCGTCTGAAGAAGGGCGGCACGCCGACCCAGCTGACGACCTACGGTGGCGGCCAGGCAAAGCCGGTGACGGCGTAAGCGATTGCATCAGCATCGAAAACCGGGGCCTCGTGCCCCGGTTTTTTTTGCAGGTCCGTTGATCGACAGATGCATTGTCGTCGTGCTCGGCGACGGCGGCCGCATCACGCTAAGCGGACGGCAGGAGCGCGAACCAAGTCTGCAGCTGAGCGGTGATCTGACTGCGACACCGTCGAGGCGGAATCCGCCGGAGCGGGCGATCGGCATCGCAATGAAGACAGCCGGTCACTGTACGCGCGTGGCGGTGCGCTGTGCATCGCCGCCATGACAATGCGCAGGGCCGTGCCGACCAGCACCGGTTGGTGGGACGGCGTCGTCCACGTCATGCGACCGCGCTGGCCCGGCTCGGGCAGCCGTCCGTTGCGAGGGCGCCGCCGCCGGGCGCCGGTGTCACGAGCTGTAGACAGGGGCACTGTATACTTTGGTCCACTTCACGCGAGGAGCCCTGATTTGATCCGTATCAGCAGCCAGTTCGACAGCGGTGCCATCGAGGTGCTGGACAGTTCGGACGCGTCGAACATCCGTCTCAACCTGCCGGCCGACAATGCGGCGGATTTCCGTCAGTGGTTTCACTTCCGCCTGCAGGGCGCGCGCGGTCAGGCTTGCGTGCTCAGTTTCGAGAACGCCGGGCAGTCGGCGTATCCCGGCGGATGGGACGGCTATCGCGTGGTGGCCTCCTACGACCGGCGCAACTGGTTCCGGCTGTCCGCCGGTCAGTACGACGGGCAGCGCTACACCTTCCGCATCACGCCGGACTTCGACAGCGTGTACTTCGCCTATTTCGAACCCTACGGCTGGGACCGCCATCTCGATCTGCTGGGCGCTGCCGACTCGGCGCCGGTGGCCTCGGTCGAGGATCTGGGGGCGACGCACGACGGACGGGATATCAATCTGATCACCGTCGGTCGCCCGGCGCCGGGCAAGCGCAAGGTATGGATCACCGCCCGCCAGCACCCGGGCGAGACGATGGCGGAGTTCTACGTGGAGGGGCTGCTGGAGCGGCTCTACGACACGTCCGACCCGGTGTCGCGCCGGCTGCTCGAACGCGCCTGCTTCCACATCGTGCCGAACATGAACCCGGACGGATCGGTGCGCGGCAATCTGCGCACCAATGCCTGCGGCTGCAATCTGAACCGCGCATGGCGCGAGCCGGACATGGATTTCAGCCGCGAAGTGGCGCTGGTGCGTGGTCGCATGTTGGCGACGGGTGTGGATGTTTTCCTCGACATCCACGGCGACGAGACACTACCGTTCGTCTTCATCGACGGTAACGGCATGGTGCCGGGCTTCACCGAGGCGCAGGGTGCGCAGGAGAAGCGTTTCTGCGATGCGCTGCTGGCCGCCAGCCCCGATTTCCAGGTCGGCGAGGGCTATGCGCCGGACCGCTTTACCGACGAGTTGCTGACGCTGGCGTCGAAATGGGTGTTCAACCACTTCGGCTGCCTTTCACTGACGCTGGAAATGCCTTTCAAGGACAACGCCCATCTGCCCGACGGACTGTTCGGCTGGAGTGCCGCACGCAGCAAGCGCCTTGGCGCCGCGACGCTGCAGGCGCTGCTGGCCGTGCTCGACGGCGATTGATCCGCTGGCGTTTCCGCTCGCTTTCATCACCCCAGCTTTTTCATTACTCGCCGGAAACTCCTGAATGAAAATCACCGTAATCGGCACCGGGTACGTAGGCCTGGTCTCCGGGGCCTGCATGGCCGAGATGGGCAACGACGTGCTGTGTCTGGACCTCGATCCGGAGAAGATCCGCATCCTGAAGGAAGGCGGCATCCCGATCCATGAACCGGGCCTGGACGCGGTGGTTGCGCGCAACGTCGAGGCGGGGCGCCTGCACTTCACGACCGACGTGGCCGAGGCGGTGCGCTTCGGCACGATCCAGTTCATCGCGGTGGGCACGCCGCCGGACGAGGACGGCTCGGCCGACCTGCAGTACGTACTGTCGGCGGCGCGCAACATCGGCCGGCTGATGACCGACTACAAGGTGGTGGTCGACAAGAGCACGGTACCGGTGGGCACGGCCGACAAGGTGAAGGCCGCGATCGCGGAGGAACTGGCCAAGCGCGGCCAGGAGATGGAATTCGCCGTGGTGTCGAACCCGGAATTCCTGAAGGAGGGCGCAGCGGTCGACGACTTCATGCGGCCGGACCGCATCGTGGTCGGCGCCGACGACGAGCGCGCCATCCACCTGATGCGTGCGCTGTACGCGCCGTTCCAGCGCAACCGCGACAAGCTGGTCGTGATGGACGTACGCAGCGCCGAACTGACCAAGTACGCCGCCAACGCGATGCTGGCCACGCGCATCAGCTTCATGAACGAACTGGCGCTGCTGGCCGACCGCATGGGCGCGGACATCGAAATGGTGCGCCAGGGCATCGGTTCGGACCCGCGCATCGGCTACCACTTCCTGTACGCCGGCTGCGGTTACGGCGGCAGCTGCTTCCCGAAGGACGTGAAGGCGCTGATCCGTACCGCACGCGAGAACGGCCAGGAGCTGAAGGTGCTGCAGGCGGTGGAAGACGCCAACGACGTGCAGAAGATGGTGCTGGTGGACAAGATCGTCGCGAAGTTCGGCGAAGACCTGTCGGGCCGCCGTTTCGCGCTGTGGGGGCTGGCGTTCAAGCCGAACACCGACGACATGCGCGAAGCGCCGAGCCGGGTGATCATCAACGAACTGTTCCGTCGCGGTGCGACGGTGACGGCCTACGACCCGGTGGCGATGACGGAAACGAGGCGCATCTACGGTGAGGAGCCGCGGCTGACGCTGGCGGAGAAGCCGATGGACGCGCTGGAAGGCGCGGATGCGCTGGTGATCGTGACCGAATGGAAGGAATTCCGCAGCCCGGATTTCGAGCGGATCAAGAGCGCGCTGAAGCAGCCGGTCATCTTCGACGGCCGCAACCTGTACGAGCCGGAGGTGCCGCGCGCCGCCGGCATCGAGTACTCGGCCATCGGCCGCCGCTGATGCCCGCCCGATGAAAGTCCTGCTCACCGGCGCCGCCGGTTTCATCGGCATGCACGTGGCACTGCGCCTGCTCGAACGCGGCGACGAGGTGGTCGGGCTGGACAACCTGAACGACTACTACGACGTGCGGCTGAAAGAAGCGCGGCTGGCCCGGCTCACGCCGGCCGCCGGCTTCCGTTTCGTCCGGATGGCGGTCGAGGACCGCGACGGCATGGCGAGGCTGTTCGAGACGGAGCGCTTCGACCGCGTCGTCCATCTGGCCGCCCAGGCCGGCGTGCGCTACTCGCTGCAGAATCCGAACGCCTACATCGACGCCAACATCGTCGGCTTCATGAACGTGCTCGAAGGCTGTCGCCACGCGGCGGTGCAGCATCTGGTCTATGCCAGCAGCTCCAGCGTTTACGGTGGCAACACGAAGATGCCGTTCAGCGAGGGCGACAGTGTGGACCACCCGGTCAGCCTGTACGCGGCGACCAAGAAGGCCAACGAACTGATGGCGCATACCTACAGCCATCTGTACGCCCTGCCGACCACCGGCCTGCGCTTCTTCACGGTGTACGGTCCGTGGGGCCGGCCGGACATGGCGCTCTTCTTGTTCACCAAGGCGATGATCGAGGGCCGGCCGATCGACGTGTTCAACCACGGCGACATGCAGCGCGATTTCACCTATATCGACGACATCGTCGAGGGGGTCATCCGCACGCTGGACCGTGTCGCCGAACCCGATCCGGCGTTCGACGGCGACCGTCCGCATCCGGGGCACTCGAAGGCGCCGTTCCGCGTGTTCAACATCGGCAACCAGGGGCCGGTGAAGCTGATGGATTTCATCCACGCGATCGAGAAGGCGCTGGGCATCACCGCGCAGAAGAATCTGCTGCCGATGCAGCCGGGCGACGTGCCGGCGACCTATGCCGACGTGTCGGAACTGACGGCCTGGACCGGCTTCTCGCCGCGCACCGAGATCGACGACGGTGTCGCGCGCTTCGTCGCCTGGTACCGCGACTACTACCGGGTCTGACCGACCGCGGTCACGTCTTCGAGGGCGCCGTGGGCGCCCTCGTCATTTCTTCAGCTTGTAGTCGATCGGCAGCAGGAACTCGAGGCGCTGCCCGGCGAGCGACGATGGCACCGGCGGTATCCGGGTCTTCTTCACCAGCGCCAGCGCCGCTTCGTCAAGCACCGCCTGGCCGGATTCGTCGACCAGCGTGGCCGACACGAGCTGGCCGTCCTCGATCACGATGAGCACCTTGGGCGTGCCCTCGAGGCCGCGCATTGCCGCCAGACGCGGATAGGTCTGTCCCTTCTTGATTTCCGCCGACAGCGCCTGGCCATAACCCGCCTTCAGCGACTGGAAATCGACGCTGGGCGCGGCAGGCGCCGGCGCAGGTGCAGGGACCGGCGCCACAGCGGGCGGTGGTGGCGGTGCGTCGATCGGCGGCAACGGTGCCGGCGGCGGCTGTACCGGTACCACGCGTTCCTCGGCAGCCGGAGACGGCGCGGGCGGCGCCGCCAGCACCGGCAGCGGTGCCTGCTGCGGCACCGGCTTCGGTGGTTTGGGCACCGGCTTCGGCGGGGGCGGCGGAGGCGGCGGCTCGACCGGCTTGGGCGGTGGGGGCGGCGGCGGTGGAGGCGGCGGAGGCTCTTCCTTGATCATCCGCACATCGACGCGGATTTCGGCCGGCGCTACGCGCGGCACATACACCGACGCGCGCCAGACGACGAAACCGTGCACCAGGATGGAGGCGGCGAAGGCAGCGGCCCACAGCCAGGAGCGGAATCGCGTGAAGTCGCTGAAGTAGACGGCGTACGGCGGACGGATGACGGAAATCGGATTCATCGGCGAGGCGGTGGCAAGCCCGGACGAGTGGTTTGTTCTGTTCCGGGCGGGGCAGCCGCGGACTTTACTTCAATTGCCGCATCCGGTGCACCGTCGGGAAAAACTCCCGAAGGGCGTGGCAGCGCTTCATCACGCGGTCGCACCCGCATGCCGGCGGATCACCCGCAGCAGGATGACGCCCATCATCAAGCCGGCCAGCACGGTCGACAGCAGCGTCGCCAGCCAGAAACCGGCCGCCCCCATCGGCTGCGCGACCAGTGCGACGCCGAGTCCGGGCAGACCGTGAAAAGCGAGCACGTAGCCGCTGCCCAGCCCGACGCCCCAGAAGCAGAGGGTGTGCACGATCATCGGTGCCACCGTCACCTTGTAGCCGCGCAGTGCGAACGAGGCCAGCGTGTGCGCGGCGTCGACCAGCACGAACAGCGCGACGTAGGGCAGCAGGCTGCGCGCCACGTCGAGCACCGCCGGGTCGTCGCTGTAGAAGGCGAGCACCTGTTCGCGCGACAGCCACAGCAGCAGGCCGACGAACACCGCGAGCACGCTGGCCATCGCCAGGCCGGTCAGCGCGGTGTGGCGGGCGCGCAGCCAGTCGTGCGCACCGGCTGCCTGCCCGACCAGTACCAGCGTGCCGCTGCCCAGGGCCAGCGGCAGCATGAAGCAGACGCCGTTGATGTTGGCGATCACCCGGTGCCCGGCGACCACATCGGCGCCGAGCCGGGCGACGAACAGCGCGATCAGCGTGA
Source organism: Methyloversatilis sp. (assembly GCA_034004945.1). Taxonomy (GTDB): domain Bacteria; phylum Pseudomonadota; class Gammaproteobacteria; order Burkholderiales; family Rhodocyclaceae; genus Methyloversatilis. Next base: position 18,859 of record JAVEVQ010000014.1, on the reverse strand, counting down.
AGCTGGTGATCTCGACGAAGTTCGACACACCCATCGGGCCGCCCAGACGCAGCATTTCGCGCTGCGCCCGGGCCCTCGGCGCCTGCCAGTCGTGAAACGGCCGCAGCGCGCGCAGTTGCGGCGAGCGCTTGAGCCACAGCAGCGCGCAGGCCACAGCCAGCCAGTTCACCACCAGCGTGGACAGCCCGCAGCCGAGCGCGCCGAGCGGCGGGCCGAAGGCGCCGGTGGTAAGTGCCCAGGCCAGCGGCACATGCACCGCCAGGCAGGCCAGCATGATCACCATCACCGGCCGCGGCTGGCCGATGCCGTTCATCAGCGCCTGGAAGGCGCGGAACAGCAGTGCGCCGGGCACGGCGAAGGCGAGGGCCACCAGATAGTCGCGCGTCTTCGCTTCGACCACCGGATCGAGCTGCGACAGCGCGAGCAGCGGGTCGGGCAGGGCCAGCAGCAGGGCGCCGGGTACCGACAGGAAGAGCGCCATCCATACCGCCTGCTGGAAGGCGGGCGCGATGTCCTCGCGCCGGCCGGCGCCCACGTGGTGCGCGATGATGGGCGCGGCGGCGTACAGGATGCCGATCAGCGCGATCACCACCGACACGAACAGGCCGCCACCGACCGCGACCGCGGCCAGATCTGCGGTCGCGTGGTGGCCGGCGATCAGCGTGTCGGCGACATTGGTGCCGATGCTGGCCAGTTGCGACACCATCATCGGCGCGGCCAGCGCGAAGATGCCCGCAGCGGTGCCGCGGCGGGCGTCAGCGGTCATGATTCCGCCAGTGCGCGCGCGGCGTCGGCGACCAGCGCCGGGCCGCGGTAGATCAGGCCGCTGTACAGCTGCACCAGCTGTGCGCCGGCGTCGATCTTGTCCTTCGCGTGACGGCCCTCGGTGATGCCACCGACGCCGATCAGCGCCGCCTTGCCATCCAGCTTCTGCGCCAGCGCGCGCAGGACGGCGGTCGATTTCTCGCGCACCGGTGCACCCGATAGACCGCCTGCCTCACCGCCGTGCGGCAGGTTCTCGACGCCGGTACGCGACAGCGTGGTGTTGGTCGCGATCAGCGCATCGATGTGGTGGCGCACCGTCGCCTCGGCGATCGCGTCGATCTGTTCGGCATCGAGGTCGGGCGCGATCTTCAGCGCGATGGGCACGGTGCGGCCGGCGGCGGCGTCCAGCTTCTGGCGTTCGGCGTCGAGTGCGCCGAGCAGCTGGTTCAGTTCGTCCGCACCCTGCAACTGGCGCAGGTTCTTGGTATTCGGGCTGGAAATGTTGACCGTGATGTAGCGTGCGTAGGGGTGGGCGCCGCGCAGGCCGATCAGGTAGTCGTCGGTGGCGCGCTCGATCGGCGTGTCCGCGTTCTTGCCGATATTGATGCCGAGGATGCCGCCCTCGCGCACCCAGCGCGAGCGCTTCACGTTGTCGATCAGCGCGTCCAGGCCCAGGTTGTTGAAGCCCATGCGGTTGATGATGCCCTGCGCCGCCGGCAGCCGGAACATGCGCGGCTTCGGGTTGCCCGGCTGCGGGCGCGGCGTGATGGTGCCGATTTCGATGAAACCGAAACCGAGCCGCGCCAAGCCGTCGATCGCGGCGCCGTTCTTGTCGAGACCGGCTGCCAGACCCACCGGGTTCGGGAAGTCCAGACCCATGCAGCGCACCGGCCTGGGCGCGACGCGCTGCAGCGGCACCAGCCCGGGGTGTTTCGCTAGCGTGCCCAGCGTCAGATCATGGGCACGTTCGGCGTCGAGCGAGAACAGCAGCGGGCGCAGCAGCGGGTAGAGCATGGGTGGGATCCGGTTCGCAGGTCGCAGGGGTGCGACGCAAAGGCGCGGATTATCGGCCCGGCGGCGGGGGCAGGCAACCGGCGCGAGGCGGTGACAAGAGCCGGGGTTCTGTGGGTGGGTTCTTGACCCCGACGGCGGCCGGGATGAAAGCTTGCAGCATGCATAGGCCCTGTCGCGGCCAAGGCCGCTCCCACAGGGATCGCGCCCGATCTGTGGCCGGAGCAGGGGTTCTGTGGGAGGGGTCTTCTGACCCCGAGACTGCCGTCGGGATCGAAGCTCCGGCCCCTCACCCGGTGCTACAGCCCCAGCTCGCCGTCGTCCAGTTCCCGCCAGACGCTGTCGATGCGGCCTTCGAGCGGGCGGAAGCGGGCCTTGTAGGCCATCTTGGCGCTGTCGCGTATCCAGTAGCCCAGATAGACGTAGGGCAGGCCGAGCAGGCGGGCCAGGCTGACCTGCCACAGAATGTTGTAAGTGCCGTAGCTGGCGCCTTCGACGTCGGGGTCGTAATAGGTGTAGACCGACGACAGGCCGTCGTCGAGGATGTCGATGATGCTGACGATGCGCAGCGGGGCGTCCGGCTCGCTGCCTTCGCGGAATTCGATCAGCCGCGTATCGACATGGCTCTGCAGCAGGAAGTGCGAATACTGTTCGCGCGAGTCCTGGTCCATGCCGCCGCCGCTGTGCCGGCTCGACTGGTAGCGCTGGTACAGCGCGTAGTGCTCCTCGCGGAAGGACAGCGGCGCTTCGCGGGCAACCAGGTTCTCGTGTCTTTTTTCGGAGCGGCGCTGCGTGCGCGAAGCGGTGAAACGGTCGACCGGCAGGCGGACCGGTGTGCAGGCGCGGCAGGCGTCGCAATAGGGGCGGTAGGTAAATACACCACTGCGGCGGAAGCCCGCGCGCACCAGATCGCTGTACAGGCGGGCGTCGATCAGGTTGGACGGCGTGGCGACCTGCGAGCGCGCGGTGCGGCCCTGCAGGTAGGAGCAGGCATAGGGTGCCGTTGCATAGAACTGCAGCGTGGTGAAGGGCAGGTCCTTGAGCAGCGCCATTGCGTCAGCGGAATCGGTGTCCGTTTCAGAGTCTGAAGTAAGCCGGTATTTCGTCGGGCCGCCAGCGACGCGGATGGGCCGACTGCACCGACTGTGACAGCACGCGGCAGAATTCGCTGCGTTCAATTTCACGTCCGCCCATGGACGCCAGGTGTGCGGTGTTCATCTGGCAGTCGATCAGCGCATAGACCTGCGCTTCAAGATAGCGCGCGAGATGCACCAGCGCAATCTTCGAGGTGTCGCGGGCACGCGAGAACATCGACTCGCCGTAGAACATCCGCCCCAGTGCGAGACCGTAAAGTCCGCCCGCAAGTTCGCCATCGACCCAGGTTTCGACGCTGTGCGCCCACCCCTGCGCGTGCAGCGCGCCGTAGGCGGCGATCATGTGCTCGCTGATCCAGGTGCCGGCCTGGCCGTTGCGCGGTTCGGCGCAGGCGCGCATGACCGCCTCGAAGGCGGTATCGCAGCGCACTTCGTAGGGACGATTGCGCAGCACCTTGCGCATCGAGGGCGTGATGCGGATTTCGGACGGGACCAGGACCATGCGCGGATCGGGGCTCCACCACAGCACCGGCTGACCTTCGGAAAACCACGGGAAAATCCCTTTACGGTAGGCGTCGAGGATGCGCTGCGGCGTCAGTTCGAGACCGGCCGCCAGCAGGCCGTCCGGGTCGCGCAGCGCCGCATCGACCGGCGGAAACGGGTCGCCGGGTTCCAGCCAGGGAATCACGCGGCGCGGGTCAGCGTTTCGGCTGCGGACTCGGGGTGGCGGAAGGCCACCACGTGGTCGGCATCGAGCCGGATGCCGATGAATTCGCCGATCGCGTGGTTGTGGTGCGACGGAACCAGCGACAGCACGCGGCGACCGGAACCGAGGCGCAGCGTGTACAGGAACTCGGCGCCGCGGAAGGATTTGCACAGCACCTCGGCACGCAGCGGTGCGGCGTCGTCGTGCACCACGTCGTCCGGACGCAGCAGCACGTCGACCCGGTTGTCGGCGGCGCAGTGCGGACAGCCGTCGTCGCAGCGGAAGGGGAATTCGCTGCGCAGCACGCCCAGCTCCATTTCCACCTCGTGGTCGCCGCGCAGCGTACCCGGCAGGAACACGCCCTGACCGACGAAATCGGCGACGAAGCGGCTTTCCGGCTTGTGATAGAGGTTGTAAGCGCTGTCCCACTGCAGCAGCTGGCCGCCCTGCATGACGCCGATCTCGTCGGCGATGGCGAAGGCTTCCTGCTGGTCGTGCGTGACGAGGATGGCGGTGATGCCGCGCGCCTTCAGGATGTCGCGCAGCTCGGTCGCCAGCCGGGTGCGCAGTTCGACGTCAAGGCTGGAGAAGGGCTCGTCGAGCAGCAGCAGTTCCGGGTCCGGCGCCAGCGCTCGGGCCAGTGCGACGCGCTGCTGCTGGCCACCCGACAGCTGGTGCGGGTACTTGTCGGCGTGCTCGGTCAGCCCGACTACCGCCAGCATTTCGTCGGCGCGCGCGCGTTTGTCGTCACGCGAACCGCTGCGCAGGCCGAAGGCGACGTTGTCGGCGACGCTCAGATGCGGGAACAGTGCGAAGTCCTGGAACACCATGCCCACGCGCCGCTGTTCCGGCGCCAGATGCTGGCGGCTGGACGACACCGTGACACCGTTGATGTCGATGTGCCCCTCGCGCAGCCGCTCGAAGCCGGCGATGGCGCGCAGCACCGTCGTCTTGCCGCAGCCCGAAGGGCCGAGCAGGCAGCCGATCTGACCGCGATCGAGACGCAGCGACAGGTCGCGGACCACTTCGGTGGTGCCGTACGCGATGCGCACGGATTCAAGCAGCAACTGTGACATGGACCGAAGTGTGGCGAAGAAGGCGATACAAAAAGGTGATCCGGATCAAGACCGATAATCGCTCTCAATTATAATGCGCCTGCCGCTGCGTGAGCGTACCGGCCACCGATAACTCAAGCCGGGACAGCCGGCATGCCCCACTTGTCTGCCCGCCGTCTCCATCCCCTGTCGCTGATCGCCCTGCTGCTGGCGCTGTTGGTGGCCGCACCGGTGCTGTCGGTGCTGTTCAACCTGTTCAGCGGTGGCACCGGCGACACCTGGGCGCACCTGGCGTCGACCGTGCTGCCTGAGTACGTCGCCAGCACGCTGTGGCTCTGTCTTTGGGTCGGGCTGGGTACCGCGGTGATCGGTGTGTCGACCGCCTGGGCGACGGTGATGTGGGAGTTCCCCGGCCGCCGCGTGCTCGAATGGGCCATGGTGCTGCCGCTGGCCACACCCGCCTACGTGATGGCCTATACGTATACCGACCTGCTGCAGTTCGTCGGCCCGGTGCAGACCGCGCTGCGCGATACCTTCGGCTGGGAGCGCGGCGACTACTGGTTCCCCGACGTGCGCACCGTCGGTGGCGCGGCCTGCATGTTCATCGCCGTGCTCTATCCCTACGTTTACCTGCTGACCCGGCAGTCGCTGATCGAGCGTGCCGCCGGACTGAACGAGGCGGCGCGCATGCTGGGGCAGGGCGCCTGGGAAGCCTTCTTCCGCGTCACGCTGCCGCTGGCACGGCCGGCGATCGCCGCCGGCGTGTCGCTGGCGCTGATGGAAACGCTGGCCGATTACGGTGCGGTGAGCTATTTCGGCGTGCAGACCTTCACCACCGGCATCTACCGCGCCTGGTTTTCGCTCGGCGACCGCGTCGCCGCGGCGCAACTGGCCGCGCTGCTGCTCGGCTTCGTCGCCATGCTGCTGCTGGCCGAGCGGCTCAGCCGCGGTGGCGCGCGCTTCCACGACAGTGGTCGCGCCGGCGGCAGTGCGCGTCGCCATTCGCTGCCGCGCGCCGCCGGCTGGGGCGTCACCATCGCCTGTGTGCTGCCGCTGGCGGCCGGCTTCATCGTGCCGGCTGCGGTGCTGCTGAAGTGGGCGTTTTCCGAGGGTGACGCGCAGTTCGGCGAGCGTTTCGTCGGGCTGGCGATCAACAGCTTCACGCTGGCCGCCGTCGCCAGTGTCTGTGCGGTGGCGCTCGCGCTGCTGCTGGCCTATGCGGTACGCGCCAGCCGCTCGCGTCTGGTGGCGCTTGCGCGCTCGGCCGTCGGTCTGGGCTACGCGGTACCGGGCGCGGTGATCGCGGTCGGCATCCTGATTCCGGTCACCCGTCTCGATCACCTGCTGTCCGGATTGTGGCAGCAATGGACCGGCAGCAATCCCGGGCTGCTGCTGACCGGCGGCATCGCCGCGCTGGTGTATGCCTATCTGGCGCGCTTCTTGACGGTGTCGCTGCAGTCGGTCGAGTCGGGTCTTGCGCGCATCACGCCCAGCATGGACGAAGCGGCGCGCAGTCTGGGCCTCGGTGTCGGTGCAACCCTGCGCCGCGTGCACTGGCCGATGCTGCGCGGCAGCCTGCTGACCGCCTCGCTGCTGGTGTTCGTCGATGTGATGAAGGAGTTGCCGGCGACGCTGGTGATGCGGCCGTTCAACTTCGACACGCTGGCCACCCAGGCCTATACGCTGGCCAGCGACGAACGGCTGCAGGAAGCGTCGACCGCCGCGCTGGCCATTGTCGCTGTCGGCCTGCTGCCGCTGATCGCGCTGTCGAGACAGATCGCGCGAGCGCGGCGGAATTGAGGCGGCGCTGCGCCCGCACGGTCCGGTCAGGCACCGTCGGCGCGATCGCAAGCCACGATGCGGCGCGCGCTCAATTCGAGGGCGGATCGACCGGCTCGTTCAGCACCAGCCAGTACAGACCCAGCTGGCCGACCGCGTAGATGAATTTCTCGAAATCCACCGGCTTGCGGATATAGCTGTTGGCGCCGAGCTGGTAAGCCTCGTAGATGTCCTGCTGTTCGCGCGAGGTGGTCAGGATGACGACCGGCAGCAGATTGGTGCGTGCGTCGGCACGGACGCGGCGCAGCACTTCAAGGCCGTCCACGCGTGGCAGTTTCAGATCGAGCAGGATGACCGCCGGTGCGACCGACAGATCGCGGCCGGCATGCTGCCCGGTGCCGAACAGGTAGTCCAGTGCCTCGACGCCGTCGCGGGCCACGACGACCTCGTTGGCGATCCGGTTCTTGTGAAAGGCTCGAAGCGTCAGCGCCTCGTCGTCAGGATTGTCTTCAACCAGCAGTATCGGGCGTTCGCTTGCCATAAAACCAGCCTGTCCAGGTCACCCGCATCACTGTGATGCGGGTTCCAGCGTGAAGAAGAAACGTGCTCCGCGTTCCACCTCGGCCTCGGCCCAGATCCGCCCGCCATGCCGCTGCACGATGCGGTGCACGATGGCCAGACCGATGCCGCTGCCTGCAAACTCACCCACCGAGTGGAGTCGCTGGAAGGGGCCGAAGAGCTTTGTTGCGTATCGCATGTCAAAGCCCGCACCGTCGTCCTTCACAAAATACACGAGCTCTCGATCGCGCGGCAAGCAGCCGACTTCGATGCGCGCGGTGTCGTGGCGGCTGGTGAACTTCCATGCATTGCGCAACAGATTGTCGATCGCGATGCGCAAGAGGTTGGCGTCAGCATACACGCGCATCGACGGCTGAATGAGGAATTCTGCCCTGCGCTCCGGCTCGGTCCGGGCCAGGTCGGCGGCCAGTTCCGAGGCCATCGCGCTGAGATCCACCACCTGCCGGTTCATTTCGTTGCGCGTGATGCGGGCGAGACCGAGCAGGTCGTCGATCAGCCTGTGCATGCGCTGCGTGCCGGCGCGGATGCGCTGCAGGTAGTCGCGGCCGCGTTCGTCCAGCCGGTCGGCGTAATCCTCTTCGATCATCCGCGAAAAACCGTCGATGCCGCGCAGCGGTGCTGCCAGATCGTGCGATACCGAGTAACTGAAGCTTTCCAGTTCGCGCATCGCGGTGACCAGTTCGGCCGTGCGCTCGCGCACACGCGTTTCCAGCTGCTGGTTCAGCGCCAGCACGCTGCGTTCGGCGTCCTTCTGCGCGCGGATGTCGAGGCCGGTGCCGAGCAGGTGCGGCAGACCGTCGAGGTCGATGCGATAGAGGCTGAAGGCGTGCGCCAGGTGTTCGCCGCTGGCCGACAGCAGATCCGCCTCGAAGGTGGCGTCGCGGTGCGTCAGCGCGCGCCGTGCCTGGCGCCGCAGCAAGGGGTGGAATTCCGGCGGGAAGAGGTCGAGCGCCGGCTTGCCGATCAGGTCCAGTGCGCGGTGACCGGTCACCGCCTGCAGATTCTCGTTCCAGCGGCGCAACGCACCGCGCGCGTCGAGCAGGAAGAAGGCGCCAGGCATGCTGCGCACCAGCGCGGCCGAGAAGTTCTCCTCGCGACGGGCGGTGTCGAGCGCACGGCGACGGGCGGTGTCGTCGGAGAAGATCCAGATCGTTTCGCCGGCGTCACCGGCCTCGCTGGCCAGCTGGCGCACCGACACGTAGGCGTGCAGCGGACTGCCGTCGCGCCGCTGCAGCGTGGTTTCCTGGGCGTAGGGCTGCGGCCGCACGCGGGCGGCACCTTCGAGCAGGTGCGACAGTTCCATCTCGTCGCGGAAGAAGGGTTCCATCGTCTGCCCGATCAGCGTCCGGCGGTCGTGGCCGAAGATTTCCTGGCAGCGCCGGTTGCAGTCGGCGATGCGGTCGTCGCGCACATAGACGATGGCCACCGGTACGTCGTCGAGCAGGGCCTGCTTTTCGGTCACCAGCGTGCGCACCGCCTGTTCGGCCAGCTTGCGCTCGGTGATGTCGGTGATCGAGCCGGAGAAGCGCAGCACTTTGCCCACAGTGTTGCGCGTCGCCAGACCGCGGTCGCGCACCCACAGGTAGTGACCGTTCTCGTGTCGCATGCGGTATTCGATGTCGAACGATTCGCGGCGCAGGAAGTGCTCGTCGATCGCGTGCTGCAGCCGCGACAGGTCGTCCGGATGCACGCGTTCGAGCAGCTGTTCGTGCGTCTGCGGTTGCATGGACTGCGGCAGGCCGAGGATTTCGCTCAGTCGCGGCGACAGGAAGTAGCGGCCGGCGCCGATGTCCCAGTCCCAGGCGCCGTCAAAGGAACCGCGCACCGCGTGGAACAGTCGCGCCTCGCTTTCGCGCAGCGCGTCCAGCGTCATGCGATCGCGCGTCACGTCCTCTATCGTGCCGGACACGCAGAGCGGTGCGCCGAGGGCGTCGTGCTGGGCGCTCGCGCGCAGCCGGAACCAGCGGTAGGTGCCGTCGCGAACGCGCAGCCGGATCTGGTCGTCGCTGTGCGTCATCTCGCGTCCGAACAGGCGTTCGCGCGCGCGCCGCACCGTGCCGGCGTCGTCCGGGTGAATGGCGCTACCCCATTTGAATTGCTGGGCGAACGCATCGTCAGCGCCGTAGCCGAGCAGGTCGGGGAAGCGTTCGCTGTACCAGATGTGGCCAGTCTGCAGATTCCATTCCCATTGTGCTTCGTCGTGCGCCCGGGCGACCCGGGCCAGGCGCTCGGCCTCGGCCACGGCGTCGCGACGGCGCTGTTCGAGGGCAGCGCAGGCGGCCTCCAGTGCCTGCGCCAGCGCGGCCATCGGATGCCCGGCCGGGAGGGCGAGGCGCCCAACCGCTTCGCCGCGCACCAGTGCCGCCGCCGCCGCTTCGACCGGGCCGATCGTGTCAGCGACCCGCCGTCGCTCGGCGGTGCGTGCGCCCCAGGCCACCAGCACGCAGAAGGCGGCCAGTGCGCAGGCCGGCAGCAGCGTGGTCAGCAGCACCGGCAGTCCGGTGTCGCGCGATGCGGCGATCGCAAGCGTACCGAGCAGCGTGTCATCGGCGTAAAGACTGCCCTCGGCGCGCAGCATGAGTGCGCCGGTCCGGGGGGGGGAGGGCGGCAGATCGACCAGCAGTTCGCCCTGCGCGTCGCGCAGACTGGCCTCGGTGAGCAGGCCGCGGTCGTGCGCCGCCGACAGGATGCGACGCAGTTCGGGCGTCTGCTGTGCCTGCAGCGGCGCGCTCAGCGTGTGCGCAAGTTCCGCGTGCACGGCGCGCAGGTCACCGCGTGCCGACAGGCTGGTCAGTCCGAGCGAAATCGTCAGCACGAAGATGCCAAGCGCGATCGCCTGCCAGCTTGCGACGGACAGGCGGTGATGACGGCGTGGCGGTGGGATGTCGGCCGGGGGCGTTTCGCTGCTGCTCATTGCTCCAGATCTTCTGCCCGCAGCAGGAATACGGGAGCAGTGGCCGAGTCGGTGTCCAGCCAGACCAGCGGCAGCTCGGGCAGGGCGGCTTCGGTTTCCGCCTGGTTGCGGCCGACCTCGACCAGCAGCAGACCGCCGGGGTTCAGGTGGCGACCCGCTTCGGCAACGATGCGGCGCACGATGTCCATGCCGTCGGCGCCGGCACCCAGCGCCATCTCCGGCTCGCGACGGAATTCGTCCGGCAGTGCGGCCATCGCCGCTTCGGTCACGTAGGGCGGATTGGAAATGATGAGGTCGTAGCGACGGTCGGCCAGCGGTTCGAACAGGTCGCCGTGCAGCACTTCGATGCGGTCGCGCAGCGCGTGGTCGTGGATGTTGAGCTGGGCCACCTTGAGCGCGTCGCCCGACAGGTCGACGGCGTCGACTCGGGCGTCCTGGAAGTAGTGTGCAGCGGCGATCGCCAGGCAGCCGGAACCGGTGCACAGGTCGAGGATGCGCTCCGGTTCACCCATGTCGTCGAGCCAGGGCGCGAAGCCGTCCTGCATCAGCTCGAATATGTGCGAGCGCGGAATGATGACGCGTGGATCGACACGGAAGCGGAAGGGGCCGAGCCAGGCCTCGCCGGTGATGTAGGCGGCCGGTTCGCGCTCTTCGCAGCGGCGTTCGGTCACGCGCATCAGGCGCTCGCATTCGTCCACCGTCAGCGCGGCGTCGAGGAAAGGCTCCAGGCGGTCGAGCGGCAGGTGCAGCGTGTGCAGCACCAGATAGACCGCTTCGTCCCAGGCGTCGACGAAGCCCTGGCCGAAGGCGACATCGGCCGCGCCCATGCGGCTGACCAGATAGCGCACCCAGTCGCGCACCGACATCAGTTCTTCCGGCGGCACCGTCTTCTTGGCGGGCGTCTTGTCGGTGGTCTTGAGCTTCATGCTGTCTTTCCTTGACCGAGCAGCCGGTCGAGCAGGTTTTCGTAGATGCGCGACAGCGGCTCGATGTCGGCCACCGCCACGCATTCGTTCAGTTTGTGGATGGTGGCGTTGCTCGGGCCGATCTCGACCACCTGGGCGCAGATGTCGGCGATGAAGCGGCCGTCCGAGGTGCCGCCGGTGGTCGACAGTTCGGTCGTCAGACCGGTCACCTCGCGGATGGCCGCTTCGGCCGCATCGACCAGCGTGCCGCGCGGCGTGAGGTAGGGTTTGCCGCCCAGCGTCCACACGATGTCGTGCTCTATGCCGTGCCTGTCGAGTACGGCGATCAGCCGCGCCTTCAGCGATTCGGGCGTGCTGGCGGTCGAGAAGCGGAAGTTGAAAAGCACTTCCAGCGTGCCCGGAATGACATTGGTCGCGCCGGTGCCGCCCTTGATGTTGGAAATCTGCCAGCTGGTCGGCGGAAAGTACTCGTTGCCCTCGTCCCAGCGGATGGCGGCGAGTTCGGCCAGCGCAGGGCCGAACATGTGGATCGGGTTCTTCGCCAGGTGCGGATAGGCGATATGCCCCTGCACACCCTTGACCGTGAGCTTGCCGGACAGCGAGCCGCGACGGCCGTTCTTGATCATGTCGCCCAGCTTCGTCACCGAAGTCGGTTCGCCGACCACGCAGTAGTCGAGCCTTTCGCCGCGCGCGGCCAGGGCCTCGACCACGCGCACGGTGCCATCGATCGCGTCGCCTTCCTCGTCGGAGGTGAGCAGGAAAGCGATCGAGCCGGTGTGGTCGGGGCAGCGCGCGACGAAACGTTCGGTCGAGGTGACGAAGGCGGCCAGCGAGGCCTTCATGTCGGCCGCGCCGCGACCGTACAGCATGCCGTCGCGCACCACCGGCTCGAACGGGTCGCTGTGCCACTGGTCGAGTGGACCGGTCGGCACCACGTCGGTGTGGCCGGCGAAGCAGAACAGCGGGCCGGCGCTGCCGCGGCGCGCCCACAGATTGGACACGCCGCCGGCGTCGATGCGCTCCAGCGTAAATCCGGCTGCGGCCAGGCGAGCGCCTATGGTTTCGAGGCAGCCGCCATCGACCGGCGTGACCGAACGGGTGGAAATGAGCTGCCGGGTGAGCTCAAGGGTTGCTTCTGACATCGGGGAAAATCCGGGGTAGGTCGGGCGGTGCGGTCAGCGGCCACCCTCTTCGAGGTTGAGCGAGAATTCGGCGAACGAGGCGCCACTCGGCTCGGTCGATTCGAGATCGCGCAGTTCCGGGCCGGGCGCGTCGACCTTGGGTGTTTCGGTGACGCCGAACTGCGAATTGTTGATGAGCCAGGACAGATTGGTCGGCGAGTCGGAATTCGACAGCGCCTCGTCGAGCGTGATCTCGCCCTCGCGGTAGAGGCGGAACAGGTCCTGCTCGAAGGTCTGCGAGCCGGGCGCCATGCTGCGCTCCATCGCTTCCTTCACGCTGTTGATCTCGCCGCGCTCGACCAGTTCGGAAACGTAGCGGGTGTTCAGCAGCACCTCGACCGCCGGCATGCGCCGGCCGTCCGGCTTGCGCACCAGACGCTGTGAAATGATGCCCTTCAGCGTGACCGACAGGTCGAGGAAGAGCAGCGGACGGCTGTCCAGCGGGAAGAAATTGACGATGCGGTTCAGCGCGTGGTGCGCGTTGTTGGCGTGCAGCGTGGCCAGGCACAGGTGGCCGGTCTGCGCGTAGGCGAGCGCGGCCTGCATCGTCTCGGCATCGCGGATCTCGCCGATCAGGATGCAGTCCGGTGCCTGGCGCATCGCGTTCTTCAGCGCCGGCGCCCAGCCTTCGGTGTCCATGCCGATCTCACGCTGGTTCACGATCGATTTCTTGTGCTTGAACAGGTACTCGATCGGGTCTTCGACGGTCAGGATGTGCCCCGACTTGTTGGCGTTGCGATGATCGATCATCGCGGCCATCGTCGTCGACTTGCCGGAACCGGTGGAACCGACCACCAGAATGAGGCCGCGCTTCTCCATGATCATCTCGGACAGCACCGGCGGCAGGCCCAGCGTGTCCAGCGGCGGAATGTCGCCGAGGATGTAGCGCACCACCATGGCGATGCTGCCGCGCTGCCAGAACATGTTGACGCGGAAGTTGCCGAGGTCGCGGCGGCCGAAGGACAGGTTCAGTTCGCGCGTTTTCTCGAACTTCTGCTGCTGCTCGTCGCTGAGCATTTCGTAGGCCATGCGCTGGATCGTTTCCGGATCCATCACGCGCTGGTTGATCGGCACCGTGGTGCCCTGGATCTTGATCGCGATCGGCGCGCCGGCCGAAATGAAGATGTCGGAGGCGTTCTTGTCCGCCATGACCTGGAACAGCTTGTCGAGAATCACGGCGGGCCTCCGACGGCAGCGACTTCAGTGGATCAGTAAGGGGTCAGGCGCGCAGCAGTTCGTTGATGCTGGTCTTGGCGCGCGTCTGCGCGTCGACCCGCTTCACGATGACCGCGCAGTACAGGCTGTACTTGCCGTCGGCCGACGGCAGGTTGCCGGACACGACCACCGAACCTTCGGGCACGCGGCCGTACATCACCTCGCCGGTGGCACGGTCGTAGATCTTGGTGCTCTGGCCGATGTACACGCCCATCGAAATGACGCAGTTGTCCTCGACGATGACGCCTTCGACCACTTCCGAACGGGCGCCGATGAAACAGTTGTCGCCGATGATGGTCGGGTTGGCCTGCACCGGCTCCAGTACGCCGCCGATGCCGACGCCGCCCGACAGGTGCACGTTCTTGCCGATCTGCGCGCAGGAACCGACGGTGGCCCAGGTGTCGACCATGGTGCCTTCGCCGACGTAGGCGCCGATGTTCACGTAGGACGGCATCAGCACCGCGTTCTTCGCGATGTAGGCGCCGCGGCGCACGGTGGCTGGCGGCACGACACGGAAACCGCCCGCGCGGAAGGCCGCTTCGTCGTAGCCGGCGAACTTCATCGGCACCTTGTCGTAGTAGCGCGTCTCGGCGCCGTCCATGACGACGTTGTCCTGCATGCGGAAGGACAGCAGCACCGCCTTCTTGATCCACTGGTGGGTGACCCACTCGCCGTCGATGCGCTCGGCGACGCGCAGCGCGCCGCTGTCCAGCTGCGAAAGGACGAAGTCGATGGCTTCGCGCACCTCGGCCGGCGCATTGGTCGGCGAGTACTGGGTGCGGTTTTCGAAGGCGGTTTCGATGATCTGCTGTGCGGCCTGCATGGAGGGTGTCCCGTAAGTTTTATGGTGTGGAGGGTAGTGGCGCCGCGGCTCAGAGCGCGCGGCAGAACTGCACGATGCGTTCGGCGGCTTCGATGCACTCGCCGGCGGGTGCCACCAGCGCGATGCGGACGAAGCCAGCCCCCGGGTTGATGCCGTGGGCGTTGCGGGCAAGGTAGCTGCCCGGCAAAACCGCAACATTATATTCGGCGAGCAGCCGGCGGGCGAATTCGGCGTCATCGATCGGCGTGCGCGCCCACAGGTAGAAGCTGGCGTCCGGCAGCGGCGAATCCATGACCGAGGCGATCAGCGGCTGCACCGCGTCGAACTTGGCGCGGTACTGGTCGCGGTTGTCGCGCACGTGCGCCTCGTCCTGCCAGGCGGCGATGCTGGCACGCTGCACCGCCAGCCCCATCGCGCTGCCGTGGTAGGTGCGGTAGAGCAGGAAGCGCTTGAGCAGGCGGGCGTCGCCGGCAACGAAGCCGGAGCGCAGGCCCGGCACGTTGGAGCGCTTGGACAGGCTGGAAAACACCACCAGCCGCTCGAAACCGTCGCGGCCCAGCGCCTTCGCCGCCTGCAGGCCGCCGAGCGGCGGTGCCGCCTCGTCGAAATAGATTTCCGAATAGCACTCGTCGGAAGCGATCACGAAGCCGTGGCGGTCGGCCAGTTCGAACAGCGTGCGCCACTCGTCCAGCGTCATCACCTTGCCGCAGGGGTTGGCCGGCGAGCACACGTACACGAGCTGCACGCCCTTCCAGTCGGCCTCCGGAATGCGGTCGAAGTTGCAGGCGAAACGGTCTTCCGGCAGCTGGTTGTAGAAGGCGATCCGCGCGCCGGCCAGCAGCGCCGCGCCCTCGTAGATCTGGTAGAAGGGGTTGGGCGCCAGTACCTTGGCGTCCGGACGGCTGGCGTCGATCACGCACTGCGCGAACGAAAAGAGCGCCTCGCGCGAGCCATTCACCGGCAGCACCTGGGTCGCCGCATTCACGGCAGGCAGACCGTAGCGGCGCTGCAGCCAGGCCGCGATACACTCGCGCAGCGCGTCGATGCCGGCGGTGGTCGGATAGACCGCGAGGCCGTCCAGCGCACCGGTCAATGCATCCTTGATCAGCTGCGGCGTGGCATGCTGCGGCTCGCCGATCGACAGGCGCACCAGCGGCAAATCGGCCGGGCCGGTAACGCCAGCGGTCAATTCCTTCAGTCTTTCAAAGGGATAGGGTTGAAGCAGCGACAGGTGGGGCGTGACGGGCAGGGTGTCGTTCAGCATGAAAGTCAGCAGTTTCGGTTCTTGAAGCAGGTGACGCCGACGGCGGCGCCCGGAAACATATAAGTATACGTCCCCATGCTCACTTCCCGCCGGCCGTCTTCACGGCTGCTGCCCTCGGTCGCGCTGCTCGCCGGCGCCGTCATCTGGGGCCTGATCTGGTATCCCTACCGCGTCATCGACGCCGCCGGCATGGGCGGCGTCACCGCCACCTTCATCACCTACGGCCTCGCCTTCCTGTTCGGTCTGATCCCGCTGTGGCCGGTGCTGCGCCGCACACGGCCCAGCTTCTGGCTGGTCGCGCTGGCGCTGGCGGCCGCCGGCACCAATCTGGGTTATGTGCTGGGTACGCTGGACGGCGTGGTGATGCGCGTGCTGCTGCTGTTCTACCTGTCGCCGCTATGGACCGTGCTGCTGTCGCGCCTGCTGCTGGGCGAACGGCTGAGCCGGGCCGGCGCCGGCGTGATCGCGCTGTCACTGGCCGGCGCCTTCGTCATGCTGTGGCGGCCGGAACTGGGCCTGCCCTGGCCGCAGGGCTCCGCCGAGTGGATGGGCCTGGGCGCCGGCGTCTGTTTCGCGCTGGCCAACGTGCTCATCCGCCGCACCGCCCACATCGAGATCGAACAGAAGGTGATGGCCGTCTTCCTCGGCGTCATCGCCGTAGCCCCCTTCGCCGCCTGGCTGCGCGGCGAAGCCCCGCTGCAGCAGTTCGCCGCCATCGGCGCCGACACATGGGTGCTGCTCGCGCTGATCGGCGGTGTGCTGCTGCTGGTCAATCTGGTCGTGCAGTACGGCATCACCTTCCTCAGCGCCAACGCCGCGATCGCGCTCTTCCTGTTCGAACTGGTGGTCGCCGCGATTTCGTCCTGGTGGCTGGCAGGCGAGGTGATGGGGCTTAAGGAATGGATAGGCGGCGCGATGATCATCGCAGCCAGCCTGTTCTCGGGGCACTTGGAGGCGCCAGCGGCGGAGGCGCCGGAGAGCGAAACCGCTCCCGGCGCGTAGCGGCGGATCAGTATCCGGCAGACGCTATCCACGAGAGGCCATCGCGCACAGGTCGCGGTACTGATGTGCAAGCTGCCGCAGCGGCGCGGCCTGCGATCCTAGAGGTGGAAATCGCCCGCCGCTTCCGGCTGGTAAAGCACACGCTCGATCCGGATGCGCCGGGTCCGGTGCGGCGTCCGCCAGTCGATGCAATCGCCCTCCCGGTAACCGAGGATGGCGGTGCCGACACTCGAGCAGACCGACAGCTTCCGGGCACTGCCGTCGGCGTCCTGCGGGTAGACCAGGGCCACTTCCATTTCCTCGTCGTCGAGATGCAGCACGGCGCGCGAGTTCATCGTGACGACGTCCCGCGCCACCTGACGGGAATCGACGACGATGGCGCGCTCGACCTCGTGTTCGAGATCGACCACGTCCGCGTCGACCTCCAGCGCGATCAGGTTGCGCAGCCGGGCCTGGTCGATTTCGGTGACGTAGATGCCCGCGGGGTCGCTCGCCGTGTTTTCGCGCAGGCGCTGCAGATAGCGCTCCCAGCTCATGGCGAATGACTTCAGCGTCGGTGTCTCGCTTTCGAGCACGAAGCCGCAGCGCAGGAAGGCATTCAGCGAACGCGTGTTGTCCACGTGAATCCTGGCGATCAGCTTTTGGGCCCGCATGTCGAAGAAGGCGAGCTTCATGCCTTCGCGCAGCGCACTGGCGCCGAGCCTGCGGCCCCAGTTGTCGCGGTCTCCGATGACCAGCACGATTTCGCAGTCCGCGCCGGTCTTCACGAGGCGGACGAAGCCCACCGGCCGGTCATCCCGGTCACAGGCCATGAAGAAGCGGCCGCCCTGGTTGAACAGATGGGTCAGAACGGGTAGCTGGACCCGGCTGACGACCTGTTCGATGTGGCGGGAGACATGGCGCGAATCGCTCAGATAGCGGACGACGTTCTCGTCTTCCAGCCAGTCCATCAGATTCAGCGCGTTGGCCCGGGTGATTTCCGGGCACAGAGAAATGAAAGGCCTGCTCATTTTCACCCCATTCGATTTCAAGGATGAAAGCCTTCCATGGTCAGTGCCATGACGGTTCTTTCGACGGACGCGCCATTTTAGGGCAGTGGGCACGAATGGGCCAGTTCGAGCGCCGCGGCGGGCACGGCCTGCCTGAGGCAGAGGGGCCGATGCGCGTGCTTTCGCGTCACGCGCGGCGAGGGAGCCGTACGGTCGCGTTTCACGCGTTCGCAATAATGCGTGACTTGGTAAGGATGTGACAGTTGTTGCACTGCACAAGATACGACTTTTGGCCTAGCATGAAACCATTGCCTTCGTGTGGACCGAGCGATGCAACGCGATACCGAAGAAATCTACCCACTCGGGTGCAAGCGCAAGGTGGCGGGTGAGTACCGGGTGCACTACTACGGCTACTGGATCAAGATCTACGAGCCGCCCGCTGATTCGCTGTCGGCGAAGAAGAAGCTGATTGAAGCGCTGACCCGGCGCCTGTTCAACCATGTCGAACACGGCATCAACATTCCGGGCTCCCGCCTGAACGAGGCGCGCGCCGCCTACGATGCCGAGCAGGATCCCGCGCTCAAGCGGGTCAAGGGCGGCATGCTCGCGGGGGCGCTGTTCAACCGCGCGACGGACATTTTCACCAGACTGGTCGAACTGCAGGCGGCGGGCGTCGAGATCGACAGCGACAACGGCCTGATGCGCGAGTGCGGCCGCTGTCTTCAGGAAGCGCTGGAACTCGGGCGCTCGGTGCGGCACCGCAGCGGCGAAGAAGGCATCGACGAAATGTGGGGCGAGCCGTTCAAGGCATTTTCGGTGCCGGTCGAGTCGTTCTACGAAAGCCGCTATATCAAGATCGCGCTCACCATGCGCGACATCGACCTGATCGCCGGCGAACTGTGCGACACCTTCGGCAATCGGCCGCGCTTCAAAGGACTTTCCGACCTTGTCGTGAGCTTTGCCGATGCGGCCAAGATCAAGACGGAAACCTTGCGCACGGACAAGTCCATCTTCGATGTCTGGGCCGGCTTCGCGGTTTCTGCAGAAGAACTGCTCGCCTTCGTGCCAGACGATGCGGGCTGTACGGACGCTGAACGGCGCGATCTGGATCTGGGCGTGCGCCTGATCCGTCAGGGCACGGAACTGCTGAGCGACATCACGCGGGCACGGGTGCCGATGCCCAAGAGCACGCGTGAATTCGTCGCACGCTGCGCCGACTACCGCTTGCGCGCGCCGTCCTGTTGATGCGCTCGCCAAGGCAGGCCTGGACCCGATCGCCGTCGTGCCGAGTGTGGTGCCCGATCAGGCAATGAGCCACAACGGACGCGCTGAAAACAGCCGGCTGCTGCAAGACTGACCGACGGTAGCGATGTGCGTGGCATGGCACTTGCCGCCCACCCGGTCAAAGCCGGAGAGCGGGGGGCGATGCTATCATTCGCGCCAATCCGGCCATTCCCGGCCTCATCTGCCCGACACTGCCCCTCCCGCCGCCGACCCGTGCGACTGTCCAAGCTCAAACTCGCCGGTTTCAAGACCTTCGTCGACCCGACCACCAT
>JAVEVQ010000013.1:0-67119 GCA_034004945.1 Methyloversatilis sp. | reverse complement strand
GCAGTTCGACGCCGCGCTGATGACCGTACAGGCGTGCGAGCTTGATCGCGGCCTCGTTGGCTTCACAGCCGGAGTTGCAGAAGAACACCTCGTCCATGCCGGACAGCTCGGCCAGGCGGTCCGACAGTTTCTCCTGTGCCAGCACGCGGTAGAGGTTGGAGCAGTGGATCATTTCCGCCGCCTGGCGCGACACCGCCTGGACCAGATCGGGGTGACCGTGACCCAGCGTATTCACCGCCACACCGGCCATCGCGTCGAGGTACTCGCGACCGTTCTCGTCGTACAGCCGTACGCCCTTGCCATGGGTGAAGGCGACCGGCTGGCGGCCGTAGGTATTCATCAGATGCGTCATCGAAACAGCTCCGTGACCCTGCTGCCGCATCGACGACACGCCCGCGGGCGGCGTGATGCGGAAAACGAAAAAAGCACGGCGGCTCGCGCCGCCGTGCTTGATGAGAAAACGATTTTAATTCAAAGCCCGCGCGCTGTGTAGCAGGCGCCGCTCATGTTGCGGCGCACACTGTCACCTCGCCCGCTGGCCGGCGCAGCAGCGGGAGCGCCCGCACTCCGGCATGCACCGGGCGACGAAAATCCGCTGCGGCAGGGACTTAGCCCGCCCTGCGGGCGGCGCCAGGTCCGTTCTGGGGGTCTGGCACAAACCGTGCTATCACCGAGCAGCCCATGTAGATCTGTCGCAACTTGCGTTCGGCCTCTTCGGCACTTGCGCCGGGTATGAACAGGTTTTCCATCAGCACACCACCACGCGTGCGGATGCTGAAACCGAAGCGTGCCATCTGAGCTCGAGGCGCCGGAGACGACACACTGCCAAAAGCTTTGGACTGCCTGGATCTGAGGCTGGAATTGAGCATAAAGCGCCGTCTCCTCATAGGGATAGCGCGAGTATAGAAACAGAATATGAGCTTTACAACAGCTAAACCTTGTTTTTAAAGATAAAAAAGAGCCCTGTTTTACCTCTATAACTGAGTGAAGCACCACCCCGACTGCCGCCGCCGCCCGCCATGCACGGCACAGCCGGACCGAATACAGAACTGCCGGAGGCCACAGACCCGAACATGAGCGCGATTCCGCATGTACAAGACGGCGACGCCGCAGCCCCTCTCCCGCCCGCCAATGACACCCTGGCGCGCAAGCCGACGGAAGATCCGAGGCGCGCACGCAGCTTCACCATCATCGGTGCGACGAGCAAGGGCCGCACCTTCCGCCCCAGCGACTGGTCCGATCGCCTGTGCGGTGTCATGTCCTCGTTCGGCAGCCAGCGCAAGATGCGCTATTCGCCGTACGTGCGCCCCGGTTGCTGGATTACCGGCGAGAAGTGCGTATTCGTCGATGCCCGCCTGTATGAACTCGAACCGCTCGCCTACAACTTCCTGATGCATTTCGCGCGCGACAACGATCTGCGCGTTGACTACGAAACCGGCGCTGCCGAGATCTGAATTCCGCACCCGCCGTGGGGCCGGACGTATTGCGGACGCCGTCCGGATTGCGACCGGCCCGATCGCGGACTCGGGGTGAGCGCGACAACGCCTCCCTCATCCTGGCCAACCTACTCGCCTGCGAAAATAAAAAAGCCGACCAGATGGTCGGCTTTTTTATTGCCGCGGCCAGTCAGGCCGCGGGCGATTCAGGCTGCGGAACTCAGGCCTCGGCACCCATCGCCTTGATCGCACCGGACAGACGGCTCTTGTGACGAGCTGCCTTGTTCTTGTGGATGATGTTCTTGTCGGCGATGCTGTCGATCGTCGTCTGGGCCTGCACGAACACGGCTTGCGCAGCTGCCTTGTCGCCGGCCAGGATGGCCTTGCGAACGTTCTTGATGGCGGTGCGCAGCTCCGAGCGCTGGCTCATGTTGTGATCACGACGAACGTTCGCCTGACGGGCGCGCTTGCGTGCTTGTGCGGAATTGGCCATGTTCTTGCGGTTGGGTGTTCGGGAAAACGCGCGAGTATACGCACTATGGCTTGCCGGTGCAAGGCCCTGTTCGGCGCATCGCGTGGCCGACAGCCCGCACGGCTCTGGTAAGGTGCGCGCTGTCTCTCCATACGCATCGCCTGATGAATCTGCTTCGTGCACTCGCGACCGTCAGCAGCATGACGCTGCTGTCGCGCATCCTCGGCTTCGTCCGCGATTTCTTCATCGCCCGTGCCTTCGGCGCCGGCGCCGCCACCGACGCCTTCTTCGTCGCCTTCCGTCTGCCCAACCTGCTGCGCCGCATGTTCGCCGAGGGTGCCTTCTCGCAGGCCTTCGTGCCGATACTGGGCGAATACCGCAACCGGCGCGGCGTCGATGACACACGGGCGCTGATCGACCACGTCGCCACCCTGCTCGCACTGGTGGTCGCGGTCGTCACGGTGATCGGCATCGTCGCCGCGCCGGTCATCATATATATATCCGCACCGGGCTTTGCCGCCGACGCCGAAAAGTTCGACCTGACGGTGACGCTCACCCGCATCACCTTCCCCTACATCCTGTTCATGTCGCTGGTCGCCATGGCCGGCGGCGTGCTGAACACCTTCAGCCGCTTCGCCATCCCCGCCTTCACGCCGGTGCTGCTCAATGTGAGCTTCATCGGCATGAGCCTGTTCGCCGCGCCGTATTTCGATCCGCCGGTGCTGGCGCTGGCCTGGGCGGTATTCATTGGCGGCGTGCTGCAGCTGGCCTTGCAGGTGCCGGCGCTGATGCGCATCGGCATGCTGCCGCGAGTGCGGCTCGACCTGAAGGACCCGGGCGTACGGCGCATCTTCAAGCTGATGCTGCCGGCCATCCTCGGTGTGTCGGTGTCGCAGATTTCGCTGCTGATCAACACCATCTTCGCCTCCTTCCTCGAGAGCGGTTCGGTGTCCTGGCTCTACTACGCCGACCGCCTGATGGAATTCCCGGCCGGCCTGCTGGGCGTGGCGCTCGGCACAATCCTGCTGCCGTCGCTGTCGCGCAGTCACGCCGACGGCAACGGCGGCGAATTTTCCTCGCTGCTCGACTGGGGCCTGCGGCTGACGCTGATGCTTACCCTGCCGGCGGCGCTGGCCCTGGCTCTGCTGGCCACACCATTGATCGCCACGCTGTTCCACCACGGGCAATTCACCGCGCACGACGTGCTGGCGACGCGTGAGGCGCTGCTCGCCTACAGCGTCGGCCTGACCGGCCTGATTCTGGTCAAGGTGCTGGCGCCCGGATTCTATTCGCGGCAGGACATCCGCACCCCGGTCAAGATCGCGATCGGCGTGCTGGTGCTGACCCAGTTGATGAACCTCGTGTTCATCGGCCCCCTGGCGCACGCCGGTCTTGCGCTGTCGATAGGCCTCGCGTCGCTGGTGAACGCCGGCTTCCTTTACCGCGGACTGCGCCGCATCGGCGCCTACACGCCGGCGCCGGGCTGGCGGAGCTTCTGGCTCAAGATGCTGTCTGCGCTTGCAGCGATGGGTGTGGTGCTCCATTTCGGCGCCCGGGTGCCGGGCGACTGGCTGCAGATGGCCACGCTCAGCCGTATCCTGCACCTGTGCTGGCTGGTACCGGCCGGCGCCGGTGCATATTTCGCGGTGCTGTTCGCACTGGGTTTCCGGCTGCGCGACTTTTCGCGTCGCGCGGCGTCCTGAACGAGGAGCTGACGAGATGAAACTGACAAGCAACACCTTCACCGACGGTAGCCGCATCCCGGGCACCAACGCCTTCTGCATTCCGGACGGCAAGGGCCACGCGCAGCTGGGCGACAACCGCAATCCGCATCTGGCCTGGTCCGACCTGCCGGCCGGCACGCGTTCGCTGGTGCTGATCTGCCACGACCCCGACGTGCCGACACGGCCGGACGACGTGAACCAGGAAGGGCGCACCGTGCCGGCTTCGCTGCCGCGCTGCGACTTCACGCACTGGATACTGGTCGACATCGCGCCGACCGGCGAAATCGCCGAAGGCGAGTTCTCGTCAGCGGTCACCGCCTGCGGCAAACCCGGTCCGGCCGGCCCGCGCGGCACACGTCAAGGGATCAACGACTACACCGCGTGGTTCGCCAGCGACGCGCAGATGACGGGTGACTACCACGGCTACGACGGCCCCTGCCCGCCGTGGAACGACGAAATCGTCCATCACTACGTGTTCACGCTGTATGCGCTGGACGTCGATCGCCTGCCGGCAGACGGCCGACTGACGCTGGATGTCGTGAAGCAGGCGATGCAGGGGCACGTGCTCGGCCAGGCCAGCCTGACCGGGCTGTACGCGCTGAACCCCTCAGTCAGCTGAGCGACGTGGCGCGAAGGCGGCCGCCAGTACGGCGGCCATCAGCGCCCAGCCCAGCGCCTGCGGATTGCGCCAGTCGAGCAACCAGGCGATGACACTGCCGACGACCGCGATCAGCGTGAAGATGCGTGCCTCGGGCAGTCGCGGCATCACGTCGAAACCGGCCCAGCGCGCAGCCAGACCGAACTGCACGGTCGGCAGCACGAACAGCAGGAAGGGGAAATCGCGGTAGCGACCATCGACCGCGAGCAACAGTCCCGACGCGGCCAGGCCGAACAGCAGCACGCGCACGACAAGCGCCATCGCAGGTCGCGCGCGACCGGTCATCACGAAGGGCAGAAGCGCCCACGCCAGGCCGCCCGCCAGCGCTACCGCGCCCATGGCCAGCCACTCCGCAGGATTGCGGCAGGCGAGCGACAGGTATTCCCACTGCAGCCATCCGATCAGTCCCGCCAGCGCCCCTGACAGCGCGTACGCCGCTGCAGCACCTGAACGTCGCACACTCGCAAGCAGCACGATCAGCACGCCGAGCGCCAGCCCGACCGCGCCGGCAGTCAGCGGCGTGGCACCGTCGTTGCGTTCGGCCAGCTCGCCATGCCAGCCGAACTTGGCGTGGCCGTGCGAATCGAGCACCCCCCAGTAACCACCGACCGTGCCTTCGAGCAGGCGTTTCCACGGCTGGTCATAGGCTTCGATCACGTTGTACTGCCAGCCGTGTGCCTGCGCCGCCAGCAGGAATTCGCGCAGATAGCGCGCCTGCTCGATCAGCCCCGGCCGCGCGCCGTCGCGCTGCTTGCCCAGACTGGGCCAGCCTGTCTCGCCGATCAGCAGCGGTTTGCCGAGTTCAGCGGCCATCGTGTCCATCACCGTCGTCACGTGCGCGATGGCCGCGTCGATCGCCCGCGGCTCGTCTTCCCAGTAGGGCAGGATGTGCACGGTCGCGAAATCGACGCTGTCGGCCAGCGAGCGGTGCTTGAGCCAGAATTCCCAGACGTCGGCATAGGTTACCGGCACCTCGGTTTCACGCTGTGCTCGTTCGATATAGACGCGCATGGCATCCTCGGTCTGCTCTCGACGCAGCAGCACCTCGTTGCCGACGATGAGGCCGCGCACCACGTCGCGGTGACGGTTGGCCAGCGCGATGGCCTGCGTCAGCTCGATGTCGTTCTTCTTCAGATCGCCGCCTATCCAGGCACCCACCAGCACCTTCAGACCATGACGACCTGCCAGTTCGGGCACGGCGGACAGCCCCTGATCGACCGAATAAAGGCGCACACAGTCGGTGATGCGCGCCAGCCGGGCGAGGTCGGCGTCGATGCGCTCGCGGCTCACCTGGAAATCGGGAATCAGCGGCGATTCGCCCGGCCGGTAATAGGGCGCATAGGACACGCACTGCAGACGCGCCTGGTCAGGCGGCACGTCGGCCAGCGGCTGCGGCTGGTTGGCGCGCCAGATCCAGAACGCGATCAGCGCCAGCGCGATCAGGTGCACCAGCGCATAACGCACCCAGCGCGGCGCGCGATTCAGCGGTTCCATCATCGCCTCAGGCTGCCTGTGTCGCTGACGCCGGCAGCGGCTTTTCCGGCAGTTGGGCGATGAACTGACAGGCCAGTGCGGCGATGTAGGGCAGCGACTGCAGGCCCAGCATGGTCACCCACAGCAGCACCTCGACGCTGTCGGTGCCGCGCATGTAGAGCATGGCGCTGGCGGCGGCGATCAGCGACAACAGCAAGTACATCTCTTCGCGTATCGGCTGGAAGAACTTGGCCAGACCGCCCTCCGCCTTGCCCTTGGCGGTGCGCAGGAAAACACCGCGCTTGTGCGTGATGCCGGCGATGATCCCGCGCGCGATCGCGTGCGACAGGCCCAGGCTCACCAGCGATGCGCCAGCGATGTCGGCCCACGGACAGTCCATCGCGCGGCGGTACAGGATGGGCCCCATCGCCGCCTTGGCGACCAGCAGGCCGAGTACCGGAGCCAGCATGATGGTGACCGGCAGCGAGAACATCTTCGGCCAGATCAGCATGGCCGCCGTCCAGCCGATGGCACCCAGCGCGAACATGAACTGCAGCGCATCGCCGAACCAGGAGAACCAGCCGGTGATGAAGTGATAGCGCTGTCCGGCGGTGAGCTTGCTCTTGCCGACCAGTGCGTGCCAGTGGCCCTTCATGATCTGCATCGCGCCGAAGGCCCAGCGGAAGCGCTGCGACTTCAGCGCGGCAAAACTGGCCGGCGTCAGACCGCGGCCGAACACGCGATCGATGTAACGCAGCTCGTCGCCATTCTCCAGCAGGCGCAGCCCGAGTTCGGTGTCCTCGCAGATGCACCACTCCGACCAGTTGCCCGACTCCTCCAGCCGCGAGCGGCGTACCAGCGTCATCGTGCCGTGCTGGATCAGCGCATTGCGCTCATGGCGATGATGCATGCCGATGCGGAAGAAGCCGTCGAACTCCCAGTTGCACATGCGCTTGAAGAAATGGCGCTCCCACTCGCGGTGCGCCTGCGGTGCCTGCACGACGGCCACCTTGGGGTCGCGGAAGTGCGGCACCAGCGCGCTGAGCCAGTCGGTGGTGACCACGTAGTCGGCGTCGACCACACCGACCACCGCGGTGCGCGGGTCGATCTGCTTCATCGCGAAATTCAGTGCACCTGCCTTGAAGCCCGGCCACTGCGGCAGGTGGAAGAAGCGGAAGCGCGGGCCCAGTTCGGCCATGCGCGCTTCGACCGGCTTCCACAGCGCCTCGTCCTTGGTGTTGTTGTCGACGACGATGACTTCGAAGTTCTGGTAGTCCATGGCCGCCAGGCTGTCGATGGTGGCGATCACCATTTCCGGCGGCTCGTTGCAGCAGGCCAGGTGCACCGACACGAAAGGCTGCTGCTCCGCCGGCAGCGGCTCGGCCGGCCTGTAGGCGCGGCGCCAGCGCGGCTTGAAGAACACCTCGGCGAACTCGAAACCGTTGGTCAGCAGCACGCCAGCCGTCAGCACGACACCGAACACCAGGCCGATCAGCGCGGTGAGATCGCGCAGCGTGAAGTAGTAGTCGGCCGGCAGGCGCGCGGCGATGACGATGGCGGTGACGCAGGACTGCACCAGAATGCACATCCACAGCTGGCCGCCGATGCTCATGCCGCGCTGCGCCAGACAGAGCAGCAGCATCGGCACCAGCGCAAACACGGTGGCGATCAGCGCGTCATCGATCCAGCCGCTGTTCGGATCCACGCTGCCCTCAAGCGGGAACTTCAGTTCGCGGTCGGCGTTGAACACGCCCCAGTAGGCGCCGGCCCAGCCCTCGATGTCGATCTTCCACGGCTGGTCGTAGGCTTCGATCAGGAAGTAGTCGAGGTTCTTGCATAGCGCGCGGTAGAGGAATTCGCGCACGAAACGCGCCTGGTTCTCCTCCGAGGCGACCGCCGCCTGGATGGTCGGCCCCTTGCTCGGCCAGCCGATTTCGGAAATGAGGATGGAGCGGCCCGGAAAGGCGTCCAGCAGTTCCTGATAGCGCGCCATCGCGTAATCGACCGCCTTGTCCACCGGCACGCCCTCGTGATAGGGCAGCAGGTGAACGGCGAGGAAATCGACGTGATCGGCCAACTCCGGATTCCTCAGCCAGACGTGCCAGGGCTCGGCGGTGGATACCGGCAGATCGGTCGCCTTTCGCACCTCGTCGAGATAGGCGTACATCTCGGGGAAGGTCAGGTCGTCGCGCAACAGCACCTCGTTGCCGACGATGATGCGGTCGATGTTCCCGTGCAGCCGGGCGTCCGCCAGCACGGCGCCGATCTCGCGCCGGTTCTTCACCTTGTCGCGGTCCAGCCAGGCGCCTGCGGTCACCCGCAGGTCGTTCTGCCCGGCCAGGTCCGACACCTCGGGGTTCTCGCTCGAGTTGTAGGTACGCACCCGGTGAGCGATACCGCCGAGCTGCTTCATGTCCTGCTCGATCTCGGCGTAGCTCGGATACACGCCCTTCAGCGGCGTCTGGTCGCGCCGGTAGGGGCTATAGGAAAAGCCGTCGATGTAGTCCAGCGGCTCGACCACGCTGACCGGGCGGTTCATCACCGCCCACAGCGCGAAATGCACCGCCGCCACGCCCCCTGCAATCAGCAGGGCGATCATGACGCGGGCAAGGGAAATCTGTCTTTTCATGCGAGATCGGTGTCGGTCGTCCGGCTGGGCCGGGCGCAGCGTTTCCGGTAAGGTGAGGACTGCAGCCGGTCACCGGATGACGGTGTCGATGCTGCAGCGCGGCGATGCTAACACAGCGAAAATCCATGGTTCGCACGTGACGGACAGTGCCTACAGATGAATACCCCAATGCCCACCTCTTCCCTTGCTACCGACCTGCGCCAACGCCTCGGCGTGCCACTCCTGATCGCACTGCTGGTCGCCGCCGCGGCCAGCGCCGGCCTGCGCTACGGCCTGATGGAATCCGACCTGCTGCATGGCCTGTGCGCCGGCGGTGCCGACGACTGGCGCTGCCTGGTGCGGCGCTTCGCGCCGCAGCTTTTCATGCACGAGCGCATCGGCGTTCTTGCGCTGGCCGCTGGCGCCCTGGCACTGCTGCTGCGCTACGCCTTCGTGGCGCGCCTCGCCGTCGTCGCGGGCGCTGCCGGCCTGGTGCTGTACAGCGCCGATTTCGCCGCCGTCGGCCTGCTTGCCGGATTGCTCGTGCTGCTGGCGCGCGCACCAGCCTCTGTAAACACTGCGTAAACACAATGTCCCGAATTGTCCGGATCGCCCACTGCGCGGGCGCGAGCCGCTAAGCTGAGGGGCATGAACGGACATACATCGAAGCCGCGCATCCTGGTGGTCGACGACGACCCGGACCTGCGCGATCTGCTGCGTGACTATCTCGGCAAGCAGGACATGGACGTGCGCACCGTCGCCGACGGCGACGCACTGCGTCAGGCACTCGAACGCGACGGCTGCGACCTGCTCATCCTCGACGTGATGCTGCCGGGCGACGACGGCCTCGCGCTGTGCCGCGAAATCCGCGCGAAATCCCGCCTGCCCATCCTGATGCTGACCGCCCGCGGCGACGAGCTGGACCGCATCATCGGTCTGGAGATGGGGGCCGACGACTACCTGCCCAAGCCCTTCCATCCGCGCGAACTGCTGGCGCGGGTGCGCAGCATCCTGCGCCGGGCGCCGGAACACCCGGACGGCGACGGCAGCGTGCGCGGCCTGAAATTCTCCGGCTGGACGCTGGACCTCGGCGCCCGCCACCTGGTCGACGAGGCCGGCGTCGTGACGCCGCTGTCCAGCGGCGAATTCCGCATGCTCAACGCGCTGGCCGAGAACGCCAACCGCGTGCTGTCGCGCGATCAGCTGATGGACGTGCTGGCCGGCCGCGACGCCGGGCCGTTCGACCGTACGGTCGATGTGATGATCAGCCGCCTGCGCCGCCGGCTTGGCGACGATGGCCGCGAGCCGCGCATCATCCGCACGCTGCGCAACGAAGGCTATGTGCTGAACGGTCCGGTGGAGAAGCTGCTTTGACATGGGCGTCGCGGCTGCTGCCGCGCACGCTGTTCGGTCAGATCCTGTGCGTGCTGCTCGGCGGCCTGCTGCTCGCCAACGCACTCGGCCTGTGGCTGGTGGTCGAGGACCGCGTCCGCCTGTCGAGACAGATGCGCAGCGACTACGCCGCCACGCGGCTGGCCGAGTCGGTCGCCCTGGTCGACGAAACGCCGGCGGCCGGCCGCGAACGGTTGCTGCGCATGCTCGAAAGCCCGAGCACGCGACTGTCGCTCGACGAGCCCTGGTATGACGATGCCAAAGTGGTGCCGGACGATTTCGACGCCTTTGCGCAACGTGTCGACGAGCGGCTGGACAAGCGCTACGCGCACCAAGTGGTGAGGCGCGAACAGGCCATGCTGACGCCGCGCGAAGACGCGGACCCGCTGCGTCCGCCCCCGCCGCCGCCGCCCAGGCTGGCGCGACTGCTGCCCGCGCCGCCAACCATCGACGTATCCACTCAGGCCAGACTGAGCGACGGCAGCGTACTCACTTTCCGTTACTCGCCACCGCCACCGCCGGTAGACCGCCCGCTGCGCATCATCGGCGGCCTGCTGCTGGTCGCCTTCGTGGTGAGCTTGCTATCGGTCTGGGTGGTACGCCGCCTCACCCGTCCCTTGGCGATGTTCGCGCACGCAGCCGACGGACTGGCGCGCGATCTCGATCAGGCGCCGCTCGATATCGGCGGACCGCGCGAAGTGGCCGGCGCGGCGCAGGCCTTCAACCGCATGCAGGGTGCACTGCGCGCGCTGATCCAGACACGCGCACAGGCACTGGCCGGCGTGTCGCACGATCTGCGGCTGCCGATCACCCGCGTGCGCCTGCGCCTTGAGCAGTTGCCGGACGGCCCGGTGCGCGAAGCGATCGAACGCGATCTGGCCGAGATGGAAACGCTGATCGACGACACGCTGGCTTTCCTGCGTGCCGGCGACAGCTCGGAAAGCGCCGCGCCGACCCGGCTCGACGCGCTGGTCGAGGGCGTGGCCGACGACATCGCCGCGCTCGGTGCGGACATCGAGGTGAGCGGCAGCCTGGCGCAGCCGGTCTTGCTGCGCCCGGCGCTGACCCGCCGCGCACTCGCCAACCTGATGGACAACGCGCGCCGCTATGGCGGTGGCCGCGTACGCGTGACGCTGTCGTCGGCCGACGGCGAGGCGCGGATAGACATCGACGACGACGGACCGGGCATACCCGAAGCCGAACTCGAGCGCGTGTTCGAACCCTATGTGCGACTGGAGTCCTCGCGCGCCCGCCACACCGGCGGCAGCGGCCTGGGGCTGGCCATATCGCGCGCCGTCATTCGCGCCCAGGGCGGCGAGGTGACACTGTCACGCCGCGCCGAGGGCGGCCTGCGCGCGCGCGTCGCGCTGCCGCTGCAGGGCCGGAAGCCCGCCGGTTGAGCCGGCCGACGGCGGCGGATCGAGCGCATTTCCTGTGCGCGTCTGCTGACCGCGACACGAACTGGGGTCATCGCACGCGGCGGCCCGGTCCGCTCCCTCACCGCGCGACGGCCGCGCTCAGTTTCTCGCCTGCAGCGCCTGCACCGCCGGAGGATAGTTCTGCCCGGCGGAGGCGCGCAGCCAGCGCAGCGCCTCGTCGGTGTTGCGCGTCTGCCCGGCGCCGGTGTCGAGCATGACCGACAGCGCGTACTGCGCCTCGGCCTCGCCCTGCTCCGCGGCGACGCGGAACAGCCGCGCCGCTTCCGCCAGATTGCGCTGCACGCCGCGGCCGGCTTCATAGGCCCAGGCCAGTCGCGTCACGCCGCGCACGTCGCCGAAGTCGGCCAGCTTGCGGTACATCGCTGCCGCGTCGGCGTGCCGGCCCTCGGCTTCGAAGCGGCGCGCCTCGGCCAGTTCGCGGTCACGGATGCTGCCGCCCTGCGGGTCGTTCAGCGCGGCGAGATGAGTGGCCGCTTCCTGATCGCCGGCGTCGGCCGCGACCTTGAGCCATTTGCGCGCGCCGTCGATGTCGCGCTGGCCGAGCTTGCCGCCCTGCAGCAGCAGCCCAAGGCGCAACGCCGAATTGCGGCTGCCTGCCTGGGCGCCGTTCTCGTACAGGCGACGCGCCTCGTGCGGATTCTGCGGCTCGCCCAGCCCGTCCTCGGCGAGGATGCCCAGATTGAACCAGGCCTCGCCATTGCCGCGCTCGGCCAGCGCGGTCCAGATGCGTTTCGCGTCGGCGTAGTGCGCCATCTTGAATTCGGCGTAACCCTTGTACAGCCCCCAGGACGGCTTCTGCACCGCCTCGGCGATGTCATCGTCGGTGATGGCCCATGCGCTCAGCGGCAACAGGCCGACAAGCAAGGTCAGGCACAGGCGGCGCAGCGAGGGTGCGAGGGGGAATGCGGTCATATCGGTTCTCCGGGGCGGAAGCGCCCGTTCTTAAGGGCCTGTCTGTGACAGGCGCGGCGCAGTCTAAGTTACATCGTGCGCTCACGAATACCGCGTGTTCGGGCATTTTCCATGGCAGTCGTCGAGCGGCGTCCGATTAGCATGCGCGTCTGCGGGGCGCGCCAGAACAGCATGCAGTGCGTTGGCCCCGTCGTCCCATACGGACCGACTTCATGCCCCTGATCTCCCGTGCGCCCATCGGCGCACTTTTCCGCCACGTCCTGCTGTTCGCCTCCTGTCTGTGCGGCGCGGCAGCGCTGGCCGGCGAACTTGGCCACGACGATCTCGCCCGCCGCTTCCAGCCGCCGCTGCACGTGCAGCCCAAGCTGGCCGACCTGCCGGTGTGGCCGATCACCAGCGAACTGGAACCGGAGGCCGGGCCGGTCGGCTATGTGTTCGAGTCGATCGATCTGGCGCCGATACCCGGCTTCGAAGGCACGCCGATGAATCTGCTGGTCGCCATCGACCGCAAGGGCGGCTTCATCGACGTCGAGGTGCTGCGCCAGCACGAACCGGTCTTCCTCAGCGGGCTGGGCGAAGCGCCACTGAAGGAATTCGTGCAGCAGTACGCCGGGAAGAATCTGAAGCAGGAGATCACCGTGTCGTCGGCCTACGGCAATACGCGCGCCGGCGGCAGCGACAGCCGCGTCGTGCTCGACGGCGTGACCAAGGCGACCGCTTCGGTGCGCATCGTGAACCAGACGGTGCTGGCAGCCGGCCTCGCGGTGGCGCGCGAGAAGCTGGGCTTCGCCGACCCTGGCGCACGTGGCCCCGCGGCGCAGGCGCGCGCCGACCTTTTCGAGAAGATGGATTTCGCCACGCTGGTCAAGCGCGGGCTGATCGGCCACCTGCGCATCAGCAACGCCGAGGCCGAAAAGCTGTTCGCCGGCACCGACGGCGAAGGCGCGGACGAGGTCGCGCTGGCCGAGCCGGACGGTACGCTGGTCGACCTCTACGTCGGCTATCTGAATGTGCCGACCGTCGGCCGCGCGGTACTTGGCGACGCACGCTACGACGACCTGATGAAGAAGCTCGAGGACGGCCAGCACGCACTGTGGGCAGCCACCGCAGGTCGCGTTGCGCTGATCGACGAGCACTTCGTGCCGGGCACGCCGCCGCCCAGCCTGTCGCTGACCCAGGGCGGGCTACCGGTGGAAATGCGCGATCTGGTGTTCGAGCATCCGGCGCCGGACGGCGCGCCAGCCTTCAACGCGTCCGGCGTATTCCGCATCTACGCCCAGGCCGGCCTGGACCCGGCGCGTCCGATGCAGCTCACGCTGACGCTGACCCGCGCCAAGGGCATGATGCTGCCGCGCATCACCCACCAGACCGTGTCCTTCGACTACACGCCGGACAGCGACCTGTTCGTCTATCCGCCACAGCCGCTGCCCGAGTGGCTGGTCGCCTGGCAGGGCCGCTGGCCCGATCTGGCGGCGATCGGTGTCGCGCTCGCCCTGCTCTGCGTGGTGCTGGCGAAGCCGGACTGGATGGCGCGCGACGCCCGGCGGCTCGCGCTGTTCCGCAACGCCTTCCTGCTGTTCACGCTGGTGTTCATCGGCTGGCACGCGCAGGGCCAGCTGTCCATCGTGCAGATCACTGGCGCGATCAAGACGCTGGCCGCCGGATCGGACCTGTCGAGCTTCCTGTACGACCCGGTGTCGCTGCTGCTGATCGCGTTCACCGCGGTGAGCTTCTTCATCTGGGGTCGCGGCACCTTCTGCGGCTGGCTCTGCCCTTTCGGCGCGCTGCAGGAGTTCGTCGCAATCGCGGCGCAGAAGCTGCGCATCCCGCAGATCCGGTTGCCGCGGCCGCTGGCGCGCGTGCTCGACCGCGGCCGCTACGCACTGCTGGCGGCACTGGTGCTGTCAGCCGCGCTGGCGCCGCGGCTGGCTGAAAGCATGGTCGAGGTCGAGCCATTCAAGACCGCGATCACGGTCGGCTTCGACCGCGCCTGGCCCTATGTCGCGTGGGCGGTCGGGCTGCTGCTGGCGGGTGCCTTCAGCTACAAGTTCTTCTGTCGCTACCTGTGTCCGCTGGGTGCCGCGATGGCGCTGGGCGGCAAACTGAGGCGCTTCGACTGGCTGGTGCGCCGCGCCGAATGCGGCAAGCCCTGTCAGACCTGTCGCCACCGCTGCCAGTACGACGCGATCGAGCGCAGCGGCGACATCCGCTACGACGACTGTTTTCAGTGCCTGGACTGCGTTGGCATCCACGCCGACCCGCAGCGCTGCGCGCCGGTGCTGCTGTACGCGAAGAAGGGGCGCACGGTGACGCCTTTCCCCGTTCCGGTGCGGGCGGCGGACGCCACGAACTGAGCGTTCAGCCGCCCTGCTTCCAGCGCTCGGCCGCGCTGTCGTCGGAATCGCGCGCATCGACCCAGCGGCTGCCTTCCGGCGTGTCCTCGCGCTTCCAGAACGGCGCGCGGGTCTTCAGGTAATCCATGATGAATTCGCAGGCGGCGAAGGCTTCGCCCCGGTGACTGCCGGCGACGATGACCAGCACGATGCGGTCGGCCGGCTGCAGCGTGCCGACGCGGTGGATCACCCGCACGGCGAGGATGTCCCAGCGCGCCTTCGCCTGCGCGACGATGTCCTCCAGCGCCGCCTCGGTCATGCCCGGGTAGTGCTCCAGCGTCATCGCATGCACGCCGGAGCCGTCATTGATGTCGCGCACCAGACCGGTGAAGGTGGCCACCGCGCCGACGTCGGTGCGACCGGCCAGCAGCGCGTCGATCTCTGCGCCGATGTCGAAGTCGGCCTGCTGCACGCTCACACTCATGCTTTTCTCCTCAGCCGCCGGTGACCGGCGGGAAGAAGGCCACTTCGTCGCCGTCGGCGACCGCGGCATCCGGTTCGGCCATGCGCTGGTTCACCGCTGCGCGCAGATTCTTCATCTGCGCCAGCTTGCCCCAGTCGCCACCGCGGCCGGCGATCAGCGCGCGCAAGGACGCTAGCGTGGTCGCGCTCTCGGGCAGTTCGATCGTTTCGCCGGGCGAACCCAGCGCTTCGCGCAGCGCGGCGAAGTAGAGCACCTTGATCTTCATGGTTTTCAATAAAGCAGGGATTCGAAGGACAGGAAGGGCACGCTATCGCCCCGCTTCACCGGCTGGCCGGCGGCGATGTCAGCCAGACCGCTGCCCCACACGGTGGATGTAAGCACGCCCGAACTCTGGTTCGGAAACAGTTCGAGACCCCCTTCGGCGTTGCGGCGCACGCGCAGGAATTCGCGCCGACGGTCGGGACGCGGCCAGTCGAAATCTGCACGCACCATGAAGGGCTGAGCGGCGACGTCGGCGACGCCCATGCGACGCAGGATGAAGGGGCGCACCAGCAGCAGGAAGGTGACGAAGCTGGACACCGGATTGCCCGGCAGGCCGAGGAAGTCGGCATGACCGCCGTCAGCGCGCTTCACGTGGCCGTGCGCCAGCGGCTTGCCCGGCTTCATCGCGATCTTCCAGCTGTCCAGCCCGCCTTCCGCGGTCAGCGCCGGCTTGATGTGGTCTTCCTCGCCGACGCCGACGCCGCCGCTGGTCAGTATCAAGTCGCAGTTCGCCGCGGCTTCGCGCAGCGCGGCACGGGTGGCGTCGAGGCGGTCA
The DNA here is from genome assembly GCA_034004945.1 of Methyloversatilis sp. Classification (GTDB taxonomy): domain Bacteria; phylum Pseudomonadota; class Gammaproteobacteria; order Burkholderiales; family Rhodocyclaceae; genus Methyloversatilis. The sequence continues at coordinate 51,371 of JAVEVQ010000013.1, read as the reverse complement.
GGGACGATGCCCAGATCCAGCACTTCGCAGCCCAGCGTTTCACACAGCGCACGCAAGGTGTAGCGGTTGGAGTTGTAGATGCCGCCCGGCGGCAGCGGCTCGCCCGGCATGACCAGTTCGTCGCCGGTCGAGAACAGCGCGACGCGCGGCCGGCGCACCACCGGCACGTCGGCCAGGCCGATCGATGCGGCCAGCCCGACTTCCTGCGCGCGCAGCCGGGTACCGGCGGCGAGCACCACGTCGCCTTCGCGGATGTCCTCGCCGGCGCGGCGTATCCACGCACCCGGCTTCGGGATCTCGTCGAAACAGACACCGGCCTCCGTGGTCCGCGTCGACTCCTGCATCACGATGGCGTCGGCGCCCGGCGGCACCGGCGCGCCGGTGAAGATGCGAGCACAGGTGCCGGCGGCCAGCGGCGCACCGACATGACCGGCCGGGATGCGCTGGCTCACCGGCAGGCAGCAGCCCGCCGCGTCGAGGTCAGCCAGACGCACGGCGTAGCCGTCCATGCTGGAGTTGTCGTGCGGCGGCACGGTCAGCGACGAGCGCTGGTCGGTAGCCAGCACGCGGCCGGCGGCGGCGAAAGTCGATACGGTCTCGCTGTCGGTGATCGGACGTGCGGCCGCGAGCAGGCGTTCGAGCGCAGCGTCCAGCGTGAGCATTTCGTTCATCCTGAGAACCTCGGCTGACCGCTTGGCATATTGATCAGAGTAGTTGTCGTCATCAATGTCGTCATTTGCCTGCCCTTCATACTCCCCGCCGAGACCGCTTCGACGCCGCGTACACGGCTGGCGAGGCGCCCTTCGGCGTTGCTCGTCCTTGCAGGGAGCCATCCTGCCGCGTCCTCGCGCCTTGCCGTACACCTCGCCAGCCGCGCCCACGACGCCAATCAACCGAGGTTCTCAGGATGATCGAAACCCCTGGTGGCGAAGGATGAAGCCGGCGACGGCTTCCACGTCATTCAGGTCGAGCCGGGGCAGCGGAAGTTCCATCGGCTCGTCGGTGGCGACCGCCACTACGTGCGGATTGTCTGGATACATCAGCGGCCGGCCGTAGGACGGGCGGTGGATTTCCAGCTTCGGGATCGGCGAGGCCTTGTAACCCTCGACCAGCAGCAGGTCACAGTCACCCATCGCGGCGATCTGCTCATCCAGCGTCGGTTCCGGACGCCCGCGCAGTTCGTGCATCAGCACCCAGCGGTTGTTCGACACCAGCATCACTTCGGTGCAGCCGGCCTCGCGCAGGCGGTGCGAGTCCTTGCCCGGCTTGTCGATGTCGAAGCCCGCATGCGCATGCTTGATCAGCGACACGGCCAGCCCCTCCAGCACGAAGTGCGGAATCAGCTGCTCGATCAGCGTGGTCTTGCCGGAACCGCTGTAGCCGGCAAATCCGAAAACTTTCATGGGGAGGGCGGGCGCGGGAAAAACGCGATTATCGCCCGGAAGCGGGTCCGGCTGCCGGATCTCGTCCGGAAACCGGACCTGTGCAGGTCGATCTCCGGACGGCGCCGGTCCGATGGAACGATGGCGGCGCAGACCGTTCAGCCGACGGCTCAGCCGTTGTTGCGGATGCGGGCAACCAGCGCGGCGGTGTACTCCTTCGTGCTGGCGCGGCCACCGAGGTCGCCGGTGCGGACGTTGTCGATGTTCAGCGTTTCCGCCACCGCCTTGCGGATGCGGTCGCCCTTGTCCTGCATGTTCACGTGGTCGAGCATCAGCGCAGCGGCCAGCACCAGCGCGGTCGGATTGGCGATGCCCTTGCCGGCGATGTCCGGTGCCGAGCCGTGCACCGCTTCGAAGATGGCCGCATCGGCACCGATGTTGGAGCCGGGCGCCATGCCCAGACCACCGACCAGGCCCGCCGTCAGGTCGGACAGGATGTCACCGAACAGATTGGTGGTGACCAGCACGTCGAACTGCCACGGATTCATCACCAGCTTCATGCAGCAGGCGTCGACGATGACCTGTTCGTACTGGATCCTGCCCTTGTAGCGCTCCTCGAACATCTGCTCGGCAGTCTCCAGGAAGATGCCGGTCAGCGCCTTCATGATGTTCGCCTTGTGCACAACGGTCACCTTCTTGCGGCCGAGCGCGATCGCGTGTTCGAAGGCGTATTCGAGGATGTGGCGCGCGCCCTGGCGGGTATTCACGCCGGTCGACATCGCCACCGCGTGCGGGTCGCCTTCGATCGGGATGAAGTGCTCGTAGCCCATGTAAAGGCCTTCGAGATTCTCGCGGCAGACGATGAGGTCGATGTTGTCGTAACGGCCACCCGGAATCAGCGTGCGCGCCGGACGGATGTTGGCGTACAGCTTGAACTCTTCGCGCAGGCGCACGTTGATCGAGCGGAAGCCGCCGCCAACCGGGGTTTCCAGCGGGCCCTTCAGGGCCAGACGGGTACGCCGGATGCTGTCCAGCGTCTTGGCAGGCAGCGGGTCACCCTCGCTCTTCAGCGCGCCCATGCCGGCAGGCATCTCTTCCCACGCGAACGGAGCCGCCACCGCGTCGAGCGCCGCCAGCGCGGCTTCCATGATTTCCGGTCCGATGCCGTCACCGGGGATCAGTGTGGCGGGAATTTTCTGCGCGCTCATTCGGGGGTCTCCTGTAATGGTTCATTGTCCCCGGACCGCGTCACCGGGTTGGTGACGCATCCGGAAATGTCCGGCCGCTGAAGCAAGAAACCTGCCTCTGCTTCGGGTCTGCCGGCCGACCCTGTATTCATCCAGCCTGCACCGGTTCGAGCTTGCGCCAGACCGTGGCGCCGCCGCTGGCCTTGTCGATCTCGGCCAGCACGCGTTCGTGTTCGGCCAGTTCCGCCTCGCTCGCCTGCACCCGGCGCAATGCACCACGCGGGCGCGCCGCCGCTGCGGCACGCACCGCGGAGGCCTCCGGTTCGAGGTCGATGATCAGGCTTTCCTGACCCCGGGTCATCGCCAGATAGACCTCGACCAGCAGTTCCGCGTCGAGCAGCGCGCCGTGAAATTCGCGGTGCGAATTCTCGATGCCGAAGCGCTCGCACAGCGCGTCGAGGTTGGCGCGCTTGCCGGGGAACATGTCGCGCGCCATGCGCACGGTATCGATCGCCGGCCATACGCAGGTTTCGCGCAACGGGGGCCGGCCGACGATGGTCAGTTCGTTGTCGAGGAAGCCGACGTCGAAGGCGGCGTTGTGGATGACCAGTTCCGCGTCGCGCACGAAATCGACGAACTCATCGACCACGTCGCGGAACTTCGGTTTGTCGGCGAGGAATTCGGTGGTGATGCCGTGCACCGCCACGGCGCCTTCCGGCACGTCACGTTCCGGATTGACGTACATGTGCAGCCGACGGCCGGTGCGCTTGCGCCCGACCAGCTCGACGCAGCCGATTTCGATCAGCCGGTCGCCGTTCTGCCACTCCAGGCCGGTGGTTTCGGTATCGAGGATGATCTGGCGAATCATGGGGAAAGGCGGCTCCTTGAGGCGGGCCGGATTGTACCGGCCAGAACTTGCAGTTCGCTGACAGCGATCAACGACGGGCCGGGATGGCCTCCCGCGCCAGGCGGTCGGCGCGTTCGTTCTCCGGGTGACCGGCGTGACCTTTCACCCATTTCCATTCGACCTGATGCACGCCGGCCGCGGCGTCGAGCGCCTTCCACAGATCGACGTTCTTGACCGGATCGCCGCTGGCCGTCTTCCAGCCCTTGCGCTTCCAGCCGTGTATCCACTCGCTGATGCCCTTCTGCACGTACTGCGAGTCGGTATAGACCACCGCGCGCACCGGCTTCTTCAGTGCGTTCAGTGCCTCGATCACTGCCATCAGTTCCATCCGGTTGTTGGTGGTCGAGGGCTCACCGCCCGACATTTCCTTCTCGTGCGCGCCACTTTTCAGCAGTGCGCCCCAGCCACCGGGCCCCGGATTGCCGCTGCAGGCGCCGTCGGTGTAGATGATGACTTCTTCCAATGAATGCTCCGTATCCGTAATGGCGGTGCCTCACTGCCCCGCCGTCTTGTCCTTCTGCGCGCGCGGGCTGACGGTTGCCAGCGCTCGCGCGGCCGCCCGGCGGTCACGCCAGGTCGGCATGATGAGTCGCATGCCGCGCACGCGCTTGATGCCTTGCAGCACGTAGGCGCCGCCGAGAAAGGGCCACCAGCGATCACCGGCGGTTTCCATGAAGTGCCAGCGTGCCAGCCACTTCTCGCTATGCACAGGCGGGCAGTAGCAGCCGAAACAGCCGGCCTGGGTGTCCAGGCTGAGCAGCTTGAACCAGTCGCGCAGCCGCGGCACCGACAGCCAGTCACCGTTCCACGGGAAGGGATCGCGCTCGCGCAGGCGCCGTCTGGCCCCCCACAGGCTGAACGGATTGAACCCGGTCACCAGCACCTGCCCCTCCGGCACCAGCACCCGCTCGACCTCGCGCAGCACCGCGTGCGGATCACTGGCGAATTCGAGCACGTGCGGCAACACGACCAGATCGACGCTGGTCGCCGCGAACGGCAACTGCACCGGATCGCAGATCAGCGCCCGCGGCGGGCCCGGCTTCGCGTCCTCGCAATAGAGCTTGAAGGGCATCCGGTTGGCGCGCAGGTAATCGTGCTCCAGCAGCCCGATCTGCACCGCGTTGTAGCCGAATACGTCAGCCACGATCTGGTCGACCCGCGCCTGCTCCCAGCGCTGGACGTACTGTCCCTGCGGCGTGTCCAACCATTCGTGCAGACCGGGAATCGACATGGGCAAGAGGCGTGGGGCGGGCAGATCGCGGCCGGTGCATTGTCAACGAGAGCCCCAGCCGCCAGAATCGGGCGAATGAAGATATATCCGATCCCCGCATTTGGCGACAACTATCTTTGGCTCGCCACCGCAGGTGACCGGGCGCTGGTGGTCGATCCAGGCGACGCCGCCCCGGTACTGGCTGCACTCGACGAACATTCGCTGCGCCTGGACGCCATCCTGATCACCCACCACCACGCCGACCACACCGGCGGCGTGGGCGAACTGAAACGCCGCACCGGCGCACGGGTATTCGGTCCGGCAGACGAACGCATCGAACACGTCGACGAGGTGGTGCGTGACGGCAGCCGTTTCACGCTGAGTTCGCTGGATGCCCGTTTCGCCGTGCTCGAAGTGCCGGGTCACACGCGCAGCCATGTCGCCTACCTGAGCGGCGACCTGCTGTTCTGCGGCGACACGCTGTTTGCCGGCGGTTGCGGCCGGCTGTTCGAGGGCAGCCCGGAACAGATGTGGCACTCGCTGTCGCGGCTCGCCTCGCTGCCGCTGCACATGCGGGTGTGCTGCGCGCACGAATACACGCAGGCCAATCTGCGCTTCGCGCAGGCGGTCGAACCGGACAACCAGGCGCTGCTGGCCCGCATCCGCCGCGTGGCGAGTCTGCGCGAAGCCGGCCTGCCGAGCGTGCCGAGCGCGCTGGCCGACGAACTGGCGAGCAACCCCTTCCTGCGTGCACGCGAGCCGGCCGTCATCCGCGCAGCGGAAGCGCGCGCCGGCCGCCGACTGGGCAGCCCGGCCGAGGTGTTCGCCGTATTGCGTGAGTGGAAGAACGTGTTTTGAGAAGCCGGCGTCAGCTGGCGACGGTCTCGACCTGTCTGAAACCGACGCGATCGCGCCCGCCCGACTTCGCCGCATAGAGCGCAAGGTCCGCTTCGGCGATCAGGTTCTGCGGACCGCCGGCGCCGCTGCCCGGCATCAGACTGGCTACGCCTACGCTGATCGTCACATGGCCCGCCGCCGCCGCCGCGTGTGGCAACTGCAGCGCGCGGATCGCGTCGCACAGGCCTTCGGCCACGCTGCGCGCGCCGGGCAGGTCGGTTTCCGGCAGCACCAGCGCGAATTCCTCGCCGCCATAGCGCGCCACCAGATCGCTCGGCCGGCGAGACACCGCCTGCAGCGCGTTGGCCACCGTCTTCAGGCACTCGTCGCCCGCCAGATGGCCATAGTTGTCGTTGTACTGCTTGAAATGATCGACATCGACCAGCACCAGTGACAGCGGACGCTTGTAGCGTGCGGCACGGCGCCACTCGCGCAGCATCGTCTCGTCGAAGTGGCGGCGATTGGCAAGACCGGTCAGGCCGTCGAGCGAGGTAAGGCGGGTCAGTTCCTGATTGGCGGCGTCGAGCTTGCGCGTCAGTACCACCAGCGAGTAGCGCATCTGCAGGATGCGCTGCATCGCGCGCACCTTGGCGGCGAGCACGACTTCGCTGATCGGCTTGAAAAGGTAGTCGTCGCCGCCAGCGGTGATGCCCTGAACCAGATCGGTGTCCGCCGTGCGCGCGGTCAGGAAGATGATGGGTGTCCATTCGCCCGACTGCTCGATGGCGCGGATGCGGCGGGCGACCTCGTAACCGTCCATGCCCGGCAGCACCACGTCGAGCAGCACGATGTCAGGATTGTGCTGGCGGAACGCCGCCACACCGCTCTCTCCGTCGGTGGCGGCAATAGGCAGTATCCCCATCCGTTCGAGATGCTGGCTGACGACTGCGAGCCCTGTCTGGGAATCTTCGATGACCAGCGCTTTCATGGACACACCCTTTTTTTATTCGCCATCATAACCTTACAAAGCCGCAGGACAACACCGACGAACCCCGTCCGCGACGTGCGGTCAATCCGCACTCCTTCAACCCCGCCCCGACAGCAAGGTTTGACGCTGGCCGCTCAGGCTGGCTAGCATTCGGGGTTTGGCTCTTTCGCCGCAATGCCGCATTTCATCGTTTCCCTGCTGCGCCGTTCGCTGCTCGTGCTGGCGGCCGCAACGCTCGCCGGCTGTGCGGCCACGGGCGTCGTGCCCGAGGAACCGGCCGAGCCTCCGGGCGCCTCGGTCGGCACCCGCTCGGTCGAACGCCCGGCAGCACGACGCACCCCGGACACCGCCACCCGCACGACGCCGGGCATCAAACCGGGCAAGGCGGAGCCGATTCCCTTTCCGCAACCGACCGAAGTGATTGCCAATGAAGAAGAAGCGATCAGGCCGATCGACCTCACCGTGCCGCCGGACGACCTGTGGGAACGCATCCGCAAGGGATTCGGCATGGCCGATCTGGACCATCCGCTGGTGGCGGAACACCAGGCCTGGTACCTGAACCGTCCCGACTACTTCCGCAGGATGACCGAGCGCGGCCGGCGCTACATGTTCCACATCGTCGAGGAAATCGAGAAACGCGGACTGCCGACCGAGCTGGCGCTGCTGCCCATGGTCGAGAGCGCCTACAACCCCGAGGCACTGTCGGTCGCCAAGGCGTCCGGGCTGTGGCAGTTCATCCCGTCGACCGGCAAGCTTTACGGGCTGGAACAGAACGCCCAGCGCGACGACCGTCGCGACATCGTCGCCTCGACGGCGGCAGCGCTCGAATACCTGCAGCGCATCTATGAGATGCACGGCGACTGGCACCTGGCGCTCGCCTCCTACAACTGGGGTGAAGGCGCGGTCGGACGCGCGGTAATGCGCAACCAGGCAGCCGGCCTGCCGACCGACTACGCCTCGCTGAACATGCCCAACGAGACACGGCACTACGTGCCCAAGCTGCAGGCGCTGAAGAACATCGTTGCCCAGCCGGAACTGTTCGGCATCGAACTCGATACCGTCGAGAACAAACCCTACTTCACGCTGGTGGCCGAGGCGCCGACCATGGACCTGGCCACTGCGGCGCGACTGGCCGACGTGCCGGTGGCCGAAATCAAGGCGCTCAACCCGCAGCACAAGCGACCGGTCATCCGTGCCGGCAAGGGCGGTGCGCAGCTGGTGCTGCCATCGCACGCCGTCGACACCTTCATGTCCAACCTCAGCAACCGCGACGCCGATGCCGCACCGGCTGCCGGTGCGCCGTGGCGCACCTATACGCTGGGGCCGAAGGAAACGCTGACCACCGTCATCGGCCGCTTCGGCGTGACCGAATGGCGCCTGCGCCGCTTCAACGGCCTGTCGCCGACGGCGAAGATCGGTCCGGGTACCACACTGCTGGTGCCCGACGAGAACAGCAGTCTGTCGCTGGACGGCGCCGGCAACGCCGAAGAAGCGCCGCGTCTGGGCGTAAACAAGCCGCAGTACAAGCGCGTCAAGCGCAACGGACGCTGGGTGAACGTGCCGGTCGCTGCGCCGTCCGGCAGCAAGGCGGTGACACCGGCAGCAAAGAAAAAAAAGGCCGCGCCCGCCGCCAAGAAAAAGGCCGTCGTCCCGGTCAAGAAGACCGCAACGAAGAAACCTGCGGCGAAAAAGTAGCGGGGCGGGTCGAAGCTCAGAGCGCGAAGCCGGCCGACAGCGTCCGCGTCAGTTCGGCCGCCGGCACAGGCTGACAGCCCGCGGCGTTCTGGCCGCACCACAGCGGCGAGAAATCACCGCTTCCGGCCGCTTCGGCGCGCGCGCGCAGTGGCGCCATCGCCGCCGTGGCGAATGGAAACGCTGGCGCATCGGCGCTGAGCGGCCCCAGTTCGCGCATTGCCCGATTGACGATGCCACGCGCGGGTCGCCCGGAAAACACATTGGTCAGCGCAGTATGACGTGCCGCCTCGCTGCCCAGCGCCGCACGATGCACGGCCGAGGTGGTCGCCTCGGGGCAGCACAGATAGGCGGTGCCGACCTGCACCGCGCTCGCCCCCAGCGCCATCGCGGCGGCCAGGCCCCGGGCGTCGGCGATGCCACCGGCCGCGATGACGGGGCGCGACACCGCGCGCACCACCTGCGGCAGTAGCGCAAAGGTGCCGAGCTGTTCGCTCAGATCGTCGGACAGGAAATGCCCGCGGTGACCGCCGGCCTCCAGCCCCTGCGCGATGATGGCGTCGGCGCCGTGTGCTTCGAGCCAGCGCGCCTCGGCCACCGTGGTGGCGGAGCCCAGCACGCAGGCGCCCCAGGCCTTGACCCGTGCCAGCAGATCGGCCGCCGGCAGCCCGAAGTGGAAACTGACGACCGCCGGACGGAAGGCTTCGAGCACATCGGCCATGTCGGCACTGAAAGGCATGCGCGCCGGCCCGGCGGACACCTGCGCCGGATCGACACCGAACTCGGCGTAGTACGGCGCAAGCGCAGCGCGCCAGCGTGCGTCGCGCGCCGCGTTCGGCGACGGCGGCACATGACAGAAGAAATTGACGTTGAACGGCCGGTCGGTGAGCGCCTGCAGCGCGCTCAGCTGGTCGCGCAAACCGTCCGCGCCCAGCATCGCGGCGGGCAACGAACCGAGACCGCCTGCGTTCGACACGGCTGCAGCGAGCCGGTGATCCTGCACGCCGGCCATCGGCGCCTGTATCAGTGGCAGGCGCAGGCCGGCAATGGCCGGACATGTCATGGTTTCCTCCTTGCGTCGATGGCGCTCAGTCCGGATACCAGCAGGCCACAGCCTGGCGGCCGTCCTCGCCCGCCAGCGGGGGCAGCTCGGTCGAACACCGCGCCTGCGCGCGCGGACAGCGCGGGTGGAAGGCGCAGCCGGACGGCGGACGGGCCGGCGACGGCAGATCGCCCGCCAGCTTCTGCGGCTGCTGCGCGCCGTCGATGCGCGGCACCGCCGACAGCAGTGCCTGCGTATAGGGATGACGTGGCGCGCGCAGCACGCGATCGACCGGACCGCTCTCGACGATCCGGCCCAGATACATCACCGCGAGATCGTGCGCGAGGTGTTCGACCACCGCGATGTTGTGCGTGATGAACAGGTAGGCGAGCCCCAGTTCGTGCTGCAGCCGGCGGAGCAGATTCAGTATCTGCGCCTGCACCGACACGTCGAGTGCCGACGTCGGTTCGTCGCACACGATGAGCCGTGGCTGCACCGCCAGCGCGCGTGCGATGGCGATGCGCTGGCGCTGGCCGCCGGAGAATTCGTGCGGATAGCGGTCGGCCATGTCCGGCCGCAAGCCGACCTGCTCGAGCAGTGCGCGCACCGCCTCGTCACCGCCGGCGCGCTTCAGCGCGGACATGCCCTCGGCGATGATGTCGCCGACCCGCATGCGCGGATTCAGCGAGCCGTACGGGTCCTGGAACACCATCTGCATCTGCGCGCGCAGTTCGCGCAATGCCGCACCCGACGCGGCGCCGACATCCTGAGCGCCCAGCGTCACGCTGCCGGCGGTCGGCTCGATCAGCCGCAGTACGGCCTTGCCGGCGGTGGTCTTGCCGCAGCCGGACTCACCGACCAGCGCCAGCGTGCGGCCGGCACGGATGTCCAGCGACACGCCATCGACCGCCCGCACATGGCCCACCGTACGCTGCAGGATGCCGCGGCGGATCGGGAAGTGCACCTTCAGCTCGCGCACGCTCAAGAGCGGCTGCGTCTCGTCCGCCGGTGCCACTTCAGCGACACCGGCGGACGGTGCGACGTGTTGCGCATGCCGGCCCGCTTCGGCCGGGTCGTACAGGTGGCAACGCACCTGCTGGCCCTCGCCCGCCGTCTGCCAGGCCGGTACCTCGTCGTGGCACCGTGCCCAGGCTTGCGGACAGCGCTCGGCAAAACGGCAGCCGCGGAAATCGGTGGTCAGCGGTGGCACCGAGCCGCGGATGGTGGCCAACTCGCCCCGCCGTGAGGTGTCCGGCAAGGCGGCGAACAGCAGCTGCGAATACGGATGCGCCGGCTGCGCGAAAAAGGCCGCGCGCGGTGCGCGCTCGATCAGCTGGCCGGCATACATGACGCCGACCTGATGCGCCATGCGCGCGACCACGCCGAGGTCGTGCGTGATCAGCAGCAGCGCCATGCCCTGTTCGCGCTGCAGCGTCGCCAGCAGGTCGAGTACCTGCGCCTGTATCGTCACGTCGAGCGCGGTGGTCGGCTCGTCGGCGATCAGCAGTTTCGGTTCGCCGGCCAGCGCCATCGCGATCATGACGCGCTGCTTCATGCCGCCGGAGAACTGGAAGGGGTATTCGTCGATCCGGCGCGCCGCGTCCGGAATACCGACCGCAGCCAGCAGTTCCAGCGCCCGGGCGCGCGCCGCCGCGCCGCGCAGGCCGCGGTGCAGCGACAGCACCTCGCCGATCTGCTGCATAACGGTGAGCACCGGATTCAGGCTGGTGCCCGGCTCCTGGAAAATCATCGCCATGTCGCGGCCGCGCGCTTCGCGCATGTCGGCCTCGGTCAGCGCGGTCAGTTCGCGGCCGGACAGGCGCACGCTGCCGCCGGCGATGTAGCCAACGTCGGGCAGCAGGCGCATCAGCGCATTCGCGGTCATCGACTTGCCGCAGCCGGACTCGCCCAGCAGCGCCATCGTTTCGCCGGCGCGCACGTCGAAGTCGAGTGCGTCGACGGCGCGCGCGATGCCGGCCGGTGTGTCGAGTTCGGCAGTCAGGCCGCGCACTTCGAGCAAGGGCGCATTCATGCTGCGGCCCTCTTCAACGTGCGGCGCGCCCGCCACTGGAAGCGCGGATCGAAGGCGTCGCGCACCGCGTCGGCGAACAGGTTGGCAGCCAGCACCAGCGCCAGCATCAGCACGAAGGCGGCGGCCAGCGACCACCACACGACCGGCTCGCGCGACAGTTCGAGGCGCGCGGCGTTGATCATCGTGCCGAAACTGTTCATCGAGCTGTCGACGCCGATGCCGATGTAGGACAGCACGGCCTCGGACAGCACCAGGCCGGAGAAATCCATCACCAGCGCGATCAGCACGATGTGCATGAGATTGGGCAGCACGTGGCGCGCCATGATGCGTGCGTCGCTGACACCGAAGGCGCGCGCCGCCTGCACGTAGTCGAGTTCGCGCAGCTTCAGCGTCTCGGCGCGCAGCAGCCGGCACAGGCCGGTCCAGGAGGTCAGACCGAGGATGAAACACAGTGCCAGCAGCCGCGCATCGGCACGTTCGGCGGCCGTCTCGAACCACTCCGGATGGGTGTCGATGATCACCTGCATCATCAGCACCATGGCGGCGATCAGCAGCACGCCCGGGATGGAGTTCAGCACCGTGTAGAGGTACTGGATCGCGTCGTCCCACCAGCCGCCGCGGAAGCCGGCGATCAGGCCGAGCGCGATCGCCAGCGGCAAGGTCACCAGCGTGGTCAATGTGCCGATCAGCAGCGCGGTGCGCACCGACTTCAGCGACAGGTAGAGCACATCCTGCCCCACCTTGTCGGTGCCGAACACGTGGTAGCCGTCGGCCCAGGCAGCGATGATGCCGCCGAGCACACAGAGCACGGCGGCGGTGACGAAGACGGCGCGCCAGGCGATCGGCCGCTCGGCCGACAGTCGTGGTCGCCACACCGCGCGACAGGTGTCGGCGTAACTGCGCCGCCGCGCCAGCGCGAGCAGGCCGACGACGAGGCCGGTGAAGGCCGCCCACGCCAATGCGCCCTTGAGCGCACCCGACAGCGCGCGGCTGCGCAGGTCGGCCTCATGCTGCGATAGCTCGTCGAGGTGGGCGCCACCGAACAGCAGGCGCGGATAGTCGCGCGTCTGCACGCCGTCGCGCTCCATCGTTTCCTTGGCGAAGCCGTGCGTGGCCAGCGGCGCCGAATAGGTTTTTTCCTTGTTCAGCCTGAGGTCGGCGAACAGCGCGTCGAGCGCCGACAGCACTTCCGGTGCGTACTGGATTTCGCTGCTGCCCTGCTGCGCCGGCAGGCGCGGCTGGTAGTGCAGCGAATCGAGCAGGCCGACCGCGACGAACACCGCCAGTACGGTGACCGACGCCATCGCCGCCGACGACTCGCCGACCCGGCGCCAGGCGCGTCGCAGATAGTCCTGACTGCGGCAGTAGAGGGCCAGCAGCACGGCGCTGGCGACGAGCGCCCACAACAGCAGGTCGGACCATAGCAACACGGGTTTGAAGATCATGCGCCCTCCAACGACAGCCGCGCCATCGCGCCGCCCGCAGGGCCGCCCCAAGGGGTGTAGCGCGGGTTTCGGCGAGCACTGCTCGCCGCCCGCGCAACCGGTCGGCTGTGCAAAGCCGACCGCGGCCAAGCGCAGCCCCCTGGGGGGGGTGAGGCCGGGAATTCGCGGCGCATTGCGCCGTGCCGGCCGAACGGACCGGCTGTCTGAAGCCGGTCCTTTTGAGCGAACGAAGTGAGCGTGGGGGCTGTCATTTGAGCCTCACCCGTGGATCGACCAGCGTGTACGAAATATCGGTCAGCAGCAGGCCGACGATGTAGAGCACCGAGCCGATGAACACCATCGAGCGCACGACCGCGAAGTCCTGCGAATTGATCGCGTCTATCGTGTAGCTGCCCAGACCCGGGATGCCGAAGAAGCTTTCAAGCAGCAGCGAGCCCATGAACAGCAGCGGGATGACGACGACCACGCCGGTCAGGATGGGGATCATCGCGTTCTTCAGCACATGGCGGAACAGCACGCGCAGTTCCGACAGACCCTTGGCGCGCGCGGTGCGCACGTAGTCCTTGTTGATCTCTTCGAGGAAGAGCGTGCGGTACCAGCGCGCCGACGAACCGATGCCGCCGACCACGCTGATCAGCACCGGCAGTATCAGGAACTTGCCGGCGTCCAGCCCCGGCGCGTAGCCGGAAATCGGCACCAGATTCCACACCTTGCTGACCAGATACTGGCCGCCGATGATGTAGAAGAGGCCGGAGATCGACATCGCCGCGACGCACAGCACGACGCCACCGACGTCGAGCGCGGTGTTGCGGAAGAACACCAGCAGCAGCGCGAAACTGACGGTGACGAACAGCCCGAGCAGGAAGGTCGGTATCGCGATGGCAAGACTGGGCCCCATGCGGTTGCCGATCTCCAGCGCGATGTCGCGGCCGTCGTCGGCGCGGCCGAAGTCGAACACGAACATGCGCATCGATTTGTCGAACAGTATCGTGTCGGTCGCCTTCGCCAGTCCTGCCGCATCGGCGTTCCACACCAGCGGCCGGTCGTAGCCGCGCTCGGCCTTCCATTTCTCGATCGCCTCCGGCGTCACCCGCTTGGCGCCGAGCTGCATGCGCGCCATGTCGTCCGGCGAATTGACGACGAAGAACAGCACGAAGGTGATCAGGTTCACGCCGATCAGTATCGGGATGGCATAGAGCAGGCGGCGGATGATGTAGGCGATCATGCGCCGCTCCCTACTGCGCGCGCCTGTTCCGAGCGCTTCCAGTGGCGCCAGGCCGGCCACACCAGCGCGAGCAGCAGCGCGGCGAAGGCGAACAGCGGCCAGCGTACCGGGCGGTTCCATTCGGCGCGCTTCGTCTCGCGCAGCGCCGGATCGATGCGGGTGTACTTCATCGTATTGTTGGCAACGGTCGATGGTTTGCGGTTGAACACCCAGCTGTGTTCGAGCCCGTAGCTCTTCGGGTGGTAGCCCCATACCCAGGGTGCGTCGTGGCGCAGCACTTCGAGCATGCGGTCGAGGATGGCCTGACGCTCGGGGCCGTTGTCCATCGCCTTCATCCGCTCGAAAAGGCGGTCGAATTCGGCGCTCTCGTAATTGGCCGCGTTTTCGCCCTGCACCTTCACCTTCGATTGCGGGCCGTAGAGCAGGAAGAGGAAGTTCTCCGGATCCGGGTAGTCGGCGTTCCAGCCCCAGAAGAAGAGCTGGGCGGCGCCCTTGCGTATCTTGTCCTGGAAGCGGTTGTAGTCGGTGCTGCGCACCACCAGCTGCACGCCCAGCTTGTCGAACTGCTTGGTGAGCCAGTCGATGCGCGCCTTGCTGCCAAGGCCGGTGCCGGTGGTGTCGAGGTTGATCACCAGCGGCTCGCCGGTCTTCGCATCGCGCCCGCCCGGCCAGCCCGCTTCGGCCAGCAGCGCCTTCGCCGTATCGATCGGCTTGCGCCGCGGCTCGCCATCCCCCCAGTCGTACATATAGGCATTCATGCCTTCGCGCCCGTCGCGATAGCCGAAGATGCCCGGCGGCAGCGGCGATTGCGCCGGCAAGCCGCGGCCGTTCTGGAAGATGGAAATGAACTCCTCCTGATCGAGCGCGATGCCGATGGCCTGACGCAGCTTGCGCCCGCGCTCGCCCATGCCGCCCACCACCGGGTCCAGCATGTTGAAGCCCATATACATGGTCGAGGTCGACACCGAGGTCTGCAGCCGGATGCCCTGCGCCTTCATGTCGTCACTGAGGTTCACCTCGCCGGTCTGGCCGAACTGCACCGCCTGGTCGAAGGAGTCGGAACTGATGCCGGAAGCGTCGTAATAGCCCTGCAGGAACTTGTTCCAGTACGGGATCTGTTCCTTCTCGCGCGTGAACACGATCTGCTCGACCAGCGGCAGACGCTTGCCGCAGTCGGCCAGCAGTCCGGCCTCGCGGTCGCCCGCCTCGCCCTCGCAGGGATAGGTCTCCTCGCGGAAATTCGGGTTGCGCGTCAGCACCATGCGCGCGTTCGGATCGTTCTGGCTCAGCATGTAGGGGCCGGTGCCGATGGGGTACCAGTCCAGCGTCAGGTTGCGCTCGGCCATGCCCGGCTGCGCGTGGAAGCGGTCGGCCTCCCACGGCACCGGCGCGAAGAAGGGCATGGCCAGCCAGTACAGGAATTGCGGGTACTTGCCCTTGAGCCGAATGCGGTAGGTGTGACGGTCGACCAGCTCGACGCCGGCCAGGTCGTGCTTGCGCAGGTCCAGCCACTGGCCGGGCGGCAAGGTCTTCGCCGCCGCCTTCAGCGTATCGCCATATTCCTTCAGGCCGACGATGTAGTCGCTCATCAGACCGAACACCGGCGAGTGCAGCCCGGGGTGCGCCAGCCGCTTGATCTGATAGAGGTAGTCGGCGGCTTCCAGCTCGCGCGTACCGGTGCGCTCGAAGTCGTACAGCGTGCGCCGCTCGCCCGGGCCGCCCTCGTGATAGAGGTAGTGGCCCGCGTCGTCGCGCGCCAGCGCCGGGTGGGGCTGGTAGCGGATGCCCGGCTTGATGCGGATCTCATACACCGACTCGGCGATGTCGGCGGCCGATGCATCGGCCGGCAGCTCGCGGCCCGATGCATCAAAGAAGCGTGGCACCGGCATTGCCTCGGCGGTCGCGGTGACCAGTTCGAACGGGCGCTTCAGATAGTGGTACTGCAGCGGCGCTTCGTAGATCTGCGCCGTGAAGGTGATTTCGTTCTCGCTGTACGACTGCACCGGATCGAGGTGCTTCGGGCGGTCGGTGAAGGCGGTGTAGAGGATGTTCTGCCCGCTTTCCGCCGCCGGGTAGGGGTCGTTCCACACCTCGCCGCAGGCGGCCAGCAGCAGCGTCGACGACAAGGCCAGCAGGCGGCGCAGGGAGCGGATCGACAGGCGCGGTCGGGTCATGGGCGCGATTGTAGGCGGCGGCGTCCGCTCTGTGAGCAGGCCGGCGGAAAAAGGTTTCGCACGAACCCGCGCGCGCCGTACAGGTCTAGAGTCCGTACTGCAGCGAATTCGCGCATCCAACCTACCGACACCGCAATGGCCGACTGGCGACGCCCCCTGCTACTGTTGCTGACCACCCTGCTGCTGGCCGCCTGCAGCATGGTGCAGGTCGGCTACAACCAGCTCGACCGGCTGATCGCCTGGCGGCTGGACGATTACCTGCCGCTGGACGGCGCGCAGCGTACAGCCGTCCAGCCCGCGCTGACGCGCTGGGTGGACTGGCACTGCAGCAGCCAGCTGCCCGGTTACGCCGGCTGGCTGCGTCAGGTCGACGCGGATCTGCGTGCCGGTGCCGACGTGGCGCGCATCGACGCCCATATCGATACCGTGTTCGGTTTCGCCCGCACCGCTGCCAGCGAGGCCGCGCGCGAGATCGGGCCGCTGGTCGCCGGCGCGAAGCCGGAGCAGATCGCCGCCCTGAAGCGCCGCTTCGAGCGCAACACCCGCGAGTACGTGAAGGACTGGGTCGAGCCGCCGGCTGAAGACATCGTGCGCGAGCGCACCCGCCGGCTGCGCGATCGCATCGAGAGCTGGACGGGCCGGCTGACGCCGGAACAGCGCGACATCGTTGACCGCTGGGCGCGCGACGTGCGCAGCCGCAGCGAAGACAGCCTGGAAAGCCGGCGGCGCTGGCAGGCCGCGATGGCCGAACTGCTGGCACGTAACGATCTGGCGCCGGACGCCTTCAGGCGCGAACTCGAAGCGATGTTCGTCACCCCCGAACGACACTGGACACCGGGCTACGCCCAGTCCTTCCGCGACAACCGGGCGCGCGTCGCGCAGGCACTGAGCGAACTGTCGGCCACGCTGACCGACGCGCAGCGCCGGCACCTGCAGCGAGAAGTCGCCCGCTTCGCCGGCGAACTCGACGGCATCACCTGCCGCGCACCCACTACCCAGCAGGCCCGTTCATGACGACAACGCTGACCGACCAAGCCATTCCGCTGTTTCCGCTGGGCACCGTGCTGTTCCCGGATGGCCTGCTGCCGCTGCGCATCTTCGAGGTGCGCTACCTCGACATGATCAAGAAGTGTCATCGCGCCGGCACGCCCTTCGGTGTCGTGTCGCTGATCCAGGGCAAGGAAGTGAGGGGCGCCGGTGGGCCGGCGCCCGAGCGCTTCCACGCAGTCGGCACGCGCGCGGTGATCACCCACTTCGCGCAGCCGCAACCGGGCCTGTACGAGATATTCACCCGCGGCAGCACGCGCTTTCGCGTCACCGCCAGTTCACAGACGCCTTACGGACTGTGGATGGCCGACGTCGAGGACATTCCGCCCGACCCGCCCTGCGCGGTACCGCCCGACCTCACCTATGTCGCAGCCGCCCTGGTGCGCGTGCTCGACGCGCTGACCGCATCCGAATTCACGCCGTCGGATACGCCGAAGCATTTCGACGACGCTGGCTGGGTCGCCAACCGCTGGTGCGAACTGCTGCCGCTGCAACCGGACGACAGGCAGCGGCTGATGGAAATGCGCGACCCGCTGCTGCGGCTCGAACTGGTTGGCGACGTGCTCGACCGCAGCAGTTTCGAGGGCTGAACCTGCCGTCGATCCGCGTCCGCGGGTCCTACTGCGCGGTCATCGCGACCGCGGTCGCCATCAGCAGCAGCGCGAACAGCTTCTGCATCTGCCGTTCCGGCAGACGGTGAGCGAACGCAACGCCGGCCGCGACGGTGAACAGCCCGCCGGCGGCCAGCGGCAGCCCCATGCTCCAGTCCACCTTGTGCGCCTGCGCATAGCTGGCCAGCGCGACGACGGCGCTGGGCGTCACCAGCGCCAGCGCGAGGCTTTGCGCCACCGTCTGCCGCTGGCCGAACAGGCGCACGAACAGCGGTGTCGCGACCAGTCCGCCACCGACGCCGAGCAGGCCCATGCTGCTGCCGCCGACCACGCCAACCAGCGGAATCAGCGCGTCGCGCGGCAGCGGAGCAGCGCTCTGTGCCGACGTCGCCGAGCGCCACAGCAGCGACACCGACAGCGCCGCCATGAAGCAGCCGAACAGCGTGCGCAGCAGGGTCGGGTCAAGCCGCGCCGCGAAATGGGCGGTCACTGCGGTGGTGCCGGTGGCGACCGCGGCAATCGCCAGCACGCGCGGGATCGGCACCGGGTGCCGGCGCTGGTAGCGCCACCAGCCGACGAGCAGATTGGGCACCATCATCACCAGCGCCGTGCCTTGGGCCAGCGCCTGGTCCATGCCGAAGGCGAGCGCCAGCAGCGGAATGGCGATGACGCCGCCGCCGATGCCGAACAGCCCGCCGAAGAAGCCGAGTGCGGCGCCGAGCGGCAGCGTGATCAGGAGGTCATGGACAGCCATCGCGAAACAGAAGGGTATCGATGGCAACATGCTATTCAGTGCACTGATAACTACAATGATCGTGAATTAAAACGATAATTGCTTTCATAAGCATCAATGAAAGACGCCGCCGACCTGCTCTTCTTCAGCACACTGGCCCGCCAGCCCAGCCTCGCCGCAGCCGCCCAGCAGCTGGGCGTGACACCGCCTGCGGTCAGCCGGCGGCTGGCCGCGCTGGAAATGCGGCTCGGCGTGCGCCTGCTCAACCGCACGACGCGGCGGGTCAGTCTGACTGCCGAGGGCGAACGCTATCTGGAGGAAGGCGAACGCATCCTGCGCGACATCGATGCGCTCGAACGCTCCCTCGCCGCCAGCCGGGCCGTGCCGAGCGGCCTGCTGCGCATCAACGCGACCTTCGGTTTCGGCCGCCGTCACCTGGCGCCGGCAGTGTCGGAGTTCGCCCGGCGCTGGCCCGAGGTCGACGTCGTGCTGCACCTGACCGACCGCCCGCTCGACCTGGAAAGTCACGGCATGGATCTGGCGATCCGCTTCGGTCCCCCGCCCGACACCCACGTGCATGCGCGACGCATCGCCCGCAACCGCCGGCTGCTGTGCGCGGCGCCGTCCTATGTGGCCGCGTTCGGCGCGCCGGAGTCGCCACAGGCGCTGCGCGCGCACCGCTGCATCGTCATCCGCGAGAACGACGACGCCTTCAACACCTGGGTGCTCTCCGACGGCACGCGCGAAGTGAAGGTGAAGGTGGCCGGGCCGCTCGGCACCAACCACGGCGAGATCGCGGTGGACTGGGCGCTGGACGGCCACGGCATCCTGCTGCGCTCGGAGTGGGATATCGCGCCGCACCTGCGCGACGGCCAGCTCGTCCGCCTGCTCGAACCCTGGGCCGGCACCGCGGCCGACATCCATGCCATCTGGCCGCCGCACCACCAGCTGTCGGCGCGGGTACGCGCCTTCGTCGACTTCCTGGCCGATCGCTTCGCCGACTTCCGGCCGGGCGCAGATGAAACCGTTACCGGCCGGTAACGGTCGCCGTCGGCTGCCGGTGCTAACCTCGCATCCGTTGCACATCGAACACCACTACGCCCGCCCTTCGTGACTGTCGCACCGCTCCCCCTGATCGACCAGCTGATCGCTCGCCGTCGCCGCATTCCGGTGACGACGGCGCTCATCGTCGCCAACCTGGCGGTGTTTGCCGCCATGCTGCTGTCCGGCGCCGGGCTGTGGCACTCGGCCAACGGCATCCAGCTCGCCTGGGGTGCGAACTTCGGGCCGGCAACGAAGGACGGCGAATGGTGGCGGCTGGGCAGTGCGCTGTTCCTGCACTTCGGCCTGCTGCACCTGGGCATGAACATGCTGTCGCTGCTCGATGGCGGTCGCCTGGTCGAGCGCATGTTCGGCCCGGTCCGCTTCGTGGCCATCTATTTCATCAGCGGCCTCACCGGCAACCTGCTGTCGCTGATCGTGCAGGGCGACCGCGCGGTGTCCGGCGGCGCCTCCGGCGCGATTTTCGGCGTCTATGGCGCACTGCTCGCCTTCCTGTGGCAGCAGCGCGCCACGCTGGACCGGCGCGAATTCGTGCGCCTGTTCTGGGGCGCCTGCCTGTTCGCCGCCATCACCATCGTGCTCGGTCTGAACATTGCCGGCATCGACAACGGCGCGCACATCGGCGGCTTCATCGCCGGCCTGCTGGCCGGCGCGGCGCTGGTGCGCCCGCTGGACGACAGCGCCGTGCTCGGCCGCTACCGCCAGCCGGTCGCCTCGGCCGGGCAATGGCTGGCCGGTATCGGGCTGGCGCTGATGGTGGTCGTGCTGGTGATCGCAATACCGGCGCCGCGTTACCGCTGGAGCGAGGAGGTGATGGCGCGCGACGAAATCCGTGACTTCATCGGCGCCGACCGCCGCATCGCCCGTCGCTGGAACACGCTGATCGGCGACGCACAGCGCAATGGCGCCAGCTTCGACGACCTTGCCGGGCAGATCGAAAGCGAGGTTGCTCAACCCTACCAGCAGAGCTTCGAAGACCTGAGCGAACTGCACCTGAGCCCCGCCGCGCCGTCGGCCTCGACGCTGCGCGAACTGCGCGAGTACGCGGAAGCGCGTCGCGACGCGTCGCGCGCACTGGTCGAAGGCCTGCGCGCGCACGACATGGACGCCGTGCGCGACGCGCTCGAAGCAGCCAGCCGCGCCGGCGAGCGACCACCCGCCAAAAGCCGCCCCACCCCGGCCCGCTGATCGCCCGGAGCCCGCCGTGCCGCGCCGCTGGATCGCCCACCTCGACATGGACGCCTTCTTCGCGTCGGTCGAGCTGCTGCGCTACCCGGAGCTGCGCGGCCAGCCCATGGTGGTCGGCGGCGGAGCCCGGCATCAGCCCGAACTGCAGGCCGACGGCACGCGCCGCTTCGCCCGGTTGCGCGATTACGTCGGCCGCGGCGTGGCCACCACCGCCACCTACGAGGCGCGCGCCTTCGGCGTGCATTCGGGCATCGGTCTGATGAAGGCGGCCGCGCTGGCCCCTGACGCCGTACTGCTGCCGACCGACTTCGACGAGTACAAGCGCATGTCGCGGCTGTTCAAGCAGACGGTGCTGGCGCAGGTGCCGGTGATCGAGGACCGCGGCATCGACGAAATCTACTTCGAACTGACCGAGCAGCCGGGCGCGCAGGACGCCGTCGGCGACGACCCGCACGGCGGCGTGCGCGCGATCGCGAGCCGCATCCAGCAGGCGGTAAACGCGGCGACCGGGCTCAGTTGCTCGATCGGTCTGTCGCCGAACAAGCTGCTGTCCAAGATCTGTTCCGACCTGGAGAAGCCGCACGGCCTGACGGTGATCACCGAAGCCGACATCCCGACCCGCATCTGGCCGCTGCCGGCCCGGCGCATCAACGGCATCGGCCCCAAGGCGAGCGCCAGGCTCGAATCGCTGGGCATACGCACGATAGGCGAGCTGGCCGCCGCCGAACCGCACTGGCTGATCGAGCAGTTCGGCCGCAGCTACGGCGCCTGGCTGGCCGACGCCGCGCACGGGCGCGACGAGCGTCCGCTCAGCTACAGCCGCGACCCGAAATCGATCAGCCGTGAAACCACTTTCGAACGTGACCTGCACGCGAAGCACGACCGCGAGGAACTGGGCGGCATCTTCACCGGGCTGTGCGAGCGGCTGGCCGACGACCTCAGGCGCAAGGGCGTCGTCGCGAAATCGGTGGGCGTGAAACTGCGACAGGACGATTTCCGCATCGTCACCCGCGAAATCACGATGGAGGCCTACACGGCGGACGCAGCTGTGATCCGCCGCCACGCCGGTCTGTGCCTGAAACGGATGCCGCTGGAGCGGCGGTTCAGACTGCTCGGTGTGCGTGCCGGGCATCTGCTGACGGCGGAGGATGTGGCCGAAACATCCGCCGACCGCGACGAAGGCCAGCTCGCTTTGCCGTTCTGAGCACGCCTGCGCAGCGCGGGCCGGGCGCCGATCCGGTGGGAGCGGCCATGGCAGTCCGCGGGCTTCGATTCAGGCTGCCGTCAGGGTCAAGACCCCTCCCACAGAACTCCGGCCTTGGCTCCAGCCGTGAATCGGGCGCGATCCATGAGGGAGCGACCTTGGTCGCGATACGTCCTCTGCAGGCCGCTGAACTCGTTTCGGGCTGCTGTCGGGGTCAGAAGCCCCCTCCCACAGAACCCTGCCCTGGCGCCGGCCGCGAACCGGGCATCACAGATGATGTAACGGGTGCCGCGGCCAGGATGATCGCAGCGCTTCAGGTGCGCAGGAAGCGCGCCTCGAACTCCTCTGCTGGTACCGCCTTGCTGCGCAGATAGCCCTGCCAGGCATCGCACTCGCGGTCCTTCAGGAAGGCGAGCTGTTCTTCCGTCTCGACGCCTTCGGCGACCACCCGCATCTTCAGTGTGTGCGCCATGGCGATGATGGTGGCGGCGATTTCCATATCGTTGCGGTCCTGCGGAATGTCGCGCACGAAGCTCTGGTCGATCTTCAGTATGTCGATCGGGAAGCGCTTCAGGTAGGCCAGCGACGAGTAGCCGGTGCCGAAGTCGTCGATCGACAGCGCGACGCCGAGCGCCTTCAGCGCCCGCAGGCGCTCCTCGGTCTGCTGGCGGTCCTCGGCCAGCATGGATTCGGTCAGTTCGAGTTCGAGCCGCCCGGCAGCGAGGCCGAACTCGGCCATCAGTGCCGACAGGTACTGCGCCATGTCGGCATGCTGCAACTGGCGCGCCGACAGATTGACCGCAATGCTGAGCGCATGGCCGGCGTCCTGCCAGGCCCGCGCCTGGGCGCAGGCGGTGCGCAGCACCCATTCGCCGATCGGCACGATGAGTCCGCTCTCCTCGGCGACCGGAATGAAGCGGGCCGGCGACACCATGCCCTCGTCCGGATCGATCCAGCGGATCAGTGCCTCGGCGCCGACGACGCGACCGCTCGCCATGTCGATCTGCGGCTGGTAGTGCAGGCGGAACTCACCGCGTTCGAGCGCGCGGCGCAGCCGCGTATCCAGATGCAGCCTGTCCTGCGCCGCCCGGCTCATCGCCTCGGTGTAGAAGCGGAAGGCGCCACGACCGGCTTCCTTGGCCTGATACATCGCGACGTCGGAATGCTGGATCAGTTCGGTCACCGTGGTGCCGTCCTCCGGATAGACGGCGATGCCGATGCTGGCGCCGATGTAGATGTCACGCCCCTGGGCGAGACGGAAGGGCGCCTGCATCAGTTCGAGCAGGGAATGGGCGACCTGGGCGGCATCTTCGGGGGCACGCATGCTCTCGATCAGCAGCACGAACTCGTCGCCGCCCAGACGGGCCAGCGTGTCGGCCTCGCGCAGGCGCGCACGCAGGCGCTGCGCGATGGCGCCGAGCAGCTCATCGCCGACCGGATGACCGAGGCTGTCATTGACGTTCTTGAAACGGTCGAGATCGATGAACAGCAGCCCGACGTGCTCGTGCTGCCGCTCGGCGCGCTCGATCGCGTGCTGCACGCGCGACTGCAGCAACAGGCGGTTAGGCAGGTCGGTCAGCGGATCGTGGTGCGCGAGGTGATCGAGCTTGGCTTCGGAGCGCTTGAGCTGGCTGATGTCGGTCATCACCGCCACGTAGTGGCTGGCCTGACCGGATTCGTCGCGCACCGTGCTGATGTTCAGCAACTGCTGATAAAGCTCGCCGCTCTTGCGCCGGTTCCACACCTCGCCCTGCCAGTAGCCGGCATCGAGCACGGCAGTCCACATCGCCCGGTAGAAAGCCACGTCGTGACGACCCGACTGCAGGATGCGCGGATTGCTGCCCAGCGCCTCGAATTCGCTGTAGCCCGTGATGTCGGTGAAGGCGCGGTTCACGGCGACGATGCTGGCGTCGAGATCGGTGATGAACACGCCGTCGCGCGTGCTTTCGAAGACGGCCGCCGCCTGGCGCAGCGCGCGGCCGGCGCGCACCTTCTGCACCGCCAGCGCCGTGATGCGGCTGAATTCGACGATGAGCTTGTACTGTTCGTCATCGGGCAGGCCGGGCGCGTCGTGATAGACGGCGAAGGAGCCGAGCACGCGCCCGGCCTCGTCCTTGAACGGCACCGACCAGCAGGAGCGGAAGCCGACGCGGCGCACGAGATCGACATAGGGCGCCCAGTACGGATGGTCCAGCACATCGCCCACCAGTACCGGCTCGCCGCTCCAGATCGCGGTGCCGCAGGAGCCGACGCCCTCATCCGGCCGCAGCGTCTCCAGTATCCGGTTGTAGTACTCGGGCAGGCTGGGCGACGCGCCGTTGCGCAGATGACCGGTAGTCTCGTCGAGCAGCACGATGGACACGCGCATGTCGGCCTCGATCGCCTGCATGCGCAGCGCAATCGTTTCGAGGATGGATTCCAGCGGCGCCACCTGCACCACGCGGTCGAGCACTTCGACGCGCGCTTCGTTCACCATCGCGGCACGCTTGTTCGCCGTGATATCGGTCCATGAGCCGACGATGTCGGCCACCGGCGCGTCTGCCTCGCTGACCCGCCGCAATTCGTCGCGTACCCAGATTTCACGCCCGTCGCCGCGGCGGAAGCGGTATTCGTGACTGAGATGCCCGTCACGTGACAGCGTTCCGATGCCTGCAAGGGCGCGCTCACGGTCCTGCGGATGCAGGTGATCGAGCCACCAGCCCGGCTGCATCGCCTCGGCGATCGAGTAGCCGAGAATGCGGCTGATGTTCTCACTCACCCATGTCGCATGCGCTGCATCTGCCTGCACGCGCAGGCAGTAGACGATGGTGGGGCTGGAGGCGAGCAGTTGCGCCATGCGTTCGTTGGTGTCGCGCAGACGCCGCTCCTCGCGTGCCAGTTCGGCACGGCGATGCACCTTCTCCAGCGTGGACGGCAGTTCGTACAGATAGCCTTCGTGCTGCACGAGGTAGTCGTCGACACCGAGATGCAGCGCGCTGGAAGCCAGTTCCTCGCTCTCTCGGCCGGCCATCATGACCACCGGCACCTGCAGCAGACGCTCCAGCCGGATGCGCCGGACGAGTTCGAGGGCGTCGGCCGGGTGCGGGCCGGCGTCGAGCAACAGCACGTCGAATTCCGCCTCCTCGCCGGTGGCCGGCAAGCGGGGCGCGACGTCCTCGACGCGGAAGACGGCGTCGAGCCGGATGTGCGGTGCATGCTTGAGCAGGTGCCGGCGCATGCGCTCGAGCTCGCCGCCGCTGGCGGCGGCTGACAGCACGCGTATCGGCCGGTCGCGCCGCGCCTTCATCGAGCGCTGGCGCACGACGGCCGCTTCCATCACGCGCGGCAGGCGCTCCAGATACTGGTCGCGCTTGATCAGGTAGTCGTCGGCGCCGGCCTTCAGCGCGGCGATCGCCGCATCACCGTCGCCCGAGCCGGTCAGTACGACGACGGCCAGCGGCCAAGCCTGCTCGCGCACGTGGGCGAGCAGTTCCAGTCCGGTGCCATCCGGCAGCTTGAGGTCGGTCAGCAGCAGGTCGAAGCGTTCGGATTCCAGCAGGGCGCGTGCGCGCGCCAGCGTGGTGGCGATCTGCAGGTCGATGTCAGCCCCGCAACGCGCCAGTGCCCGCTGCGTGAGGTCGGCATCGAACTCCGAATCTTCGGTGTAGAGAACGCGCATCACACCGGGCGCTGGTTGAGTTCGCACCAGTAGCGCTCGATCTGCTCCGCCGCGTCGACGAAGCGATCGAAATCCACCGGCTTGACGATGAAGGAATTGACGCCCAGTGCGTAGGCGTCGTGCAGATCGCGGTCCTCCGACGACGAACTGAGCATGACCACCGGAATGCGCCGGTACCTCGGATGCGCCTTCAGATGGCGCAGCACCTCGATGCCATTCACGCGCGGCAGCTTGATGTCGAGCAGGATCAGCGACGGCGGCGTCTCGCCCGCATCCCAGCGGTCGATCAGGCCGATCGCCTCTTCGCCGTCACGGGCGACGCTGATCGGATTGTGCAGGTGGCTGCGCGCAAAGGCGCGGCAGGTCAGGTCGATATCGACCGGATTGTCCTCGACCAGCAGTATGGGCAGCGCGAACGGCTGCTGCTGATTGACCGCAGTGATCATGCCGGAAACTCCAGGTTGAAACAGGCGCCTTCGCCGGGCGCACTTTCCGCCCACACACGTCCGCCCATGCGCTGCATTGCCTTGCGCACCAGCGCCAGGCCCACACCGGTACCGGCGAACTCGTCGCTGCGATGCAGGCGCTGGAAGATCTCGAAAATCCGTTCGTGGTATTTCATGTCAAAACCGATGCCATTGTCGCGTATCGACAGCACGATGCGCTCACCTTCGTTGCGCGCACTGAGCGTGATGATGGGCGGCTTCGCGTCGCGGCTGAACTTCAGCGCATTGTCGATCAGGTTGCGCAGCACCAGGTCCAGCCCCTGCCGGTCGGCGCGCACGACGAGCGACGGCACTTCGCCGACGATCTGCGCCGACGCTGCAGCGATCTCGTCGGCACGGCGCGTCAGCACGCTGCGCATCAGTTCGCCCAGATCGACGCGGCTCGCTTCGAGCGTGCGCCGCTCCATGCGCGAATAGGCCAGCAGGTCCTCGATCAGGGCGTGCATCTGCGCAGCGCCGTTGCGGATATTGCCGAGAAAACGCTGCGCCTGCCCGTCGAGCCGGTCACCGTAGTCCTCGAGCAGGATGCGGCTGTAGCCGTCGATGCCGCGCAACGGCGCCTTCAGATCGTGCGAGACCGCGTAGGAAAAGGATTCGAGCTCCTTCATCGCCGCGGTGAGCGCCTGTGTGCGCTCGCTCACCCGCTGCTCGAGTTCGCGGTTGAGCGCACGCAGTTCGTCCTGTGCGTCGCGCAGTTCAGTGATGTTGCGCGCCATGCCGAGCACACCGATCAGCGTGCCGTCCTCGCTCAGCATCGGCACCTTGATCGTCTGCACACGCAGGCACTCGCCAGTCACGCCCGAGGTCACGGTCGATTCATGAGTGCTGCGCAAACCCGAGCGCAGGGTTTCCTCATCCTGGATGCGGAACAGGTCCGCCTCCTCGGCCGGGAAGAGGTCGTGATCGCTCTTGCCGACGAGAGCGGCCTCCGGCAGGCCGAAGAACGCCTCCACCATGCGGTTGCACGACAGGTAGCGGCCTTCGCTGTCCTTCACCCAGACGAAGTCGGGCAGCGCCGAGAACAGCGTGCGCAGATAGGTGCGTTCCTTCTCGACCGCCTTTTCGGCGTTGCGCCGCGCCGTCACGTCGACGTCCATGCAGACGAAGATCGGTTCACCCTGCAGACCCGGGATGGCGAAGGTACTGGCCTCGACCTGTCGCAGCGCCCCACTGCGGTGGCGTACCGTGTACTCGATCGGCCCGATGCGCACCTTGTCGCGCTCGATGCGCGCCAGCAGTTCGACAAAACTGCGCGCCTGGTCGCCGCCGAACATCAGTTCGTCGATGCCGCGCCCGAGGGCCTCTTCCATCGTCCATCCGTACAGCGTCGCCGAGGCGTGATTCCAGTACAGCACGCGGCCTTCGCGGTCGAACCACTGCACCGCCACGTTGGGCGCGTACTCGAGCGTCGCGCGCAGCCGCTCCTCCGAGGCGCGCAGCGCCTGCTCCGCCTCGACCGCGGCGGTCACGTCGAGCAGCATGCCCGTGTACTTGATCACCCGCCCGGCGGCGTCGGTCACGCATTCGACCGACGGATGCAGGTGGCGGAGCGGCCCACGCTCCGGTGCCGTGCGATAGACCGTCGGCGTCAGCACCGGCAGGGCCTCGGCCATCTGCCGCATGGCCTGCGCCACCGTCGGCCGGTCGTCCGGGTGGATGCAGGCGAGATAGTCGTCCAATGGCGGGATGCCCGCCGCCGGATCGAGGCCGAGGAACTCATACATCTGTTCCGACCACCAGCCGCGCCCGAGCGCCGGATAGAACTCCCAGCTGCCCAGGCGGGCGATGCGCTCCGCCGACTGCAGGCGGTTGCGCTCCAGCTTGAGCGCCTGCTCCGCCTCGCGCCGTGACGTGATGTCCTGCACCACCGCGATATGGAAGTCCGCCGGCTCGCCCGGTGCCCACAGCGGTGTCACGCTGATGCTGACCCAGACGATGTGGCCGTCCTTGTGGACCAGACGCTTGTCCATCGAGAACTCGCGGATGTCGCCGCGCTTGAGCGCCTCCATCTGCTCGAGATCGGCCGCCAGGTCATCGCGGTAGGTGATGCGCATGAAATCGAGTGCCAGCATTTCCTCGCGGCTGTAGCCGACGATGGCGCAGTACCTCGCATTGATGTCGACAAAACGGCCGAGCCGGCTGTCGATGCGGGCGACACCGACGCCGGCCTGCTCGAACACCGCGCGCATGCGCGTTTCACTCTCTCGCAGCGCCGCGTGCTGTACCTGCAGTTTCAGTGTCATGTCGTTGATGGCGCTGCCGATCTGCGCCAGTTCGTCGCGCCCGCCGATGCTGACCCGGGTGTCCAGCCGCCCGCCACCGACCTCGCGCACCGCATCGACCAGCCGCTGTGTGCGACGGAACCAGATCAGGTGAAGGAACAGCGCCAGCAGCAAGGCGGACAGCAGGATGGTGGCCGCATGCCGCCACAGCTCGAGCCGGCTCGCGTGCAGCCGCTGCGCCAGCGGCAGCTCGAGATCGGAACGCACCAGCAGGCGGTGACCGCCGGCCAGCGTCAGTACGGCCAGCAGTGCCTGACCGTCGGCCGAGCGCTCGACGCGCAGGGAGCGATCAGGTGGCGTACTCAGTGCAAGCAATCCGCGGCCGGCATCGTCCATCGTCCTGTCGACCAGCGACTGACCGACGTCGGCGCGCGCCAGCGAACCGACGATGCGCCCGCCGGGTGCGATCAGATAGGCGTGCGTGATGTTGGGGCGCAGGCCGAGTTCGGCCACCATGCGACGCAGTTGCGGCAGATTGTCGTTGGCGATGTGCAGTTCGAGCGCCGCCTGCTCGACGCCCATGCGTTCGGCCAGCGATTGCGACTGTTCGTATTCGACCAGCTGCTGGTACTCGCGCACCTGCAGCACGTTGTTCAGCACGGCCAGCAGCAGCGCGAACGCAGTCAGCAGCAGCGGCACCAGCGTGCGCGAAGGCAGCCTCATCGCCCGCCCTTCGCGTCGGACCCCGACGTCACGCGGGGCACGAACAGCCGCGACCAGTCCGGATCGGCCATCATGCGGCCGCTCGCCCTGAGATCGCCCGTCAATCGGGCCAGCCCGAGCACTGGCGACTCGGAGGGCGAAGCGAGCAGCGCCTGGCTCTGCGCGGCGCTGTAGAAGTCGAGACGGGACAGGGCCAGCGCATAGGCATCTATGCTGAGGTCGGCACCGGCTGCCAGCGTAGATGCCGCCTCTTTCGGGTGCGCCAGCATTTCGCGCCGTCCCGCTTCGAACGCATCGAGCATCACCTGAACCTGATGCGGTCGCGTCTGCAGGGCGTCGGCGCGCACCGCCAGCACATCGACGACTTCGCCCGCCATGTTGGCGCTGTCGAGCACGATGGTAAAGCCGTCCGACGACAGTCGGGAAATGACCGGTTCGAAGGTGATCACCGCATCCACGCGGCCCGCCTTCAGCGCCGATTCGTGCTCGACCACCGGCAGCATGACCAGGCTCACCTCGTCCCGCCGCACGCCGCCGGCCTCGAACAGACGCTGCAGCATGATGGACGCCAGCGCGGTGTCCTCGAGACCGATGCGCCCGCCCCGGAGGGCCTCGGCCGAGCCGATGCCGGGGCGTGCAAGTACCGCGTCGGCGCCCTTGGACAGGCTGAGCACCGCCACCACGCGCAGATCGGTCCCCGCCGCCGCCAGTTCGACCGCCTCTGGCAGCGTCAGCCCGGCCGCGTCGATCAGGCCGTTGCGCAACTGGCGCGCGCTTTCACTGCTCGTCTCGAGTTCGACCACACGCAGGTCGGACGGGCTGAACAGGCCGCGCTCGCGCGCCAGAACGAGCGGATCGTAGCCCACCCAGGGATTGAGACCGACACGCAACGGCAGTTGCGGCGCCTCACCGCAGCCGGCCAGCAGCATCAGCGCCACGCCGGCGACGAGCGCGCGCAAGGCGGACGCGGCATGGCCGGGCAAACGGCCCGCAGTCGGTTGTTCTTTCATGCAGCAGGTTCCGGGCGGCAGGAAGGGTGGCGGCAACTTGGCGGGGCGTCGCTCGGGTGTCCGCGGCCCGCACATTCTTCGCGCTGTCCGGACACGACCTCGTGCCAGGCTGCCGGACACACGAATCGATGATCAGCGGAAGCTACCATGCCCCGTGGGTTGCAACGGCTGCCCTGGATCAATCTTTAGTGCAGACCGCCGGGCGTCCAGTTCGACGCCAGCAACGCATGCGCCGCGGCCAGGGCGGCATCGTAATCGAAGGCGGCGGTGCGACGCAGCAGGTCCTCGCCATCCGGCCCCAGCGTCTGCAGGAGGACTGCAGACTCGCGTGCCAGCGCACCGGCACGGGTGTCGCCGGCTTCGAGCAGCGGCAGCAGGCGCTCGACCAGAGCCCGGGCCTCGCCGACACATGGTTGCGGCGCCGACGCCTCAGCGCCGGCGCCCAGCCAGCGCAGCAGCAGCGCGTAGAAGGCCTCCGGCTCGACCGGCTTGGCGATGAAATCATCCAGCCCTGCCGCCGCGCAGGCGGCCCGGTCATCGGCAAAGGCGTTGGCGGTGACCGCGACGATGGGCACCGCCCCCCAACCGGGCAGACCGCGCAGCCGGCGCGTCGCGTCGATGCCGTTCAGGCGCGGCATCTGCAGGTCCATCAGCACCAGGTCGTAGCGCTGGCCGGCCGCACGCTCCAGCGCCTCGACACCGTCGACGGCCACGTCGGCATTCAGTCCGGCATTGCGCAGCAGCGCCAGCAGCACCTCTCGATTGATGTCGTGGTCCTCGACCAGCAGGATGCGACTGCTGCCGAAATCCCGCTGCAGAAGCGCCCGCGCGTCGATGGCGCACGGCGTCACCGGCTCGGCCATACCGCCCGCCACACCGAGCCGGGCGGTAAACCAGAAACGACTGCCACGCCCCGGCACGCTGCTGACGCCGGCGTCGCCCCCCATCAGCTGCGCCAGTCTGCGCGTAATGGACAGACCCAGACCGCTGCCACCGTACTTGCGCGTAGTCGATGCATCAGCCTGCTCGAAGGCGCTGAACAGACGGGTGAGATCGCGCGCCTCGATGCCGATGCCGGTATCGCTGACTTCGAAGCGCAGCAGGACATCGTCGTCACCGCACTCGACCACGGCGACGCTCACCGTGACGCTGCCCTGCTGGGTGAACTTGATCGCGTTGCTGAGGTAGTTGAGCAGGGCCTGGCGCAAGCGGGTGACGTCGCCGCGCAGCGTGGCCGGCACGTCGTCTCCGATCTGCACGCGCAAGGCCAGACCACGCTCCTCGACGCGCTGGATCATCAGCGCGCGCACCTGTTCGAGCAGCGCATCGAGGCGGAAAGCCACCGATTCGAGCACCAGCTTTTCCGCTTCGACGCGCGACAGATCCAGCACGTCGTCGATGATGTGACGCAGATGGCTGGCGGCGGCGCCGATCTTCTGCGCATGCGCGCGCTGCGACGCATCGAGCGGCGAGGCCTGCAGAAGATGCGTCAGCCCGATGATGGCGTTCATCGGCGTGCGCATTTCATGACTCATGTTGGCGAGAAACTGGCTCTTCGAGCGGTTGGCCGCCTCGGCGGCCTCCTTGGCGACGGCCAGTTCGGCCGTGCGCGACTGCACCTGCTCCTCCAGATGGGTGCGGTGGCGGTTCAGTTCGAGTTCCATCCGCCGGCGTTCGGTCACGTCCTGTACCGTGCCGCGCAGGCGCACCACGCGACCGTTCTCGGTCACCGGCGAGCCGAGCACGCGCACCCACTTCTGACGGCCAGCCCGGGTGCACATCTGCGCCTCGATATCCCACGGCTCCCCCCGCTCGACCGCGCCTTCGATGACCGCCTCGATGCGCGCCCTGTCCTGCTCGCGGAAGAACTGCAGCGCGCTGGCCAGCGTATCGACCGACGCGGGATCGGCCTCGTGGATGCGCGCCACCTCGTCGGTAGCGCTCAGACGACCACTTTCGAGATCGACCGCCCACGCCCCGATGTGCGCCAGTTCGCCGATCTGTCGCAACAGCGTCTCGCGCTCCTCCTGTGCCTGCACCGCCGCCACCCGTTCGCTGAGGTCGGCAAGCACGCAATGCGTG
Organism: Methyloversatilis sp.; assembly: GCA_034004945.1. GTDB lineage: Bacteria > Pseudomonadota > Gammaproteobacteria > Burkholderiales > Rhodocyclaceae > Methyloversatilis. The sequence goes on along the minus strand of JAVEVQ010000013.1, from coordinate 19,204 downwards.
CGCTCGAAGTCTCCCCGCGCATCGAGTTGCACTCGCCCGACCAGCCAGACGACGACCGCGTGGCCGTCGCGGTGCTGCAGCCGCAGTTCCGCCTGTATGCGCTCATCGCGCTTGAAACGTTCGAAGGTGGACGCGAAGTCCGCACGCTCGGCCGGCATCCAGAAGTCGCCGAAGGCGCGTCCCAGCAGTTCGCCCTCGCGATAGCCGAGCAGGGCGCACAGCATGGGGTTAACATGGATGAAGCGGCCCTGCGCATCGAGCGACTGATAGGCCACCGGGAAATGCTCGAACAGGGTGCGGAAGCGCTCTTCGCTGTCGCGCAGCGCGCGCTCGGCGTTGAGCCGCTCGGTGATGTCGCGCGCTACCCCGTAGAGGCCGATCACGTGCCCGCTGGCATCGCGCAGCGGGCCCTTGGTGGTGAGGAAGATGCGCTCGCCATCGGCCGTCGGCAGGTGCTCCTCGAAGCGCACCACCTGACCGCCCGCCATGACGATGCGGTCGTTGTCCATCACCCGGCGCGCCACCTCGGGCGCCAGCAGGTCGGCGTCGGTGCGGCCGAGCATGGCCTGCTCCGGAATGCCGAGCAGGCGCACGACCTCCGGATTGCTGACCAGGTAACGGCCTTCGCTGTCCTTCGCGAACACCGGGTCGGAAGCGCTGCGGACGATGGCGTCGAGCAGCGATTCGGCGCGCGCCCGCGCCGCCAGCGACACGTTCTCGCGTTCGAGCGCAGCGAGCGCGCGCCCGGTCAGGCGGCGCATCAGCAGATAGAGCGCACATGCGGTGACGGCGACGAAGGCCCAGCCCTTGAAGGTGCTGGCCAGCGCAAAGCGCTTCGGATCGTCGGTCAGCGCGAGCAGCAGTTCATCCGACAGCAGTATCCACAGCGAGGCGACGCCGGTGTAGGCGAGCACCGTCATGCGCATGCCCCAGATCGCATCGCTGCGTGCCTGGGCCGATGGCGACGCGGCGGACGACTCAGGTCGGGTCGGCATGGCGCCTCGCGATGTCGATGAAGTCGGAATAACGCTCGATGAACACGTCGACGACGTCCGGATCGAAATGCGTGCCGCGTTGCTCGACGATGTGGGCGCGCACCTCGTCGGCCGGGAACGGCGACTTGTACACGCGGCGCGACATCATCGCGTCGAACACGTCGGCCACCGCCATCAGCCGTGCCGCCAGCGGGATCGCCTCGCCGGACAGCCCGTCCGGATAGCCGCTGCCGTCCCAGTGCTCGTGATGCCAGTGCGCGATGTCGCGCGCCAGGGCGAGGAAGGCGGCCGGCTTGACCTCGTCGCGCTCAGCGAATTCGATGGCACGCGCGCCCATTTCGGCGTGGGTCTTCATCACCGCCCACTCGTCGGCATCGAGCTTGCCGCGCTTGTGCAGGATGTGGTCCGGAATGCCGACCTTGCCGATGTCGTGCAGCGGCGCCGAGCGGGTGAGCAGGTCGATCCAGGTCGGGGTCAGCACCGGCGCGAAGCGCGGGTCGTCGGCCAGCGCCTCGGCCAGCACGCGCACATAGGCCTGGGTGCGGCGGATGTGGCGGCCGGTCTCCTGGTCGCGCGTTTCGGCCAGATTGGCCAGCGCGCGGATGCTCACCGCCTGGATCTGCTCGTTCTCTTCCATGCGCCGGCTGACTTCGGCCTCCAGCCAGGCGTTCTGGTCACGCATCAGGTCGCGCGCGAGCTTGGCCTGCAGATGGGTGCGCACGCGCGCCAGCAGCACCGCTGGCCTGATCGGCTTCGAGATGTAGTCCGCCGCCCCCATGGCCAGCCCGGCTTCCTCGTCGCCGGCCTCGGTCAGCGCGGTCACGAAGATGACCGGAATGCCGCTGGTCGCCGGCTCATTCTGCAGGCGTTCGAGCACGGCGTAACCGTCCATGCCCGGCATCATCACATCGAGCAGGATGAGAGAGGGTGCATCCTGATCGGTCGCCAGCCGCAGCGCGGCGACACCGCTCTTCGCCGCCTTGACACGATAGCCGGCGCTGCGCAGCAGGCCGTCGAGCACTTCCAGGTTTTCCGGCATGTCATCGACGATCAGAATCGTCGTGCTCGCTGGGTCCAGTCTTCGAAGCAAGGCAGTACTCTCCGGGGGCGCGCTGTAACAGCCGCAGACTGTACCGGTTCGCGTGCGGCCGACAACATCTTTGCGCGCGGCGGAAGCAAAGACTGGAATTTTTACAGTCTGCCGGCGATGCGATCAGGCCGCGCGCGGAGCATCCGGCAGCGCGCCACTTGGACAGATCGAGGAACGGGCGGACAGCTCTCTGCAGCGATCGCGTCACAAGCCTTCGTGCGCGCGCCACCCGAGCGCCCGCTGCCATCAAGGCACCGTCAGGCCGCAGGATCCCGGGCAATGCCCCCTGATCAGGCAGCCGCTTCCGTCCGTGCACAAGAGGACGGCACCGCCCCTCGGTCCATCATCCTGGCCGAGGGGTTCGGGATCACTCCCACTCGATGGTCGCCGGCGGCTTGCCCGAAATGTCGTACACCACCCGGTTGATGCCGCGCACCTCGTTGATGATGCGGTTGCTGACGCGGCCGAGCAGGCTGTGCGGCAGTTCAGCCCAGTGCGCGGTCATGAAGTCCTGGGTCTGCACCGCGCGCAGCGCGACGACCCATTCGTAGGTGCGGCCGTCGCCCATCACGCCGACCGACTTCACCGGCAGAAAGACGGCGAAGGCCTGGCTGGTCAGGTCGTACCAGCTCTTGCCGGTCTGCGGGTCGATGGTGGCGCGCAGTTCGTCGATGAAGATGGCGTCGGCGCGGCGCAGCAGATCGGCGTACTCGGCGTGGACTTCGCCGAGGATGCGCACACCCAGACCCGGACCGGGGAAAGGATGGCGATAGACCATCTCGCGCGGCAGGCCGAGGGCGACACCCAGTTCCCGCACCTCGTCCTTGAACAGCTCGCGCAGCGGCTCCAGCAGCTTGAGGCCCAGCTGTTCCGGCAGGCCGCCGACGTTGTGGTGGCTCTTGATCGTGGTGGCCTTCTTGCTCTTGGCGCCGCCGGACTCGATCACGTCCGGATAGATGGTGCCCTGGGCGAGGAAGGTGGCGCCCTTGTGGCCGCCGTCGCCCGCCTTCAGCTTGGCGGCTTCCGCCTTGAACACCTCGACGAATTCGCGGCCGATGATCTTGCGCTTGGCTTCCGGGTCGGACACGCCCTTCAGATGACCGAGGAACTGCGCGCTGGCATCGACATGGATCACCCGCGCGTGCAGCCGGCCGGCGAACATGTCCATCACCATCTGCCCCTCGTTCAGGCGCAGCAGGCCGTGGTCGACGAACACGCAGGTGAGCTGGTCGCCGATGGCGCGATGGATCAGCGCGGCGGCGACCGACGAGTCGACACCGCCCGACAGGCCGAGGATGACCTCTTCGTCACCCACCTGTCCGCGGATGCGTTCGACCGCTTCGGCGATGTAATCGCCCATGATCCAGTCGCCCTGGCAGCCGCACACGTCGAGCACGAAGCGGCGCAGCAGGTCGGCGCCGCGCGCGGTATGGGTGACTTCCGGGTGGAACTGCACGCCGTAGAAGCGGCGTGCCTCGTCCGCCATGCCGGCGATCGGACAGCTGTCGGTCGAGGCCATCACGACGAAGCCCGGCGGAAGCGCCGTCACCTTGTCGCCGTGACTCATCCACACCTTGAGCATGCCGTGGCCCTGCTCGGTGCGGAAATCCTCGATGCCGTCGAGCAGCTTCGTATGGCCGCGGGCGCGCACTTCGGCGTAACCGAATTCGCGCACCGTGCCCGCCTCCACCTTGCCGCCCAGCTGCTGCGCCATGGTCTGCATGCCGTAGCAGATGCCGAGCACCGGCACGTCCAGTTCGAACACCGCCTGCGGCGCGCGGTCGGTCGATTCCTCGTAGGCTGACATGTGGCTGCCGGACAGGATGACGCCCTGCGCACCGAAGCTGCGCACGAAGTCGTCGCTCACGTCGCACGGATGGATTTCGCAATACACGTGCGCCTCGCGCACGCGGCGCGCGATGAGCTGGGTGACCTGGGAGCCGAAATCGAGGATGAGGATCTTGTTGTGCATGGGAGATCGGATGCAAGACTCAAGAGACAAGATTCAAGAAAAAGCGCGGCGGGTCAGGCGACCCGCCGCTGGACCGGGAACAAGCTGCTGCAAGACCCCTTGGATCTTGCAGCTTGAACCTTGAATCTCAATCAACGTGATAGTTCGGCGCTTCCTTGGTGATCTGCACGTCGTGCACGTGTGACTCGCGGATGCCGGCCGAGGTGATTTCGACGAACTGCGCCTTCGAGCGCATTTCGTCCACCGTAGAGCAGCCGCAGTAGCCCATCGATGCACGCAGGCCGCCCATCAGCTGGGTGATCACGTTCACCACCGGGCCCTTGTAGGGCACGCGGCCTTCGACGCCTTCCGGTACGAGCTTGTCGGCGTTCGACGCCGGATCCTGGAAGTAGCGGTCGGCGGCGCCCTGCTGCATCGCGCCGAGCGAACCCATGCCGCGGTAGGACTTGTAGGAACGGCCCTGGAACAGTTCGATCTCGCCCGGCGCCTCTTCGGTACCGGCCAGCAGGCCGCCGAGCATGACGGCGTTGGCGCCGGCGGCGACCGCCTTGGCGATGTCGCCCGAGTAACGGATGCCGCCGTCGGCGATCATCGGCACGTCTGTCGAGGCGAGTGCGGTGGCGACGTTGTCGATGGCGGTGATCTGCGGCACGCCGACACCGGCGACGATGCGCGTGGTGCAGATGGAACCGGGACCGATGCCGACCTTGACGCCGTCGGCGCCGGCGTCGACCAGTGCGCGGGCGGCATCGGCGGTGGCGATGTTGCCGCCGATCACGTCGATGTGCGGGAAGGTGCGCTTGACCCAGCTGACGCGCTCGAGCACGCCCTGCGAGTGGCCGTGCGCGGTATCGACCACGATCACATCGACGCCGGCTTCGGCCAGCGCGGCGGCGCGGTCTTCTGTGCCCTCGCCGACACCGATGGCGGCGCCGACGCGCAGGCGGCCGTGCGCGTCCTTGGCGGCCAGCGGGTGTTCGGTCGACTTCAGCATGTCCTTGACCGTGATCAGGCCACGCAGCGTGTCGTTGTCGCCCAGCACCAGCACGCGCTCCAGGCGGTTCTTGTGCATCAGCGAGCGCGCTTCGTCGAGCGACGCGCCCTCGCGCACGAACACGACGCGCTCACGCGGCGTCATGATGCGCGAGACCGGCTGATCCAGATTGGTTTCGAAACGCAGGTCGCGGTTGGTCACGATGCCGACCACGCGCTCTCCGTCGAGGACCGGGAAACCGGAAATGCGGTGACTGCGTGTCAACCCGAGCAGCTCGCGAACCGTCATGTCGGGGGAGATGGTGATCGGGTCCTTCAGGACACCGGCCTCGAAACGCTTCACCTTGGCCACTTCGGCGGCCTGTTGCTTGACGGTGAGGTTCTTGTGGATGATCGCGAGGCCGCCTTCCTGGGCCAGCGCGATGGCCAACCGTGCTTCGCTGACGGTGTCCATCGCGGCGGACAACAGCGGAAGGTTGACGCGGATATTGCGGGAGATACGGGTACTGAGACTGACGTCGCGCGGCAGCACATTGGAGTGGGCCGGCACGAGGAGCACGTCGTCGAAGGTCAGCGCCTTCTGGATAACACGCATGACTACTTTCCCAACTAGCAAAAACGTATTATACGCCGGTCGACGCAGCCGTCTGCACCCGGCCCTGAAAGCCGCGCCAGAAGGCGCTCAATCGAGGAGTTGTGAAGTGCTCGTCCGTATCGCCGCAGCCGTGCTGCTCAGTGTTCCGCTCGCCTGCGCCGCCCAGGTCTACCAGTACAAGGACGCCCAGGGACGCACGGTTTTTTCCGACACCCCGCCGCCGGGCGTCAACGCGACGAAGAAGAACATCAACCCGCCGCCGCCGTCCGGCGACAGTTCCGGTTCGGTGCAGGAAAAGCTGCAGGAGTTCCAGAAGCGCCGCGACGAGCGCCTCGAAGCGGAGGCCAAGCAGGCCAAGGAGCAGGCCGAGAAGGACCGGATGGCCGAGAACTGCACGCGGGCGCGCAGCAAGCTTGCAGCGTTGCAGTCCGGTCAGCGCATCGTCCGCTTCAATGCCCAGGGCGAACGCGAATTCCTCGACGACGCCGGGCGCGCGAAGGAGATGGAAGAGGCGCAGAAATCGGTGTCGGAGTGGTGCAAGTGAAGGTGCCGGTCAGGCGGCAGGTTCCGCGTCACCGCCGCCTTTCTTGAGTACCTTGCCCTCGGCGGCACGCTGGCGCCGCACCTCCTTCGGGTCGGCGATCAGCGCACGGTAGATTTCGACGCGGTCACGATCGCGCAGCACCTGGTCGGCCTTGACCAGCTTGGAGAACACGCCGAGCTTGTTCTTCGCCAGATCGATGTCCGGATACTTCTGCAGCAGCCCGGAGGCCTCGACCGCCTGCTGCGCGGTGGCACCTGCGGCCAGTTCCATCGTCACGATGTCCTGCCGCTCCGGCAGTGCATAGGCAACCTGCACGTGGATCCTGTCGCTCATCACTGCGCTCCCTGTCCGTACTGGCGATCCGCCTGCTTCACGAAGGCATCGACGAAGGTATTGGCGATATGGCTGAACACCGGCCCGACCACCTTCTCGATCAGCCGGCTGGAAAATTCGTAATGCAGGTTGAACTCGATCTTGCAGGCAGCCTCGCCCAGCGGTGTGAACAGCCAGGTACCGTCGAGCCGGTTGAACGGCCCTTCGACCAGGCGGATGGTCATGCTGCGCGGGAACACCTTGTCGTTGGCGGTGATGAAGTGCGCCTTGACGCCGTGGTAGTTGATGTCGATGCGCGCGCGCGTCAGCACGTCGGTACGCTCGATCAGCTGGCTGCCGCCGCACCAGGGCAGGAACTGCGGATAGTGTTCCACGTCATCGACGAGGCGGAACATCTGTTCGGCACTGCGCTCGATGAGCACGGTTTTTCGGACTTCAGCCATGTCATCAGAAGGTAAAATCGCAATTCTATCCGCGGCAGCACACCCTACGCAGCCCCGATTTCGATTCCGCACCTCCCTCACCGGTTTCACTTCATGAGCATTGCCGACAACAAGAAGGCCTTTCACGACTACTTCATCGAGGAACGCTTCGAAGCGGGTCTGGTGCTCGAAGGCTGGGAGGTGAAGGCGATCCGCGCCGGCCGCACGCAGCTGAAGGAAGCTTACGTGGTGCTCAAGGGCGAGGAGGTGTACGTGATCGGCATGCACGTGTCGCCGCTGCCGACCGCCTCCACCCACATCAAGCCGGACCCGACGCGCAGCCGCAAGCTGCTGCTGCACGCCAACGAGATCAGCAAGCTGATCGGCCTGGTCGAGCGCGCCGGCTACACGCTGGTGCCGCTGAACCTGCACTACACCCGCGGCCGCATCAAGCTGGAGATCGGCCTGGCCAAGGGCAAGAAGCAGTTCGACAAGCGCGAGACCGAGAAGAAGCGCGACTGGGAACGCGAAAAGGCGCGCCTGATGCGCGACCGGGTTTAAGCCTCCGTCAGGCTTCCGCCAGTTCGGGCAATGTCGTCTGCGCGTCGTAGCCGGAGCGCGCGATGTGTTCGGCCAGCATGGTGTCCATGGTCGAGGCGTGATGCTCGAACCACAGCGGCAGTTCGCGCACGAGCGTGCGTACGATGCCACTGTCGCCGGCGGCAGCAAGGCGTCTGACCTCGCGCAGCACTTCGAGCACGCGCTCGTGTTCGCCGCGATGGCAGTGCAGCGGCGGGAAATCCGAGGCCTCCATCCACAGGTCCTCCTGCGCGAAGTGGGCCTCGGTATGCGTCACCAGCTGGTCGAGCAGCGGCAGCGCCACGGCGGCCGGGGCGTCATCGAGACGGGCCAGCAGCTGCATGAATTCGCGGTGGATGTCATCCATCGGCGCCAGGCCGAGTACGTGTTCCTGTTTCAGTTCGAGTGCGGACATCGCGCCTCCTTGCCGTGATGGCGCGCACTGTGCCCGCTGAACGGACGGTGCACCTTGATCCAGATTAGGTTTGCGCCGTGTCGCCGCCGCCACAATGGCGCCGCGGTGCGGAGGCGCAACGGCCGGCGGTGCTAAAGTTCGGCCAGATCAAGAGAACACGACATGAGCCAAGAAGCCCCCACCCACATCGCCCACATCGGGCTCGGCGCCAACCTGGCGGATCCGGAAAAGCAGGTACGCGCAGCACTCGACGAACTGGCCGCAGCGCCGGGCATCGTGCTCGAACGGAAGTCGTCGCTCTACCGCACGGCGCCGATCGGTTACGACAACCAGCCCGATTTCATCAACGCGGTCGCGCGCGTGCGCACCACACTCGAACCGCAGGCCCTGCTCGACGCCCTGCTCGACATCGAGCGCACGCACGGCCGCGTACGCGAGTGCCTGAACGCACCGCGCACGCTGGATCTGGACGTGCTGCTGTACGAGGACCGCGTGATCAACACCGACACGCTGAACGTGCCGCACCCGCGCGCGCATCTGCGCGCTTTCGTGCTGCTGCCGCTGCTGGAAGTGTCGCCGGATGTGGTCATTCCGGGCATCGGGCCGGCCAGCGCCTGGCTTGCGCACTGTCAGGACCAGCCCATCCAGCGCATCGCCGAGTAAGTCGGACATAGATAACCCTCTGTCGGACGCAAGCGCCGCAGTCGCGGCCAAGGCCGCTCCCACAGGTTGAGGCGCCCAATCCGCGGCAGGAGCAAAGAGGACGGTTCTGTGGGAGGGGTCTTCTGACCCCGACAACGGCCTGCATCGAAGCCGGCGGACAGTAGCGTCCGTGTCGCGGCCAAGGCCGCTCCGTCAGCTGTGCGACGCCCCGCGGCAGCGGCGCAAGCCGTCACCTGCCATTGCCGCGATTGATTGCCGCCCGGCGGCCGAAGAATCAGCGACTCAGCTGCCGGGGCTCAGAAGCCCTGGCGAACACGCGCTGCGCCCAGATCAGGGCCGCCAGCGTCTTGGCGTCGGTCAGTTCGCCGCGCCACACGGCCGACATCGCGGCTTCCAGCGACAGCGCGGTGACTTCGAGGAATTCACCTTCGTCGAGCGAGGCACCGACATGGCGCAGGCCGCGGGCGAGGAAGATTTCGATGCGTTCGTCGGAATAGCCGATGCAGGGATGCATCGTGCCGAGGTGTTCCCAGCTGTCCGCCTCGTGACCGGTTTCCTCGCGCAGTTCGCGGATCGCGGTCTGTTCTATCGGTTCGCCCGGATCGATCTTGCCGGCCGGAAACTCGAGGAAGACACGGCGCGGGCCGTAGCGGAACTGGCGCTCGAACACCATGCGCCCATCCGGCAGGATGGCGATGATGACCACCGCCCCCGGATGCTTCACGTACTCGCGGACGGCCTGCTTGCCGTCCGGCAGCCGGACCTGATCCCGATAGACCTTCAGCAGCACGCCGTCGTAGACCTGACGGCTGTCCAGCGTGCTTTCCGTCAGGTCGTCCGCCATCCCTGGCTTACTTCAGCGCCTGACCGAGGGCCGATGCGCACAGCGCGAACAGCGATTGCGGCATCAGGCCGATCAGCGCGATGGCCAGCGCATTGACCGACAGCAGCGCGCGCATCTCGGTCGAGGCGACCAGCGGGCTGTTGTCGAGCGGCTCGTCGAAATACATCAGCTTGACGACGCGCAGGTAGAAGAAGGCGCCGACCAGCGACAGCAGCACCGCGAACACCGCGGTGTAGAGGTAGCCGGCCGCGACGACCGCCTGCAGCACGGCGAGCTTGGCGAAGAAGCCGATGAAGAACGGAATGCCGGCCATCGAGAACATGACCATCATCAGCACCGCGGCAAACCACGGGCTGCGGCGGTTCAGGCCCTTCAGGTCGTCGAGTGTTTCCGCCTCGACGCCGGCACGCGTCAGCACCAGCAGCGTACCGAAGGCGGCCGCACTCATCAGCACGTAGGCGATGGTGTAGAACATCGCGCTGCCGAAGGCGTAGGAAAGATGGATGTCGCCCGACGCGCGCAGCTCGATCACGCCGCTGACCAGACCGAGCAGCATGAAGCCCATGTGCGAAATGGTCGAGTAGGCCAGCATGCGCTTGACGTTGGTCTGCGCGATGGCGACCACGTTGCCGAGAGCGATCGACAGGATGGCGAGCAGCATCAGCATCTGCTGCCATTCGACCGCCAGCGTGGGCAGGCCGTCGACCAGCAGGCGGATGGCCATCGCGAAGCCCGCCAGTTTCGGCGCCGAACCGATCAGCAGCGTGATCGCCGTCGGCGCGCCGTGATAGACGTCGGGAATCCACATGTGGAAGGGCACGACGCCGATCTTGAAGGCGAGGCCGGCAACCAGGAAGACCAGGCCGAAGCGCAGCACGTCCATATTGGTGGCCGGGTCGGACAGCTTGCGGGCGATGGCCGAAATCTCCAGCGTGCCGGTGGCGCCGTAGATCATCGACATGCCGTAGAGCAGCAGACCGGACGCCAGTGCGCCGAGCACGAAGTACTTCATCGCCGCCTCGGTGGCGCGTGCCGATTCGCGGTCCAGCGCGACCAGCGCGTAGATCGCCAGCGAGAGCAGTTCCAGGCCCAGGTAGAGGGTCAGGAAGTGGTTGGCGGAAATCATCACCTGCATGCCCAGCGTGGCGAACAGCACCAGCAGGTAGTACTCGCCGCGTTCCAGACCGCGCGCCATCAGGTAATCGCGGCTGTAGACGACGACGGCGAACACGGTGATGTAAAGACAGCTCTTCAGAACGTCGGCGAGGCGGTCATCGACGAACATGCCGCTGAAGGTGAGCGTGGTGTCCGGTCCGGCGGTGCCGACCTGGATGGCGAAGGCGCCGGCCAGCGTCGCCAGCGTCAGCACGTAAGGCAGCCAGCCCTGGCGTTCGGACTTGAAGAGGTCTGCGAGCAGCACGACGCAGGCCATCACCAGCACGAAGATTTCGGCCGATGCGGGGAAGAAGTCAGGCAGAGGGAAGTTCATTCTTTTGGTCCGTCAGAGCTTGCCGGCTGCGACATGGTCGAGCAGCTGGTTCACGGTCGCATGCATGATTTCGGTCACCGGCTGCGGCCAGATGCCCATGGCCAGCGTGCAGATCGCCAGCACACCGAGGATGAGCATTTCGCGCGCGTTGAGGTCGCTCAGCTCAGCGACGTGGCTGTTGGCGACATCGCCGAACACCACGCGCTTGTACATCCACAAGGTGTAGGCGGCGCCGAGGATCAGCGTGGTGGCGGCGGCGAAGCCGGTCCAGAAGTTGAACTGGATGGCGCCGAGCACGACCATGAATTCGCCGACGAAGCCCGACGTGGCCGGCAGGCCGGCGTTGGCCATCGCGAACAGCAGGAACAGCGCCGCGAACTTCGGCATCGTGTTCACGACGCCGCCGTAATCGGCGATGTTGCGCGTGTGCATGCGGTCGTAGAGCACGCCGATGCAGAGGAACATCGCGGCCGATACGAAGCCGTGCGAAATCATCTGCACCAGGGCGCCCTCGACGCCGAGCGGATTGAAGATGAAGAAGCCCAGCGTGACGAAACCCATGTGCGAGATCGACGAATAGGCGACCAGCTTCTTCATGTCGGTCTGCGCCAGCGCGACCAGGCCGATGTAGATGACGGCGATCAGCGACAGGCCGATCACCACCGGCGCGAAGTGCTGGGCAGCGTCCGGCACGATGGGCAGCGAGAACCGCAAGAAACCGTAGGCACCGAGCTTCAGGCCGATCGCCGCCAGCACAGCCGAACCGCCGGTCGGCGCCTCGACGTGAGCATCCGGCAGCCAGGTATGCACCGGCCACATCGGCACCTTCACCGCGAAGCTGGCGAAGAAGGCCCAGAAGATCAGCGACTGCGCGGTCATCGCCAGCGGCTCGCGGTGCCAGTCGAGGATGGCGAAGCTGCCGCTCTTGTGGAACAGGTAGAGCAGCGCGACCAGCATCAGCAGCGAGCCGAGCAGCGTGTAGAGGAAGAACTTGAATGCGGCATAGACCCGGTTCTTGCCGCCCCACACGCCGATCACGAGGTAGAGCGGAATGAGCGACGCTTCGAAGAACACGTAGAACAGGATGCCGTCGAGCGCCGAGAAGATTCCGTTCAGCAGACCCGACATGATCAGGAAGGCGGCAAAGTACTGCGAGGGCTTGTACTCGATCACCGTCCAGCCGGCCATCACCACCAGCACCGTGATGAAGCTGTTCAGGATGACGAAGGGCATCGAAATGCCATCGACACCGAGGTGGTAGTTGATGTTGTAGTCGCGCACCCAGGGCGTCATCTCGACGAACTGCATGCCGGCACTGGCGGTATCGAAACCGGTATAGAGCGGAATCGTGACCAGGAAGCCGAAGACGGCCGTGACCAGCGCGATCAGTTTCGAGAAGGCCGTGTTGCGGCCGTCGCCACTGGCGAGCACGAGCAGGCCACCGGCGATCGGCAACCAGATGGCAAGACTGAGAAGGGGAATATCGGTCATTTCTGTGTTTGTTCAGCCGACTCGCTCACCGGTCAGGGCAACCGCGTCTGGCACTCCCTCTGAATTCACGCCACGGGCGGCACCCCGCCGCCCGCACCACATCACTTGAAGCCCAGTCTCCACAGCAGCAGGAGACAGACGCCGATCACCATTGCAAACGCGTAGCGGTAGATGTAACCGGTCTGGACGCCACGGGCGATGCGCGCAAACGCGCCGACAGCCGCAGCCGATCCATTGACCAGCACACCATCGATGATCGCGCGGTCGCCCGCAGCCCAGAGGCCGCGGCCCAGCAGACGGGCACCACCGGCGAAGACGATCTCGTTGAAGCGGTCGAAGAAGTACTTGTTCTCGAGCACCACATTGATCGGGCGGAAGATCGGCGCGACGCGGCCCGGCAGCGAGGGCATCGCGATATACATGACCCAGGCCAGTACGACGCCACCCAGCGCGAGCCAGAACGGCAGCGCGGTGAAACCGTGCATCGCCATGCCGGCAGCGGAGTGGAAGTGCTCGCCGAGCTTGGCCAGCGTGTCGTGCTCCGGCAGTACGGTCACGACGCCGTCGAACCAGTCTCCGAACAGCATGGGCTGCACGGTGAAGTAGCCGATGAATACCGACGGGATGGCGAGCAGCACCAGCGGCACCCACACCACCCACGGCGACTCGTGCGGCTTCTCGCCCGGCGCGAGCCCGTGGTGCTCGTCATGATGGTCATCGTCGTGGTGATCGTCGTGCGCCTTGCCGAAGTGCTCCGGGCCGTGGAACACGCGGAAGTACATGCGGAAGGAGTAGAAGGCGGTGATGAACACACCGGCGACCACGCAGAAGTAGGCGTAGCCGGCACCCGGTATCGTCGAGAAATGCACCGCCTCGATGATCGAGTCCTTCGAGTAGAAGCCCGACAGGAAGGGCACGCCGATCAGCGCCAGCGAACCGAGCAGCGAGGTGAACCAGGTGATCGGCATGTACTTCCACAGGCCACCCATATTGCGCATGTCCTGGTCGTGGTGCATGCCCATGATGACCGAGCCGGCACCCAGGAAGAGCAGCGCCTTGAAGAAGGCGTGCGTCATCAGGTGGAACACCGCCGCCGAGTAGGCCGACACGCCCAGCGCCACCGTCATGTAGCCGAGCTGAGACAGCGTCGAGTAGGCGACGACGCGCTTGATGTCGTTCTGGATGATGCCGAGGAAGCCCATGAACAGCGCGGTCGTCGCACCGACCACCAGCACGAAGGACAGGGCGGTTTCCGACAGTTCGAACAGCGGCGACATGCGGGTGACCATGAAGATGCCGGCGGTCACCATGGTTGCAGCGTGGATCAGCGCCGAGATCGGGGTCGGGCCTTCCATCGAGTCGGGCAGCCACACGTGCAGCGGCACCTGCGCCGACTTGCCCATCGCGCCGATGAACAGGCCGATGCAGACAGCGGTGAGCAGCGGCCAGTCGGTACCGGCCACCGTCATGCCGACCAGCTCCTCGCGCTTGGCGAACACCTCGGCGTAGTTGAGCGTACCGGCGTAGGCGGCGATCAGGCCGATGCCGAGCAGGAAACCGAAGTCACCGACGCGGTTCACCAGGAAGGCCTTCAGGTTGGCGTACACCGCGGTCGGGCGCTTGAACCAGAAACCGATCAGCAGATAGGACACCAGACCCACCGCTTCCCAGCCGAAGAACAGCTGCACGAAGTTGTTGCTCATGACGAGCATCAGCATCGAGAAGGTGAACAGCGAGATGTAGGAGAAGAAGCGGTTGTAGCCCGGATCTTCGGCCATGTAGCCGATGGTGTAGAGGTGCACCATCAGCGACACCGAGGTGACCACCAGCATCATCATCACGGTCAGCTTGTCGATCTGGAAGCCGATTTCCATCGTCAGACCGCCACTGGTCGCCCAGGTGTAGAGCGCGCCGTTGAAGCTGTTGCCGGCCTGCACGTCCTGGAAGATGACGCAGGAGGCGACCAGCGCCACGGCCACGCCGAGAATGGTGACGCTGTGCGCGACCCAGCGCGGAATGACGCGGCAGAACAGGCCGGCGATGATGGCGCCGAACAGCGGCGCCAGCGGTACGAGCAGATAGAGCTTTTGCATCGAGGTCATGTCGCTCAACCTTTCAGGCTGTCCAGATCATCGACGTGGATGGTGTTCAGGTTGCGGAACAGCACCACGAGGATGGCCAGCCCGATCGCGGATTCCGCGGCGGCTACGGTAAGGATGAAGAAAACGAAGATCTGGCCGGACGGGTCGCCCAGATAGTGCGAGAAGGCGACGAAATTCATGTTCACCGCCAGCAGCATCAGTTCGATCGCCATCAGCAGCACGATGAGGTTCTTCCGGTTCAGGAAGATGCCGACCACGCTGATCGCGAACAGCACGGCGCCCAGCATCAGGAAGTAGGAAAGGGGCAAGGAGGTCATGTCGTGCGCTTCTTCTCTCAGTCTTTCTCGGCCGGCATCGACACCAGGCGCACGCGGTCCTCGCGGCGTACCGCGATCTGCTTGGCCGGTTCCTGGAACTTGGTGTCCTTGCGCTTGCGCATGGTCAGCGCGATCGCCGCGATGATGGCGACCAGCAGGATGACCGCGGCCAGCTCGAACGGATACACGTACTCGGTGTAGATCAGGCGGCCCAGTTCCTTGGTGTTGCTGTAGCCGGCGGCGGCGGCCTCCGGCGCCGGCATGCGTTCGGCCGAGAAGTACTTTGCACCCAGCACGGCGAACATCTCGGCCAGCATCAGCCCGGCGACGATGAGCCCCGGCACCAGATTCGCCCAGAAGCCCTCGCGCATCCGCTCGATGTTGATGTCCAGCATCATCACGACGAAGAGGAAGAGCACCATCACCGCGCCGACATAGACCAGCACCAGCGCGATGGCGAGGAACTCGGCCTGCAGCAGCATCCAGATGCCACCGGCGGTGAAGAAGGACAGCACCAGGTAAAGCGCCGCATGCACCGGATTGCGCGCAGTGATGACGCGCAGCGACGCCGCCACCAGGATGGCGCTGAGAAAGAAGAAAACTGCGGTCTGGAAATCCATCATCGGTTCGTTCTTGTCCGTTCCCTTGAGCCCTGCCCGCTCGCGCGGGCCCGGCCATCAGCGGTACTTCGAGTCCGCTTCCCTGTCCTTGGCGATCTGCGTTTCATAGCGGTCGCCGACGGCCAGCAGCATCTGCTTGGTGTAGTACAGGTCACCGCGCTTTTCACCGTGATACTCGAGTACGCGTGTCTCGACGATGGCATCGACCGGGCAGGCCTCTTCGCAGAAGCCGCAGAAGATGCACTTGGTCAGATCGATGTCGTAGCGCGTCGTACGGCGGGTGCCGTCGTCACGCTGATCCGACTCGATCGTGATGGCCATCGCCGGGCACACCGCCTCGCACAGCTTGCAGGCAATGCAGCGTTCCTCGCCGTTCGGATAGCGGCGCAGCGCGTGCAGACCGCGGAAACGCGGCGACTGCGGCGTCTTCTCTTCCGGAAACTGCAGGGTGATCTTGCGCGCGAACAGGTGACGGCCGGTCAGCGCCATGCCCTTCACCAGTTCGGTCAGCATCAGCCCGCCGAACAAATCTCTCATCGAACCCATAACGCGTCCCTTACTTCCAGATCGACAGCGGAGACATCATCCAGCCGCCGATGAACACGAGCCACACGATGGTGACCGGGATGAAAACCTTCCAACCCAGACGCATGATCTGGTCATAGCGGTAGCGCGGGAAAGTCGCGCGCAGCCACAGGAAGAAGAACAGGCAGAAGGCGCTCTTCGCCGCCAGCCAGTGGAAACCGTCGGGCAGGAAGCCGACCGGCGACAGCCAGCCGCCGAGGAACATGATCGAGGTCAGCGTGGCAATCAGGATCATGTTCGCGTACTCGGCCAGGAAGAACAGCGCGAACGCCATGCCCGAGTACTCGATCATGTGACCGGCCACGATTTCCGATTCGCCCTCCACCACGTCGAATGGCGAACGGTTGGTTTCGGCCACGCCGGCGATGAAGTAGACGATGAACATCGGGAACAGCGGCAGCCAGTTCCACGACAGCACGCCAAGACCCATGTTGGCGAACATGCCCTCGCCCTGCCCGCGCACGATGTCCGACAGGTTCAGGCTCTGCGACACCATCAGCACCGTTACCAGCGCAAAGCCCATGGCGATCTCGTAGGCGACGATCTGCGCCGCCGAGCGCAGGCTGCCGAGGAAGGCGTACTTCGAGTTCGAGGCCCAGCCGGCGATGATGACGCCGTACACGCCCATCGAGGTGATGGCCATGATGTACAACAGGCCGGCGTTGATGTCGGCCAGCACCAGACCGTCGCTGAACGGCACCACCGCCCAGGCGGCCAGCGACGGCGCCAGCGCCAGCACCGGGGCCAGCACGAACAGCGTCTTGCTCGACGCCGACGGCAGCACGATTTCCTTGAACAGCAGCTTCAGGCCGTCGGCGATCGGCTGCGCCAGACCGCCCAGCGCCTTGATGCCGAAGAAGGTGACGCGGTTCGGGCCGTTACGGACCTGCATCCAGCCGATGATCTTGCGCTCGGCAAGCGTCAGGTAGGCGACACAGCCCATCAGCGGCAGGATGATCGCGAAGATCTTCACCAGGGTCCATACCGGCACCCAGGCCTCGCCGAGCAGGGCCTGCACGGGTTGCAGCAGCGCGTCCATCACAGGGCCTCCACGTTCAGGATGCCGGACAGCGTGCCCAGCGGCGCGGTCTGCGGCCAGCCGGCCGACACGCGCACGCAGCCTTCCGGCACGGTGTCATCCAGCGCCATATCCAGCTCGCACGACCAGGCGGAGCCGCGCACCCGCACGCGCTTCGCTTCGGTCAGGCCCTGCGCGGCCGCAGTGGCCGCACTCATTCGGGCCGTCGGCGCGGCGGAATCGCGCGCGGCGGCCAGCGCCGGTGCGCGACGCACCAGCGCGTCGTTGCGGTAGATCGGGAAATCGGCAATACGCTGCAGGCCGCTCACCGCGGACGGGCGCGCGAACGCGATGTCACTGGCCGTATTGCCCAGCCTGTACTCGGGCAGCCAGCCGCTTGCACCGGCCAGCGCTTCGTCACGCACCGCTTCGGACGAATCGAACTTGAAACCACCCAGTTCGAGCATGCTGCCGAGCACCCGCAGCACCTTCCACGCCGGACGGGTTTCGCCCTTCGGGCGGACGACCGCGTGAAAGCTCTGGATGCGGCCTTCGCAGCTCACGTAGGTACCGGACGTTTCGGTGAAGGGCGATACCGGCAGCAGGCAGTCGGCGTAGTCAAGACCGGTCTTGAACGGCGACATGACGATGACCGTGTCGGCGCCCTTCAGCGCCTCGACCGCCATCGGCGCGTTGGCCGCGTCAAGTTCCGGCTCGGTGTGCAGCAGCACGTAGGCGCGCAGGCCGCCGAGCAGCATCTGCTGCGCGTTCAGGCCCGACTGCGCCCCGACGGCGGCGGCGCCGACGCTGTTGGCGGCCTCACCGAGATAACCCAGCGTGGCGCCGGTCAGGCGCGCCAGTTCCTGTGCCAGCGCATGCAGGCCGGCAGCGTCCGGATGCTGCTGGACGACGGAACCGAGGAAGATGGCGCGCGTGCCATCGTCGCAAAGGCTCTGCGCGATGCGGCGGGCGGCATCCGACACCTCGGCCGATTCAGCACCGGCGGGCACGGCGACGCCGCGGATTTCGGCGGCGGCCTTGACCAGCGCGACCAGTTCGCCAGCCAGTGCCGACGGCGCGACGGTGACACGTGCGAAGGTGGTCATCAGCCAGTCTTCACTGCTGACGCCGAGCGCACTGACGCGGGTGCCGCGACGGGCCGCCTGACGCAGGCGCTGCGCCATCAGCGGATGATCCTTGCGCAGGAAGCTGCCAACGACCAGTGCCGCATCCAGCTTCGACACGTCGGCCACCTTTATGCCCAGCCAGGGGATGCCGGCGAGCTTGCCGTCCAGACCGAAATCGGTCTGGCGCAAACGGTGGTCGATGCTGCCGCCACCGAGGCCGCGCATCAGTTGCGCGCCCAGATAGAGTTCTTCGGTCGTCGAGTACGGCGCGGCCAGCATGCCGATCTTCGCGGCGCCGTGCTCGTCGGCGACGCGCTTTAGACTGTTGGCGGCGTATTCGAGCGCGGTCTGCCAATCGACCTCGATCCACTTGCCGTCCTGCTTGATCATCGGCGTGGTCAGACGATCGGCGCTGTTCAGCGCTTCGTACGAGAAGCGGTCACGGTCGGAGATCCAGCACTCGTTGACCTCTTCGTTCTCCAGCGGCAGCACGCGCTTCACTTCGTCGTGCTTGATCTGGACGACCAGGTTGGTGCCCAGGCTGTCGTGCGGACTTACCGTCTTGCGGCGCGACAGTTCCCAGGTGCGAGCGGAATAGCGGAAGGGCTTGGACGTCAGCGCGCCGACCGGGCACAGATCGATCATGTTGCCCGAAAGTTCGGAATCGACGGTGTGGCCGACGAAGGTCATGATTTCCGAATGCTCGCCGCGGTTGGCCATGCCCAGTTCCATGACACCGGCGATTTCCTGGCCGAAACGCACGCAGCGGGTGCAGTGGATGCAGCGGGTCATATCGGTCGAGATCAGCGGACCGAGATTCTTGTTCATCACCACCCGCTTCTCTTCCTGGTAGCGGGAGGACGACGCGCCGTAACCGACCGCCAGATCCTGCAGCTGGCACTCGCCGCCCTGATCGCAGATCGGGCAGTCCAGCGGGTGATTGATCAGCAGGAACTCCATCACGCCCTTCTGCGCGGTGATGGCCTGCTCGGAATGCGTCTGCACCTTCA
>JAVEVQ010000069.1:0-15650 GCA_034004945.1 Methyloversatilis sp. | reverse complement strand
CTCAGCCGGACCAGGCCACGCCGCCGGCCCCGATGCCAGCCCCGCGCGTGGGCAACGCGGCCGACGCCGAAGCCGCCATGCTGCCGGTGCGCTCGACGCAACTGTCGCCGGGCGAGGTGCAGCGCCGGGTCATCCGGGCGCCGGGCCTGACGGCGCTGTTCCTGATCGGCGACGACGAGCGGTCGCGCGCCTGGCTGCGGCAGCGGCAGGCGACGCTGCGAGAGCTGCAGGCCGTGGGCCTGGTGGTCAACGTGGAGTCGATGGCCGCGCTGACGGCGCTGCGCAGGCTGGCTCCTGGCCTGACCCTCTCGCCGGTCTCCGGCGACGACCTGGCCCAGCGCCTGGGCCTGCGCCACTACCCGGTGCTCATCACGTCCACCGGCGTCGAGCAGTAGGTGCGCAAATGGCCCAACCGCATGCGGTCGAGGTGCTGCTGCGGCCAGCGGTGGAGCTTTACACCGTGGCGGTCTGCACCGGCGCCGCGATTCTGTGCCTGGTGGCACCGTGGTCGCTCGCGCTGAACCCGCTGCTCGGCCTGGGCTCGGCGCTGGCCTTCCTGACCTTCGGCGCGATTCGCCTGCGCGATGCCTGGGCGATCCTGCGCTATCGCCGCAACATCCGCCGCCTGCCGCGCTACGTGATGACCAGCCGCGACGTGCCGGTGAGTCAGCAACGGCTGTTCGTCGGCCGGGGCTTTCGCTGGGAGCAGCGGCACACGCACCGGCTGATGCAGACCTACCGGCCGGAGTTCCGCCGCTACGTCGAGCCGACGGCGATCTACCGGGCCGCCCGGCGGCTGGAGGAGCGGCTTGAGTTCGCGCCTTTTCCCGTCTCGAAGCTGGCGCGCGCGCTGGCCTGGGACAGCCCGCTCAACCCGGCGCGGCCGCTGCCGCCGGTCGGCGGAATGCCGCGCCTGCATGGCATCGAACCGGCCGAGGTCGACGTCACCCTGCCGCTGGGCGAGCGCGTCGGCCACACCCTGGTGCTGGGCACCACGCGCGTGGGCAAGACGCGGCTGGCCGAGCTGTTCATCACCCAGGACATCCGCCGCAAGGTCCGCGGCGAGCACGAGGTGGTGATCGTCTTCGACCCCAAGGGCGATGCGGACCTGTTGAAGCGCATGTACGTCGAGGCCAAGCGCGCCGGGCGCGAAGGCGAGTTCTACGTCTTCCATCTGGGCTGGCCGGACATCTCGGCGCGCTACAACGCCGTGGGCCGGTTCGGGCGGATCTCCGAGGTGGCCACGCGCATCGCCGGACAGCTCTCGGGCGAAGGCAACAGCGCCGCGTTCCGCGAATTCGCCTGGCGCTTCGTCAACATCATCGCCCGCGCCCTGGTCGAGCTGGGGCAGCGGCCGGACTACCTGCTGATCCAGCGCCACGTCATCAACATCGACGCGCTGTTCATCGAGTACGCCCAGCACTACTTCGCCAAGAACGAGCCGAAGGCCTGGGAGGTCATCGTCCAGCTCGAAGCGAAGCTGAACGACAAGAACATCCCGCGCAACATGATCGGGCGCGAGAAGCGCGTGGTGGCCCTCGAACAGTACCTGTCCCAGGTGCGCATCTATGACCCGGTGCTCGACGGCCTGCGCAGCGCCGTGCGCTACGACCGGACGTACTTCGACAAGATCGTCGCTTCGCTGCTGCCGCTGCTGGAGAAGCTCACCACCGGCAAGATCGCGCAACTGCTCGCACCGAACTATTCCGACCTGTCCGACCCGCGGCCGATCTTCGACTGGATGCAGGTCATCCGCAAACGCGCGGTGGTCTACGTGGGGCTGGATGCGCTGTCCGACGCCGAAGTCGCGGCGGCGGTGGGCAACTCGATGTTCAGCGATCTGGTCTCGGTCGCCGGCCACATCTACAAGTTCGGCATCGACGACGGGCTGCCCGGCGCCGCGGTGGGCGCCAAGATTCCGATCAACGTCCACGCCGACGAATTCAATGAACTCATGGGCGACGAGTTCATTCCGATGGTCAACAAGGGCGGCGGTGCCGGCGTGCAGGTGACGGCCTACACGCAGACCTTGAGCGACATCGAGGCGCGCATCGGCAACCGTGCCAAGGCCGGCCAGGTGGTCGGCAACTTCAACAACCTGTTCATGCTGCGCGTGCGCGAGACCGCCACCGCCGAGCTGCTGACGCGACAACTGCCCAAGGTCGAGGTGTACGCCACGGCACTGATGAGCGGCGCCACCGACAGCTCCGACCCGCACGGCAATACCGCGTTCACGTCCAACACCCAGGACCGCATCAGCAGCAACAGCGTGCCGTTGATCGAGCCGGCGCATGTGGTGGCGCTGCCCAAGGGGCAGTGCTTCGCGCTGACCGAGGGCGGCAACCTCTGGAAAGTCCGCATGCCGCTGCCGGCACCCGACCCCGACGAAGCCATGCCGAAGGATCTGCAGGAGCTGGCCGGCTACATGCGACAGCACTACGTCGAGGCAGGAGACTGGTGGGAGAACCAAGGCATTCCCGGCCTGCAAGACAAGGCGCTGCCCGACGACCTGCTGGACGACTTCAAGCAGATGGCCGCTGCTGAAGAGGCCGAAGCATGAGCGATCCGGCCGTCGCGGCCCAGCGCCAGCAGCAACGACAGCAGGGGCTGATCGCCGGCCTGGTCACGCTGCCGTTCCGCTTCTTCGGCGTGCTGTGCGGCGCGCTGCTGCTGTGCATCCTGATCGAATGCGTCGGCATGCACTTCTTCTGGCCCGATCAGGGCTGGCGCCACGCGCAGGGCATGCTGCACTACGAGCTGGATCAGCTCTCCACGCATTTCACGCGCAGCGCGCTGGTGCAGGAGCCGGGGCGCACCGCGCACCGGCTGGTCGAGCAGGGCTACGACTGGCTGTTCGTGAAAAGCGGTCTGCTGGACTGGATACGCGACGCCTCGGCGCAGGCCAGCGCCGGCAGCCATCGCCCGACCAAGGATTTCCGCTACTACATCGGCTTGGTCTACGTGAACGTGGAGAGCTACCTGATCGCGGCGGCCTACACGACGCTGGTCTTCCTCGTGCGGCTGCTGGTGCTGTGCCTGACCCTGCCGCTGTTCCTGATGGCCGCCTTCGTCGGGCTGGTGGACGGCCTGGTGCGCCGGGACATCCGCCGCTTCGGCGCGGGCCGCGAGTCGGGGTTCATCTATCACCGCGCCAGGGCCAGCTTGATCCCGCTGGCCGTACTGCCGTGGGTGACTTACCTGGCACTGCCGGTGAGCGTGAACCCGCTGCTGATCCTTCTGCCCAGCGCGGCATTACTCGGCGTGGCGGTGTGCATTGCGGCGGCGACGTTCAAGAAGTATCTGTGAAGTCCTTCTACTGGTGTCCAGCTGACATCAGACCATCCGCGTCTGGTGAGCCATGCCCGGCGACAGAAGGTGAGCGATGTCCTCAAGAAGAGGGCGCAGTTTCGCGTGATCGGATTGAGCGATCGCCACCTTCGCTATCGCCGAGATGCTAGCGTTGGCACGGGCGCAAATGGCGGCGCGTCCAGACGATTCTGACCCAGCACGATGACCGTGCAATGGCTCTGTGCCCGTGTGATGGCGTTGTAGAGCAGCCTTCGCAAATGCTCGGCGCTGCCTGTGGCCGTGTGCGGCCAAAGCACAATTACGTTCGGAAACTCGCGGTTCTTGGCGCGCTGGATCGTCATGGCAAGATGGCCACGGTGCTGCCGGAAGCCCAGACGCGAACGGTTGCGCACGGCCTCCTGCACAAACTCGGTGACTTGCGCGGCGGTGAAGGCCGCTTGCCCGTGAGCCCGCCGCAAGCGGTCGATGCGGCTAAGGGCCTGCACGAAGGGCGCGTGTCCTGCCAAGGGCGTGAGAAGCGCGCGAAGATCGGCGCATGATGCGGCTTCCGGTAACGCGATATCGGCCAGCAAGGCGCTGGCTTCTTCATTGTCGTGACGATCCCATGTGTGCGGATACGGCCCGAAGGTCGCGCCGCTGTTTTTGCGAGTGTACTGCTTGGTCTGAACGGTATTGAGTGCGGCACGGATAATCGTGTTGCGCCCATCCGGGGTGAGTATGACGACAGAGCCTTGGCGCTGCGCAATCTCGTTGGCAATCGCCCATGCCAGTAGCCCAGAATTGTTATTCTTTACAGGCACTTCGGAAAGCCGGAATCCTGCGCCGTTCCATGTTGTCCTGTTGTTGTAGGTGTTTGCAGTCAGAGCGGCCTTGATGTCCTGGCCATCACGCACCGCCAGTGCAGCGGCCAGCAATCCCTGCTGATTGGTGCGTTGGACCTGTGTGAGACGGTGGGTTTGGCCCGCGCCCTCAAGCCAGCCAATCAGCGGCGCGGTGTCGCGACCGTCATGAAGACACTGAAATGCGTCCGCTGCCGCCACAATCCGGCAGGATTGCGAAAGTCCTTGAAGAATACGCAGTCGGTGTTCGTCGAGGTCTTGCGCTTCATCCACCAAGATTAGGGGGAAACTCCTTGCCACCCATTTGCGGACGGCTTCTTCTTCAAGGAGCGATGCGGCAAGCGCGCACGGCCCGTCAAATTCGCTCAGAGCATCGGCCTGCTGCTGCATCGCGGGCGTAATCAGGCTTCGGCGCCGCGCGGCCAATGTCCGAGCGAACACATCGAAGGTCTGACAATCAAAGCGCCTGCGGAAAGCCGCATTCTCTCCAAGGCGCGCATCCAGGCGGCGGCGCGCGCCGTTCATGAAGGTGAGCGCCAGGAGCTTGTGTCCTTCACCCAGCGCTCCATCCTGCACGAGTTCTCCTGCTCGGCCCACGAGGTTATGGGTCTTGCCGGTGCCCGCCGCGCCCTCGAAGAAATCGAACGTCATGGCGGCGGCACAAACTGGAAAACGTGCGTGGCAGCGGTCGAATCCGCCGGGATGCGCGCAAAAAGCGGTGTATTGGCGTTGGCGGGATCGCGCAGCACGTCGCACAGGGCATCGAGCAACTGCGCGGCGCGCACCCGGCAGGCCGCATTCACCATGAGCGTGACGACGGCGCTTTCATGGGTCGGCGCGTAGGATTTCCGGGTAAGCAAATGTGCGGTGAGCGCCCCAAGGTCGGCGAAAGGAGCACCCAGCGCGGTTCCGAGCGCGGCCAGCATCGCGGCTTCATCCGCGCCCGCAATCCACGAAACCACATGCTCCATCGCCCAGCCCTGCGGCCAGAACACGACGCAGCGCGGCGGCGGATTGCTGCCCTTCACCGCATCGAAGTAGCCGCGCCCGTCATTGTCCCCGTCCACAAGGATGCAGGGCCGCGCGTGAACGGCGCTGACCAGCGCGAAGGTGTCGGCAATCTTGGCGTCGATGGTCGGCACGATGCCAACGAAAGTGGAGAGAAGCGGCGTATTCGCTTGCGCGTTATCCCAACCCTGATGCTGCTCAAGAGCGGTTTGCAGCGCCTCAAGCCATGCCACGTCCGAAACCCCTTCGGGGATCAGGACGCATTCGTGCATGAGCGCGGCCACCAGCTTCTGCCGCCATGCGTAGAGCAAGTGCTGCTGGTGGTTAGTCGGCTGCGCGGGCACAGCGTCCATCAGTGGCTTGGCGCTCAACGCGCCCTCGCGCGTTTCGATAAAGAGCGTATCGGGAGCCGGAAACATTGCGGCCACGATGGGCGAATGCGTCGTGACTATCGTCTGGTTGCACAGCGCATTGAGGCGGTTGACCAACCGCTTTTGCTGCGAGGGCTGGATGTGCAATTCCGGCTCCTCGACGGCCAGCATGAAGGACTGGCCCGTTTCCGCGCGCGCCTTGCCGAACTGCATGAGCAATAGAAGGCTTTGAAGGGAAACAAGGCCCGTGCCCTGCCGCTGCGAGGGAAGGGTTGGCCCCGTGCCTTGCACGAAGTGCGGCACCACGCTTTCCAAGACTGAGTCGCTGTCAGTCGCGGTCAGGCGCAACTGGAGTTTTGGGGCGCTGGCCATGAGCGCTCGCAACTCATCATTGGCCGCGCCGACGATCTCGGAAAGCCCCGGCTGGTCTTCGAGCCGCGCACCGTCCGGCGGGCTCCAGAGTCTCCGGCGCTCGGCGCGCACTGCCTGCGCGGGCATGTCCCCACGCGTCGCCACGACGCGGCGGAACAACTCCGAGGAAAAGGAAATCCAGCGGTCCCATGTGCGCGAGGCCGGGACCAGAAAGAAGCCCAACTCCTGGAGCACCTTGGTGTGGATCGTGCGCAGGTGCGCGTCTTCCGCGAACGGATCGCCCAGTGTGGCCTCGTCATCCACGAAGAAACGGAGCGTTTCGGCTTCCAGTTCGTCCAGGTCGAAGCGTGCAGCAAAACCGATCTGCACTGCCAGATCGGTATGCTGCGCGTCCGGCGCGGCGCTCAGTGTCTTGGCTTTCGGGTCGAACCATTTCTCGACGCCGCGTTCGGGGCTGAACCAAGACGAATGGTGGTGCGGGTCGTTGGGCGTAAAGCCCGTGACCGTGGCGATGCACAGTATGCGGGCGGTTTCGTCGGGCTCGCTGCAATGAAAGTCATGCTCGGTCAGGCGGCGCACCAGACGATCGCGCCCGAACAGCAACGCCAGCGCCTCGATCACGGTGGTCTTGCCGCTATTATTTGGCCCCACCAGTACGGCATGGCGGCCCAATACGATGTCCGCCGAACGCACGCCTCGGAAGCCGGAGATTTTCAGGCGGGCAACATGCACTTCGGCGCTCCTTCATTTCCTAGCTCGACCATGTTGCCCCCGAATTCGCCAGTAACAGGATTTTCTCCATCTGCCCCAAGGCCATCGCGCATCTCCGTTTGCCGTCAACCGGTCAAGTCCGCCAAGAACTCCGAAGCCGGAGCCACGCCGGAAACGTGCAGAAACTCCCGCGCGCGGCACGCAGCGTCGCCAACTCGTCGGCGTCGATAATTGGAGATCGGCATCGTTCATCTTTGGCCCGTTACGCTCATGCCGCCAAGCGTTCCCTGAAATCCTCGCGCTTGCTCCACGCAATCGGCGTGATGTCATAGCTGCGCAAGGCATCCTGCACGGCATCACCGATCTGGCGGTCACGGTCATTCAAGATGGCAAACGCTTGAGAATCAGAAGGTCGCACTTCTTTGGTGTCCAGCCACGCGAAAGCAGTGTTTTGAGCAGTGTCCTTGTTGGGATTGTTGATCACGCGAAGAATACGCTCCGGTGCACGCTTGGACTTCGGCACCACGAAATCGAACTGATGGTTGTAGTGGCTGCGCCCAACGAAGTTCACGCGCGAGGTGTAGCGCACGTCGGCATCGTCGAGCCACAAGGCCACGTCCTCGAAGAAGAAGCTCTCGACATTGGCGCGTGCGACGTAGAACAGATCATTGACCGCGAGGATGGCCTGCAACAAGCTGTGCTTGCGCAGCGGAAAGTTTTCCTCCGTGGCCTTGACCTCCAAGGCATCGAAAGTCTGCTGAACGCCGAAGCCGTTGAGCGTGGTAGCCAGCAGCGCCTTGCGGCGCGGCGTGTCGATTTCGCACCCGGACTGCGCCAGATCGGCCAGCGTGTAGCCATCGTCGGTTAGCACCCATTCGCTGTCCTGCCGCTTGAGGTAAATCTGGATGCAATCGTTGTGGCGATCCAGATACGGCGTGGTGATTTCCACCCAGTCATTGATCTCGCGCCAGTTGGTTTTGGCCTTGAGCCAGTCGTAGTAGCGGTTGATCAGGTCATCGGTCGTGCTCATGAGAATAGTCCCCGCACGATATTGGGTTGCTCGACCACGCCGCAGTAGCGCATGAAATCGTGCAGTACCTGCCACGCATCGGCCGGGTTGCTCAAGATGCCGTCGGGAACCTCGACCGCCCACTTGTCGCCGTAGCCTTCGCGGTACAGATGCAAATGCGGCACGCCAACCTCACTGCCATCCGGATTGCGATGCGGCGCAGCGAAATCGAGGCGCGCAAGAACGACAACCTTCCGACCACGGGCTTGATAGCCCGTGGTCAGGGAGATGCGCTTGCGATTGATGTCCAGCGAGAACTGCTCGCGCTCGTCACGCGACACCAGTGGCAACTCGATCCGCCCGCCCAAGTCGGGGAAGTGAAAGGTGTCCGCCGACGCAGGAACCTTCTCCATGCGCAGCAAGGCATCTGCATCGGTCTGTGCGAGTGCATCGTCAGCCATAGCTTCACCCCAATCCGAAATACCGCTCGAAGAACGCCGCGAGCTTGTCCAGCACCGTCTGCTTCTTCGCCGAATGGTTGTTGTTCTTCGAGAACCGCGAGACTGGCGGCAGAATCTTCGTGATGGCCGTGCCTGTGGTCGGAATCGCGCCGTCGCGGAAGGCGTTGTCCACGAACGCTTTCGTCTCGTCTGCCTTCAAGCCCTCATCGGCAATGATCTGGTCAAGTTCTTCGGCCTTTTTCCTGGCAACGAACGCCTGCCATTCCGCATCAACCCGGGCCTTCGGCGAAACGGAATCCACGAACTGCTCGATGAGGTCTTTCTTGTTGCGCAGCGACGGGCTGGAATTGATCGCGCGCTCGATGGTCGCGAGGATTTCCTTGTCCTTGCCGGTGCCCTTGGCCTTGATGTAGCGCTCGACCAGCATCAGGATGTAATCGACGTTGATCTCGACCTGCTTGATCAGCTCGATCTCGAACACCACGTCGTCGTTGATCGTTTCCTTCTCGGCGTCGGAGGCACTGCGGAACTCGGCGTACAGGTTCAGGTACAGGCTCTGGTAGTCCTGAAAATCGCGATCGCTGAGGATTTCATTGCCCGCGAAATCATCGAAGGCCGTGAGGATGTTCTTCAGCCGCAGGATCGAGCCGAACAGCTTGATGAACGCCTTCTGCGCAGCCTCGCCGGTGATGGCCTTGCCCAGTGGAAACAGCGCCACCAGTTCGGCGACCTTCTTCTGGTACTCGGCGTAGTAGTCCGCGTAGGGCTTGAGCAGCACGATGCCTTTGGCGTCCTTGTTTCCGAACAGCGCCAACGCGTCGTTGGTGGCCTGTTCCAGATCGCGGAAGGAAACGATGTTGCCGTAGGTCTTGACCGAATTGAGGATACGGTTGGTGCGCGAATACGCCTGGATCAGCCCGTGCGCGCGCAGGTTCTTGTCCACCCACAGCGTGTTCAGCGTGGTGGCGTCGAAGCCGGTCAGGAACATGTTGACCACGATCACGAGGTCAAGCTCGCGGTTCTTCAGCCGCTGCGACAAATCCTTGTAGTAGTTCTGGAACTTGTCGGCGGAGGTGTCGAAGTTGGTGGCGAACAGGCCGTTGTAGTCCTTGATGGCCGCATCGAGGAAGTCGCGCGAGCCTTGGTCCAGCCCTTCGGTCTCGAATTCCTCCTCTTCCAGCAGGCCATCGACGTCCTCGTTGGCGGCGAAGCTGTAGATCAGGCCGATCTTCAGCCGCTGTGCGGGCGGGATGTCCTTTTGCTGGCTGGTGAACTCCGTGTAGTAGCGTTTGGCCGCGTCGATGGAGGCCGTGGCGAACAGCGAGTTGAAGCCGTTGAGCCGCTTGCCGCCGTGCCGATAGCTGGCGCTGCGCTTGGTCTTCTGGTCGAAGTGCTCGCGGATGTAGCCCGCGATCTGCGTGATGCGTTCCGGCGCGAGCAGCGCCCGCTCCGTG
Source organism: Methyloversatilis sp. (assembly GCA_034004945.1). Classification (GTDB taxonomy): domain Bacteria; phylum Pseudomonadota; class Gammaproteobacteria; order Burkholderiales; family Rhodocyclaceae; genus Methyloversatilis. Next base: position 6,116 of record JAVEVQ010000069.1, on the reverse strand, counting down.
TCGATGGCCGACACCTGCTTGTCGCGCACGTTCGGCGCGGTCTTGATGGTGTTGATGTAGTCGATGCGGAACGGCAGCACGTTCTTGTCGTTGATCGCATCGACGATGGTGTAGGTGTGCAGCTTGTCGCCGAAGGCCTGCTCGGTGGTGCGCAAGCGCGGGTTGCCGCCCGAGCCTGCGTTGTCGGCGAAGATCGGCGTGCCGGTGAAGCCGAACAGGTGGTAGCGGTTGAAGACGCGGGTGATCTCCGCGTGCATGTCGCCGAACTGGCTGCGGTGGCATTCGTCGAAGATCACCACGACGTGCGCGTCGTACACCGGGTGCTTCTTGTTCTTGGCAACGAAGCGGCTGAGCTTCTGGATGGTAGTGATGATGATGCGTGCGTTCGCATCCTCCAGTTGCTTTTGCAGCACCGCCGTCGAGGTGTTGGAGTTGGCCGCACCTTTCTCGAAGCGTTCGTACTCGCGCATGGTCTGGTAGTCCAGATCCTTGCGGTCCACCACGAACAGCACCTTGTCGATTTCCGGCAGCCCACGCGCCAGTTGAGCGGCCTTGAAGCTGGTCAGCGTCTTGCCGCTGCCCGTGGTGTGCCAGATGTAGCCGCCCGCCGCCACCGTTCCCAGTTGCCGATGGTTGGTGGCAGTGGCGATGCGTTGCAGGATGCGTTCCGCCGCGACGATCTGATAGGGGCGCATCACCAGCAGCTTGCGATCCACGTCGAACACGCAATACCGGGTGAGGATGTTCAGCAGCGCGTGCTTGGCGAAGAAGGTCTTGGTGAAATCGGCCAGTTCGGTGATCGGCTGGTTCTTCGCGTCGGCCCACCAACTGGTGAAGGAAAAGCTGTTCGAGGTTTTCTTGCGGTCGCGCTTGTTGCGCTGCTCGGCGAGGTGGCCGTCGCGCACGGTGTTGCTGTAGTACTTGGTCAGCGTGCCGTTGCTGATGACGAACAACTGCACGTACTCGAACAGGCCGGAACCGGCCCAGAAGCTGTCGCGCTTGTAGCGGTCGATCTGGTTGAACGCCTCGCGGATGTCCACGCCCCGCCGCTTCAGCTCGATGTGCACCATCGGCAGGCCGTTGACCAGCACCGTCACGTCATAGCGGTTGGCGCGCTTGCCTTCGATCTCGTACTGGTTGATGACCTGCAGGCGGTTGTTGTGGATGCTCTGCTTGTCGATCAGGTAGATGTTCTTGGTGCTGCCGTCGTCGCGCTTCAAGACCTGAACGTGGTCTTCCTGGATGCGGGCGGTCTTCTCGACGATGCCGTCGTTGGCCCCGGCGATCTTCTCGCCGAAGAACTGCTGCCATTCCTTGTCACTGAGCGTGATCTTGTTCAGCGCCTCCAACTGGCGGCGCAGGTTGGCGATCAGGTCGGCCTCGCTGCCGATGCGCAGGTATTCGTAGGCCTGTACCTGCAAGCGCTCGATGAGGTCGTGCTCAAGCTCCGCCTCGGACTGGTAGCGTTCCTCGCGTACCTCGTCCGGGCGCACGAATTCCGCGACGACGGTGCTTTCGTTGGAAAGCGCAATCGGTTCGTAGCGGGAGGGCTTGAGGTCTTCGCTCACGCGGCCTCCCGGAAGGTGAGCAGGCGGTCGCGGTAGTGCTCGTATTGCTGGCGGCGCGCCTTGATCTCGGCGGGCAGGCCGGAGGAGAGGTCGTTCACCAGTGCGTCGAACTTGTCGAGGATGGAGACAACGCGCTCCTGTTCTTCAAGCGGTGGCACAGGAATACGAATCTTCGCAAGGCTCTCGCCGGACAGGCGCTTCACCTTGGCGCGGGCGACATATTTGTTCTTCTGTGCGTGAAAGGCCTCGGTCTGAAGACAGTAAGACACGAACTTCGGGTTCATCGAGTGCCTGAAAAGAAAGCAGTCATCGTGAATCGCAACGTCTTCGTCGCCAAGCCACGCCACGGCCTTGGCGACATCCTCGACCGTCTCGCCTACTGCGGCGATCACCACGTCGTTCGGTTGCGCATACCGCAGTTGCTGCGCCATGTCCGCACGGACATGCGAGACGGTCGACGCCGTGGCCACACCGTAATGCGTGTAGATCTCGCCGTAATGGATGCTCGGAATGCCGTGCTCGACGATGTCGTCCTTGGTGAAGCGACGGCCGCGAATGAATTTGCCGATTTCACCCATTGCCATTAGCCTTGCTTGCTTGCTTGCTTGCTTGCGTCAGCGTCCGTGCGTTCGCCGAACGTCAAGAGCGCGTCGCGGTAGTACTTGTACTGCCGCCGACGCGCCTCCAGCTCCGCCTCCAGCTCCGCCTCCAGCTCCGCCTCCAGCTTGGTGAAAGTGTCAAGCACTTTCACGATTTCGCGCTGGACTTCGAGCGCCGGAACGGGAACTCGAAACTTCTTCACCACGTTGTCTGGGATGGCGGGATAGCTCGCGCCGCGCTCATTGGCTTCGACGTAGGTGTAGAAATCATCGGTTCCGAGCAGATGGAACAGGAAATTGGTGAGTACGATGTTGTTGTCAGGCCGGAGGACACAAAATCCTGTGCTGCAAATCTGGCCGTCGTATTCGCGTGGGATGACGGCATACCGTTTCAGCATCGGGCGCGTGGTTCCGAAGATCACATCGCCTTCGCGGACAATTTGCTGCGCACGGCTCGGTGCGTTTTCGCTGGTAATGGCGGACGTTTCAATGATCGCGTGCGTCGCCCGGTCAACCGAGGTCAGGTCAATGTATTGATATTCGGTCTCGCCTTGGTCCGTCCATCGAATATTCGTGGGCCGCAAGACGAAGCTTTCAATGGCCTTGAACTCAACGCCATCAGCGCATTTATCGGAAATGAGGGAGTCAATGCGGCTCACGTATCTTCTCCTTCCAGTTCGGCAACGATGGCATCGATCTGCGTCCGCAGTTCGGCTTGCTTCGCCACGATGCGAGCGATCTTTGCGTTGAGCGCCTTGATGTCCACGGCTTCATCGTTGTTGGGCTGTTCGATGTACGACGAAACCGAGATGTTGTAGTCATTCGCTACGATGTCGGCGTTCTCGACCAGCTTGGCGAAGTACGTCACATCCTTCCGACCCGTGAAGGCGTCGAGCACCTTCTGCTGGTTCGCCTCGGTCAGCTTGTTCTTGTTGCCGTTGCGCACGAATTCGGCAGACGCATCGATGAACAAGGTCGCGTTGTCGCGTTTGGATTTTTTCAGCACGATGATGCAGGTGGCGATCGTGGTGCCGAAGAACAGGTCGGGCGGCAACTGGATGACGGTATCGACGTAGTTGTTGTCGATCAGGTACTGGCGGATCTTTTGCTCCGCGCCGCCGCGATACAGCACGCCGGGAAATTCGACGATGGCCGCCGTGCCGCTGGTCGCCAGCCAGCTCAGGATGTGCATCGTGAAGGCGAGGTCGGCCTTGCTCTTGGGCGCCAGCACGCCCGCAGGCGCGAAGCGCGGGTCGTTGATCAGCAGCGGGTTGCTATCGCCCGCCCATTTGATGGAATACGGCGGATTGGAAACGATGGCCTCGAACGGCTCGTCGTCCCAGTGCGCCGGGTCGGTGAGCGTGTCGCCGTGCGCGATGTCGAACTTCTCGTAGTTCACGTCGTGCAGGAACATGTTGATGCGGCACAGGTTGTAGGTGGTCAGGTTGATTTCCTGCCCGTAGAAGCCCTGTCGCACCTTGTCGTGGCCCAGCACCTTGGCGAACTTGAGCAGCAGCGAGCCGGAGCCGCAGGCCGGGTCGTACACCTTGTTGACTTCAGTCTTGCCGCTGACCGCGATGCGTGCCAGCAGTTCGGAGACTTCTTGCGGGGTGTAGAACTCGCCGCCGGACTTGCCAGCGGTCGAGGCATACATCTGCATCAGGTATTCGTAGGCGTCGCCGAACAGGTCGATGGTGTTGCCGTTGTGGCTCAGCGGCAGGTCGCCGATAGCGTCGAGCAGCTTGACCAGTTTTTCATTGCGCTTGGCGACGGTGGGGCCGAGCTTGCCGCTGTTGACATCGAGGTCGTCGAACAGACCCTTGAAGTCGTCCTCGCTATCCGCGCCGATGGCCGAGCCTTCGATGTCCTTGAACACGCGGGACAGGGTCTCGTTGAGGTTGGCGTCGTGCCGCGCCCGCTCGCGCACGTTGACGAACAGGTGCGAGGGCAGGATGTAGAAGCCCTTTTCCTTGACCGTTTCGGCGCGGCCCTGTTCGGCATCGGCATCGGAAAGCGCGGCGTAGTCGAAAGCCTTTTCGCCGGCGCGATGGGCTTCGTCGTTCAGGTAGGCGGTGAGGTTCTCCGAGACGAAGCGGTAGAACAGCATGCCGAGCACGTAGCTCTTGAAGTCCCAGCCGTCCACGCTGCCGCGCAGGTCGTTGGCGATGCGCCAGATGGTTTTGTGCAGTTCCGCCCGTTCGGCTTCTTTGTTGTTGTTCACGTCCGAACCTTCAGTCGATCAAAATCTTGAAACTGGTCGCCAGCGCCACCGGCTCCACCCCATGCCCGTCGCGCTTGAGCCTGACCATGACCGTGGTCTTGCCCTCGCCCGTGGCAAGCTTCAGGGCAAGACGGCTGACGGCGCGATTCCTTGATGATCTGCGTAGGCTGGCCGCTGCCGTCCAACTCCCAATGACGCGTAGGACGCGCGTAGGGCGAGTTCAGGATTGGCTGATCGAAGAACGGGTTGGACATGCCCCTGTCATCCTTTACGTTTTCTTTTTGCGGGTTGCCCCTGCTTTGAAGGGGCGGAAGTAGTGCTGGTCACTTTTCCCCTCCACGTTCACCATCGAATGCAGCCTTGCCCGTCCGACTGGCGATCCACCGTTCCAGATCGGCCTTGCGAAAGCGCCATATCCCGCCCACCTTAAAGGCCGGAATCTCCTTGGCTGCTGCCAAGCGATAGACCGTGCGCTTGCCCACTTTGAGGTAGGCAGCCACTTCATCGAGGGTCAATATCTGTCCGGGCTCGTCTTTCATTGCTTCCTCACCCAGTGAGGGTGGCACAGGCGTTGGTGACAATCCTGGCAAGTGTAGAGCAAACCAGTGCAATGCTGAACAGCTAAATGCGCAGCTCGCCAGCGCGAGGTCATCCAGTTCGTGAGGGGATAGCCCCACCACGGGGGCGAGCGTCACGTCGCGTCAAGCCGCCACCGCAGTGACGACGTCGGCCAGCGGAGAGAAGTAGGCGCACCGCGCCAGCAGGGTTTCCACATCAGTGACCGGCCCGTCTTGCTCTAGCAGCCAGGTCCTGGACTCCCGGCCCTTGTCCGGAAACGGCGCTACGCCAATCATGGAGGCAAATCCGGTGCACCGCCCGTTCCGATTCTTTGCGGCACACCCAAGCTTCACGCCGCAGCATCCCGCCATCCAGACGACTGTGGAACGGCGTGATGACACCCCTTGGCAACCCGACGCCCCCCTGCCGCCGTGTGCCGGCCCTGGCCTTGGCGCTGACCATCGCGCTGGCCGGCGCATCGCCCGCATCGGCCGGCGATGCCACCGCTGAACACGAGCAACTGGCGGCCCTCACCCGCCAACTCGACCTGATCGACCGCCTCGCCGAGCACGCTGCCCATACCGCTCCGCAGGAACGCGCCCGCTACCACTTCGACTACGCCCGACTGCGTGCCGACCTGAAGCGCGTTCGCGCCGGCCTGCAGGACTACCTCGTGCCCCAGCGCGCCCAGCCGCGCGATCCCGTCCCGCTGGCCGGCGACTACGTCCGCCGCGATCGCGCCGACGACGAGGAGCCGTCGCCATGACGCCCTCTGCCGATCAGGTCGCCGCCTTCCAGGCCAACGGCGGCTTTGCGCCTTCGGCCGTCGCTGCCGTGGTGCTCGCTTTCGTGTTCGCCGTGTTGCTGCTGTGGGGCGTGTGGGCCATGCGCACCGCCTACGTCGGCTGGGCCGAGCACCGCATCAGTGAACGTCAGTTCCTCGCCGTCGTCGTGCGCTTCGTGGCGATGTACCTGGTGCTGACCTTCTTCCTCCTCTCCTGACCGTCACGAAGGGCCATACGCCATGAACATGCCTCCGACACCCCATCGCATTCCGTCCCGCATCGCCGCTCCGCTGCTGCCGCTGGCGCTCGCGGGCCTGCCGCTGTCGGCCTTCGCGCAGGGCCTGCCGACCATGGAAGACCCATCGCGCGGCCAGGGCAGCGGCAT
>JAVEVQ010000159.1:0-3348 GCA_034004945.1 Methyloversatilis sp. | reverse complement strand
CTTTCGCCGGAATGGTGAGTAAGAGAAGCCGGAAGGGATAGGAAAGCATGAAATGAACCTGATATTACAAAGCCTTATCCACTATATTTGAGGAAGGATTAAATTTTGATTTAAGGACTTCATAAAATTTATCAGGAGTATGGATCAATGATAATTTTTCCATCGGACACATGTCCCTACCATTTCGGGCTAATATAAAGGGAACCAACTGCTCTATATACCAGTTTACTTTATATTTACTTAATGTTTTTGATGCCAGTTCACTACCAAGGGGAGAGTATATCTGTGTAGCTCCAGCTTTAATAGACAAAAGAGCTGCCGCGTTCCCCATCACTTTATCCATAATCAATATTTGATCCCCTGTGACAACAGCGCTCTGTATATATTCAATAAGCGGCCCTAATACATCCTTATCAGATTTAAAAATACACTCCTGTTCTTTATATATCCAAAGAGTATCTTTACAATTTTTAAATTCATGGAATATTTCCATTGCATTCTTAAGCATTGATCCGGCTTTCCTGTTTAATTTTTGTTCTAAATTTACTAAGCGCTCTTTAACAACTGTTTCAGCCGGTTAACTGCGGGAGGTAGAACCGAACTAATTGTTTCATTAAATCTGAGATGAGCCTGGTTATCCAGTGGAGTTTCACCTTCATTAATAATTACTAACCTGGCGCCTGAATTTTTGGCTAATTCTGGCATATCAGCAGCAGGATAAACAACCAGACTTGATCCAATTACTAAAAAAAGGTCACAATCATGTGAGTGTTTGATAGCATCGTTAAAATCTTTTTCTGGTAAAGGTTGCCCAAAATCAACCACGCTGGTTACCATTTCACCGCCGCATTCCGGGCACAGGATTGGCTCATTAAAGTTATCCATTTTGAAACCGCATCGAGTACAGCGTATTTTGGTGATATTACCATGCAGCTCAGCCAATAATTCAATGCGTATGCCGGATTTTAAATGGAGATTATCGACATTTTGTGAAATAAGAAATTTTAGCTTGTTTAAATCCTGAAGTTCAACTATTGCCATATGCCCTTCGTTAGGTTCAGCGGCAGACCAATCCATAGCCTTAGCAGGTAAACCCCTGGCTTTTCGTGTCCAAAGGCCGTCTGGACCACGGAAGTCTGATAACCCTGATTCGGTACTGATACCAGCGCCTGTAAAAACTACCAGTTTTTCAGCATCAAACATCCACTGAGCCAAAATATTAATTCTCTGAATTAGTTCCATCACACATCACCCTACCCTCAATATCCAAAACAATCCTGTAGTGCTATTCGCACTATTAATTATAGACCAGTTATCCACATCAGTCACATTCCGACTTTTGGTCAGCAGGATCTTTCCATTTTGTGGTGGAATAATCTCCGCCCCACCCCTGGATTCCGTTTTGCAACGGAATGGATTTAGAAAGACTTTGGATTCCGGCTTGCGCCGGAATGGGTTGAAAAGAATGGCCAGAATGGTGAGATAGAGAAGCTGGAATGGATTGGTACGAATGAAATGACCCTGTTTTGGTCACCCAATACCCGTATTTTCTTGACAACATCTTTCGTGAAGGACTATTTTTCGGTAAACTTGTTTGACTCTAATCCCTTGCGCATCTTATTCACAAACCTGCAGACTTAATTCGTCCAGATTAGCCTGCTGTAAATTGATGTTCTCCAAACGAAGCAGATATTCTTTTTTATCAAGACCTCCTGCATAACCAGTCAGACTTCGGTTAGAACCAACAACCCTGTGACAGGGGATTAATATGGAAATTGGGTTGTGTCCAACAGCTCCGCCAATCGCCTGGGCAGACATGGAAGGTAAATTACAGGCGATTGCAATTGTTTTAGCGATTTCACCATAAGTAGCAACCTGTCCATATGGAATTTTCAAAAGGATATTCCAAACTGCTTTTTGAAAAACTGTCCCCTGAGGTTCAAGTCGCAAATCAGATGGATTGTTGATTCCAGAAAAATATTCAGAAAGCCAGGCTCGCAACCTCTTAAATATTGGATAATCCGGATCATTAACCCAAACGTCCACATTAGATGGATAGTATTTCTGTCCCATAAACCACAATCCAGTCAGTGCATCGTCAACTGCTGATACTGTAGCGGCTCCTATAGGTGTATAAATGATGCAAGTATAAACTATGTTATGTTTAGTAATTTCTTTCATTAAATCCTCTTTCTTTAATCGAATCTCATATGGCCAGCATTCTTAGCGTCGAATCAGTGATTCTCAATAAGACACGGCAGCCATATATTATTCTCTGCATTTAAAACCCCTTCATCAGAAGCAGATTCGGCATATACAAAATAACCTCACTCCAGTCAACCAATCGGTTATCCCTTTGCATTCCTGAAAATAAGTTAAGGAGTTATTTTCTCTCAGACATCCATGACCAGGAAGTCTGCGTCCATTTTTGAAAGTAACTTTTTTTAAAATATTCTGATCTGTGTGTGACTGATGCATGGGAATTACTATACGGGGATTTATCGCTAATTCGGCCTTTACTGGTTCCTTAGAGTATTTCATCAACCTTCTGGCAGGCTTTTATCTATAACCGCTTTACTCAAGTCCGTGCCTGCAATCCCAATTTCTTTAATGATAGCTAGCCATTGTTCTCCGGTCAACGCCCCGGAAACCAGGTTGGGGAAGATTTTGAAAGTAAACATAGTTTTCTCTTTCAGGATTGCGGTAACATCCTCACCCGGAGCCGCATTTACTGTCCAGCCCTTCTTAAATAAAGCCATAGTTAATGCCGCGCCGATCAGTTGGTAGCCATAGTCTAATCGCTGCTGCAATGGCAAGTCAAACATTCCCATTATTTTCGATTCATATTTTGGCAGATTTTGAGCCAGTTCAGGAAGGTTTTCTGGCTTCACTCCTTCCAGAGCCAATCTTTGCTGCTTAATACTGGACTCCCAGCCAGGAATATAATAAAGCTTCACCAAATCGTCCCAGCTAGCAGGCGTCAGATGCTCAATATGGGCTATTTTGGAGATTCTTTTCACAAGATCAATCTCAATTTGCGGAATATTGTTTATTAGAAAAATAGCCGAAGGCTCATCGGGTAGTTCAGTAATTACAGGTTGGGCGCCAATGGCAGCGATCCGATCATGCAGCGAAGGATGGCTATCATAAGGATTTGTCTGGGATTGGTTGGTTTGTTCCTCGATAATCTGGTTAACCTTACAGGTGATCGTTTTCGACTGCATAAAGCGCTCAAACCCATCGGCAATAGGTGGCATATATCCGGCTCGAAACACCGGGATAACTTCATTCGTCCAGTAAGCTTCCCAGGCTGGAATCGCACCATGGATTTTTTGTAAAGCACTCGCC
>JAVEVQ010000012.1:7692-67331 GCA_034004945.1 Methyloversatilis sp. | reverse complement strand
GCTGTTCGCCATTTAAAGTGGTACGTGAGCTGGGTTTAAAACGTCGTGAGACAGTTTGGTCCCTATCTGCCGTGGGCGCTGGAAGTTTGAGGGGGCCTGCTCCTAGTACGAGAGGACCGGAGTGGACATACCTCTGGTGTACCGGTTGTCACGCCAGTGGCATCGCCGGGTAGCTAAGTATGGAAGAGATAAGCGCTGAAAGCATCTAAGCGCGAAACTCGCCTCAAGATGAGACTTCCCGGGGACTCGATCCCCCTGAAGGGTCGTGGAAGACCACCACGTTGATAGGCTGGGTGTGGAAGTGCAGTAATGCATTAAGCTAACCAGTACTAATTGCCCGTGCGGCTTGACCCTATAACCGTGTGCTCAACAACTCGTTGAATCAGCACCGGTGATCCAAGTGCCTCGCGCACACAATCACCCCATATCCTTTACTTCTTCCACATGTCGGCCCGATGCACCTCGCGCCAACATGAAAAGCTTCAGCCTGGTGCCCATAGCGCTGTGGAACCACCCCTTCCCATCCCGAACAGGACCGTGAAACGCAGCCGCGCCAATGATAGTGAGCACCTCGCTCGCGAAAGTAGGTCAGCGCCAGGCTACCCCTCAACACAACGCCCGATCACCACTCAGTGATCGGGCGTTTGTGCTTCTGCCACCAAAACAACACCCAACACAAAAACGACCACATCCGGACCACAATCCGTCTCATGGCCGATCAACAAACACCGCGTGCATTCTCCGGAATCGACCGTCTGTTCGGCAGCAGCGCCTACTCGATACTCCGCAACGCCTCCGTCACCATCGTCGGCGGTACTTGTGCGCGAGGATTGGCGCGAGGTGGGGCTCAGAGCGGCATTGGCTGTGTTATCCTAGAAAGCTATCCGCAATCGCGGAACCTCATATAACCACGCCTAATTTTTCCCATCGATTCAAGGACATTCGCTAATGGCGCAGAACACCACACCCGTGAACACACTCGAGCGGAAGATCAACATGTCGGTGGTCGCCGCGGATGTCGAAAAAAACGTCGCCGCTCGCCTTGCGAGAATGGCGCGCACGGTGAAGATGCCTGGCTTCCGTCCTGGCAAGGTGCCGATGAAGCTCGTAGAGCAGCAGTATTCGGCGCAGGCGCGCTCCGAAGCGTTCACAGAAGCTGTGCAGCAAGCTTTCGGTGCAGCGGTACGGGAGCAGAACCTCCGCGTGGCCGGATTTCCCAAGATCGAACCGGCAGAATCCACCGAGCCCGGCAAGGTGTTCTTCAGTGCGACCTTCGAGGTGTACCCGGAGATCGTCGCCGCTGACCTCAGTGGCAAGGCGCTCGAGCGGTCGGTTCTGACCGTCGGAGACGCCGAGGTCGAGAAGACGCTCGACGTTCTGCGCAAACAACGTGTTAGCTACGTCTCTGCCGACAAGGCCGCAGCGAAGGATGATCGGATTGTCATGGATTTCCGCGGCACGCGTGAAGGCGAAGCTTTCGACGGCGGCACGGCAGAAGACTTTCCGGTGGTTCTCGGAGCGGGTGCGCTTCTGCCCGAGTTCGAGTCGAACGTCGAAGGCTTGAAGGCGGGCGATAGCAAAACCTTCTCGCTCACTTTCCCTGAGGACTACCAGGCAAAGGATCTGGCGGGTACGACCGTTCAGTTCGAGGTTAAGATCAAGTCAGTCGAAGCGCCCGTGCTGCCTGAGCTGTCTGCTGAGTTCGCAAAGTCCCTCGGTGTCCCGTCAGGCGACATCGAACAACTGAAGGCGGACGTAAAGTCCAACCTTGAGCGCGAAGTGAAAAAGCGTCTTCAGGCGCGCGTCAAGAACGAGGTGATGAACCTGTTGCTCGAGACACACGAGTTTGACGTGCCGAGTGCGCTGGTGGAGCAGGAGTCACAGCGTATGGCTGAAGAGGCACGCGCAAACCTTGCCTCTCGCGGCATGAACGTCAAGGATATTCCTGTAGAGCCGGCGTGGTTTGCCGACCAGGCAGTTCGCCGTGTTCGCCTTGGTCTGGTCGTAGCCGAGATCGTTAAGAAGAACGAGTTGTATGCCAAGCCGGAACAAATCCGCGCCGTGGTTGAAGAGCAGGCTCAAAGCTACGAAGATCCGGCCGATGTCATTCGCTGGTACTACAGCGACACGCAGCGCCTGGCACAAGTCGAAGCGCTCGTTGTCGAAGACAACGTGGTGGACTGGGTTTTGAGCGTTGCTAATGTGTCGGACAAGACCGTCGAATTTGACGACCTGATGGCGACGAACTGATCGTCGCGCTATACAGGTCCGATGCTTCTTTGAATGAATACGAGAGGCCGCATGTGCGGCCTCGCCCGGGAGAGTATCGAATGATGTCGGAAACTGTCGGTCTGGGCATGGTGCCCATGGTCATCGAGCAAAGTGGTCGAGGCGAACGTGCTTACGACATTTACTCGCGCCTGCTGCGCGAACGCGTCGTTTTCCTGGTTGGTCCGGTCAATGACACAACGGCCAATCTGATCGTCGCCCAGCTGCTGTTCCTTGAGTCCGAGAATCCGGACAAGGACATCTTCTTCTACATCAATTCGCCGGGCGGATCGGTCACTGCGGGCCTGTCGATCTACGACACAATGCAGTTCATCAAGCCGGACGTGTCCACGCTGTGCATCGGTCAGGCAGCCAGCATGGGCGCCTTTCTGCTCTCTGCGGGCGCCAAGGGCAAGCGCTTCTGCCTGCCGAATTCGCGTGTGATGATTCACCAGCCCATGGGTGGTTTCCAGGGACAGGCGTCGGACATCGAGATCCATGCACGCGAGATTCTGACGCTGAGAGCGAAGCTGAACAGCATCATGGCGCATCACACCGGTCAGCCGATCGAAACAATCGAACGTGACACGGATCGCGACAATTTCCTCTCGGCCGAACAGGCGCGCGAGTACGGCATTATTGATAAGGTACTGACAACGCGGGCGGAGAGCGCCGCCTGAGTGCGGGTTTCCGCATGCAACGCAGGTGTACCTGTCAAGTTTGGAGTTGAGTCATGACCGACAAGAAATCGGGATCCGAGAAGCTGCTCTACTGCTCATTCTGCGGGAAGAGTCAGCATGAAGTGAAGAAGCTCATCGCCGGGCCGTCGGTCTTCATCTGCGACGAATGCATCGATCTCTGCAACGACATCATCCGCGACGAAATCAGCAGCGAGCAGGCAGGAAAGAGTGCGCGCGGCGATCTGCCGTCGCCGAAGGAAATTTGCGAAATCCTCGATCAGTATGTGATCGGGCAGTCGCCGGCAAAGCGCATCCTCGCCGTTGCCGTCTACAACCATTACAAGCGCCTGCGCCACATGTCGCGCAAGGACGAGGTTGAACTGTCCAAGAGCAACATCCTGCTCGTCGGCCCGACCGGTTCCGGCAAGACTCTGCTCGCGCAGACGCTCGCACGCCTGCTCAATGTGCCTTTCGTGATGGCTGATGCGACGACGCTGACCGAAGCCGGCTATGTCGGCGAGGACGTCGAGAACATCATCCAGAAGCTGCTGCAGAAGTGCGACTACGAGGTAGAGCGCGCACAGCAGGGCATCGTATACATCGACGAGATCGACAAGATTTCGCGCAAGTCGGACAACCCGTCCATCACTCGTGATGTGTCGGGCGAAGGCGTGCAGCAGGCCCTGCTCAAGCTGATCGAGGGCACGGTCGCCAGCGTACCGCCGCAAGGTGGTCGCAAGCACCCGAACCAGGATTTCGTCCAGGTCGACACCACCAACATCCTGTTCATCTGCGGCGGCGCGTTCGACGGCCTGGAGAAGGTGATCCGTAATCGCACCGAGCAGGTGGGCATCGGTTTCGGCGCCGAGGTGAAGAGCCGCGACAACCGCAGCACCGGCGAGGCGCTGCGCAATGTCGAGCCCGAGGATCTGATCAAGTTCGGTCTCATTCCCGAGTTCGTCGGCCGTCTGCCGGTCGTTGCGACGCTGCAGGAACTGGACGAGGAAGCGCTGATCCAGATTCTGATCGAGCCCAAGAATGCGCTGATCAAGCAGTACCAGCGGTTGTTCCAGATGGAAGGCGTCGAACTCGAGGTGCGTCCGGGCGCGCTGCAGGCGATCGCACGCAAGGCTCTGAAGCGCAAGACCGGTGCACGTGGTCTGCGCAGCATCATCGAGTCGGCTCTGCTGGACACGATGTACGAACTGCCGGGCATCGAGAATGTCGCAAAGGTGGTGATCGACGAGGGTGTGATCGACGGCGAGACCAAGCCGATCATGCTGTTCGCCGACCAGCCCAAGGTGTCCGGTTCGAACTGATACCCGCGCGTCGGTTTGCGCGCTGCGCGGGTGCCGGAGCCGGGGCGGCTTGATTCGGGAAGTGCCGCCCCAATCTGTCTGACACTGTCGCGTTAAGGAATAGCAATGTCCAGCCTCCAAACCGTTCCCGAGCAACTCGAACTGCCGCTTCTGCCGTTGCGGGACGTCGTCGTCTTCCCGCACATGGTGATCCCGCTGTTCGTCGGTCGCCCGAAATCCATCAAGGCGCTCGAGTCGGCCATGGAAGCCGGCAAGAGCATCCTGCTGGTGGCGCAGAAGTCCGCCGCCAAGGATGAGCCGAACCCCGAGGATCTCTACCGCATTGGTTGCGTTGCCAACATTCTGCAGATGCTCAAGCTGCCGGACGGCACCGTGAAGGTGCTGGTCGAAGGCACGCAGCGTGCGACCGTCGAGGACATCGTCGATATCAAGACGCTGTTCATGGCCCAGGTCACCACCGTGCCCGCCGTCGAGCAGACCTCGCACGAAATCGAGGCGATGCGTCGCGCGCTGATCAGCCAGTTCGATCAGTACGTCAAGCTGAACAAGAAGATTCCGCCGGAAATCCTGACCTCGCTGTCCAGCATCGAAGAAGCGGGTCGCCTGGCGGATACGGTTGCGGCTCACCTGCCGCTCAAGCTCGAGCAGAAGCAGGACATCCTCGAGCTGTTCGGCACCGCCGAGCGCATCGAGCGTCTGCTGTCGCAGCTGGAAACCGAACTCGACATCCTGCAGGTCGAGAAGCGCATCCGTGGCCGCGTGAAGCGGCAGATGGAGAAGAGCCAGCGCGAGTACTACCTGAACGAGCAGGTCAAGGCCATCCAGAAGGAACTGGGCGAGGGCGAGGACGGCGCCGATCTCGAGGAGATCGAGAAGAAGATCAAGGCCGCCGGGATGACCAAGGAAGCCATCGCCAAGGCACAGTCCGAGCTGAAGAAGCTCAAGCTGATGTCGCCGATGTCCGCCGAAGCCACTGTAGTGCGCAACTTCATCGAAACGCTGGTCGGCCTGCCGTGGCGCAAGAAGTCCCGCATCTCGAAGGATCTGGCCGAAGCCGAGAAGATTCTCGACAAGGACCACTATGGTCTGGAGAAGGTGAAGGAACGCATTCTCGAATACCTGGCGGTGCAGCAGCGGGTCGACAAGCTGAAGGCGCCCATCCTGTGTCTGGTCGGTCCTCCGGGCGTCGGCAAGACCTCGCTCGGCCAGTCGATCGCGAAGGCGACCAACCGCAAGTTCGTGCGCATGGCGCTTGGTGGCGTGCGTGACGAAGCCGAGATCCGCGGTCATCGCCGTACCTACATCGGTTCGATGCCGGGCAAGATCCTGCAGAACATGACCAAGGTCGCGGTGAAGAACCCGCTCTTCCTGCTCGACGAAGTCGACAAGATGGGCCAGGACTTCCGCGGTGACCCGTCGTCGGCGCTGCTCGAAGTGCTTGATCCGGAACAAAATTCGACCTTCGTCGACCACTACGTCGAAGTCGAATACGACCTGTCGGACGTCATGTTCGTCGCGACCGCCAACTCGCTGAACATTCCGGCGCCGCTGCTCGACCGGATGGAGGTGATCCGGCTGTCTGGCTATACGGAAGAAGAGAAGGTCAACATCTGCCAGCGCTATCTCGTGCCGAAGCAGATGAAGAACAACGGCCTGAAGAAGGAAGAGCTGTCCGTCACCGAAGATGCGCTGCGCGACATCGTGCGCTACTACACCCGCGAAGCCGGTGTGCGTGCGCTCGAGCGTGAGGTGTCGAAGATCTGCCGCAAGGTGGTGAAGGGCCTCGTGCTGCGCAAGCGCTCGTCCAAGGTGGTGGTCAACGCGAAGAACCTCGACAAGTTCCTCGGCGTGCGCCGTTACACCTTCGGCATCGCCGAGAAGGACAACCAGATCGGCCAGGTGACCGGTCTCGCATGGACCGAAGTCGGTGGTGAGCTGCTCACCATCGAGGTCGCGACCATGCCGGGCAAGGGCGCCGTGCAGCGTACCGGTTCGCTCGGCGACGTGATGAAGGAGTCGGTCGAGGCAGCGCGCTCGGTGGTGCGTTCGCGGGCGCGTCGTCTGGGCATCAAGGACGAGGTGTTCGAGAAGACCGATCTGCACGTGCACTTCCCTGAAGGCGCGACGCCCAAGGACGGTCCGTCCGCAGGTATCGCGATCACGACGGCGCTGGTGTCCGCGCTGACCGGCATTCCGGTCCGCGCCGACGTCGCGATGACCGGTGAGATCACGCTGCGCGGCGAGGTGCTGGGCATTGGCGGTCTGAAGGAGAAGCTGCTGGCCGCCGTACGCGGCGGCATCCGGACGGCGCTGATTCCGCAGGAGAACGTGAAGGATCTGGCGGACATGCCCGACACCCTGAAGAACTCGATCGAGATCGTCGCGGTGAAGTGGATCGACGACGTGCTCGAGCGCGCGCTCGAGCGCAAGCCCGACGCGCTGCCCGACGCCGATCCGGCGACCGTGGTTGCCAAGGTCGAGGAACCGGCAGCGGCCAGCTCGGTCGTTACGCACTGATCGCTGCCTGACAACAGCCCGCGAACGGCCTCTTGTGAGGTATCATCGCGGGCTGTTTTTTGCAGCGACCCGCAGTTTGCGGTCGGCAGCGGGTGCTTAGCTCAGTTGGTAGAGCGTCGCCCTTACAAGGCGAATGTCGGCGGTTCGAGCCCGTCAGCACCCACCAGTCCCTGCCTCGTTGCCCAGCAAAACTGGAGTGGTAGTTCAGTTGGTTAGAATACCGGCCTGTCACGCCGGGGGTCGCGGGTTCGAGTCCCGTCCACTCCGCCAAAACTGACAGCGGGCGAACGGATGTTCGCCTTTTTCATTTCCTGCGCCCGAAAAGCCCGGGCTCCGCGAAAGGTTCCTATGTTCGATGCAGTCCGCAACAACAAGCGCGTGGTTCAGGCCGTCCTGTTGCTGATGGTGTTGCCCTTCGCCTTCTTCGGCGTCGAGTCCTACATGAACAACGACGCGGTGCGCGAAGACGCGGCGGTCGTTGGCAAGCTGAAGATCGCTCCGGAGGAGTTCGAACAGGCGCTGCGTGACCAGACCGATCGTCTGCGCGAGATGGCGGGTGATGAATTCGACCCGAAAATGATGGAAACGCCGCAGGCGCGCGCGCAGACCCTGGATGGTCTGGTGAGCCAGCGCATCCTGCTGCAGGAGGCGCAGCGCCAGCACATGACCGTTTCCGACGCGCGCATGAGCCAGATCATCGCCGGCGTGCCCGGTTTCCAGATCGACGGCAAGTTCTCCGAGGCGCGTTTCGACCAGGTTGCCCAGACGCAGGGCTACAGCCGCGACGGCCTGCTGGCACGCATCCGTCAGGATCTGGTCATCCGGCAGCTGTACACCGGTGTCGCCGGCAGTTCTTTCGTGCCGGCGTCGCTTGCCCGTCGCTGGGCGCAGATGCAGCAGGAAGAGCGTGAGGTCAGCGAAGCCATCATTACGCCCTTCGAGTTCATCGAGCAGTTCAAGATCACGCCGGAACAGGTACGCAAGTACTACGACGACAACCAGAAGGAGTTCTCGGTCCCGGAACAGGTCAAGGTCGAGTACCTGGTGTTGAGCGAAGCCGCGCTCGCCGCGACGCAGGAAGTCAGCGAGGAGGAGGTGCGCAAGACCTTCGAGACCAACCAGTCGCGTTACATGCAGGGCGAGGAGCGCAAGGCGCGCCATATCCTGCTGACCGTCGAGGCGGGCGCGAGCGCCGAAGATCGCAAGGCGGTCAAGGCCAAGGCCGAGGCGCTGCTGAAGACGGTCAAGGCCGACCCGTCGAAGTTCGCCGAGCTGGCCAAGGCCAACTCCGAAGATCCGGGTTCGAAGGACAACGGTGGCGAGCTTGGCTTCTTCGGCCGCGGCACCATGGTGAAGCCTTTCGAGGACGCGGCCTTCGCGTTGAAGAAGGGCGAAGTCAGCGGCGTCGTCGAAACAGACTTCGGCTACCACATCATCCAGGTCGAGGACGTTCGCGGCGGTCAGGGCAAGACGCTGGAGGAGGCGCGTGCCGAAATCACCGACGAGCTGAAGAAGCAGGCGGCCCGCCGGCGCTTTGCCGAACTGGCGGAAACCTTCAGCAACACCGTCTATGAGCAGGCCGACAGTCTGGCACCGGCCGCCGAGAAGCTCGGGCTGCAGGTGAAGACCAGCCCGCTGATTCCGAAGGGGCTGCTGATGCCGGCGCCGTTCGACAACGAGCGACTGCGCGAAGCGATCTTCTCGGACGATGCGGTCAAGAACCGCCGCAACACGCAGGCGATCGAGACTGCAACGAACACCCTGGTGTCGGCGCGCGTGATCGAGCAGGTGCCGCCGTCAATCAAACCTTTCGAGACCGTACAGGCGGATATCGAGAAGAAGTTGGGCTTCGAAGCCGGCCGCAAGATGGCGCTGGAGCGCGGCGAAGCGTCGCTCGCCAAGCTGCGTGCCGGAGAGGAGGCACCGCTGAACTGGTCGCCGCCGCAGGATATCTCGCGTGCCCAGGCACAGGGTCCCGCCGCCAACATGGTGCGCGCCATCTTCAATGCGCCAGCCAACAAGCTGCCGGCCTATCTGGGCTTCCCGATGGACAACGGTGGTTTTGCGATCTTCCGCATCACCGCCGTCAAGCAGCCGAAGGAAGCGCTCGATCCGGCACGCGTCGAGGCAATCAAGGCGCAGCTCGAACAGACGGTGTCGCAGGACGATTTCGCGGCCTACCTTGCGTCCCTGCGCAAGGAGTATCCGGTGACCGTCAATCGCAAACTGATCGAAAACGCCAAGCAGCCCTGAGCGCCGCAGGACGAAAAAAGCCACCTTCGAGGTGGCTTTTTTTGCATCGACGTTACCGGGTTCAGGCGTATGCGGCGGGGTCGGGTGCGTTGCGCAGACCGGTCAGGAAGGTATCGACCAGCCACGGCGCCCGGGCGCGAAGGTCGAAGTCGCGGCGTTCGATCCAGCTGCGCATCAGCCCACCGATGAAGGCGTGCATTGCTTCGGCGGTTTCCTTCGGCGGCAGGTACGCCGGCAACTGACCCTGACGTATGGCCGCCGTGAAAACCACTTCCAGCATGGACAGGCAGCGTGTGTGCGTCTCCAGTTCGCGCGAGCGCAGACGATCGAAGTCAGGGCCGCCATCGAGTTTGCAGAACTTGATCTCGAACACCGACTGTACGCGTTCGCACTCTGCCAGCATGCGCAGCACGTGGATCGCGTCATTGCGCAGATAGCCCAGCGGGTCGTTGCCGGGATCGGCCGCCAGGTCGCTGAGCATGGCCTGCATCGGCGTGCTCACGCGTTCGCACACGGCCTCGAAAATGTCGGCCTTGTTCTCGAAATGCCAATACACCGCGCCGCGCGTATGGCCGGCGCTCTTGGCGATGTCGTCCAGCGTGGTGCTGGCGACCCCCTTTTCACGGAAGCAGCGCTCGGCTGCGTCCAGCAACTGGACGCGCGTCGCTTCGGCTTCTTCCTTGGTGCGTCTGACCATATGAGCTGTAAGGGTTTTATACAAACAGACGTGAATGTATATTTTCTTCGCGCCTGCGTCAAAGCGGTACAACACGCTGCAAGGCGCGCAGCGTAGCAGCGACCATTTTGCCGTGCATGGCAAAAAGCTTGAAACGGGGTGCCGGCGCCGTCTGCCGCGAGCGCGGAGGCGTTGGCGCCGGGACAAAAGAAAAGGGCCCAGACCGTGAGGTCTGGGCCCTGAATATGGTGGGCAGTAGTGGGATCGAACCACTGACCCCCGCCGTGTGAAGGCGGTGCTCTACCGCTGAGCTAACTGCCCTGTATTCGTGACAGGGCGCGAATACTAGCTGGTGAACGCCGGCGCGTCAAATGCGATCTTGTGACGCGCTACAATCGCGCGCTCACTTTTCCGCATTTCATGCCATGTCCCAGGTCGTCCGCACCCGCTTCGCCCCCAGTCCTACCGGCTATCTGCACATCGGTGGTGCCCGCACCGCGCTGTTTTCGTGGGCCTATGCGCGCCGACACGGCGGCCAGTTCATCCTGCGCATCGAAGATACCGACGTCGCCCGCTCGACGCCGGAAGCGGTGCAGGCGATTCTCGACGGCATGAAGTGGCTGGATCTGGGCCATGACGAAGGCCCCTTCTACCAGATGCAGCGCATGGACCGTTACAAGGCGGTGATCGCGCAGATGCTGGAACAGGGCCATGCCTACCGTTGCTACACGACACCCGAGGAACTCGATGCGCTGCGCGAGCGCCAGCGCGCCAACAACGAGAAGCCGCGTTACGACGGTCGCTGGCGCCCGGCGCCGGGCAAGACGCTGCCGACACCGCCGGCCGGCGTGCAGCCGGTCATCCGTTTCTGCAATCCGCTGGACGGCGTCGTCGCCTGGGAAGATCAGGTGAAGGGCCGCATCGCCATCGCCAACGAGGAGCTGGACGACCTCATCATCGCCCGCGCCGACGGTACGCCCACCTACAACTTCTGCGTCTGCGTCGACGACTGGGACATGGGCATCACCCACGTCATCCGCGGCGACGACCACGTGAACAACACGCCGCGCCAGATCAATATCCTGCGCGCGCTCGGTGCCACCGTGCCGCAGTACGCCCACCTGTCGATGATTCTGGGCGACGACGGTCAGAAGCTGTCCAAGCGTCACGGCGCGGTCAGCGTGATGCAGTATGACGACGACGGCTATCTGCCGGAGGCGGTGATCAACTACCTGGCCCGCCTGGGCTGGAGCCATGGCGACGACGAAATCTTCACCCGCGAGCAGTTCGTGCAGTGGTTCGACCTCGACCACATCACCCCGTCGGCCGCCCAGTTCAACACCGAGAAGCTGCGCTGGCTGAATGCCCACTACATGAAGCAGTCGGACAACGCGCGACTGGCCGCCGACGTCGCCAACCGCCTGGCGCACCGCGGCGTCGACCCGGAAGCCGGGCCCGCGCTGGAGCCGCTGATCGCGCTGTACAAGGATCGCGTATCGACGCTGGTCGAACTGGCCGATGCGCTCGAAGCGTTCTACATCGACCTGCACGTGGCGCCCGAGCTGCTCGCCCAGCATCTGACCGACCCGGCGCGCGAGGCGCTGCGCAAGCTGGCGTCCCGGCTCGAAGCGGCCGCCTGGGACAAGGCTGCGCTGTCCGCCGCGATCAAGGAAACCTGTACCGAGTGCAGCCTGAAGATGCCGCAGGTGGCCATTCCGCTGCGCGTGGCGCTGCTCGGCCAGCCACAGACGCCGTCGATCGACGCCGTGCTCGAAGCCTTCGGCCGTGAGCGCGTGCTCGCCCGGCTGCAGCGCGTGCTCTGATCCGCTCGCCGTGCGCGGAATGCGGCGCGCACGGTCTTCCCCATCGATGGCCGCGGCAGTCACCGGACCGCCCGAGGTGCCTACCGGCGCATCGTCCATCGGTCGGGCTGGTTCTCGCCTTGCATCGGGCATAGACTGAAGACAGGTCCGCAGCGTCGACGCTGAAGTGCGGACCGTCCGATGTCACAGTCCGGTACGGGCCATGAACCGCATCTTCATCAGCTACCGCAGTGCCGATGGGGCCAAGGACGCCAGCCGGCTGGCCGACGACCTCGGCCGCGTCTTCGGTGCCGACCACGTGTTCCTCGATCGGCAGGACCTGCGCGGCGGCAGCAGCTGGCGGCAGGAAATCGAGCGTGCCATCGGCCATCGGCCCATCGTGCTGCTGCTGGTCACGCCCGGCTTCGCCGGCGCGCGTCACGCCGACGGGCGGCTGCGCATCGATGACATCGACGACCCGGTGCGCATGGAAATCCAGTCGGCCATCGACGCCGGCGCGGTGCTGATGCCACTGCGCGTCGATGGCACGCCGATGCCTTCCGCGGACAGCCTGCCCGAACCCTTGCGCCTCATCACCGAGCGCCACGCGCTGCCGCTGCGTACCGACGACTGGGCGCGGCTCGATCTGCCGCGCATCGTCGCCGATATCGAGCGGCTCGGCGTCCCGCGCAGCGGCCTCACTGCGGCTGGGCTCGTGCGGCCGGTGCGCAGCAATGCGCTTCGCTGGGCACTCGCCGCCGTGGCAGTGCTGGCGATCACCGCGCTTGTCCGCTTTGCTGTCGAGGACGCACCCGAGCTGTCGCTGCCGCCGACCGCGGCGGGCGGCGGTGACGGAACGTCGTCGGCGGCGCAGAACGCCACGCAGCCGGTGGCGGCCATCGCCACCGACCCGCAATCGCTCGAAGGCCGCTGGCTGCTCACCACGCAGAACGGGGAGCGCATTCCGCTGTACCTGCGGCACCGTGACGATCGGCTGTCGCTGCGCTCCGATCCGGTGCGCGTCGACAATGATCCCGCCTGGCGCGACTACATCGCATCGCTTGCCGCGATGGAGGGGCCGCCACTTACCCATATCGTGTTCACCGCCCACGGCGCGGTGTTCGGCGACGTCGCCGACCTTGCCGTGCGCGTCGTCAGCGCCGACGGCAGCTTTCTGGTCGACAGCGGCAATCTCACGCTGCGCATCGGCCCGGAGCGCCGCGTGCTGGCCGGCAAGGTCGAACTGAACAGCGGCGAACAGAATACGGTCGTACTGTCGCGCCGACCCTGAACCGAGGAGACGCAGCATGAGTGCAGTCCGATACCGCATACGCGGCACCGTCAGCGACACCGCCACGCCGGACGCAGGCGCCGGAGTCTCGGTGCTGCACGGCCGCCGGCTGATCCCCGGCCGCGCCCGCGACGGCGTGACCGGCGAGCTGGAGGTGGCGGCCGACGAGGTCGTGCGCGTCGAACTCGACAACGGCTTCGTGCTGTGGAGCCGCGCCGACGACCTGGTGCGCGAGCACGGTCGTCGTTCGGTGTCGCGCGACGGCGACAGCGCCTGGGAGTTCGACGCGCTCGATACGGCCGCGGCCGAGCCGGCTTCGCGCGGCCTGCTCGGGCTGGGCATCCGCGTGCTCGACTTCTTCGGCATCGATCTGAAGAAAAAGTCGGCCGCTGCGCTCGGCAAGTGGTTCGAGGAAAAGCGGCTCGGTCGCCCGCCCGGGCTGCACCACTGCGCGCTCGACACCTTCGCGCTGACGCCGCTGGCCGCGCGCGCCGCGGTCGCCGCCGATGCCGGTCCGCTGCTGGTATTCCTGCACGGAACCGGCTCGAGCTGCGAAGGCAGCTTCGGTGGGCTGTGGGCCGCCGACAATCGAGAGGGGGCGGCGCTGCGCCGCCGGCTGAGGGAGCGCTACGGCGAACGCGTGTTCGCGCTCGAACACCGTTCGCTGACCGAGAGCCCGATCAGCAACGCGCTGGCGCTGGCCAAGCGCCTGCCGAAGGGGGCCGAGCTGCATCTGGTCAGTCATTCGCGCGGCGGCATGGTGGGCGAACTGATGTGCCTGGGCGAATGCCGCGTGCTGGATGCGGTCGTCGGCCGTCTCGAAGAACTGTTCGCCGCCGACCGCACGCTGGCCGAGCAGATCGGCCTCGGCGCGCTCGACGATGCGGCCGAGACGGCGCGCCACGCTGCCTATCAGGCGGATCGCGCGAATCTGGCGGCGCTGCTGGCCGAACTGAAGGCGAAGCAGTTCCGCGTCAGCCGCTTCGTCCGCGTCGCCTGTCCGGCGCGCGGCACCACGCTGGCTTCCGGCCGGCTCGACCGCTGGCTGTCGGTGCTCGATTTCGTGTCCGGCAAGGCGCTGTTCGGCGACGCCATCGACTTCCTGCTCGCCGTGGTGAAGGAACGTACCGACCCGCGCACGCTGCCGGGCGCCGAGGCGATGATGCCGGGCTCGGCGCTGACCCGGCTGCTCAACCACGCCGAACTCGAAACGGTGGCCGACCTGACGGTGATCGCCGGCGACGTCGAGGGCGAATCGCTGTGGCAGAAGATCAAGCTGCTCGCCACCGACTGGTTCTATGGGGCCGACCACGATCTGGTGGTGAACACCGGCTCGATGAGCGGCGGGCTGCGCCGTCCGGCGCACGGTGCGCGCTTCGGGCGTGACGAGGGGGCTCAGGTCAATCACTTCCGCTACTTCGTCAACGAGAAGAGCGTGCGCTGGCTGGCCGCCGGTCTGCTGCGCGCCGATGGCGACGACGCCGCCTTCCAGCCGATCGCCGAGGCGCCGCACGATCCACCGCGCTGGCGCAGCGCGCTGGCGCGCAGCCAGAGTGCGGCCGAACCGCGACCGCTGGCGGTGGTGCTGCCGGGCACCATGGGCAGCGAACTGAGCGTCGATGGCGAGCGCGTCTGGCTGGATTATCTGGCGCTGTTCAAGGGCGGGCTCAAACGCCTGCACATGGGGGCGGCCCAGGTCGAGCCAGGCGGGCTGGTCGATCAGTTCTACGGGCCGCTGCTGGAATTCCTTGCCCGCAGCCACCGCGTCGAATTCTTCGCCTACGACTGGCGGCAGTCGGTGCGCGCCGCCGCGGCGCGGCTGGCCGAACGGCTGGAGGCGGTGGTCGCACGCGCCGAGGCCGAGCAGCAACCGGTGCACATCGTCGCCCACTCGATGGGCGGGCTGGTGGTGCGCGCGCTGATGAGCGATGGCGGCCGTGGCGCCGCCGTCTGGGCACGCATCACCCGGCTGCCGGGCAGCCGCTTCCTGATGCTGGGCACGCCGAATGCCGGCTCGCACGAGGCGGTGCGCTGGCTCACCGGTCACAACCCGACGCAGGCGCGTCTGGCGCTGCTCGACTTCACGCAGAGCACGACCGAGATCATCGACCTGGTGCGCACCTACCCGGGTCTGCTCGAACTGCTGCCCTTTGCCGACAGCGACCCCGACTTCGCCGACGCGGCGCGCTGGGAAGCGCTGCGCAAACAGCTCGGCGCGCGCTGGAAGCCGGCCGACGCGAAGACGCTGAAATCGGCGCGCGACACCTGGACACAGCTGAAGTCGGCGGCGGTCGACGCGCGCTTCGTCCGCTACGTGGCCGGGTGTCAGCCGGCCACCGTGATCGACTACCGTGTCGAGGACGCCGACGACCCCTGGCCGCTGGGCCGCAAGCGCATCGACTTCGTCGCCACCGCGCGCGGCGACGGTACCGTCAGCTGGGCGTCCGGCACGCTGCCCGGCGTGCCCATGTGGTACGCCGAAGATACCGCGCACGACTTCCTGTGCGCGCAGACGCGCGCCTTCGATGGCTACCTCGACATCCTGACCACCGGCGGCACGACCCGGCTGCCGTCGGCGCCGCCGGCCGGCGCGCGCGCCGCGGGTGCCGGTGAAGAGCTGTTCGTGCTGAAGCCCTCGCCGCCGGCCGACGGCATTCCGCAGGCGGCCGACATCGCCAGCTTCGGCTTCGGTGGCGGTACACCGCCGCGCGTGGTCGAGCGCAGCACGCGCACGCCAATCACCGCACGGGTGCGCCACTGCGAACTGAGCT
Organism: Methyloversatilis sp.; assembly: GCA_034004945.1. Classification (GTDB taxonomy): domain Bacteria; phylum Pseudomonadota; class Gammaproteobacteria; order Burkholderiales; family Rhodocyclaceae; genus Methyloversatilis. Next base: position 51,754 of record JAVEVQ010000012.1, on the reverse strand, counting down.
ATGCCCGCCACCCGGTCATGGTCGGCCACTACGCCGGCGACACCATCGTCAGCGCAGAGGCGAGCATGGACCGACGCATGAACGGCGCGCTGTCACGCAGCCTGCAGCTCGGGCGCTATCCCGGCGCGGCCGGCACCCACGGCATCTTCATTCCGCGCGAAATGCATCAGCACCCGCAGGGCGCCATCGTGGTCGGCCTGGGCGAGGTGGGCGAACTGAGCCCGGGGCTGCTGCAGGACGGTGTGCGCCGCGCGCTGCTCGATCTTGCACTGCAGGTGATCGAGTGGCCGGACGAGCGCTTCGGCCCGGCCGATGCCCTGCGCACCATCTGCGTATCGACCCTGCTGGTCGGCACCGGCGCTGGCGGCATGCGCACGCGCGATTCGGTCGAGTCCATCCTGCGTGGTACCGGCGACGCCCAGCGCGCGCTGCGCGAGGGTGCGCTCGCCGGCCGGGTGGCGATCGGCGAGGTCGAATTCATCGAACTGTACGAGGACATCGCCATCCAGGCCGCCGGCGCATTGCGCGAGGTGGTCGATGGTCCGCTGGCGGGCGAGTTCGTGTGGCCGGAACAGGTGCTCGGTCAGGGACACGGCGGGCGCCGTCGCGTCTGTTTCGACGAGGACGCGAGCTGGTGGCACCGGCTGGAAATCTCCCACGACGCGCGTCGCGACGAACTGCGTTTCATCGCGCTGACCGACCGCGCCCGTGCCGAAATCAGTCTGGTCGGCGGCCAGCTGCAGCAGGTCGATGCCTTCGTAAGCCAGGCCTGCCGCTCCTGCGCCGCCGATGCCGACACTTCGCGCACGCTGTTCGAAATGCTGCTGCCGCACCGGATGAAGCAGCTGGCGCCGGAGCGGCGCAGCGTGGTGCTGCTGGTCGACGAGGTGTCGGGCCGCTTCCCGTGGGAACTGCTGGAGGACCGCTGGCAGGCCGGTCAGCGTCCGCCGGCCGTGGCGTCCGGCATGCTGCGCCAGCTGCGCACCTCGCAGTACCGCGAGCGACCGCTCGGCGCGACGCATGCGAGCGCGCTGGTGATCGGCGATCCGGCGCCGCTGGGCCGCGGTTTCTCCGCGCTGCCGGATGCCGCCGCCGAGGCGCGCGCGGTGGCCGGCGTGCTGTCCGCCGGCGGCTGCGCGGTGACCGAACTGATCCACGCCGAAGGCCGCGCCATCATGGCGGCGCTGCACCAGGACGCGTGGCGCATCCTGCATCTGGCCGGCCACGGGGTTCACGAGTACGCCGTACCCACCACCACGCCGGCCGACGGCGGCAGTGCAACGCGCACGGTGTCCGGCATGGTGATCGGTGACGGCTGGTTCCTGACGCCCGGTGACGTCGAGCAGATGCGCTATGTGCCGGAGCTGGTGTTCATCAACTGCTGCCATCTCGGGAACACCGGCGGCACCGATGTCGCCAGCCTGCCCGACCTCAACCGGCTGGCCGCGAATCTGGCGATGCAGTTCATCCGAATGGGCGTGCGCGCCGTCGTCGCCGCCGGCTGGGCGGTCGATGACGCGGCTGCGCGCTGTTTCGCCGAAACCCTGTACGGCAGCCTGCTCGACGGCCGCGGCTTCGGCGACGCGGTGCGCATCGCACGCGAAGCGACCTGGACGCGTCACCCGAAGGTGAATACCTGGGGCGCCTACCAGTGCTACGGCGACCCGGACTACCGTCTCGACCCGACCGGCCCGGCGCGCCGCGACAGCGCGCCGCCGCCCTTCAGCACGCCGTCCGAACTGGTGGTGGCGATCGACAACCGCAGCAGCGCGCTGATGAGTGGTGCCGCTGCGGCAAACGGCGGTGACGCCGATCCGTCAGCCTGGCTCGACAGCTACACCGCACGCGTGCCGGCCACCGCCCGCGCCGCCTGGCTGGCGCGCGCCGACGTCGCGGCGGCGATCGGCCTCTGTTTCGGCGAGGCGGGCCATTACGCGCTGGCGGCGCAGTGGCTGGACCGTGCGCGCGAGGCCGACGACGGCGATTGCCCGCTGCGCGTGCTCGAACAGTCAGCCAACTTCCGGGTGCGTGCGGCCGACGACGAGTGGGCGCTGATGCGTGAGAAGCACGGCGACGCGACCGACCTCGTCGCCGGCATCCGGCGCGCCATCCATGACCTCGAACTGCTGACGCCGTCGGCCAAGCGCTGCGCGCTGCTCGGCAGTGCGCACAAGCGTCTGGCCTGGATGCTCGAGGGCGACGCGCGTCTGGCGGCGCTGGCCGACATGGCGCAGCACTACGGCCGAGCGCTCGAGCTGGCCGCGCGCAACGAGGGGCAGACCGTGGACAGCTATGCCTTCGTCAATCTGTGGACGGCGCGACTGCTGCATGCGCGTCTGAGCGGCGCCGAGCTGCCGGCGGACACCGCGCGCGCGGTGCGCGACGGCTGCGAGCGCGCGCAACGGGATGCCGCCGCCCACCCGCATCCGGACTTCTGGAGCACGGCCGTGGTCGGCGATTGCGAACTGCTCGCCGCGCTGGTCGACGGGCGCCTGGCCGCGGCGGAACAGGCGCGCATCGTCGCCGCCTACCGTGCCGCGTTCGCCCGTGGCGGCAGCGCCCGCGAGCGAGCGTCTGTGCTCGATCACGTCGATTTCCTGATCGACCTCGGCGTGCTGCGCAGCGGCCTGAAAAAGGTGCGCGAAGCACTTGTCGCCTGAACAGCCTACGGAGGACACATGGCCAGCGGACTGAAGTACGCGCACGACTACCTGATCGGCGGGCCGGCGCGCGCCCGCGTCACGCCCAACTTCCAGCTGTCGGAATACGCGCGCGCCGACGGCACGGTGCGTGTGCACCGCGAACTGCTGTCAGCGGTGCAGCGGGTACGCGACGAACTGGGTGCCGGCGTGAGCATTGCCGGTGTGGCGCCGCTCGGAGGGCTGGGTGCCGGCCTCGACGGACGTTTCGTCTGGCTGAAGGCAGCCGATCCGGCCGCGCTGGCCGACGCTGCCCGGCGTGTCGTGCGCGACGGCTGGCTGGCGCGGGTCGAGTCGCGCGGCGAACGGGTCTATGTCGAAATGCATGATCCGGACCGACTGCCGCCGCTGCCCGCCGAGCGCGCGCTGGACCTGGCGATCGCGGTCACTGCGGCATTCGAAACCAGCGGCGATCCCTATCTGCAGGTGACCGGCAATTTCGACGGCGCCGGCCTGTCCTTCGGGCCGCTGCAGGTCAATCTGGGCACTGGCACACTGCAGGAGCTGTTCCGCCGTTTCGCCGCACGCGACGAGGCCACGCTGCGCAGCTGCTTCGGCGGTCTGTGGGACGAATGGCAGCGCATGCTGCGCCTGCCGTCGCGTGCGGCGCAGGTGCGCTGGGCCGACGCGCTGAGCCGCGGTTCGCGCAAGGCCGGTTTCGATCCGGCCTGGACGAAGGCGCTGCAGGCGGTCGGGCGGCAAGCGGTGTTCCGTGCCGAATGGCTGCGCTATGCCTATGACACCTACGGCCGCAAGCTGGTCGTCGCGCTGGCCTGGCTGAAAGGGGTGCGGCCGATACCGATCCGCAATTTCCGCTGCCTGGCGGCGCTGTACGACCTGTGCGTGCAGCAGGGCAGTCTGGACAAGGCGCACGCCGCCATCCGCCGGCGCATCGAGCGCGAGAACCCGCAGGACGAATTCGCGCTGACCCGGATCGCGGTCGAGGAGCGCGGCCGGACCGCCAGTGCGCAGTGGCGTGCCGACTGCATCAGCCGCCGGCTGTGCATCCTGGAGCGCGAGCCGGTCAAGGTGATCGAGTCCGGTCAGAGCGCACAGCGCGACAATCCGCAGCTCTACCTGCTGCGCAACGCGCCGGTGCACCAGATGGAGCGCTGGCTCGCCTGACAGGGCGGTCGCACACCGGCTGTAACGGATTTATCGCAGACGGCGCGCAGGCGTCGCGTACACTCGGGCGCTTCCGACATCCTTTCAGGTTTCCGTCATGTCCCTGCAGCCCGTCATCCTGTGCGGCGGTTCCGGCACCCGCCTGTGGCCCCTGTCGCGCGAGCGCTATCCGAAACAGCTGCTGCCGCTCGATGGTGACAACACGCTGCTGCAGGACACCGCGCTGCGTGCCGGCGCGCCGGGCATCGAACTGGCGCCGCCGCTGGTGGTGTGCAATGAGGAATACCGTTTCCTGACCGCCGAACAGCTGCGCCAGATCGGCGTGCATCCGGCCGCGCTGCTGCTCGAACCGGTCGGCCGCAATACCGCGCCGGCGCTGGCGCTGGCCGCGCTGGCGGCGGCGGGCCCCGACACCGTGCTGCTGGTGATGCCGTCCGATCACGTGATCCGCGACACCGCCGCCTTCCGCGATGCGGTGGCCATCGGCGCCGCACAGGCACTGCAGGGCGCGGTGGTCACCTTCGGCATCACGCCGGACCGCGCCGAAACCGGATACGGCTACATCAAGGTGGGCGCCGCACTGGCCGGCAGCCCGGCGCGCACGCTGGACCGTTTCGTCGAGAAGCCGGACGCACCGACCGCGCAGGCCTATCTCGAAAGCGGCAACTATCTGTGGAATGCCGGCATTTTCATGATGAAGGCCGGCGTTGCGCTCGATCTGCTGAAGCGCTTCCGCCCGGACATCGAGGCGGCCAGCCGTGCCGCCTATCAGGGCGGCGCCGCCGACCGCGATTTCTACCGCGTCGACAAGGCCGCATTCGCCGCCTGCCCGTCAGACTCGATCGACTACGCCATCATGGAACCGCTGGCGGCGGGTGAGCCGCGCGTCGCGCCGGCCGTGGTGGTGCCGCTGGATGCCGGCTGGTCCGACGTCGGCGCCTGGGATGCGCTGTGGCAGGTGGCCGACAAGGACGCCCATGGCAACGTGGCGCGCGGCGACGTGCTGCTGCAGGACACCTCGGACAGTCTGGTGTTCGCCGAAACCCGCATGGTGAGCTGCCTTGGCCTGAAGGACGTGGTGGTGGTCGAAACCAGCGACGCGGTCATGGTGGCGGCCAAGGACCGCACCCAGGACGTCAAGCGCATCGTGTCGGAACTGAAGGCGAAGAAGCGGCCGGAGGCGGAAAACCACCGCAAGGTGTACCGCCCCTGGGGCTATTACGACTCGATCGACGCTGGCCCGCGCTTCCAGGTCAAGCGCATCGTCGTCAATCCGGGCGCCTCGCTGTCGCTGCAGATGCACCACCACCGCGCCGAGCACTGGATCGTGGTCAGCGGTACCGCGCGCGTGACCTGCGGCGACAACGTGCTGCTGCTGTCGGAGAACCAGTCCACCTACATCCCGCTGGGCACCACGCACCGGCTGGAAAACCCGGGCAAGCTGCCGCTGGAAATGATCGAGGTGCAGTCCGGCAGCTATCTGGGCGAGGACGACATCGTCCGCTTCGAGGACACCTACGGCCGCAAGTGAGGGCGCCGGCCCGCGCGAGCGGGCCGTGTCGTCGATCAGACGACGAAGGTTTCCAGGCGCTGGCGCATCGACTGCGACAGCGCGTTCATCGCGTCGGCTGCCTCGCTGACCTGACGCACCGCCGTGCTGTTGTGCTCGCTCATGCCGGCGATGCGCTCGATCTGCTGCGCGATGCTTTCGCTGGCGCTGGTCTGTTCGCGCAGCGCGCGCGAGATTTCGTCGGTCGCACCCACCGCGTTGCGCGATTCGCTCTTGATATCGTCCATCGCCTGCGCCGCCTGCTGCGTCGAACTGCCGATGTGATCGAACTGCGACACCAGTGCCTGCATGCGGCTGCGCGTCTGTTCGGTCACCGACTGCACACTGCCGACCACGCCGTCGATCTGTTGGGTCGCATCGGTCGTGCGTTCGGCCAGCTTGCGCACCTCGTCGGCCACCACCGCGAAGCCGCGGCCCTGTTCGCCTGCGCGTGCCGCCTCGATCGCCGCGTTGAGCGCGAGCAGATTGGTCTGTTCGGCAATGCCCTTGATGACACCCGCGATCTCGCCGATCTGTTCCACCTGTCGGCTCAGTTCTTCCATGCCGCCGGCGGCCGCCTGCACGTCGACCGCGGCGTCGCGCATCGACGACGCGGTGGTTTCGATCACGCCGCCACCGAAGTCGGCGCGTTCGAGCGAACTGCGCGACACGTCGCGCGCGTGACCGGCGCTTTCGCTGACGTGGGCCACGCTGACGGCGAGCTGTTCGGCCGCCGCGGCCATGCTCGAGGTCGAATCGTTCTGCTGCGCCACGGCGCCGGCCAGCGTGTCGACCGAACCATGCAGCGACGAGGAATGGCTGGCGACCTGCTGCGCGTTGTCGCGCATCGATCTCAGCGTCGATTGCAACTCCGAGAACAGCGCGTTGATCGACGCGCCGGCCGCAGACAGTTCGTCGCCGCGGCTGTCGGGGGCGCGCACCGTCAGATCCATCCGCGTCCGCGCCTGCCCGAGCGCGCCCTGCAGCGACGACAGGCTGGTGGTCAGACGGCGCAGCGTCAGCACGATGCCGACGATCAGCAGCAGCGACAGCACCGCGATGGCGACGCTCAGCGTGATCAGGCCAGTGCGGTAGAGCGCGCTGGTGCGGGCGCGCGTGTCGTCGCCCAGCGCCTTCACGTCCTGTTCGATCAGCCGGGTCAGCGCCGTCATCGCTTCGGTCGCGCTGCGGTCTATGCCCTTCACCGCGCGATCCACCTTCTTGCCCGACTCGGGGTCGGCCGCGTCGAAGTTTTTCAGGGCCGCGACATAGCGCTCGTGCATCGCCGCGTGTGCTGCCGCGAGGGCTTTCACCTCGGCGACGCGCGGCGATCCTTCCGCCTGCAGGCGGCCGGCGATGTCCTGCAGGCGCGACGACACGTCCTGCGCATGTTTTTCGAAGCTCTTGCTGTAGCGCTGGAACTGCTCGACGTCGTTGCCGCGGATCAGGATGTTCTTCCATTCCTGCACCTGGGTCTTGAAGTCGATGCTGGCGTTCTGCACGTCCAGACCAATGGCGACGGTGCGCTGCAGGCGCGCCAGATCGTCGCCGACGCCGCGGTCGAGACGGTAGAGCTGGAGCAGGCCGAAGCCGCCGGCGGCCAGCAGTCCGGCGAGGGCGACGAAGCCGAGGGCCAGCAGGCGGCCGCGCAGTGTTTTCAGTCCGTTCATGTCGGGCACTCCAGAGGCAAGTGCCTGAATATCGGGAGAAAACGTGGAATCTTTAACGGTTTGCGCCGGTTGGTCTACTTGCGCTTGATCAGGCCTGCGACGCCAGCGGCAATGAGCAGGGCCGGCCACCAGGTGCCGAACAGTTCGGCCAGCTCGCGCAGCGAGAAAAGGTTGAGGTTGGAAGCCAGCAGCAGTGCGCCGATGACGATCAGGCCGATCGATCCGATCATGAGTTGTCCTTGTTGTCCGGGGCGGTCCAGACCGCGATGGTATTCCGTCCGGCGGCCTTTGCCGCGTACATCGCCTGATCGGCACGGGCGACCAGCGTGTCGAAGTCGTCGCCGTGGTCCGGGCACATCACGACGCCCAGGCTGGCGGATATCTGCGCCTGCCCCTGTTCGAGCGTAAAGGGCTCGCCAAGACGCAACCGGATCTTCTCCGCCACCGCGCAGGCGGCCTCGATCGAGCCGGTTTCCGGCAGCAGGGCGACGAACTCGTCGCCGCCATGGCGCGCCAGCGTATCGGCGGCGCGCAGGCAGGCGAGCATGCGGCGGCTGGCTTCGATCAGCACCTCGTCGCCGGCGTGATGCCCCATCCGGTCGTTCACCTCCTTGAAGTGGTCGAGGTCGATGAACAGCAGGCAGAAACGCCGCCGGTAGCGCTGAGCCGCCGTCAGCGTGCGGTTCAGCCGCTCGACCAGCAGCGACCGGTTGGGCAGACCGGTCAGGCTGTCGTGCGTGGCCAGCCAGGCGATCCGCGCCTCGTCGGCCTTGCGCTCGCTGATGTCTGCCATGACGATGATGGCGCCGGTGACGCGGCCGGCGCTGTCGGTGCGAGGCACGCCTGAGGCGAGCACGGCGACTTCACCGCGATCGCGGCTGTGCAGCGTCAGTTCCATGCGTACGGTGTCGCCGCCGAGCAGTGCGTCCGCCATCGACTGCAGCGCGTGCCGGTTGCCATCGAAGGCAAGCTCGCCCAGTGAGCGGCCATCGACGTCGCGCGGGACGAGGTTGAGCATCCGGTGCAGGCCCGGGTTGGCGTATTCGATGTGGCCCCGCGCGTCGAGCGCAAGAATGCTTTCACCGGACAGATTGACCAGGGTCGAGTAGAGCGCCTCGCTGCGTGCCAGCGAATCACCGAGCTCTGCCAGCCGCGAAGCGCGGCGGCGGGCCAGCCCGAGGCTGGCGGTCAGTGCCACCACCAGTACGCCGAACAGCACCACCAGTGCCAGTTCAGTGTGCCAGCGATCGATGTCGTCGGCCGCCTCCTGCCGCTGCTCGAACACCAGCAGCCAGCGCCGTCCGTCGATGTCCCGCGAGATGGAATGCGTCGGGACGTCGAAGCGGACCGGATCGGTCGGGTGGCTGTCGAACAGTTGCGCTTCGGGTTCGGCGGCGGTGCCGTCGTAGATGCGCAGACGCAAGGAGGGCTGCATGCTGCCCAGCGTGCCGGCCATCAGATCGAGCATGCGGAAGGGACTGTAGACCCAGCCGCTGAGTGCCGCCGTGCGTTCCGCCTCGGTGCCAGTGGGCAGGCCGCGGCGGTAGGCGGGCAGATAGAGCAGAACGCCGGTCTGGATGTCGCGGTCGGCCTCCTGGATCAGGCGTACTTTACCGGTCAGCGCCGCCTCGCCGGTCAGACGGGCACGCTGCATCGCCTCGCGGCGCACCGGCTCGGACAGCATGTCGAAGGAGAAGGCGCGCTGATTGCGCCAGTCCTGCGGTTCGAGATAGACGATGCTGCTGTATTCCGGGCGTTCGCCTGCAGGAAGGATGCTGTAATCGGCCTGACCGCGGGCGCGCATCGACGCGATGTGGCTGTCCAGATCCTCCGCCTTCACGTAGGCGGAGAAGCCGACGCCCTGTATGCCAGGGAAGTCCTCCTGCAGCGACAGCGCGCCGACATAGATCGTCCAGTCATCCCGGGTGACGTTGTCCGATGCGTCGAACAGTGCGCGTGCACCGCGCAGCACCTGACGGTAGGCGCGCATGCGCTGTTCCACCTGCTGCGTGATATCGCGCGCCTGGAAGGCCAGGCGCTCTTCGACGCGTTCGCGGTGCCGACGGTCGATCTCGTTCCACACCAGATGGACCGCCAGCATCGCGCCGAGCGCGGCGAGCAGTACCGGCAGGCCGATCTGCCAGACAGAACGGTCGGTTGAAGCTCGCGTGTCGGGCGCTGCGCTCATGTCGGCTATTGAACCTGCATTTTCTGGGCATGTCACCAAACTCGGGGCGGCCGCGGTGCGCCGCAGTGAGCTTTCTGGTGCGTCAAGGACTTATCGACAACCGGCGGCCGGTCTTGACCCCTCCGGGCCGCTGCACGCAGGTGCCGCGGCTTATACTTGCGCCCTTTCCCTGTCGGTGCAGTTGCAGAAAATGGCCCAATACGTGATGTCCATGCTCCGCGTGAGCAAGGTGGTTCCCCCGAAGCGCACGATCATCAAGGACATATCGCTGTCCTTCTTCCCCGGCGCCAAGATCGGCCTGCTCGGCCTGAACGGCTCGGGCAAGTCCACGGTGCTGCGCATCATGGCCAATGCCGACCGCGAGTACGACGGCGAGGTGCAGCACCAGCCGGGCGTGCGCATCGGCTATCTGCCGCAGGAGCCGGAACTGGACGCGGACAAGACGGTGAAGGAAGAGGTCGAATCCGGCCTCGGCGAAATCGTCGAGGCGCGCCAGAAGCTTGAGCAGATCTACGCCGCCTACGCCGAGCCGGACGCCGATTTCGACAAACTGGCCGAGGAGCAGGCGAAGTACGAGGCGGTGCTGGCCGCCGCCGGCTCGGACGTCGAGACGCAGATGGAGATTGCCGCCGACGCGCTGCGTCTGCCGCCGTGGGAGGCGAAGATCGGCCCGCTGTCCGGTGGCGAGAAGCGCCGCGTGGCGCTGTGCAAGCTGCTGCTGTCCAAGCCCGACATGCTGCTGCTGGACGAGCCGACCAACCACCTGGATGCCGAATCGGTCGAGTGGCTGGAACAGTTCCTGGTGCGCTTCCCCGGCACCGTGGTGGCGGTGACGCACGACCGCTACTTCCTCGACAACGCGGCCGAGTGGATTCTCGAACTGGACCGCGGTCACGGCATCCCGTGGAAGGGCAACTACTCGAGCTGGCTGGAACAGAAGGAAGCGCGGCTGGAGCAGGAGAACAAGCAGATCGACGCCCACATGAAGGCGATGAAGACCGAACTGGAGTGGGTGCGGCAGAACCCGAAGGCGCGTCAGGCCAAGTCCAAGGCCCGTCTGTCGCGTTTCGAGGAGCTGAATTCGGTCGAATACCAGAAGCGCAATGAAACGCAGGAAATCTTCATTCCGCCGGGCGATCGCCTGGGCGACAAGGTGATCGAATTCCACAATGTTTCCAAGGGCTTCGGCGACCGCCTGCTGATCGACAACCTGAGCTTCAGCATTCCGCCGGGCGCCATCGTCGGCGTGATCGGTCCGAACGGCGCCGGCAAGTCGACGCTGTTCCGGATGATCCAGGGCAAGGACACGCCGGATTCCGGCGAGATCGTTGTCGGTCCGACGGTCAAGATCGCCGCCGTCGACCAGACCCGCGACGGGCTGGATGGCACGAAGACGGTGTTCGAGGCGGTGTCCGACGGCGCCGACATCCTGACCGTCGGTCGCTTCGAAATGCCCAGCCGCGCCTACATCGGCCGCTTCAACTTCAAGGGCGGTGACCAGCAGAAGATCGTCGGCAACCTGTCGGGCGGTGAGCGCGGCCGGCTGCATCTGGCCAAGACGCTGATTTCCGGTGGCAATGTGCTGCTGCTTGACGAGCCGTCGAACGACCTCGACGTGGAAACGCTGCGCGCGCTGGAAGACGCGCTGCTCGAATTCTCCGGCTGCGTGCTCGTCACCTCGCACGACCGCTGGTTCCTCGACCGTATCGCCACCCACATCCTGGCGGCGGAGGGCGATTCGCAGTGGACCTTCTTCAACGGCAACTACCAGGAATACGAGGCCGACAAGAAGAAGCGCCTCGGCGAAGAGGGCGCCAAACCGAAGCGCATCCGTTACAAGCCGATCAGTCGCTGATCACGCAGCGGTTGCGCCCTTCGGACTTCGCGCGGTAGAGCGCGAAGTCCGCCCGCTCGACCGCATGTTCGATCGATTCTCCCGGGCGGAACTGGGCCAGTCCTGCGGAGAACGTGACCGCGGCCGCGTCGGTGACCAGCCGGGTCTGCGCGAGCGCCGCGCGCACGCGCGCCATCGATTGATCAGCCTTTTTTGCCGGCGTGTCGGGCAGCAGCACGAGGAATTCCTCACCGCCCCATCTCGCCAGAACGTCAGAGTCGCGCAGCGCGCCGGTCGCGGTGTCCGCGAAGCGCTTCAGCACGGTGTCACCCGCCTTGTGTCCGTAGGTGTCGTTGATGCGCTTGAAGTGATCCAGATCGAGCAGGCAGACAGTGAGCGGCGAGCCAGTCCGTTCCGCGCCCCTGGCCATTTGCGCGAACAGGTCGGTGATGTGGCGGCGGTTGGGCAGTCCGGTCAGGGCGTCGCGCGTGGCCAGTTCCTGTATGCGCGTCAGCGCCGCCTCGAGTTCGTTGCGCTGGGTGCGCAGGCGCGCCTGGATCGCCAGCAGCTGTTCGCTCAGCCGGCCCATGACCGCAAGGACTGCTGTCGTTAGTAGGAAGTGCACCACTTCGACCTCGGCCGGGTACTCGTCGGGCCGCAGCGTCGACAGCGTGAACATGGTCAGTCCGGTGCCGACGACGACGCACCCGTTATAGATGCGGCGTCTCTTGCGGTCGAGATTGAAGATGCTGAACACGAGAGTGAGCGCGAGCAGCATCAGCAGCGCACCGCGGACCGGCGCGAACACGATGTAGGCGGCGGTGATCCAGGCGCCTGCCGCCATGATCTGCAGGAAGGTGAGCGAAGGATCGCGAAACCGAAGGTTCACCCCGCTGCGCAGCGTGGCGTAGACGACCACCATCCACACGATCATGCCGCTCTGCAGCAGGCGGGTCGCGATCGGGTCGGCCATTTCGTGCGCCAGCGCGTATTCGGCCAGACCAAGGCATACCACGTACACCAGCATGGACGTGAATGCGCGGGAGATGCGCAGGCGCTGTCGCGGCTCGTCGTTCAGCACCAGACTCAGCCAACGCGCCGGTGCGCGCACCGGCGGGGGCGCGTCGCGCTGCGGCTCAGGGCAGTCCTTTTTCTTGTCCATCCGTTCCTCGTCCGCAATGCCCGGCCTGCGGTGGCGTTGGGCAGGCGGTGTGCACACCGCACTCATATCGGGAATCAGCGTAGCGCCGCCGGCCGTGGTTGTTGCTGCGCAAGGTCAATTCTCCCGATTCCGGAAGGTAACTGTCTATAAATTGGGGGCGCCGCCGGTCACACGCGCCAGCTGTCCGCGCGCTGCGGGATCTCTCGCTTCAGTTTGCGGCAGTGAGGGCGTACGCTTCGCGCTTCCATGCACCGTGCCGTGTGCGGCCGTAACCGGGAGCCGGGATGATAATGCGGACTTTCTTTGCTGCGGTAATCGCAAGCCTTTGCCTGAGCGCGCCCGCGCGGGCCGTAGACGTGGTGTTCGACTTCCGCTACGACAGCGACGGCTTCTTCACCGACGACCGGCGTGCGGTTCTGGATGATGTCGCGCGGCTCTTCAGCCGCAATCTGGAGGACACGCTGGCGGCGATCCAGCCGACCGGCGACGACTTTTTTCTCGCTCGAATCTTCGATCCGGCCGATCCGCTGAACAGTACGCTGCTGGTGCCGGGAATGACGGTGGCCGCGGACGAAATCCGCATCTTCGTCGGCGCGCGCGCTTTCTCCGGGCAGACGCTGGGTGTGGGCGGGCCCGGTTTTCACGTGGCGAGCGGCAGCGGCGACTTCGTTGCGCTGGCCGACGGGCGTGGCGAGCCGGGGGCACTGACGTCGCCGCCCACCGACTTCGCGCCCTGGGGCGGCACCATCACCTTCGGCACCAACGTCGGCTGGTACGCCGACGACGATGTCGGCACCGTCGAGAACTTCGCCGGACTGTTCGACCTGTATACGGTGGCGGCGCACGAAACGGCGCACGTGCTGGGCATAGGTACCGCCGACAGCTGGTTCGCCCTGGTCAGCGACCGCAGCTTCATCGGCGCCAGCGCGACCGCGATCAACGACGGTGTCGCGCCGCTGCTGCGCAACGACGGCAGCGATGCGCATTTCGATACCTCCCTGCGGGCGGCCGCGAACGGTGTCGATCAGGTGCCGCTGCTGTCGCCGGTCATTCCCGCCGGCGCGCGCCGCTACATGACCGAACTCGACTGGGCGGCGCTGCGCGACATCGGGTGGGAGGTGGCCAGCCTGCAGGCGACCGTGCCGGCGCCGATACCCGAGCCGGCCACCTGGGGCCTGATGGCGGGCGGCCTGTTGCTGGTGGGCGCCTCCGCCCGACGCCGTGCGGCCTGATGCCACGGCGCGCCCGCTGCACACGGCGGTAAAGTCCGGCGCCGGATTGCCGAAAACAGGAGACGTCAATCTCCTGTGCGCGGCCTCATGTCCGAAATGAAGATCCAGGCAGAGGCCGCATCGGTCCCTGCCGACAGCGACCCGGTGGCCGTCGTGCCGGGCGCCGGGGTGCGCGCCTCGCTCGGCGTGACCGGCCGCCGCCGTCTGGTGCTGATGCTGGGTCTGCTGCTCGCGCTCGGCTTTCTCGCCAACACGCTGTTGAGCTATTCGGTGTCGAAGCGCGAAATCCACCGCTCCATCGTCGAGAATGAGCTGCCGCTGACCTCGGACACCATCTATTCGGAAATCCAGAAGGACCTGATCCGTCCGGTATTCGTGTCTTCGGTGATGGCTGGCGACACCTTCGTCCGCGACTGGGTGCTGCACGGCGAGCGCGACGTGCCGGCGATGACCAAGTTCCTCGGCGAGATCCGCTCGCGCTACGGCACCTTCACCAGCTTCTTCGTGTCGGAGGCGACGCGCAACTACTATCACCCGGACGGCGTGCTGCGCCGGGTGGAGCAAGGCAACGAACGTGACGCCTGGTACTTCCGCTCGCGCGATCTCGACGCGCCCTACGAAATCAACGTCGACTCCGATACCGCCTCGCCGGACACGCTGACCGTATTCGTCAATTACCGCGTGTTCGACTACGCCGGCAAGACGGTGGGGGTGACCGGCGTCGGCCTCACCGTCGACACGGTGCGCCGGCTGCTGTCCGGCTACCAGCAGCGCTATCACCGCGGTGTCTATTTCGTCGACCGCAGCGGCAACATCGTGCTGTACGGTGACAAACCTTCGCACGGCACGCTGCGCATCGGCGACGTCGAAGGCCTGGGCGACATCGCGCACGAAGTGCTGGCGCGCGACAGCGGTTCCTATCAGTACCGTCAGCGCGGCAAGGACTACCTGCTCAACGTGCGCTACGTGCCGGAGCTGGACTGGTACCTGTTCGTCGAGAAGATCGAGAACGAGGCACTGGCCGACATCCGCCGCACGCTCTACATCAACCTGCTCATCTGCGCGCTGGTGACGGCGGCGGTACTGTGGATGGCCAGCCTGACGCTGGGCGGCTATCAGCGCCGGCTGGAACAGATGGCCACCACCGACCGCCTGACCGGCCTGCTCAACCGGCATGCCTTCGAAATCATGCTCGAGCACGCGGTGGCCGAGGTGCAGCGCAGCCGCCGTCCGTCGGCCGTGCTGCTGATCGACATCGACCACTTCAAGTCGCTCAACGACCGTCAGGGTCATCTGGCCGGCGACCGCATGATCGAGCACGTCGCGGCGCTGATACGCAGCGGTCTGCGTGCCTCCGACATGGCCTGCCGCTGGGGCGGCGAGGAATTCCTGGTGGTGCTGAAGGACTGCGCCGCCGACGATGCCCGCCAGCGGGCGGAAACCCTGCGCGCGCTGATCGGCGCCAGTCCGCTGAACATCGACGGCGCCGCGGTGACGGGGACGGTCAGCGTCGGCGTCACCGCCTTCGCCGCCGACGACACGCCGGTGCGACTGGTCGACCGGGCCGACCGGGCGCTGTACGCGGCCAAGGGTGCCGGCCGTGATCGCGTGGCGATGGCCTGAGGCGCAGGATCAAGGATAATCCCCTCTTTCCGCAGTGCCCCGCATCATGACCACCGACCGCCGCATCCTCGAACTGCTCGCGCCCGCGAAGAACGCCGATTTCGGCATCGAAGCCATCAACCATGGCGCCGATGCCGTCTACATCGGCGGTCCGTCCTTCGGCGCGCGCAAGGGCGCCGATAACGACATCACCGACATCGCCCGCCT
This sequence comes from Methyloversatilis sp., assembly GCA_034004945.1. Taxonomy (GTDB): domain Bacteria; phylum Pseudomonadota; class Gammaproteobacteria; order Burkholderiales; family Rhodocyclaceae; genus Methyloversatilis. The sequence goes on along the minus strand of JAVEVQ010000012.1, from coordinate 36,465 downwards.
CTGTACGCACGCGCACCGCTACCACGCGCGGGTGCTGACCGCGTTCAACACCATATTGCGCGACGACGAGCTGGAACCGGCCCGCCGCGCCATCTGGCAACTGTACGACGCCGGCGTCGATGCGCTCATCGTGCAGGACATGGCGCTGCTCGAAATGGACCTGCCGCCGATCCAGCTGCATGCCAGTACCCAGACCGACATCCGCGACGCGGCCAAGGCGCGCTTCCTGCAGGACGTCGGCTTCACGCAGATCGTGCTGGCGCGGGAGATGACGCTGGAAGAGGTGCGCGAGGTGGCGGCCAGCACCACCTGCACGCTCGAATACTTCGTGCATGGCGCGCTGTGCGTGGCCTTCAGCGGCCAGTGCTTCATCAGCCACGCGCATACCGGCCGCAGTGCCAACCGCGGCGAATGCTCGCAGGCCTGTCGTCTGCCTTATACGCTGACCGACGCGCAAGGGCGCGTGGTGGCGCACGACAAGCACCTGCTGTCGATGAAGGACAACGACCAGTCGGCCAATATGCGCGCGCTGATCGACGCCGGCGTGTCCTCGTTCAAGATCGAGGGGCGGCTGAAGGATCTGGGCTACGTGAAGAACATCACCGCCCACTACAGCACGCTGCTGAACGGACTGCTCGAAGACCTGCCGGGCTACCGCCGCGCCTCCAGCGGCCGCTGCAGCTACACCTTCGTGCCGCAGCCGGAAAAGACCTTCAATCGCGGCTCGACCGATTACTTCGCCAACGGCCGCCAGCACGGCATCGAAGCCTTCGAGTCGCCGAGCTTCGTCGGCGAGGAGGCGGCGACCATCGTCAAGGTCGCCGCCGACCACATCGAGGTCGATGCCGCGGTGGACATCCACAACGGCGACGGCCTGAGCTATTACGACAGCCACCGCGAACTGATGGGGCTGCGCATCAACGTGGCGCAGGGCCGCAAGCTCTACCCGAACGCGATGCCGGACGACCTGAAGCCGGGGATGACGCTGTACCGCAACCGCGACCAGGCGTTTGAGCGCGCGCTGGAGAAGAAGTCCGCCGACCGCCGCATCCGTGCCGACCTGCGTTTCGAGGAAACGGCGGACGGCTTCGCGCTTACCATGACCGACGAGGACGGCGTCAGCGCCCGCGTCGATATGGCGCACGACAGGCAGCCGGCACGCGACGCCGAGCGCGCGCTGGCGGGCATCCGCGACAGCCTGGGCAAACTGGGCAATACGCTGTTCGAAGCCGGCGACATCACGATCGATCTGCCGCAGCCGCGCTTCCTGCAGGCTTCCGCGCTGAACTGCCTGCGCCGCGATGCGGTGGCGCTGCTGGAGGCGAACCGCATCGCCGCCCATCAGCGGCCGCAGCCCGGCGTGCCGGTCGAGCCGCCGGTGCGTTTCACCGACACCGAACTGTCCTATCTCGCCAATGTGTACAACGAGAAGGCGCGCGCCTTCTATCGCAAGCACGGCGTGGAACTGATCGCCGACGCCTACGAGGCGAACCAGGAGCTGGGTGAGGTGTCGCTGATGATCACCAAGCACTGTCTGCGCTTCAGCCACAACCTGTGCCCGAAGGAACTGAAGGAATACGACCTGCGCGGCATGGTGAAGGCGGAGCCGATGACACTGATGAACGGCAACGACAGGCTCACGCTGCGCTTCGACTGCAAGAAGTGCGAAATGCATGTGGTCGGCCGCATCCGCAAGAACGTGCTGAAGGCGCAGGCGGTGCCGCTCACCTTCCACCGCACCGCGCCGGAGGGCGTCAAGGTGACACGCTCGGCGCGCTGACTGCCCTCAACCCAGAGCGCCCGCATGCCGCTGACAAGACGTGGCGGGCGCTGCCCGCGCCGACAGATCGCGATCCGACGTCATGCCGAACACCCTGCAGAACCCAGTGCCGCATTGCCCGTCCTGCCGTGTGCCGATGAAGGTGCACCGCTTCCAGAATCATGCCGGCGAAGACATGGAACTCGACATCTGCTGGCACTGCCAGGGGCTGTGGTTCGACTCCTTCGAGAACCTGCAGCTGTCGCCGGGTTCGGTCAACGAGCTGTTCAAGCAGTTGCACGCGCACCGCGACGAGATGCAGCACCCGGTCGCCAACGTGATGGCCTGCCCGCGCTGCAGCCGCAAGCTCGACAAGGGCTATGATCTGGTGCGCAGCGGCCGCTATATGACCTACCGCTGTCCGGAGAAGCACGGTCGCTACAGCAGTTTCTCGTCCTTCATGGTCGAGAAGGGCTTCGTGCGGCAGATGACGCCGGTCGAGATCGCCGATCTGGCGAAGCGGGTCGGCGCCATTTACTGCACCAGCTGCGGTGCGCCGGTCGATATCCGCAAGGACCACGCCTGCCCGCACTGCCGATCCGCCTTTTCGCTGCTCGATCCGGACGCCGTCGAGAATGCGCTGAAGGGCTATCAGCAGGCCGAAGTGAAGCGCACCACGCGCGATCCGGTATCGATGGCCGACGCCATCGTCGAGAGCGAGCGCACGCGCGCCCGCGCCGACCGGCAGCGCCGCATCGAAGGCAGTCGCGATGCCGCGGGTCTGGACGTGGCCGATCTGCTGGTGGCGGGGGTCGGGCTGGTGTGGAAGGTGCTCACCCGCTGAACGCGGGCGCGTTCACGGCGTCGGTCTGCCCGACTGTTCGGCCTTGGCTGCTGCGGCCGCATCCTCGTCCATGTGCCGCTTGAAGAAGCGGCCGAACCAGATGCTCATGAAGATGACGAAGGCGATCACCACCAGACTCATCAACCCGTAATCGGTCGACAGCAGATCGGACAGCGCTTTCATGATTCCCTCCCTTTCGACGTGTTTTCGTCATTGAAGCGCCGGTCGGGTCATGACGGGCTGATGCAGGTCAACCGGGCGCCTGCTTGCCCGCCACCCAGGACAGCAATCCGGTCAGGAAGCGCCACACGCGCGGCAGCAGCCACAGCATGAGCAGAACGAAGAAAGCGAGCAGCACAAGGAAGAACACCGGGTAGGCAAAGGCCAGCCACAGCCCGCCGACCGCCAGGCCGTCCTCGCTGGTCGAGGCGAGCACGTTGCTGACCGGCTCCGGCGAGGCATTGATCGCCACCCGGCTGCCGGCCTTGGTCAGGTGAGTGGCGCCGGTCAGCGTGCCGCCGAGCAGGGCACCGGCGAGCACCACCGGTGTGCTCTGATCGGCCAGCGCCCAGGCGGCGAGCAGCGCACCGGCGGGAATGCGGATGAAGGTGTGCAGACCATCCCACAGGCTGTCCAGCGCCGGCACCTTGTCGGCGAAGAACTCGACGCACAGCATGAAGCCGGCCGCCGCCAGTACCAGCGGGTGCTCCAGCACGTCCAGTTCGCCCGGCAGCTCGACCCACGCCATCCGCCCGGCGAGGCCGGCGAGGAAGATGACGGCGTACAGCCGCAGGCCGCTGGCCCAGGCAAGACCGGCGGCGGCGGCGATGGCTTCGGTCAGGTCCATGGCGAAGTCCGGGACGATGGCGCTGGAATGAAAGAGGGTATGCCTTGCATGCTAGCGAGGTGACGGCGCGGTCGCCAGTCCCTGCGCCGTTGACAAAGTACGGAAGCTAACTATAATCCGCCTAATCATGCTGACCGTACGTGATCTTCCGACACCAGACGTATTGCGCCGCTTCGCGCAGCGTTATCCCGACGCTGACGCGAGCGCAGTATCCACCTTCCTGATGCTGCTGCGCACGGCGACCGAACTGTCGCAGGCGCTGGACGCGTTCCTCGCCCGGCATGGCCTGCTGCAGGGGCGCTGGTGGGTGCTCATACTGCTGTTCCGCGAGGCGTCGCTGGAGTCGTCACCATCGGCGCTGGCGGACAAGGCCGGCGTCACGCGTGCGACGATGACCGGACTGCTGGACGGTCTCGAGCGCGACGGGATGGTGCAGCGGGTGTTCGACGCCGAGGACCGGCGGCGCATTACGGTACGGCTGCTGCCCGCGGGGCAGGCGGTGCTCGATGCCGTGATGCCCGACTACTATCGCCGTGTGCGTGTGCTGATGGCCGGTCTGAGCGAGGAGCAGCGGGCGCTGATGCAGTCGATGCTGGGCACTTTGCGCGGCGAGGTCGATGCGTTTGCGTGAGGCGTTTGCGCCGGGACAGCCGAAAAAATTTGCCGAAATAGTTAGGTTCCGTATCAACCACACACCCTGAAAGGACTTTCCGATGAGCCAGAACACCCTCCAGACCGCCATCGCCGACATCAACACCCGCTGGGACGCCGCCTTCAACCGCGGCGACGCCGCAGCCATCGCTGCGCTGTACGACGCCGAAGCGGCCGTGCTGCCGGCGGGCGGCGAGGCGGCCATCGGCCCGGCCGCCATCCAGGCGCTGTTTGCCGGTGCCATCGCCAGCGGCATCCACAACCACCGCATCGAACTGCATGCCGTCGCCGGCGACGATGCGCTCGCCACCCAGCGCGGCCGCTGGAGCGCGCAGGCGAAGAACGCCGACGGCGAACTGCAGACCTTCTCCGGCCACATCACCTTGGTCTATCGTCGTCAGCCGGATGGCAGCTGGCGCGCGCTGACCCACACCTGGAACTGAGGCACACGGCGTGAATACACGTTCGCCGTCGCTGCGCGCAGTCGCCGCCCTGCTTCTGCTGGCGGTGATCTGGGGCTACAACTGGGTGGTCATGAAGATCGCGCTGATCGACATGGATGCCTTCCAGTTCGGCGCCTGGCGCACCTTCGGCGGCACGCTGAGCCTGTTCGCGCTGATGGCGGTGCTGCGCCGGCCGTTCCGGCCGCAGCATCTGCCATGGGTGGCGGCGATGGGCGTGCTGCAGACCACCGGCTTCACCGGGCTGATCATCCTCGCGCTGGTCAGCGGCGGTGCCGGCAAGACGGCGGTACTCACCTACACCATGCCCTTCTGGGTCATGGTGTTCGCGTGGCCGCTGCTGGGCGAGCGGCTGCACGGCTGGCAATGGCCGTCGGCGGTCGCCACGCTGGCCGGACTGCTGTTCATCCTCGATCCGGCGCACCTGGGTGGTGACCTGATCAGCATGGCGCTGGCTACCTGTGCGGGTGTGCTGTGGGCGCTGGCGGTCATCGTCGCCAAGCGACTGCAGATCCGTGCGCCGGACATCGACCTGCTGTCCATGACCGTCTGGCAGATGCTGTTCGGTTCGCTGCCGCTGATCGCCTTCGCGCTGTTCTGGCCGGGGCGGGAGGCGAACTGGACACCGTCGCTGATCGGCGCGCTCGGCTTCAACATCGTGCTGGCGAACGCCCTGGCATGGCTGCTGTGGCTGTACGCACTGCGCCGGCTGTCGGCCGGCACCACCAGCATGGTGTCGCTGCTGACGCCGGTGATCGGCGTGCTGGCGGCGGCGCTGCAACTGGGCGAGCGGCCGCTGGCCAACGAACTGACCGGAATGCTGCTGATCGGCTTCGGCCTGCTGCTGCTGTCGGTCGAAGGCCTGCGCCAGCGCCGCGCGAAGATTTCTCCTGCCTCGACTGCATCCGGAAACGCCTCCCGCGCGTAGACAGGGCACGCCGGGTGCCCACGCTGCCGGAACAGGGCAGCGCAGGCACCCGGTCAACCACCGTGCCATGTGAGGAGTCATCCGATGAAGAAGAATCCGCTGTCCGCAATCGCTCTCGCTACGCTGGTCGCCGGCTGCAGCCAGATGGGCGGCGCGCCGGTCGCCCGCCTCGACGACGGCCAGCTGCCGCTGCCGGCCGACTACAAGGCCTGGCCGCGCTTCCTGACGGCAGTGCAGCGCGAGGACGTCAGACAGATACGCGACATCTACATGAACACCGATGCGAAGAAGGGCAGTGCCGAAAGCGGCTTTCCGGACGGATCGGTATTCGTGATGGAGAACTGGTCGGTCAAGCTCGATGCCGACGGCAAGGCGGTCAAGGACAGTGAGGGCAGGCTGGTGAAGGACAGGCTCGCCGCCGTGTTCGTGATGGGCAAGAACGCCGGCTGGGGCGGCAATGTGCCGGAAGCCCAGCGCAACGGCGACTGGATCTATTCCGCGTTCAAGGGCAATGGCGAACTGAACGGCGACGCGAAGTACGACACCTGTCGCGGCTGTCATGCACCGCTGAAGGACAAGGACTTCGTGTTCCGCTATGACGAACACTTCGCCACGGTGAAGTCGGGCAGGTACTGATCCGCGCGACGCCCCTCACAGAAGCAGCCTACCCGCCGCCCGCACGCCGCCGCCGCGGTCCGGCTGCACGACGACGGCCTCGCCCATCGCGAGGTTGTCACCGGTCAGCGCCAGCACATTGACCTGATGCGTCACCAGCGCGACCCGGCGTCCGCCGTCGAGCGCGGAGATCCACCGGCGCAGCGCCGCCGTCTGCCGCTCGCGGTCGCCCTGACCGGCGAAGAAGGAATTCAGCGCCGGCAGCATCTGCACCGGCAGGTCCGGAAACATCTGCGTCGCGGTATCAATGCAGCGGCACCACGCACTGCTGTACACCGCGTCGATGGTCACGCCGCGTGCCCGCAGCGCCTCTCCGGCGGCGCGTGCCTGTGCCCGGCCGGCGGCCGAAAGGTTGCGCTGCGTGCTGCAGTCGTCAATGCGAAAACCGGGTGGGTCGCCGATGCCGGGTTCGGTGCGCGCATGGCGCAGCAGCAGCACGCCGCCCGAGCGCAGCGCTTCCAGCGCTGTCGTATCGCTGGCGCGCGCGCGCAGCGGCTGCAGCATCAGGTAGCCCAGGGCATGCAGCATGTGACGTCTGTTCATCGAAGAGACCGTAGCGGCACGAAGATGCGCTGTCGACCGGTCGTCACCGGTCAGGGTTTCCCGTGCGGCCGGCCGTGCATCCGCATGCGCCGGACATGTACTACCTTATGAAGGATGACGGGTCCGCGTGGCGAGGGCATTTCGCCGATGTCGGGCCGTCACCCCGCGCGACCCGGCCGTGCGTGCCGCCGGCCCCGTTCAAGCACGCACCCGGTCAGCCGTTAAGAATCCATTGTCGAACCAGGGCCGCCGCCGATGCCCTCCTTGCATGATCGTGCAGCACATCACCTTCCGGATCGTGACGCGGGTGGCGCCACGAGACGGCTGCGCGCGCTCATCGTCGAGGACAATCCGGTAGACGAACTGCTGGTGCTGGCCAAGCTGCGCGGCGCCGGCTTCGCCGTCGAACATCGCTGCGTCGACAGCGTGGCCGTGCTCGAAACAGCGCTGACCGAGCGCCACTGGGACATCGTGATTTCCGACTACGTGCTGCCCGAGTGCGACGGTCTCGACGTGCTGGCCGTGGTGCGGCGCATGCAGCCGGACCTGCCTTTCATCCTCGTGTCAGGCGGCATCGGCGAGGCGGTCGCCGTGGACGCCATGCGGGCCGGTGCGCAGGACTATCTGCTCAAGCAGAACCTGCTGCGCCTCGGCGCGGTGGTGGACCGCGAACTGACCAAGTCTGCCACCGCCCGTGCATTGCGCGCCGAGCGGCAGCAGCTGCGCGAGAGCGAGCTGCGGCTGCACAGCATTCTTGCGACGCTGGAGGACATCATCTGGTCGATCGAGCTGCCGTCGCAGAAGCTGGTGTATCTGAACCCGTCGGCCGAATCGATCTACGGCGTCAGCGCCGAAGCCTTCCTTCGCGGTGAGGCCGACTGGCTGGACATGGTGCACCCGGACGACCGCGACCGCATGCTGCGCTCGCTGAAGGAGGCCACCACCAGCGGCAGCCTGACCACCGAGTACCGCGTCGTGCGTCCGGATGGCGACGTGCGCTGGATACTCGATCGCGCGCGCGTGGTGTTCAACGAGCATGGCGCGCGCATCCGCCTGGACGGCATCGCCCGCGACGTGACACAGCAGCGCAGCAGCGAAGCCAAGCTGCGCCAGGCCGCGCATTTCGACGTGCTGACCGGCCTGCCCAACCGCATCCTGCTGAACGAGCGTCTGCAGAAGGCGATCGACGCGGCGATCGACACCGACGCGATGATGGCGGTGGTGTTCATCGACCTCGACCGCTTCAAGATCGTCAACGACAGCATGGGGCACGACGCCGGCGACGAACTGCTGCGTGTGCTGGCGCGCCGGCTGTCGCAGCGGGTGCGCGCCAGCGACACGGTGGCCCGGCTGGGGGGCGACGAATTCGTGGTGCTGCTGCCGGAGATCCGCCAGCCGCAGGACGCGCAGGCAGTGTGCGAACAGATGCTGGCGGCCATGGCACCGCCGGTATCGATACGGAATCACGACATCCACTGCACCGGCAGCATGGGCGTGGCGGTGTTCCCGCGCGACGGCCGCGACGTGGCCACGCTGCTGCGTCACGCCGATGCCGCGATGTACCGCGCCAAGCAGGCCGGGCGCAACACCATCTGCTTTCACGAACCGGACCAGAACCCCGCGTCGGGTGTGCTGCGTCTCGAAGCAGAACTGCACACCGCGCTGGCACAGCAGCAGTTCGAACTGCATTTCCAGCCTCAGGTCGACCTGCTGAACGGGCGCCGCGTGATCGGTTTCGAGGCCCTGGTGCGCTGGCGTCATCCTCGGCGCGGACTGGTGTCACCGCTCGAATTCATTCCGCTGGCCGAAGAGACCGGTCTGATCGTGCAACTCGGCGAGTGGGTGCTGCGCCGTGCCTGCGCGCAGGGCAAGGCGTGGGCCGAGCGCTTCGATCCGGACCTGCGCGTCGCGGTCAATGTGTCGGCGCGGCAGTTCGTCGGCAGCGACTTCGTGCGCACCGTGTCGCGCGAACTCGAGCGCAGCGGCCTGTCGCCGCGCAACCTCGAACTGGAACTGACCGAATCGATGCTGATGCACAACGTCGGCCAGACGGTGAAGCTGCTCGGTGAGCTCAAGCGGCTGGGCGTCGCGGTCGCCATCGATGACTTCGGCACCGGCTATTCCAGCCTGGCCTATCTCAGGCGCTTCCCGATCGATGTGCTGAAGATAGATGCCTCCTTCGTCCGCGATATCGGTCACGACGCCGACGACGCCGCCATCTGCGCCTGCATTCTGGCGATGGCCGGTTCGCTGCGCATCGAGGCGGTGGCCGAAGGCGTCGAAACCGAGGACCAGCTCGCCTTCCTGCGCGAGCAGGGCTGCCGCATCGGCCAGGGCTATCTGTTCGGCAGACCGATGCCGGCCGACCAGGCGACCGCGCTGCTCGCGCGCGGCGCCGCCTGACGGGCCGACCGCCGCCTCAGTTCACCGGCATCACGAATTCCGGCCCTTTCGAGCCGCTGTCCGGCCAGCGCTGCATGATGCTCTTGTAGCGGGTGTAGAAGCGCACGCCCTCTTCGCCGTAGGCATGCAGATCGCCGAACAGGCTCTGCTTCCAGCCGCCGAAGGAGTGCCAGGCCATCGGCACCGGGATGGGCACGTTGATGCCCACCATGCCGGCCTCGATGCGCTGGCCGAATTCGCGCGCGGCCGCGCCGTCACGGGTGTAGAGCGACACGCCGTTGCCGTACTCGTGGCTGTTCACCAGCGCGATCGCGTCAGCGAGGTTTGCCGCGCGGACGACGCACAGCACCGGGCCGAAGATTTCCTCCTTCCAGATGCGCATCGCCGGCGTGACGCGATCGAACAGCGTGGCGCCGAGGAAAAAGCCCTGCTCGCGGCCGGCGACCGTGTGGCGGCGGCCGTCCAGCACCAGCTGCGCACCTTCGGCGATGCCGGCGTCGATCAGCGACACGATGCGTTCGCGGTGGGCGGCAGTCACCACTGGGCCCATGTCGGTGCCGTCGGCTTCGCCGTCTCCGATGTTCAGCTTCTGCGCGCGTGCGCGCACTGCCTCGACCAGCGCGTCGGCGATGTCGCCGACCGCCACTGCGACCGAAATCGCCATGCAGCGCTCGCCGGCCGAGCCGTAGGCGGCGCCGATCAGCGCGTCGGCGGCCTGGTCGATGTCGGCGTCCGGCATCACCACCATGTGGTTCTTGGCGCCGCCCAGCGCCTGCGCACGCTTGCCGTGCTTCGCCGCCGTTTCGTAGATGTGGCGCGCGATCGGCGTCGAGCCGACGAAACTGACCGCGCGCACCTCCGGGTGTTCGAGCAGCGCGTCGACCGCGACGCGGTCGCCCTGCAGCACATTGAACACGCCGTCCGGCAGGCCGGCGTCGCGGAACAGTTCGGCCGTCAGCAGCGACGGCGACGGGTCGCGTTCGGACGGCTTCAGGATGAAGCTGTTGCCGCAGGCCAGCGCAACCGGCGCCATCCACATCGGCACCATGAAGGGGAAGTTGAAGGGCGTGATGCCGGCGACCACACCGAGCGGCATGCGCTGGCTCCAGTTGGCGATGCCGCCGCCGACGTGGTCGGAATACTGACCTTTGAGCAACTGCGGAATGCCGCAGGCGAACTCGATCACCTCCAGCCCGCGCTGCACCTCGCCCTGCGCGTCCGGAAAGGTCTTGCCGTGCTCGCGCGTGATCAGTCGCGCGATGTCGGCGCTGTGACGCTCGACCAGTTCCTTCATCCGGAACAGCACGCGGGCGCGGCGCTGTGGCGCCAGCGCGCCCCAGGCCGGCTGGGCGGCAGCGGCACTGGCCACTGCGCGGCCGACGTCCGCATCGGACGCCAGCAACACCTGCCTGGCCACCTGCCCGTGCGCCGGGTCGAACACGTCGGCGCTGCGGGTGCTGTCCAGCGCAGCGCGCTGGCCGTCGATCCAGTGGGTGAGGGTGTCGGAGGAGGGCGTGTTCATCGTCTTTCGGAACGTGCGTTGAAAGGCGGTATTGTGCGCCAGCGCACCGGGGCGGTCAGCATGCACCGCGGCATGCCTGCCGCCCGCCCGTTGGTCAGTCGAACCAGTCGCGCCGCATCGAGCGCACCGAACCGTCGCGGGCGTTGATGTGCACGTCCCACTCCTTGCCCGCGGTGTCGATCAGTTCGAACTCGTAATCGTATTCGTCGCTCAGGAAGCGGCGATCGAGGTCGACGTCGATCACCGTGCCCGGCTTGGCGGCGAGCGCCTTGGCCGTCGCCTCTTCGAGCGAAATCAGCTTCATCGTCTCGGCGATGGCGCGCATCTTCCGCAGATCGTCGTCGTCGGCGAAGACCGGCGGGGCGAGCAGAGCGGCGAGCAGGGTGGTCGCGATCAGGGCTTTTTTCATGTCCGTACTCCTTCGGTTGAGGGCGCATCGAGCGCCATGCGTGCGGGCAGATGCACGGTGACGCGCAGTCCGCCGAGGACCGGTGAAGGTCCGAATTCGAGTGCGCCGCCGTAGCTGTCGACCAGGTCGCGCACGATGGACAGGCCGAGGCCGTGGCCCGGCTTCGTTTCGTCGGCGCGGAAGCCGCGCGAACTGAGCGATTCGAGCTGCTCGGGGCTGCAGCCGGGGCCGTCGTCCTCGATCAGCAGCTTGAGGTCGGCGTCGCGTTCGACCGACAGCCGTACGCGGCGGTGACACCAGACGCAGGCGTTGTCCATCAGGTTGCCGAGCAGCTCCATCAGGTCCTCTTCGTCCATCGCCAGCGTGAGGTCGGTGCCCATGTCGAGCGCGATGTCCGGCGACCGTTCGCCGTGCAGGATGGCCAGCGTGCTCGCCAGCCGCTCCGCGGCATCGCGCAGACCGCTGCGCCGGGCCGGGTGGGTGCCGCCCATCAGCCGGGCGCGGCGCAGTTCGCGCTCGATGGCGCGACGCATCAGTTCGGTGCTGTCGGTCATGCGCTGCTGCAGCTCGGGCTGGGCCGCCATCGCCGGCGATTCGGCCACCTGCAGCAGTACCGCCAGCCGCGTCTTCAGCGCGTGCGCCAGATTGCCCAGCGCGTCGCGCGAGCGCTGCGAGCGGCGCAGCAGCATGCCGAGCAGCGCGTTGAACTGATCGACCAGCGGCGCGATCTCGTCCGGCAGCGCGACGTCGAGCCGTTCGCGTTCGCCGCGCTCAAGCGCCTGCATCTGCGCGCGCAGCGTATCCAGCGGCGCCAGCGAACGGCGCACCACCCACTGCTGCACGGCGAGCACGAGCGCGACCACGGCCAGCGTCAGCAGGCCGTACAGCAGGTGCCACTCGCGCAGCCCGGCGCGCAGTGCCGACAGGTCTTCGGCGACCAGGATGTGCACAGCTTGGCCGCGCTTTTCGTAGCGCGCCGACAGCAGCCACAGCGACTGTCCCTGCGGGCCTGCCGCCTCGCTCTGCGCGATGCGTTCGCTGCCGGCGGACGGCAGGGCCAGCGTGCCGTCCCACAGCGAGCGCGATGAAATGTCAGCACCGCCATCGATCACGATGCGGAAGTAATGGCCGGAAAAGGGCTGTCGGTATTCGCCGCCGACACGCGCATCGTCGAGCTGAAGCGGCGCGCCGGCTTCGCCGTCGAGTGCGGCCAGCAGGTTTTCTGCGTCGCGCTCCAGTCGCTGGGCCAGCTGCGCCTTGAGCAGGCGTTCGATGGCGATGCCGGCGAGCAGCCACTGCAGGCCGGCCAGCATGACGAAGCTGATCGCCAGGCCGGCGGCGAGACGGGTGCGCAGCGCGTACTTCATGGCGCCTCCGGCGCGTCGAACACATAGCCCTGACCGCGCCGCGTCTGTATCCAGTCGCGACCGATCTTGCGGCGCAGCCGGGTGATGTGGGCCTCGATCACATTACTGTCGTGATCGGTGGCGTGGTCGTACAGGTGTTCGTTCAGGCGCTGCTGCGACAGCACCTGGCCAGCGTGCAGCATGAAGCAGCGCAGCAGGCGGAACTCGATGCTGCTCAGTTCTATCGGCGCGCCGCCATCGAGCGCGGCGCTCTGCGTCGCTTCGTCGAGCCGCAGCACGCCGTGCGCCAGCGGGCCCGGTGTGCGGCGCGCCGCACTGCGCTTCAGCACGGCGGCGATGCGCGCCAGCAGTTCCTCGCTGTGAAAGGGTTTGCAGACGTAGTCGTCGGCACCGGCGTTGAGCACCTCAACCTTCTCCTGCCAGGTGTCGCGCGCGGTCAGCACCACCACCGGCATCGCGCGCCGCGCGGTACGCCACTGGCGCAGCACGTCGACGCCATTGCGCCGCGGCAGGCCGAGGTCGAGCACCACCAGATCGTAGTCGATGGCCTCCGCCGACAGTTGTGCGAACACGCCGTCGGTGGCGACGTCGACCGCGTAGCCGGCGCGTTCGAGCAGCGGCTTCAGTCCGGCAACCAGCGATTCGTCGTCTTCGGCCAGCAACAGGCGCATGTCAGTCGTCCTGCTCCATCTTCATCAGTGCGCCGGTGCGCGCGTCCAGCTTCAGCTCCCACACGCGGCCGGCCTCGTCGAGTATCTCGGCTTCATACACCCAGATGCCCTTCTTCTGTTCGAGTTCGATGTCGATCAGCTTGCCCGGCTTCTCGGCGCGGGCACGCTCGGCGATCTTCTCCAGCGGCAGGATGTCGCCGCGCTGGCTCAGCGCGCGCGCCTGCAGGTGGTCGTCGCCGGCCAGGGAGTCGGGTGCGTGCAGCAGCACGACGCCGGCGGCCGCGGCGATGATCACGGCGGGCAGAAAAACGAAAAGTGCGATGCGTTTCAGGTTCATGACCCCAGTGTAGGGAATGAAGCTGAAATCACGCTGAAAGCGCGCTATTTCTTGCGCAGCATGTGCCGGCTCACCCGTTCGCCGGCGAGGCCGATCATCAGCCGCACCATGCCATAGGCGATCCAGCGCAGCAGCCTCTCGTGCAGCGGGCGGGTCTTCCACTGGCGATGCCGCAGTTCGCGTCCGCCGTGACGGGCGGCGGCACGCAGGCTCTGTCGCAGTTCGTAGGCGAAGCCGATGTCGTGCACGACGATATTGGCTTCGCGCGCCAGCATCAGACTGAAAGGGTCGATGTTGCTGGAGCCGACGGTGGCCCAGTGCTGGTCGATCACCGCCGCCTTGGCATGCAGGAAGCTGCGCCGGTATTCGAAGATGCGCACGCCCTGCGACAGCAGCGAGCCGTACAGCGCCTGCGAGGCATAGTGCAGCAGCGCGTACTCCACCCGCCCCTGCAGGATGAGCGTCACCTTGACGCCGCGGGCGGCGGCGGCGATCAGGGCCTGGCGGAAACGGCGACCGGGCAGGAAGTAGGCGTTGGCGATCAGCACCTCCTCGAAGGCGCCGTCGATGGCCTGCAGATAGGCGTTCTCGATGTCGTGCCGGTGGCGCAGGTTGTCGCGCACCAGCAGCGCTGCGCGCATCTTGCCGGTATGACGGTTGGCGTAGCGGCTGGTGCGCGGCAGCCGCGGCCGGAACTGCAGCGTTGCCCAGGCGACGCGCTCCCACAGCTTCTGGCACTCCAGGTGCATGCGCGCCACCAGCGGCCCGCGTACGCGCACCGCATAGTCGAAGCGCGGCGGCGTGTGGCCGGGCGTGTGCATGTCGTCGATGATGTTGATGCCACCGACGAAACCGGTCTGCGCGTCGACCACCACCATCTTGCGGTGCATGCGGCGCAGCCGGTTGCGGCGGAAGCTCATGCGCCCGACCTCCGGGCGGAACATCAGCACATGCACGCCGGCGGCTTCGAGCGCGCCCTGATGCGTATCCTCGAAGTCGCGCGCACCGAAGCCATCGACCAGCACGCGCACGCGCACGCCGCGCCGTGCCGCGCGCGCCAGTGCATCGGCGATGCGGCGGCCGGTGTCGTCGTCGTCGAAGATGTAGGTTTCGAGAAAGATTTCGCTCCGCGCCCCGTCGATCGCCTCTTCCAGCGCCGGGAAATACTGCATGCCGCAGACCAGCAGCTTGATGTCGTTGCCGGGCAGCAGGCGGGTCATCGCGCCGGCAGGACCAGACGGGCGGTCAGCGCGGCGTGATCGGACACGCGCGACCAGGGCGGGCCGGCGTGCAGCTTCACCTCGCGCACATCGACGCCGCGCACGTAGATGCGGTCCAGCCGCAGCAGCGGGAAGGCGGCGGGAAAGCTGCGCGCCGGGCGGCCGTGCATCATGCTGTGCGCCTCGTGCAGACCGAGTGCGCGTGACCATTGCGCCTCTGCGCGGTTGTACCAGTCGTTGAAATCGCCGGCGACGATGAGGCCATCCTCCGGCGGGATGGTGCTGCGGATGTACTCGGCCAGCATCGCGTACTGCTGGCGCCGTCCGCGCGCGGTCAGGCCGAGGTGCACGCACAGCGCGTGCACGCGGTGAGCGTCGTCCGGTTCGATCACGCAGTGCAGCAGGCCGCGCTGTTCGAAGCGGTGCGCCGACACGTCGACGTTGCCGCTCTGCAGGATAGGGTGGCGCGACAGGATGGCGTTGCCGTGGTGGCCGTGGTCATAGACCGCGTTGCGGCCGTAGGCGGTGGCCGGCCACATCTGGTCGGCGAGGAATTCGTACTGCGGTTCGCTCGGCCAGTCGGCATGGCGCTCGGCGTGGCCGTGATGCTGGCCCTGCACCTCCTGCAGGAACACCAGATCGGCGCCGAACGCGTGCAGGCGCTCGCGCAGTTCGTGGATCACCATGCGGCGATTGAACTGCGAAAAACCCTTGTGGATGTTCCAGGTGCAGATGCGCAGTTCTGTCATGAGGTGAGCGGGTGGCCGCGCACTTCGTCGGCCAGCTTGAGCATGTGACGGCAGAAGGCCGGGTCTTCGCCACGCAGCAATGTGAGCAGTTCGGCATGGAAGGCATCGCGCGCGAGCCATTCGCGCATGTAGTCGTCCCACGACGCCCAGCGCCGTGCCGCCAGCCCGTCGGGCTCGTCGGTCCAGGCGACCAGATAGGCGCGCTCGAACAGCGAAATGAGCATCTGGTGGATGGTCTGCATGCGCCGACGCTGCTCGTCGCTGAGCTGCTCCGGCGCGTGGTTCTCGCGCAGCGGCAGGTCGGGGTTGGCGAGCACGATCTTCAGGAAGTCGATGTAGGCGTCGGACAGCATCTGGTACGCCTCCTCGTCCTCGTTGTCGCGTTCGCGCCGCTGCTGATAGACGAAGGTGATGACGGCGAGCGGCAGACCCAGCGTCGTCACCACGTAGCTGGCAAGTTCCCACGCCTGCATCCAGTCCATCAGGAAAATCCTATGGCGAGGCAGCCAGCATGCGGTCCATCGCGAGCTTGGCGGGCGCCGCTTCGTGCGCCGGCACGCTGATGCGATTCACGACATTGCCCTCGACCAGGTTTTCCAGCGTCCACGCGAGGTGCTGCGGGTCGATGCGCTGCATGGTCGAGCACATGCACACGGTGGGCGCCATGAACTGCACGGTCTTGCCCTCGTGCTTCACCTCGTCGGCGAGGCGATTGACCAGATTCAGCTCGGTGCCCACCAGCCACTTGGTGCCGGGCGCGCCGGCCTTCACCGTCTTCAGGATGTATTCGGTCGAGCCAACGAAATCCGACTGACGGCAGACCTCGAAGGCGCTCTCCGGGTGGGAAATGACGATGCCGTCCGGATTCTGGTTGCGCCAGCGCAGGATGTGCGCGGGCTGGAACATCTGGTGCACCGAACAGTGGCCCTTCCACAGCAGGACCTTCGCCTTCGCCACCTGTTCCGCGGTGAGGCCGCCGTTCTCGAGGTCGGGATCCCACACCAGCATGTCTTCGAGCGGGATGCCCATGTTGTAGCCGGTCCACCGGCCGAGGTGCTGGTCGGGGAAGAACAGCACCTTCTCGCGCCGCGCCAGCGACCATTCGAGAATGCTGCCGCAGTTCGACGAGGTGCACACGATGCCGCCGTGCTCGCCGCAGAAGGCCTTCAGATCGGCCGCCGAGTTGATGTAGGTGACCGGCGTGAAGGTCTTGTCCGGGTCGTCGCCGAGCAGGCCGCGCAGCTCGCGCCAGCAGCGCTCGACCTTGGCGAGGTTGGCCATGTCGGCCATCGAGCAGCCGGCGGCGAGGTCGGGCAGGATGGCGATCTGTTCCGGCTTGGACATGATGTCCGCCACCTCGGCCATGAAGTGCACGCCGCAGAACACGATGTATTCGGCGTCGGTCTGGCTGGCCAGGCGCGACAGCTTGAGCGAGTCGCCGGTCAGATCGGCGTGACGATAGACGTCCTCGCGCTGGTAATGATGGCCGAGGATGACCGCGCGCTTGCCCAGCTTTTCACGGGCGGCGAGTATGCGCGCCTGCGCCTGGTCATCGGCCAGGGCGTTGAAGCGGTCGAAACTGATGGTGGCGACTTGCATGCGATGTCCTTGAACTGCGTTCAGCCCTGATACCAGGGCAGTCCGGCCTTGCGCCAGCCGCCCACCGTATTGCGGTGGCCATTGGCGTCGGCGTCACCCTCGAAGCCTTCGAGGATGTTGTAGGCGTTGCTGTAGCCCGCTTCGGCAGCCGCGGCCGCCGCGCCGTGCGAACGACCGCCGCTGCGGCACAGGAACATGACCAGCGCCTCCGGATCGACCTGGCGCTTCAGCTGGGTGAGGAAATCCGGGTTGCGCTGACCGTTGGACATGTTCCATTCGATCTGCACTGAGTCCGGCACCTCACCCACCCACTGCCATTCGGCCGACGTGCGTACGTCGACGATGCGGGCACCGGGGGCCAGTTTCAACAGTTCGTGCGCTTCGGTCGGTGTGACCGCGCCGGCATAGGGCAGTTGCAGCTGTTGCGCGCGTTCGCGCGCAAGTCCGAGGATTTGTCCGAGTGTTGCCATGGCGTACGCCCATCTATGGAATGGGCAGAAGTATATAGCGCGCCATTCCCGAGGGCGGTCAGGCACCGAACTGGTGCGGTGACTGCGCGGAAATCACCGTCGTGGTGCGTCGCTGCGCCGGTTTTGTGCATGTCACCGGGCCCAAGCCCGCCTGTGGCACAATCACATGGATGAAATGAACGAGTGGCACGGGTTCTGCTTCACGGCGCGCAGCAGGAAAAAAGTCGCAGCCGGGGCGCACCCTCCATCGGGTCGTTCGCCATGACTGCGCCGGAGCTGTCGCCGGATACCGGCGGCTGCTCGTCGTGACCCCTCAAGCCGACTGTTGCACATACATACCTCGTAGGAGAGATTCATGACCACCGCGAAGCAGGTTCTCGACATCATCAAGGAAAAGGAAGTCAAGTTCGTCGACTTCCGTTTCACCGACACCCGTGGCAAGGAACAGCACGTCGGCGTTCCCGTCAGCGCCTTCGACGCAGACAAGTTCTCCGAAGGTCACGCGTTTGATGGTTCGTCGATCGCCGGCTGGAAGGGCATCCAGGCTTCCGACATGCTGCTGATGCCGGATCCGGAAACCGCCTACATCGACCCCTTCTTCGACGAAACCACGCTGGTGCTGAGCTGCGACGTGGTCGAGCCGTCGGATGGCAAGGGCTATGACCGTGACCCGCGTTCGATCGCCAAGCGCGCCGAGGCCTATCTGAAGTCCTCGGGCCTGGGTGACACCGCCTACTTCGGTCCGGAACCCGAATTCTTCATCTTCGACAGCGTCGAGTGGAACATCGACATGTCGGGCTGCCGCGTGCAGATCTTCTCGGAAGAGGCCGCCTGGTCGTCGGGCGAGAAGTTCGAGAGCGGCAACACCGGTCACCGTCCGGCCGTGAAGGGCGGCTACTTCCCGGTTCCGCCGGTCGATTCGCACAACGACATCCGTGCCGCCATGGTGCTGGCACTGGAAGCCGTCGGCATCCCGGTCGAAGTGCATCACCACGAAGTGGCGACCGCCGGCCAGAACGAGATCGGCACCAAGTTCAACACGCTGGTCCGCCGCGCCGACTGGACGCAGACGCTGAAGTACATCGTGCACAACGTCGCCCACAGCTACGGCAAGACCGCGACCTTCATGCCCAAGCCCATCGTCGGTGACAACGGCTCCGGCATGCACGTGCACCAGTCGATCTGGAAGGACGGCAAGAACCTGTTCGCCGGCAACGGCTACGCCGGTCTGTCCGAGTTCGCGCTGTACTACATCGGCGGCATCATCAAGCACGCCAAGGCGCTGAACGCGATCACCAACCCGGGCACCAACTCGTACAAGCGTCTGGTTCCGCACTACGAAGCCCCGGTCAAGCTGGCCTACTCGGCGCGCAACCGCTCGGCGTCGATCCGCATCCCGCACGTGGCTTCGGACAAGGCGCGTCGCATCGAAACCCGCTTCCCGGATCCGCTGGCCAACCCCTACCTGTGCTTCGCCGCACTGATGATGGCGGGTCTGGACGGCGTGCAGAACAAGATCCACCCGGGCGACCCGGCCGACAAGAACCTGTACGACCTGCCGCCGGAAGAGGACAAGCTGATCCCGACGGTCTGCGCCAGCCTGGACGAGGCGCTCGACGCGCTCGCCGCCGACCACGCCTTCCTGACCAAGGGTGGCGTGTTCTCGGAAGACTTCATCGCCGCCTACATCGAACTGAAGATGGGCGAAGTCAACCGTACCCGCATGACGACCCACCCGGTCGAGTTCGACATGTACTACAGCCTCTGATCCGGTTTTCCGGAACGCGTGTCGGCGAAAGCCGCACGCGTGGCGTTGAAGGTCGGGACGGCATGTGCGTTCCGGCCCGAGAAAAAGGACGGCAACTTGCCGTCCTTTTTCATTGTCACTGCGCGGGCGGGCGTCCTACACTCGCCCGGCAATGACCCGATCCGTTCTGGTGACCCACATGTTCCGAGGTTTCAACCGCATCCTGATTGCCACCGCGGCCGCACTTGCGGCGCTGCCGGCCTCGGCCGACGTCTACAAGTGCGTCGACGCCGACGGCCACGTCACCTATACCAACGACAAGTCGCGCGCACGCGGCTGCAAGCTGCTGTCGAGCGAAATGCCGGTCAGTTCGGTGCCCGGCCCTGCGGCGACTACGCCCAAGCCGGCGGCGCCGTCCGGCGGATTCCCGAGCGTCAGCGGCGACCAGCAGAAGGCGCGCGACAGCGAACGCCGACGCATACTCGAAGCCGAGCTCGATACCGAAACGAAGAATCTCGAAGCGGCGCGCAAGGCGCTCACCGAGGGCGAAGCGGTGCGGCTGGGCGATGAGCGCAATTACCAGAAGTATCTCGATCGCATCCAGGGGCTCAAGGACAATGTCGCTCTGCACGAACGCAACGTCGATGCGCTGCGCAAGGAGATTTCGAAACTGCCCTGAGCGTCCCGCGCTCCTGCGCATCTGCCCTGGCGCGCTTCTTGCGTAAGCTCGCGCCATGAGCCTGCCTTCGCCCCGAATCCCCACCCGCGTCTGGCCCGACCGCTTCAACGGGCTCGAACTTCTCGCCAGTGCGGTCGCGCTGCTCGACGCCGAACGCAACATCGTCTACCTGAACCCGGCCGCGGAAAACCTGTTTGCGGTCAGTTCTTCCAAGCTGATCGGCAAGCACTGCGAACGGCTGATCGGCCCCGATCACGGTCTGGACACCGCGCTCGAGAACGCGCTGGCCAAGGACTGGAGCTATACCGGCCACAATCTCACGGTGCAGCGCCTGCTCGGCGGCCCGCTGCAGCTCGATTGCACGGTGTCACCGGTGCAGGCCGATGCCGCCCGCATCCTGCTCGAATTCCGGCCGATAGACCAGCAGCTGCGCATCGCTCGCGAGGAACAGCTGCTGCAGCAGCAACAGGCCAACCGCGAGCTGATCCGCAACCTCGCGCATGAGATCAAGAATCCGCTCGGTGGCATCCGCGGTGCCGCACAACTGCTTGAAGGCGAACTGGAGCGGCCCGATCAGCGCGAATACACGCAGGTCATCATCAAGGAATCGGACCGCCTGCAGGACCTGATGAACCGTCTGCTGCACTCGCACCGCGCGATGCAGGTCAGTTCGGTCAGCGTGCACGAGGTGCTGGAGCGCGTGCGCCTGCTGATCGGCGCGGAATTCCCGAAAGTGACGGTACAGCGCGACTATGACACCAGCCTGCCCGATCTGGTGGCGGACCGCGAACAGCTGATCCAGGTGGTGCTCAACATCGCCCGCAACGCGGCACAGGCGATGCAGGGCGAAGGCGTGATCCGCTTGCGTACGCGCGCCTACCGTCAGGCCACGCTGGTGAAGCGGCGGCACAAGCTGGCACTCGAATTGCAAGTGATCGACAACGGCCCCGGCATTCCGGAGGAGCTGCTCGGTCGCATCTTCTATCCGCTGGTGTCCGGCCGCGATGGCGGTACAGGCCTCGGGCTGACGCTGGCGCAGAGTTTCGTCCATCAGCACCACGGCACCATCGAGGTGCAGAGCCGGCCCGGCCATACAGTTTTCACAATACTGCTGCCCTTCAAGCAGGGCACGACGGAGAAACCATGAACCCGGTCTGGATCGTCGATGACGACCGCTCGATACGATGGGTGCTGGAAAAGGCCCTCGCGCGCGAGTCCATTCCCTTTGAGGCCTTTTCCACCGCGCAGGAGGCGCTCGACGCGCTCGATGCCGGCGGCCAGCCACAGGTGCTGGTGTCGGACATCCGCATGCCGGGCGAGTCCGGCCTGTCGTTGCTGGAGAAGGTGAAGACGCGCCTGCCGAGCATGCCGGTCATCATCATGACCGCATATTCCGATCTCGACAGCGCGGTCGCCGCCTTCCAGGGGGGGGCGTTCGAATACCTGCCCAAGCCCTTCGACGTCGACCACGCGATCGAACTCGTCCGGCGTGCAATCGAAGAAAGCATGCACCAGGGTGGTGCGCCGGCGGAGGCGGACATGGCGCCGGAAATCCTCGGCAAGGCGGCGTCGATGCAGGACGTGTTCCGCGCCATCGGCCGGCTCGCGCAGAGCCACGCGACGGTGCTGATCAATGGCGAGTCCGGCACCGGCAAGGAACTGGTGGCGCGTGCGCTGCACCGGCACAGCCCGCGCCGCGAGGCGCCCTTCATCGCGATCAACACCGCCGCCATTCCGCGCGACCTGCTCGAATCGGAACTGTTCGGCCACGAGCGCGGCGCCTTCACCGGTGCCACGGCGACCCGGCGCGGCCGCTTCGAACAGGCCGACGGTGGCACGCTCTTTCTCGACGAGATCGGCGACATGCCGCCGGAGCTGCAGACCCGCCTGCTGCGCGTGCTGTCCGATGGCCACTTCTATCGCGTCGGCGGTCATTCGCCGATCAAGTCGAACGTGCGGGTGATCGCTGCCACCCACCAGAACCTCGAGGACCGGGTGAAGCAGGGCCTGTTCCGCGAGGACCTGTTCCACCGGCTGAACGTGATCAGGCTGCGCATTCCGCCGCTGCGGGAGCGACGCGAGGACATCGTGCTGCTGGCCCAGCACTTCATGACCAAGAGCGCACAGGAACTGGGCGTCGATGCCAAGCGCCTGTCCGAGCCGGCGATGCGCTACCTGCAGGGTCTGGACTTCCCGGGCAATGTGCGCCAGCTGGAGAACCTCTGCCACTGGCTCACCGTGATGGCACCCGGCCAGACGGTGGACGTGAAGGATCTGCCGGCCGAACTGCGCGCCCAGCCGGCACGTGAAGTGAACGGCGACTGGGTCGCTTCGCTCGCTGCTGAGGTCGATCGCCTGATCACGCTGAAGCAGCCGGCGCTGTTCGACCACCTGGCGCACGAGTTCGAACGCACGCTGATCCGGCGTGCGCTGGCCAGCACCGGCGGGCGTCGCATCGAGTCGGCGCATCTGCTCGGCATCGGTCGCAACACCATCACGCGCAAGATCCAGGAACTCAATATCGAAGGCGGGCGCGACGGCGACGGCGACGGCGAGTGAGGGGCAGCCGGGCACCGGTGCGGCGGCACGGCTACAATCCGCCGCATGACCGCCGACGACGCCTCCACTCTTGCCGCTGCGCTGCGTGCACGCGCACCCGCCCTGCCTGCCGACTGGCGCATCGACGTCTGCGAACGGACGGCCAGCACCAACAGCGACCTGCTGGAGCGCCGCGACGCTGCCCCGTGCGCGCTGTTCGCGCTGGCGCAGACCGGTGGCCGCGGCCGCCGCGGCCGCAGCTGGACGGCGCAGCCGGGCGACAGCCTCACCTTTTCGCTGCGTGTGCGCTTCGACGGGCGGGCCGACCGCCTGTGCGGCCTCAGTCTGGCGGTCGGCGTCGCGCTGTCCGAAGCACTGAGCGCGCAGGGCTTCGCCGGCCTCGCGCTGAAGTGGCCGAATGACCTGATGCGCGACACCGGGCAGGGCGCCGGCAAGCTCGGCGGCGTGCTGATCGAGCTGTCATCGACAGCGACGCATACCGACGCGGTGATCGGCGTTGGCCTCAATCTGGCGCCGCCGCCGTCCGGCCACTACGCGCTGCCGCCGGCTGCCCTGTTCGACGCTACGCCGCCGCGGCAGGAGTGGCTGCGCATCGCCGCCACCGCACTCGACGCGCTTGCTGCAGCGCTGCCGCTGTTCGCCGCGCAGGGTTTTTCCGCCTTCGTCGAGCGCTGGAACCGACTCAATCTGCATGCCGGGCGCGCCGTCGACGTCGAGGGTGAAATGCGTGCGCTGGGCGGCCTGTGTATCGGCGCGGACGCCGACGGTGCGCTGCTGCTCGACTGCGGCGACCGCATCGAGCGCGTGCTGGCGGGCGACGTGTCGCTGCGCGCGCCGACCCGGAACTGAACGCATGGTGCTGCTGATCGACGCCGGCAACAGCCGGATCAAGTGGGCATGGCTGCACGGCGAGGCGCCGGGTGCCGAGTCCGGCATCGATGTCGCCGACATCGACGGTGCGCCGCTCGCCTCGGCCTGGCGCAACGCGACGGCGGCGGTCTATACCTGCGTCGCCGGCGACGCGGTCGATGCGGCGCTGCGCGCCGCGCTGCCGCCGGGCTGTGTGGCGCATCGCGTGCAATCGCAGGCGGCGGCCTGTGGCATCACCAATATGTATACGACGCCATCGCGCCTCGGCGCCGACCGCTGGGTCGCGCTGATCGGTGCGCGTACGCTGGCGGCCGGCCCGCTGGTGGTCGCGACCGCCGGCACCGCGACCACGGTCGACGTGCTCGACGCCGACGACCGCTTTCTCGGTGGCTACATCCTGCCCGGCCTGCACCTGATGCTCGAATCGCTGGCGCGCAACACGGCCGGTCTGCCGCACGCGCAGGGCGCGCCGGTCGAGTGGCCACGCAATACCGACGACGCCATCCACAATGGCTGTGCCGGTGCCCAGGTGGCGCTGATCGAGCGCGTGCGGGCACGGCTCGGTGCGGATGCGACCATTCTGCTGTCGGGCGGCGGTGCCGAGGCGCTGTCGCCCTACCTGGCCTGCGCCCATCGCCGCGTCGACAATCTGGTGCTGCGCGGACTGGCCCGCGTCGCGGCGGATGTGATGAAATGACGGATCACTGCCTCATGCTGCCTCCGTCATTGCGCTGATACCGATGCGTCTCGCCTTCCTCCTCCTGCTGTTGATCAATATCGCGCTGTGGCCCTTTGCGTCCGGCATGCTGGCGCCGGACAGCGACGGCGCCGAGCCCTTGCGCCTGACCAGCCAGATCGATCCCGAGCGCATCCGCATCCTGCCGTCCGACGGCAGCGCGCCGGCGCCGGTGGCGGCCCTCGCGCCAGCCGTCGCGAGCGAGCCCGCGGTACCTGACGCCGAAGCGGCGCCGGAAGGCGTCTGCCGGGTGCTCACCGGATTCACCCGCGAACAGGCGGACCAGTTCATCGCGCGGGCGCGCGAGGCCTACCCGACGGTGCAGCTTGCCGAGAGCGAGCAGCCCGGCAGCCCGTCATGGTGGGTGCATATACCCGATCTGGCGACGCGCCAGCTGGCGGACCGCAAGCTCGGCGAACTGCGCGCGCTGGGGGTGCGCGAGATGGCGCTGATGCCGGATGCCGACGGTCAGAAGTTCGCCATTTCGCTCGGCCTGTTCAAGACCGAGGCCGCAGCGAAGGAACTGATGTCCAGGCTGAGCGGGCAGGGGGTGCGCAGCGCACGCATCGCGATGCGTGAGGGCAAGGCCGGGCGCCTGCGGGTGGAGCTGCGCGGCGGCGACAGCGAACTGACCGCACTGCTGGCCGAGCCGCTGGCGACGGCAGACGGCGTCGAGCCGGTGGCCTGCCCATGACCTTCGTCGTCGGCCTGACCGGTGGCATCGGCAGCGGCAAGTCGACGGTGGCCGATCTGTTCGTCGCGCACGGCGCCGGGCTGGTCGACACCGATGCCATCGCGCACGCGCTGACCGCGCCGGGCGGGGCGGCGATCGAGCCGCTGCGCGCCACCTTCGGCGACGACTTCATCGCTGCCGACGGCGCGCTCGACCGTGCCCGCATGCGTGCCCACGTGTTCGCCGACGCGACCGCGCGCAGCCGGCTCGAAGCGCTGCTGCATCCGTTGATCCGCAACGAAGCCCGCCGCCGGGTGGAGGCCAGCGACGCACCGTACGTCGTGCTGGCCGTGCCGCTGCTGATCGAGGCGGGCAACTGGTGCGAACGTTGCCACCGTGTGCTGGTGGTCGATTGCCCGGTCGAGCAGCAGCGCGCGCGCGTGATGGCGCGCAGCAGCCTGTCGGCTGACGAGGCGGACCGCATCATCGCCGCTCAGGCGACGCGGGCGCAGCGGCTGGCGGCGGCCGACGACGTGATCGACAACAGCGGTCCGCCGCAGACGCTGCCGGCCCGGGTCGACGCGCTGCATCACCGCTATCTGACACTGGCTGCAGCAGAAAAGCCCGCCGGAGCGTTGTGACTGTGCGGTTTTTCGGTCAAAATCATCAGAATTTGCTTGAACTTGTGCCGGACAAGCCCCTGTGATCACTTACGAATATCCTCTGAACGAGCGCATACGCACGCTGTTGCGCCTGGAGGATCTGTTCGAGCGCACGCAGCATTTCATGCGCGGCGACGGGGCGCACGAACACCATGTCGCACTGGTGAGCCTGTTCGAAATCCTCGAAGTCGCGTCACGGGCTGACCTGAAGGTCGATCTGGTGCAGGAACTCGAGCGCCAGCGTCAGACGCTGATGTCCTTTCGCAACAACCCCGACATTTCCGAAGAGGCGCTGTCCGGCGCGCTTTACGAGATCGAGCAGGCCAGTGCCGCGCTGCTCGCGATGGCCGGCAAGATCGGCCAGTACCTGCGCGAAAACGAGTGGCTGATGAGCATCAAGAGCCGCGCCGCGATTCCGGGCGGTCTGTGCGAGTTCGACCTGCCGTCGTATCACTACTGGCGGCATCGCGAGGCGTCGGCGCGGCAGGCCGATCTGGCGAGCTGGCTGAACCCGATGCTGCCCATCCGTGACGGCCTCACCATCGTGCTGCGCCTGCTGCGCGCCAGCGGACGGCCGGAGCGGCAGATCGCCGGCAATGGCGCCTTCCAGATGATGATGGGCGGCAAATCGGCGCAGATGCTGCGCCTGCGCGTGCCGCTGGACGAACCTTTCACGCCCGAGATCAGCGCCAACAAGTACGCGCTGAACATCCGCTTCATCGCGCACGGCGGCCATGCCCGCCCGCGCGTCACCGACACCGACGTCGGCTTCGAACTGACCTTCTGCAATCTGTGAGCACGTCCGCGAAACCTCCCGCCGGCCGCATGGTGGTCTGCCCGCGCTGTGGCGAACCTGCCCTGTACGCGCCCTCCAACCCGGCGCGGCCGTTCTGCAGCATGCGCTGCAAGCAGATCGACCTCGGCGCCTGGGCGAACGAGGAATACCGCGTGCCCGACACCACGCCTGAACTGCCACCGGACGACGACCCGGCCTGAGCCTGGGTTGTATGGCTCGGGTCTTCTGACCCTGAGAGCAGACTGCATCAAAGCCAGCGGACTGCTGCGGCCGCGTCGCGGCCAAGGCCGCTCCCACAGGGGCCCGGCCAGACTCGCGGCCGGAGCTCGGGCGGGGCTTCTGTGGGAGGGGTCTTCTGACCCCGACAGCAGCCTGTATCGAAGCCGCCGGACCGCTGTGGCCGCGTCACGGCCAAGGCCGCTCCTGAGGCAACACGGTCGATTCGCCGTCGAGGCGGGCTACTCCAGCCTGAACACCACCGGCAGCAGCAGTTCGCGAGCACCGCTGGCGTCGATGCGGCCGATCTGGCGGGCGGCGTCGAGGGCGGCGCGGTCGAGCAGCGGGTGGCCGCTGCCGGCCAGCACGGCGGCGTCGATCACGCGGCCCGAGCCGTCGAGCAGCAGACGCAGTTTCACCTCGCCTTCGAGGCCGCGGTCGATCGCTTCCTGCGGGTAGAACACGTGCTCGTTCAGTCGCCGCTGCGCGCGCTCGCGCGCCTGCGCGGTGGCGACCGGGGCGGCGCGCGGTGCGGGCACGACCGCCGGCGCCGGCACCGCCTCCTCGGTACGCTCGCTGCGTGTGTCCTTCAGCAGAGGTGCGGCGGCGGGAGCCTCCGGCTGCGCTTCGGCCGGACGCGGCGCGAGCAGGCGCGCCTGCAGACGCTCGACCTTCGGCGCCGCCGGCGCGTCGGACGCGCGGGGCCAGAACAGCAGAGCGGCGTGCAGCAATGCGGACAGCGCAAGTGCGAAAGGAAGTTTCAGGCGGGACAAACCGTCGGGCGGGGTCGGTAAACTCCCTCCCATTTTGCCGCAGCCGCGCCCGTGCGACTGCGGCCCTCACAAGGACTCACGATTTGAAAGCGGCCGCACGCGCGCTGATCACTGTCAGCGCAGCCTTCTTCATGGCATCGGCACAGGCCGAACTGCCGGATCCTTCGCGCTTCGGACGGGCGATGGAAATGGGCGACATCCGGTCCGCCTCCCGCTGGCTGGACGAAGGGCTGCCGCCCGATTTCGAGGCCGACGTCACTGGCAGCGGACTGATGATCGCGGCGGCCGAGGGCAATATCCGGCTGATGGAGCTGTTCGTCGAGCGCGGCGCCAACATCGACTACGTCAGTCGCATCGGCGAGCAGGCGATCGCGCTGGCGGCATGGAAAGGTCATCAGAAGGCGGTCGAGTGGCTGATCGAGCGCGGCGCCTCGCTCAATCCGCCGGACAAGACCTGGAGCGCGCTGCACTACGCCGCCTTCGCCGGCAGGACGGGCATCGTCAATCTGCTGCTGCGCCATGGCGCGAAGCTCGACGCGCGGGCGCCGAATCTGGCGACGCCGCTGATGATGGCGGTGCGCGAGGGCAACGAGGGCATCGTGAAGGCGCTGGTCGAGGCCGGCGCCAGCACCACCGCGGTGTCCGACCGCGGCGAGAACGCGCTGGCCTGGGCGCTGCGCTACAACCGGCTGAAGATCGCGACGCTGGTTGCACCGCCGGAGAACGTGGCCGAGGCGGTCAGCGCGCCGCCGGTGGTCGCTCCGGCGCCCGCGCCGCAGGCGTCGATACCGGCGCCGCCGGAAGTGAGCGAACTGCTGCAGAAGCTGCGTCAGGCGGAAGCCCAGGGCAAGCCGACCGAAGCGCTGCGCCGCCAGTTCATGGCGGCAGTCGAACAGCATCGCAAGGCGTCGGCGAAACAGTCGGTGAAGGCGCCGCCGTCGGCGCTGGTCATTTCGGCCAAGCGCGGCAAGGCCGGTGCCGAGCGTGCGGAACTGGTCGCCGGTGCCGCCACGCCGGCGGTGCAGACCCTGGCCGAGGACGCCGGCGCGGTCGACATCCTGCGCGCCATCCAGGCGGCGCAGGAGAAAGGTCAGCCGACCGAAGAACTGCGCCGCCGCTTCAGAGCCGCGGTGGACAAGCTGAGGCGGTGAGGGCGGTGACTGCCGCGTGATGTGACAGGAAGACCTGGCCGCCCAGATGGGCCAGCAGGTCGGTGCGTTCCAGCTTGTCCATCACCGGGCCCTTCACCTCCGACAGGTGCAGCAGCACTCCCATGTCCTTGAGGCGGTGCACCACGTTCTCCAGCATTTCGAGCGCGCTGGCATCGATGTCGTTGACCGCCGAGCACACCAGCACCACGTTGCGTACCGACGGCTGTGCCGCCACCAGTGCCAGGATGCGGTCCTCCACCTGACGCGCGTTCATGAAGTTCAGGCCTTCGTCGACGCGCAGCCCGATCAGCGTCGGATCGGTATCGACTGCGTGGCGCTCGACGTTGCGGTAGTGCTCGGTGCCGGGCACCCGGCCGACCACCGCCATGTGCGGGCGGCTGGCATGCCACAGGTGATTCAGCAGCGTCAGCGCGACGCCGGCACCGACACCGGCCT
>JAVEVQ010000012.1:0-7592 GCA_034004945.1 Methyloversatilis sp. | reverse complement strand
GCGTGGCGCTCGACGTTGCGGTAGTGCTCGGTGCCGGGCACCCGGCCGACCACCGCCATGTGCGGGCGGCTGGCATGCCACAGGTGATTCAGCAGCGTCAGCGCGACGCCGGCACCGACACCGGCCTCGACGCCGAACAGCAGGGTGACCACCAGTGTCGTGGCCGCGGCGAGGAAGTCGGGCGGCGAACTGCGCCAGGTGCGGCGCAGCGTGTCGGTGTCGACCAGCGTCAGCACGGCGACCACGATGGTGGCGGCCAGCGTGGCCTGCGGCAGGTAGTGCAGCGCCGGCGTCAGCATCAGTGACGCCAGCGCGATGCCGACAGCGGTGAATGCGCCGGCCGCCGGTGTCGCTGCGCCGGCGTCGAAATTGACCACCGAGCGCGACAGCCCGCCGGTCACCGGGTAGCCGCCGGTTGCCGCCGCCGCCAGATTGGCCGCGCCGAGGCCGATCAGTTCCTGGTCGGGTTCGATGCGCAGCCGGCGCTTGGCGGCGAAGGTCTGCGCCACCGATACCGATTCGACGAAACCGATGATGCTGATCAGCAGCGCCGGCAGCGCCAGCTGTGACAGCAGTTCCAGGTCGAGCGAAGGCATCGTCAGCGGCGGCAGCCCGGCTGGGATGTCGCCCACCTTGCGCACGCCCGCTTCGTCCAGATTCAGCGCCCACATCAGCAGCGTGCTGCCGAGCACGGCCAGCACCGGCCCGGCCTTGGCACAGGTGTCGGCGGCGCGTGCGCTGGCGCCGAGCCGCACCAGCAGCGGCTTGAGACGGGTGCGCATCCAGTACAGGAATACCAGCACGCCGGTGCCGAGCGCGGCGGTCGGCAGGTGGATGGCGGGCAGGCCGGCGAGCAGCGTCGGCAGCAGTTCCGGCAGCGTATCGCCGTCGGCGCGTATGCCCAGCAGGTGCTTGAACTGGCTCAGCGTGATCAGCAGCGCCGAGGCGGTGAGGAAGCCCGACACCACCGGGTGGCTCAGGAAGCTGGCGAGGAAGCCCAGCCGCAACACGCCCATGACGACCAGCATGACGCCGGACAAGGCCGCCAGTGTCAGCGCCGCCTGCAAGCGCGCAGCTTCGTCGACGAAACCCAGCCCGCCGACCGCGGCCGCCGTCATCAGCGACACCACGGCGACCGGGCCGACCGACAGTGCGTGGCTGCTGCCGAACAGCGCATAGGCGAACAGCGGCGCGATGCTCGCGTACAGGCCGATGTGCGGCGGCAGGCCGGCGAGCTGCGCGTAGGCCAGGCTCTGCGGGATCAGCATCAGCGTCACGATGAGCGCCGCCAGCAGGTCGGCGCCGAAGGCCGGACGGTCGTAGCGCGGCGCCCAGTCGAGCACCGGCAGCCAGTGCGCCAGCCCGCGGGCGCGGCGGGCCGGCGCGGGCGTGTGGCCCGGTGCGGCCTGGCCGTCGGTGCGCGAAGTTCGGGTCGTCACGGCGTCGATTGTGCCGTGCCCGGCGCGCTTCGCGTCAGAGCGCATCGAGCGGAATCTTCAGATAACGCGTGCCATTGTCCTCGGGCGGCGGCAGATGGCCGGCGCGCATGTTCACCTGTACCGACGGCAGGATGAGCACCGGCATGTCCAGCGTCGCGTCACGCGCGCTGCGCATGGCGACGAAATCGTCCTCCGATATGCCCTCGTGCACGTGGATGTTGTGCGCGCGTTCGTCGGCCACTGTCGTCTCCCAGCGCGGCGCGCGGCCGTCCGGCATGTAGTCGTGACACATGAAGAGGCGCGTCTCCGGCGGCAGCGACAGCAGCCGCTGGATCGAGCGGTACAGCGTGCGCGCGTCGCCGCCCGGGAAGTCGCAGCGCGCGGTGCCGTAGTCGGGCATGAACAGCGTGTCGCCAACGAAGGCGGCGTCCTCGATCAGGTAGGACATGCAGGCCGGCGTGTGCCCCGGCGTATGCAGTGCCCGCGCCTGCAGGCTGCCTATCGTGAAGCTCTCGCCGTCGCGGAACAGGTGGTCGAACTGGCTGCCGTCGCGTTCGAACTCGGTGCCGGCGTTGAACAGCTTGCCGAACACCTGCTGTACGGTGACGATGTGTTCGCCGATGCCGAGCCTGCCGCCGAGTTGCTGCTTGATCCACGGTGCGGCCGACAGATGGTCCGCGTGGACGTGTGTTTCCAGTATCCATTCCAGCCGCGCGCCCAGTTCGCGTACGCGGGCAATGATGCGGTCGGCCGAAGCGGTCGACGTGCGCCCCGATTTGGGGTCGTAGTCGAGCACGCTGTCGACCACGGCGCAGGCGTGGGTTGAGCGGTCGAACACGATGTAGCTCACCGTGTTGGTCGCTTCGTCGAAGAAGCTTTCGATCTGCAGGCTGTCTCGGGTCATGGTCCGTTCTTTCAAAAGTGCGGCCGGAATGTCGTCCAGCGCCGCGGTACGGGACGATGTATAGCCTCTATGCCGTCTCCCGATCCGTAACCTAGGTCACCCTGCGCCGTGCCACAGGGGTCATCGTGCCCCGGCGATGGCTCCGAAGGCGTAGGCTCCAGCCTGGTCAAGATGTGCGGTGGCCGGCCGATAACAAGAGGTCACCGGTGCGCACGCGGGCGGCCCATCCGATCGGCGGACACGACGCCGGATACCCCGCGCCAAAGAGAATACAGCCGATGCAAGAACCACCGTTCGAACAGGACACCGTCGCCTTCCAGCGTCGCTTCGTCGCGCTGGTCGCGATCTGGCTCGTCCTTTGCGCGCTGGTCACCCTGTTCGCGGCACGCGGCGCCAGCGAGGAATACCTGCTCGACGCGCAGGCGCGCAGCGCGCTGCGCCTGGACAGCCTGAACGAATCGCTGTCCTCCACCTTCCGTCAGCTGGCCGCACTGCCGGTCACCCTGGCGCGTCAGGATGCGCTGCAGAAATATCTGGCGGCGCAGGCGGGCGAACCGGCGATCCGTGCGTTGCCGCCCGGTCCGGCGCTCAGGCAGCATCTTATGGAGCGGCGCGACGCGCTCGGCATAAGCAGCCTGCTCAATGCCGTCGCGCAGGATTTCAACCTCGGGCTGGTCTATCTGCTGGACGCCGACGGCAGCGCCATCGCCGACAGTGGTTTCCACCTGCCGTATGCGGTGCTCGGGCTGAACTACGCCGATCGCGAGTACTTTCTTCAGGCGGTCGAGGGGGGGACAGGCCTGCAGTACCTGATGGGGCGCACGACGAACGTGCCCGGCTTCTACTTCTCGGCGCGGGTGGACGTGGTCGGGCGTCCGCCTGGCGTCATCGTGCTGAAGCAGGACGCCGAGACGATGCGTCACCTGTTCGGCGGCTACGACCAGCTCGCGCTGATGACCGACCGCAATGGCGTGATCGTGCTGTCGTCGCCGCCCGAGCTGGTGCTCAAGCGCTTCGCGCCTGCGATCGACGATCTGATCGACGATGCCACGCTGGAGGCGCGCTTCGGCCGGGTACCGCCGGTGCTGCCGTGGCGCGGCGACCAGACCGTGCTGGAAGACGGCATGACCGCGCAGTTGCAGGTGGTGGACGGCATGCGCCACCTGGCGCTCGGGCGGCCGATGGATGACTCGCCCTACACCGTCTGGGTGCTGCTCCCGCTGCGCGAGGAGGCAGCCCTGTGGCGGCGCCACATCGCCGGCGGCTTCGTGGTCGGTCTGCTCGGGCTGGCGCTGATCGCGCTGTGGTTCCGGCGCGAACGACAGAACATCGATGCTCAGCGCGCGCGCCGCGAACTGCTCGAACTGGCCAATGCGCTGCCGCTCACCGTATTCCGCTACCACCGCCCGCTGGGCCGCAGCGGACGCTTTGCCTTCATTGGTCACGGCGTCGAGGCTCTGCTCGGACGGACGGCGGAGCAGGTCGCGGAGGACCCGGGCGCGCTGTGGCGCGCCTGCGGCATCGACGACGACAGCCCGCCGGTTCGCTCGCGCGAACTGCAGGTGCGGACGCCGTCCGGAGCGCGCTGGCTGCGCGTGGACAGCACGCCCATGCCCGACGGCCGCGGCGGCACGATGTACAACGGCTACATGCTCGACATCACCGAGCGCAAGCTCGGTGAAGCCAAGTTCCGCGCGCTGTTCGAGCACTCCTTCGACAGCTATTTCTTCTACGACGAGGACGATGGCGTCATCAGCTGCAACCCGGCCACGCTGGCGCTGTTCGGCCTGCCGTCGGAAGAGGCGCTGCGTGGCCGCGTGCCATGGAACACGCCGCTGTCGCCGGAGCGCCAGCCCGACGGCGAATCGAGCGCCGTCGCCGCGCGCCGTCTGCTGTCGGATGCCAGTGAGGCGGGACGGCCGCAGATGCGCGAATGGCAGTTTGCCGGCGCCGGCGATCGCGCCTTCACGGTCGAACTGGCGGTCATCCCGATCCAGCAGGGCGCGCGCCGGCTGTACTGCCTGATCGCGCACGACGTGACGCTGAAGAAGGAGGCCGAGGCGGCGATGCTGAGCGCGCGCGATGCCGCCGAGGCGGCGGCGCAGCTGAAGTCCAGCTTCCTCGCCAACATGTCGCACGAAATCCGCACGCCGATGAATGCCATCCTCGGCATGACGCACCTGGCGCTGCGCGACGACATGTCGCCACGCCAGCGTAATTACATCGAGAAGGCGCATCGCTCGGCGCACGGTCTGCTGGCCATCCTGAACGACATCCTCGACCTGTCGAAGATCGAGTCCGGCCGCCTCGACATCGAGCACATCGACTTCCGGCTCGACACGGTGATCAACCACATGGTGGATGTGATCGGCGTCAGGGCGGAGGAGAAGGGGCTGGAACTGCTGTTCAGCGCCGAACCCGGGTTGCCTACGGCGCTGATCGGCGATCCGGTGCGGCTCGGTCAGGTGCTGATCAACCTCGGCAGCAACGCGATCAAGTTCACCGAGCACGGCGACGTCATCATCGGCGTCGAACTGAAGGCGCGCGACGAACGCGCGGTCGAATTGCACTTCACGGTACGCGACTCCGGGATCGGCATGGACGAGGCGCAGATCGCCCGTCTGTTCCAGCCCTTCACCCAGGCCGACAGCTCGATCACCCGGCGCTACGGAGGTACCGGCCTCGGGCTCACCATTTCGCGCCAGCTGGTCGAACTGATGGGTGGCCGCATCTGGGTGGACAGCGAGCCCGGTCGCGGCTCCACCTTCCACTTCACCGCCCGCTTCGGCCTGCAGGCCAGCGCCGACGCTGTGCTCGAGCGCCTGCCCGGGACGGTGTCCGGTTCGCGCGTGCTGGTGGTGGACGACCACCCGGGGGCGCGCGAGGTGCTGGCGGCGCTCTGCCGTGGCATCGGTCTCGACGTCGACACTGCCAGCGGCGGTGACGAGGCGCTCGACATGCTGGCCGCCGACGAAGGACGGCACGGCCTCATGCTGATCGACTGGAAGATGCCCGGCATGGACGGCGTGCGCTTGGCCGAGGAACTGCGGCTGCGCTGGCCACAGCGCAGCATGCGCCTCATCCTGGTCACCGCCCTCGGCCGGGACGACGTCGCCACGCAGTCGGCCGGCCGCCAGTTCGAAGCGGTGCTGCACAAGCCGGTCACCCCGTCGGCGCTGCTCGACGCGGTGTCGCAGGCCTACGGCCGGCGCGCCGACGCACACGCCCCGACACTCGGCGACGAACGGCTGGAAGCCAGCATGGCGGCGGTAGCCGGTGCCCGTGTGCTGCTGGTCGAGGACAACGAACTGAACCAGGAGCTGGCGCACGACCTGCTCGAGCGCGCCGGCGTTGAGGTACTGATAGCCGGCGACGGTCAGCAAGCGGTAGACCTGCTCGCTGGCGGCGGCCGCTTCGATGCGGTGCTGATGGATTGCCAGATGCCGGTGATGGACGGCTATACGGCCACCCGTGCGCTGCGCGGCCTGCCCGGTCTGGAAGATCTGCCGGTGATCGCGATGACGGCCAGCGTGCTGGAGGCGGACCGCGCGCGCATGCAGGATTGCGGCATGAGCGACTGCATTCCGAAGCCGCTCGACGTGCCGCAGATGTTCGCCACACTCGCGCGCTGGGTGCATCCGCAGTCGGGCGCCGACGGACGGCAGCCCGGCGCGGCGGCTGCACCCAAGCCGGACGAGGCGGTGCCCGCGACGCTGCCCGGCATCGACACCGCTGCCGGACTGGCGCACTGCATGGGCAAGCCGCAGCTGTACCGGCGCGTGTTGCGCGCCTTCCTGCGCGGTCAGCGCGATTTCGCCGCCCAGTTCGACGAGGCGCGTCGCGGCCCGGACACGCAGGCGGCGGCGCGGCTGGCGCATACGCTGCGCGGTCTGGCGGGTACCGTCGGTGCGCATGCGCTGCACAGCCTGGCGTCCGAGCTTGAGGAGCGGCTGGCGCGCGGGTCGGCCGATGCCGATATCGATGCCGCCGCGGGGGCGCTTGCGCGCGAACTCGAGGTGCTGATCGATGCGCTGTTGCCGCATCCCTGGGTGGCCGACGAGGCCATCGCCGACGGTGCGCCGCCGGACAGCCGCCAACTGGTGGCGCCGCTGCGCGCGCTGGCGCGGTTGATCGCCGACAGCGACGCCGAAGCGGTGACACATGCGCTCGAACTGCAGCGCCTGCTGGCTGGCTCGTCGCTGGAGGCGCTGGCCGCCTCGCTCGGCGATGCGCTGAAGCGCTACGACTTCGAACAGGCAAGCACCTGGCTGAACGCGCTGTACGAGCGCACCGGCGTCCAGCGCTGAGGCGTCAGCGCCGCTGGCCGGCGCTCCCGTCGCCATCGTCCGCTGCGGCCACCGGCACGTCGACGTCGGTCATCGGGCCGTGCGTGTCGGCATAGGTGGCGTTGATGTGCAGCATGTCGGGCAGCACCGACGGCAGCACCTCCATCAGTGCCGGGTCGAAGTGCAGGCCGGTATTGCGGTTCATCACCTGCAGCGTGTCCTCGACCGCCATCGCCGGCTTGTAGGGGCGCGCGCTCATCAGCGCGTCGAACACGTCGGCGATGGCGACGATGCGGCCGAACAGCGGGATGTCCTCGCCGATCAGCCCGCGCGGGTAACCGCTGCCGTCGAAGCGTTCGTGGTGGGTGAGGGCGATGGTGCGTGCGGTCTGCAGCAGCTCGTCGTCGTGCTCGCCGATGATTTCGGCGCCGATCTCCGGATGCTGCCGCATCACCGCCCACTCGGCCTTGCTCAGCGGGCCCGGCTTCAGCAGCACGGCGTCGGGAATGCCGATCTTGCCGATGTCGTGCATCGACGCCGTGTTGAACAGCAGTTCGGTCGCCTCCGGTCCGAGGCCGATCGCCTGCGCGATCAGCCGCGCGTAGTAGCTCATGCGGATGACGTGGTTGCCGGTTTCGTTGTCGCGGAATTCGGCGGCGCGGCCGAGCCGGCGGATGATTTGCTGACGTGACGCGAACAGTTCGGCCGTGCGTGCCCGCACGCGGTCTTCCAGTAACCGCGTCTGGTCATACAGCGCCAGATGGGTGCGCACCCGCGCGGCGACGATGGGCGGGCTGATCGGCTTGGTGATGTAATCGACCGCGCCGATCTCGAGCCCGAGGCGTTCGTCCTCGATCGACGTCATCGCGGTGACGAAGATGATGGGAATGCCGCGCCGGTCGGGGTTGGCCTTGATGCGGCGGCAGACGTCGTAGCCGTTCATGCCGGGCATCATGATGTCGA
>JAVEVQ010000158.1:0-3357 GCA_034004945.1 Methyloversatilis sp. | reverse complement strand
GTGCGGCGGGCACCTGGGCCGGCGAGATGCCGAGCCGGTTCATGCCGGTATTCACCTTCAGGAACAGCGGAATGCGCGCACCGGCCGGCAGTTGCGCCGATTCGAGCCAGTCGAGCTGTTCCGGCGTATGCACAACGGTAGACAACCTGCGCGCGGCGATCTCCGGCAGGTCCTTGGCGCCGAAGAAGCCTTCGAGCAGCAGGATGGGCTGGGTGATGCCGGCCTCGCGCAGGCGCACCGCGTCTTCGAGGTCGAGCAGCGCGAAGCCGTCGGCCAGCGTGGCCAGGCCGCGCGCGATGCGCATGATGCCGTGACCGTAGGCATTGGCCTTGATCACCGCCCACATCTTCGCGCCGCCGGCGAGCTCGCGCGTGCGCAGGTAGTTGTGGCGCAGCGCATCGAAATCGATGCAGGCGTGGATTGGACGGAAGAGCGGGAAGGGTTCGGTGTAGTGCGGGCGCGACATGAGGGGCGTTCGGCGGGAACTGCGAGCTGCGAAGCCCCGGATTGTACTATCGGCGCTGCGACAGCCGGGCCGCGGCGAACTCGCCGAACTGTTTCGCCATATAAGTACGGAAGCGTTCCGACGGGTACAGCAGCGTCATGTGACGCACCAGCCGTGGCCGCAGCGGTACCGCCACCAGCAGGCCCAGACTGGTTTCGTGACGGATGGCCGCCTGCGACAGGATGGCGTAGGCCAGCCCGCGCTCGAGCACGCCCTTGACCGAGGACAGGCGGTCGAGCTCGAACGCCAGCGGCAGCTTGGCCGGATCGACGCCGCCGCGCGACAGGTAGTTGTCGAGCAGCGCGCGCACGCTGCCGGCGTCGCGCCCGGCACAGGGGTGCAGCAGCAGGTGCTCGGGGGTCACTTCCTTCAGCCTGGCGAGCGGGAATTCGGGTGAGCAGACGACCACCAGCTCGTCCTCGGCACAGGGCTCGACCATCACCTGCGAGCCGCCACGGCCCAGACCTTCGACGATGCCGATGTCGAGCACGCGCTGATCCACCATGTCCTCGATCACGTCCGGATTGTCGACGGTCAGGCGCGGCACCACGTTCGGGTGGGCGATGCGGAATTCCGCCAGCACTGACGGCAGGTGGTACTCGGCGACGGTGGGCGTGGCGCCGATCAGCAGATGGCCGCGCAGATCGGTCGCCATCGCCTGCAGTTCGTTCTCGAGATTGGCGAACAGGTCGAGGATACGGTCGGCGTAGTCCTTCACCCTGACGCCCTCGGGCGTCAGCGACACCCGGCCGTGGGCGCGCTCGAACAGCCGGGTGCCGAAATGCTCCTCCAGCTGCTTGATCTGAAAGGTGACCGCAGGCTGGGTCATCTGCAGCAGTTCGGCCGCACGCGTGAACGACATCTGGCTCGCTGCAGCGTGAAAGACTTCAAGCCTTCTATCGGGCATTTTTCCCTCTGTATAAGTGACGCCTGCCCTCGTGGTTATAGACCAAGTCGGCGTTCGCGGGTAAACCAAAATGCGTCAGTGGACGCGATGCGACAGCGCCCTGCGGATGCCGGAATCGTGTTGCGGCGCGACAGGATACGCTTTGTGACAGGAGCTGCGCGGGCCGCCGGGGCCCAAGGGGGTTCATGGTATAAAGGCGCACATTTTTTGCCCGGCCGGCGGCCAGATCCGGCTGCAGACGTTCGATGCCTTTCGGCTTCTACATCATCATGGCGGCGCAGTTCTTTTCAGCGCTCGCCGACAATGCCCTGCTGGTCGTCGCCATCTATCTGCTGAAGGACATGCAGGCCCCGGGCTGGCAGATTCCGCTGCTCAAGCTCTTCTTCACCATCTCCTACGTCGCGCTGGCGGCCTTCGTCGGCGCCTTCGCCGACTCGATGCCCAAGCGGCGGGTCATGTTCATCAGCAACCTGATCAAGGTGGCCGGCTGTGCGCTGATGTTCGGCTGGGTGCACCCGCTGTTCGCCTACGCCGTGGTCGGGCTGGGTGCCGCCGCCTATTCGCCGGCCAAGTACGGCATCCTGACCGAGTACCTGCCGCACCGGCTGCTGGTCGTGGCCAACGGCTGGATCGAGGGCCTGACGGTCGGCGCCATCATCCTCGGCGTGCTGCTGGGCGGCCTGCTGATCGATCCGTCGCTGAGCGCGCGCCTGCTTGCCATCGACCTGCCGCTGATCGACACCGGCCTGGACACCACGGTCGAGGTCAGTCTGATCATCGTCGGCGGACTGTACGCACTTGCAGCATTCTTCAACCTCTATATTCCGGATACCGGCGTGCCGATGAAGCCGCTGCATGCCAGCCCGGTCGCACTGCTCGGCGACTTCAGCCGCTGTTTCACCGGTCTGTGGCGGGACAAGCTGGGGCAGATTTCGCTGGCGGTCACCACGCTGTTCTGGGGAGCGGGCGCCACGCTGCAGTTCATCGTGATCGACTGGGCCGACCGCGCGCTCGGCATGGGTCTGTCCCAGGCGTCCAAGCTGCAGGGTGTGGTGGCGGTGGGCATTGCAATTGGCGCGGTGATGGCCGCGCGGCGTATCTCCTTGCGCGCCTCGGTGCGGGTGATCCCGCTCGGCATCGCGATGGGCGTACTGGTGCCGCTGATGGTGCTGGTGAGCAATCTGTGGCTGGCGGTACCGCTGCTGGTGCTGATCGGCGCCTGTGCGGGTTTCTTCGTGGTGCCGATGAATGCGCTGCTGCAGCATCGCGGTCACATGCTGATGGGCGCCGGCAATTCGATCGCCGTGCAGAACTTCAACGAAAACCTGTCCATCCTGATCATGACCGGGCTCTACGCCGCCCTGCTGGCGGCCGGCCTGTCGGTCTACGTGGTCATGATCCTGTTCGGCGCTTTCGTCGCGGCGACCATGTACGCGGTGCGCAAATGGCACCACGCGAATCAACGCCGGCACGACGACGTCGCGCAGCTGGACGACGGCGCGATCCACTGACCGGCGCAGTCCGGTGCCGAGTCAGCCGCGCGGCACCCAGGCACCGTCGTCACGACGACAGGCCGTCCCCTTCGACGTGTCGCTGACACCGTTCGCCTCGCCGCGCAGCGTGTAGCTGCGACAGCCATCCCCGCTCGCCTTGCCCGGCGTCAGCATGTAGCTGACGCCTTCCGACATCCAGCGTACCGGCTTGCCGTTGTCGGCCAGTTCCAGTGCGTGACCGATGCAGGCGCGGTCCGCCTCGTCGAGGTCACGGCCGATGCGGGCACCGATCAGTGCGCCTATCGTCGTACCGAGCACGATGGCAACGAGGCGGCTGTCGCGGTCCGACACCGCCGAACCGACGAGACCGCCGACCGTGCCACCGAGGGCCGCGCCGACCGCTTCGCGCTTGCAGCGGCCGGCGCGGATGCCGTAGTCGTCATGCCACTTGT
>JAVEVQ010000068.1:0-15751 GCA_034004945.1 Methyloversatilis sp. | reverse complement strand
CCACCGAACTTCGACGACAGAATCGTCGTGATCGCCGCCGTCAGCGTCGTCTTGCCATGGTCAACGTGACCAATCGTGCCCACGTTCACGTGCGGCTTGGTGCGCTCAAACTTTCCCTTTGCCATTTCTAACCCCTAAATCCCAAACTCACTTCTTGTTGATGATGGCGTCAGCGACGTTCTTGGGCGCTTCCGCGTAATGCTTGAATTCCATCGAGTAGGTTGCACGACCCTGGCTGAGCGAACGCAGCGTCGTCGAGTAACCGAACATCGATGCGAGCGGCACTTCTGCCTTGATGGCCTTGATGCCACCAGGCAGGTCTTCCATGCCTTGGACGATGCCCCGGCGACCGGAGAGGTCACCCATGACGTTGCCCATATAGTCTTCCGGCGTCTCCACCTCAACCGCCATCATCGGCTCCAGCAGCACCGGATTGGCCTTGCGCATCGCGTCCTTGAACGCCATCGACGCAGCCATCTTGAACGCGTTCTCGTTCGAGTCGACGTCGTGGTAGGAACCATCAAACAGCGTGACCTTGACATCCACCACGGGGAAGCCGGCCAACACGCCATTCGGCAGGGTTTCCTGCAGACCGCGATCAACCGCCGGAATGAACTCACGCGGCACCGTGCCGCCCTTGATGGCGTCTACAAACTCGTAACCCTTGCCCGGCTCGTTCGGCTCCAGCTTGATCCAGACGTGGCCGTACTGACCGCGACCACCGGACTGCTTGACGAACTTGCCTTCCTGCTCGACCGCCTTGCGCACAGCCTCGCGGTAAGCAACCTGCGGCGCGCCAACATTGGCCTCGACACCGAACTCGCGCTTCATACGATCGACGATGATCTCGAGGTGCAGTTCGCCCATGCCCGAAATAACAGTCTGACCGGACTCCTCATCGGTACGCACGCGGAACGACGGATCCTCCTGAGCCAGACGACCCAGCGCCAGACCCATCTTCTCCTGGTCGCCCTTGGTCTTCGGTTCGACCGCAACGTGAATCACCGGCTCCGGAAACTCCATGCGCTCGAGCGTGACTTCCGCATCCGGATCACACAGCGTCTCGCCGGTAGTCACCGACTGCAGGCCGATCGCAGCGGCGATATCGCCAGCACGAACCTCATCGATTTCCTGACGGTCGTTGGCGTGCATCTGCACCAGGCGGCCGATGCGCTCCTTCTTGCCCTTCACCGGGTTGTACACCGTATCGCCCGACTTCAGCACACCGGAGTAGACGCGAATGAAGGTGAGCTGACCAACATACTTGTCAGACATCAGCTTGAACGCCAGCGCAGAGAACTTCTCGTCGTCAGCAGCCTTGCGCTCGACCTGCTCTTCATTCTCGCCAATACCCTTGACCGGCGGAATATCGACCGGCGAAGGCAGGAAGTCGATGACCGCGTCCAGCATGCGCTGCACACCCTTGTTCTTGAACGCGGTACCGCAAAGCATCGGATGAATCTCACCGGCGATGGTGCGCGTACGAAGACCCTGGATGATCTCAGCCTCGGAAAGCTCACCGCTTTCGAGATACTTGTTCATCATTTCCTCGCTGGACTCGGCCGCAGCCTCGACCATCTTCTCGCGCCACTCTTCGCAGGTGGATTGCAGCTCGGCGGGAACATCCTCGTACGAGAACTTGATGCCCTGCGAAGCCTCATCCCACAGGATGGCCTTCATCTTGATCAGATCGACCACGCCCTTGAAGTTCTCTTCCGCACCGATGGGCACAACCACCGGCACCGGGTTCGCACTCAAACGGGTCTTCAGCTGCTCGTAAACCTTGAAGAAGTTGGCGCCGGTACGGTCCATCTTGTTCACGAAGGCCAGACGCGGCACACCGTACTTGTTGGCCTGACGCCACACGGTTTCCGACTGGGGCTGAACACCGCCCACCGCGCAATAGACCATGCACGCGCCATCGAGCACGCGCATCGAACGCTCGACTTCGATCGTGAAGTCAACGTGCCCCGGCGTATCAATGATGTTGATGCGGTGCTCGGGATAGTTGCCGCCCATGCCCTTCCAGAAGGTGGTCACGGCAGCGGAGGTGATCGTGATACCACGCTCCTGCTCCTGCTCCATCCAGTCCGTCGTGGCGGCGCCATCATGCACCTCACCCAGCTTGTGGTTGACGCCGGTGTAGTAAAGAATCCGCTCGGTCGTCGTCGTCTTACCGGCGTCGATGTGAGCGGAAATGCCGATGTTCCGGTAGCGCTCGATCGGTGTCTTGCGTGCCACGATACAGTCCTTTGAAACAAGAGGCCGCCACAAGTGGCGGCCGGTCAATTAAGCAAATTTGGAATCAGAAGCGGAAGTGCGAGAACGCCTTGTTGGCATCAGCCATCCGGTGAACTTCGTCCCGCTTCTTCATCGCAGCACCGCGACCTTCGGCAGCTTCCAGCAGCTCCGCAGCCAGACGCAGCCCCATCGACTTTTCGGAGCGCTTGCGGGCAGCCTCACGCAGCCAGCGCATCGACAGCGCCATGCGCCGCGAAGGACGCACCTCAACCGGAACCTGGTAGTTGGCACCACCAACACGCCGGCTCTTCACCTCAACCACAGGCTTGACGTTGTTGATCGCCTGGGAAAACACCTCGAGCGGATCCTTGCCACTCTTGGTCTTGATCTGCTCAAAGGCACCGTAGACGATGCGCTCGGCAACGGACTTCTTGCCAGCAGACATCAGCACATTGACAAACTTGGAAAGCTCGACGCTACCGAATTTCGGATCCGGCAGAATGTCCCGCTTGGGTACTTCGCGACGACGCGGCATTTTTTAACCCCTCAATCTCTTGCGATTACGCTTTCTTCGGACGCTTGGCGCCGTACTTCGAACGGGACTGCTTGCGATCCTTCACACCCTGAAGGTCGAGCGAACCGCGGACGATGTGGTAGCGCACACCCGGAAGATCCTTCACACGGCCACCGCGAATGAGCACAACCGAGTGTTCCTGCAGGTTGTGACCTTCACCGCCGATGTAGGAAATGACCTCGAAACCGTTGGTCAGACGCACCTTGGCGACCTTACGCAGCGCCGAGTTCGGCTTCTTCGGGGTCGTGGTGTACACGCGGGTGCAAACGCCGCGCTTTTGCGGGCAAGCTTCGAGAGCCGGCACCTTGGATTTGCTCACCGGCGACGTGCGCGGCTTGCGTACAAGCTGATTGATGGTTGGCATTTTTTCGAGATTCCAAAAGACCGGAGGCGACGCCTATCCAGTGGCCCGCCTCCGCGACTCGTTCGCCTTGAGCCCGCTACGGTTGGCGGACCCACAAAGAGGCCGGATTATAGGCACATAAAAACAACAGGGTCAACCCCGCGGCATTCCTCGAATACCGCGGGGTTGTGCTCTCTACTGCGTAATACGATTACTGCGCTTCACCCGCATCGGCTTCCACCGTCACGGGGTTGTCGCCGAACAGCACACGATCGGCCGCCGCAGCGTCGTCGCCGACCGCTTGGGCACGACGGGTGCGGTGGTAAGCCAGACCCGTACCGGCCGGAATCAGACGACCGACGATGACGTTTTCCTTCAGGCCGCGCAGTTCGTCGCGCTTGCCCATGATGGCCGCCTCGGTCAACACGCGCGTCGTTTCCTGGAAGGACGCCGCGGAGATGAACGAATCGGTCGACAACGACGCCTTGGTGATACCCAGCAGCATGTACTGGTACTCGGCAGGGCGCTTGCCTTCTGCAATCAGGCGATCGTTCTCGTCCAGCACTTCGGAACGCTCGACCTGTTCCTCGCGGATGAACTTCGAATCACCGGAATCAACGATGACCACGCGACGCAGCATCTGGCGAACGATCACCTCGATGTGCTTGTCGTTGATCTTAACGCCCTGCAGGCGATACACGTCCTGCACTTCGTCGATGATGTAGCGCGCCAGTTCCTCGACGCCCTTCAAGCGCAGGATGTCGTGCGGCTCGACCGCGCCATCGACGATTACCTCGCCCTTGTTCACCACCTGGCCGTCGTGCACGGTGACGTGCTTGTCCTTCGGGATCAGGAACTCGTTCACCGTGCCATCCGGCTCGGTGATGACCAGACGCTGCTTGCCCTTGGTGTCCTTACCGAAAGACACCGTACCGGTGACCTCGGCCAGCAGACCGGCATCCTTCGGCGAACGGGCCTCGAACAGCTCGGCCACGCGCGGCAGACCCCCGGTAATGTCACGGGTCTTC
Source organism: Methyloversatilis sp. (assembly GCA_034004945.1). Classification (GTDB taxonomy): domain Bacteria; phylum Pseudomonadota; class Gammaproteobacteria; order Burkholderiales; family Rhodocyclaceae; genus Methyloversatilis. The sequence goes on along the minus strand of JAVEVQ010000068.1, from coordinate 11,565 downwards.
GCCGATTCCTGCGGGATACGTGCCAGCACGTCGCCGACGCTGACCGCCTGACCATCCTTCACGGTGATGATGCAGCCCACCTGGAAGGTGATCGACACGGCCGTATCGGTACCGGCGATCTTCACTTCGTCGCCCGACTCGGTCAGCAGCTTAACCTGCGGGCGCAGGCCCTTGGTGCTGGTGCTGCGACGCTTCGGATCGATAACCACCAGCGTGGTCAGGCCGGTCACGTCATCGACCTGCTTCGCCACGGTCACGCCCTCTTCCACGTGCTCGAAGCGCACGATGCCCGAGTACTCCGTGATGATGGGACGGGTGTGCGGATCCCAGGTCGCCAGGCCGGTCCCGGCCTTGATGGTCTGCCCCTCGTCGACCTGCAGCGTCGCACCGTACGGCACCTTATGGCGCTCGCGCTCGCGGCCGTGGTCATCCGTAATGATGATTTCCGCGCTGCGTGCGATGACGATCTTCTCGTTCTTCGCGCTGGTGACGTAACGCATGTTCTGCGTGAAGCGGATGACACCCGCGCTCTTTGCCTCGACACCGCTGGCGGCGGCCGCTCGCGAAGCAGCGCCACCGACGTGGAAGGTACGCATGGTCAGCTGCGTACCGGGCTCACCGATCGACTGCGCGGCGATCACGCCGACGGCCTCACCGGCGTTCACGATCTGGCCACGGCCGAGGTCGCGGCCATAGCACTTCGCGCACAGGCCGTAACGGGTTTCGCAGGTCAGCGGGGTACGCACCTTCACTTCGTCGACGCCCAGTGCATCGATCAGGTCACACTTGTCTTCGTCGATCAGTTCGCCGGCGTAGATGACGGTTTCCTGCGTTTCCGGATTGACGACGTCGGCAGCCGTGACGCGACCGAGCACGCGCTCGCGCAGCGGCTCGATCACCTCACCACCCTCGACCAGCGCCTTCATGACGAAGCCTTCGGCGGTTCCGCAATCGTCCTCGGTAACGACCAGATCCTGCGTCACATCGACCAGGCGGCGGGTCAGGTAACCGGAGTTCGCAGTCTTCAGTGCGGTATCGGCCAGACCCTTACGGGCGCCGTGCGTCGAGATGAAGTACTGCAGAACGTTCAGACCTTCACGGAAGTTGGTCGTGATCGGCGTTTCGATGATGGAGCCATCAGGCTTCGCCATCAGACCCCGCATGCCGGCCAGCTGACGGATCTGGGCGGCGGAACCGCGCGCACCGGAGTCGGCCATCATGTAAATGGAGTTGAACGACTCCTGCTTCACCGTGTTGCCGTTGCGGTCGACCGTATCCTCCTGGCCAAGCTGGTCCATCATCGCCTTCGCGACCTGGTCACCCGCACGCCCCCAGATATCCACCACCTTGTTGTAGCGCTCGCCGTCGGTCACCAGGCCGGAGGTGTACTGCTGGGCGATTTCCTTCACCTCGGCTTCTGCAGCACCAATGATGGTTTGCTTGGCGTCCGGCACCAGCATGTCCTTCACGGCGATCGAGATGCCGGCGCGCGTCGCAAGACTGAAACCGGCCTGCATCAGCTTGTCGGCGAAGATGACGGTTTCGCGCAGACCGCAGCGACGGAAGCTGTGGTTCACCAGCTTGGAGATTTCCTTCTTCTTCAGCGGCTTGTCGAGCACCGAGAACGGCAGACCCGGCGGCAGGATTTCCGCCAGCATGGCGCGGCCGACCGTAGTGTCGTAGCGCGTGATCTTCTCGCGCTTCTCGCCGTCGACCACCTCCACTTCGCGGATGCGCACCGACACCTTCGAGTGCAGCTCGACGAAGCCGTTCTCGTAGGCACGACGCATCTCGTTCACGTTCGCGAAGATCATGCCCTCGCCCTTGCCGTTGATCTTGGCGCGGGTGGCGTAGTACAGACCCAGCACGATGTCCTGCGACGGCACGATGATCGGCTCGCCGTTGGCGGGCGACAGCACGTTGTTCGACGCCAGCATCAGCGTGCGCGCTTCCATCTGCGCTTCGAGCGACAGCGGCACGTGAACGGCCATCTGGTCACCGTCGAAGTCGGCGTTGAACGCCACGCAGACCAGCGGGTGCAGCTGGATGGCCTTGCCTTCGATCAGTGTCGGTTCGAACGCCTGGATACCGAGGCGGTGCAGCGTCGGCGCACGGTTGAGCATGACCGGATGTTCGCGGATCACCTCTTCGAGGATGTCCCACACTTCCGGCACTTCCTGCTCGACCAGCTTCTTGGCGGCCTTGATCGTGGTCGCCATGCCGTTCAGTTCGAGCTTGTTGAAGATGAAGGGCTTGAACAGCTCGAGCGCCATCTTCTTCGGCAGACCGCACTGGTGCAGCTTGAGCTGCGGACCCACCACGATGACCGAACGGCCCGAGTAGTCGACGCGCTTGCCCAGCAGGTTCTGACGGAAACGACCGCCCTTGCCCTTGATCATGTCGGCCAGCGACTTGAGCGGGCGCTTGTTGGCACCGGTCATCGCCTTGCCGCGACGGCCGTTGTCGAGCAGCGAATCCACCGCTTCCTGCAGCATGCGCTTTTCGTTGCGCACGATGATTTCAGGCGCCTTCAGTTCGAGCAGACGCTTCAGGCGGTTGTTGCGGTTGATGACGCGGCGATACAGGTCATTCAGGTCCGATGTCGCGAAGCGGCCGCCGTCCAGCGGCACCAGCGGACGCAGGTCCGGCGGCAGCACCGGCAGCACTTCCAGAATCATCCACTCGGGCTTGATGCCCGAATGCTGGAAACCTTCGAGAATCTTCAGGCGCTTGGAAATCTTCTTCATCTTCGCTTCGGAGCTGGTCGCTTCCAGCTCGCCACGAAGCTTCTCGACTTCACGGTTCAGGTCGAGCGAACGCAGCATGCCGCGCACGCCTTCCGCGCCCATGAAGGCGGTGAAGTCGTCACCGTACTCCTCGACCTTGGCCAGATAGTCGTCTTCCGACAGCAGCTGGCCGCGGTTCAGCGGCGTCATGCCCGGGTCGACGACGACATAGCCTTCGAAGTACAGCACGCGCTCGATGTCGCGCAGCGTCATGTCGAGCACCATGCCCAGACGCGACGGCAGCGACTTCAGGAACCAGATGTGCGCGGTCGGGCTAGCCAGCTCGATGTGGCCCATGCGCTCGCGACGCACCTTCGACAGCGTGACTTCGACGCCGCACTTCTCGCAGATGACACCGCGGTGCTTCAGGCGCTTGTACTTGCCGCACAGGCACTCGTAGTCCTTGACCGGGCCGAAGATCTTGGCGCAGAACAGACCGTCCCGCTCCGGCTTGAAGGTGCGGTAGTTGATGGTTTCCGGCTTCTTGACTTCACCGTAGGACCAGGAACGGATCTTGTCCGGCGACGCGAGACCGATGGTGATCGCGTCGAACTCTTCTTCCTGCGTGACCTGCTTGAAAAGATCCAGCAATGCTTTCATGGCAACTCCTTTGGGGCTAGTGGCTAGGGGCTAGGCGGAACGCTTTCGCGCCCAGTCCTAGAACCGCTCCAAATCAATGTCGATGGCCAGGGATCGGATTTCCTTCACCAGCACGTTGAACGATTCCGGCATGCCGGCATCGATCTTGTGTTCGCCCTTGACGATGTTTTCATAGACCTTGGTACGACCGGTCACGTCATCGGACTTCACGGTGAGCATTTCCTGCAGCGTGTAAGACGCGCCGTAAGCTTCCAGCGCCCACACTTCCATCTCACCGAAACGCTGACCACCGAACTGCGCCTTGCCGCCCAGCGGCTGCTGCGTGACCAGCGAGTACGGGCCGGTCGAGCGGGCGTGCATCTTGTCGTCAACCAGGTGATGCAGCTTCAGCACGTGCATGTAGCCCACGGTGACCTGACGCTCGAACGCTTCGCCGGTACGGCCGTCGTACAGCGTCATCTGGCCGCCCGCCGGCATGTCGGCGAGTTCAAGCATGCGGCGGATTTCGGCTTCATGCGCCCCGTCGAACACCGGGGTGGCGAACGGCACACCGTGCTTCAGGTTGTTCGCGAGTTCCAGCACTTCCCCGTCGTTCAGCGAATCGATGTCTTCGCTGGTGCCGCTGCGGTTGTAGATCTCGTCGAGGAAGGCGCGCAGTTCGGCCATATTGGCCTGACGGCGCAGCATGGCGTCGATCTTCTTGCCCAGTCCGCGTGCAGCCATACCGAGGTGGGTTTCGAGAATCTGACCGATGTTCATCCGTGACGGCACGCCCAGCGGGTTCAGCACGATGTCGACCGAGGTGCCGTCCTCCATGTAGGGCATGTCCTCGATCGGCGTGATTTTCGACACCACACCCTTGTTGCCGTGACGGCCGGCCATCTTGTCGCCCGGCTGCAGGCGGCGCTTCACGGCCAGATAGACCTTGACCATCTTCTGCACGCCCGGCGGCAGCTCGTCGCCCTGGGTGAGCTTCTTCTTCTTCAGCTCGAAGGCTAGATCGAAGTCGGTGCGAGTCTTCTCCAGCGACTCGCGCAGGCTTTCGAGCTGGCCGGCGATGTCTTCCTCGGCCATGCGGATGTCGAACCAGCTGTGCGGCTCGACGCCATCGAGGTACTCGCGCGTGATGGTCGTGCCCTTGGCCAGGCGCTTGGGGCCGCCGTTGGCGACACGACCGATCAGCAGGCGCTCGATACGGGCGAAGGTGTCGCGTTCGACGATGCGCATCTGGTCGCCCAGATCCTGACGGTAGCCGCGCAGCATGTCGTCGATGATGGATTGAGCGCGCTTGTCGCGCTCGATGCCTTCACGGGTGAACACCTGAACGTCGATCACCGTGCCGTTCATGCCGGACGGCACGCGCAGCGAGGTGTCCTTCACGTCGGACGCCTTCTCGCCGAAGATGGCGCGCAGCAGCTTTTCTTCCGGCGTCAGCTGGGTTTCGCCCTTCGGCGTCACCTTGCCGACCAGCACGTCACCCGCTTCCACTTCGGCGCCGATGTACACGATGCCGGATTCGTCCAGACGGCCGAGCTGGGCTTCGCCGAGCGACGCGATGTCACGGGTGATTTCCTCGGGGCCCAGCTTGGTGTCACGGGCAACGACCGTCAGCTCTTCGATATGGACCGACGTAAAGCGGTCTTCGGCGACGACACGCTCCGACAGCAGGATCGAATCCTCGAAGTTGTAGCCGTTCCACGGCATGAAGGCGACCAGCATGTTCTGACCGAGGGCCAGTTCGCCGAGGTCGGTCGAAGCGCCGTCGGCCACCACGTCGCCCTTGGCGATGATGTCGCCGATCTTCACGACCGGACGCTGGTTGATGTTGGTGTTCTGGTTCGAGCGGGTGTACTTGACCAGGTTGTAGATATCGACGCCGACTTCGCCCGGTACGGTCTCCTCGTCATTGACGCGGACCACGACGCGGCTGGCATCGACGTAGTCGACCACACCGCCGCGCAGCGCCTGCACCGCCGTACCCGAGTCGACCGCCACGGTGCGCTCGATGCCGGTACCGACGAAAGCCTTCTCCGGACGCAGGCAGGGCACGGCCTGACGCTGCATGTTGGCGCCCATCAGTGCGCGGTTCGCGTCATCGTGTTCGAGGAACGGAATCAGCGACGCAGCAACCGACACGATCTGGCCCGGCGCGATGTCCATGTACTGGACCTGGTCGGGCGTCGACAGCATGAATTCGCCCTTGTGGCGGCAGGACACCAGCTCGTCGCTCAGCGCACCTTCACCGTCCAGCGAGGCGTTCGCCTGGGCGATCACGTACTTGCCTTCCTCGATCGCCGACAGGAAATCGATCTGGTCGGTCACGCGGCCAGCATCGACGCGGCGGTAAGGCGTTTCCAGGAAGCCGTACTTGTTGGTACGGGCGTAGAGCGCGAGCGAGTTGATCAGGCCGATGTTCGGACCTTCAGGCGTTTCGATCGGGCACACGCGGCCATAGTGGGTCGGGTGCACGTCGCGCACTTCGAAGCCTGCGCGCTCGCGCGTCAGACCGCCTGGGCCCAGTGCGGACACACGACGCTTGTGCGTGATTTCCGACAGCGGGTTGGTCTGGTCCATGAACTGCGACAGCTGGCTGGAACCGAAGAACTCCTTGATCGCAGCCGAAATCGGCTTGGCGTTGATCAAGTCATGCGGCATCAGGTTGTCGGATTCGGCCTGCGACAGGCGTTCCTTCACCGCACGCTCGACACGCACCAGACCGGCGCGGAACTGGTTCTCGGCCAGTTCGCCGACCGAACGCACGCGACGGTTGCCGAGGTGGTCGATATCGTCGATCTCGCCCTTGCCGTTGCGCAGATCCACCAGGATCCTGATCACGTCGACGATGTCTTCGTTCGACAGCGTCGGCGCGCCTTCGATGGCGTCACGACCGACACGGCGGTTGAACTTCATGCGGCCCACGGCCGACAGGTCGTAGCGCTCATCCGAATAGAACAGGCCGTGGAACAGCGTTTCCACCGCATCTTCCGTGGGCGGCTCGCCCGGACGCATCATGCGGTAGATGGCCACACGTGCCGACCACTGATCCGCCGTCTCGTCAGTACGCAGCGTCTGCGAAATGTAGGGGCCGCGGTCCAGATCGTTGGTGTACAGCGTGCTGATCTCGCCGACGCCGGCGGCCGACATCTTGGCCAGCAGGTCTTCGGTGATCTCGTCGTTCGCATTGGCGAGGATTTCGCCGCTGTCCTGATCGACGACGGCGGTCGCGATCACGCGACCGACCAGGAAGTCTTCCGGCACGGCGATCGACTCGGTACCCGACTCGGCCAGTTCACGGATGTGCTTGGCGGTGATGCGCTTGTCCTTGGCGACCACGACCTTGCCCGACGCATCGACGATGTCGAACTTGGCGATTTCGCCGCGCAGGCGTTCCGGCACCAGCTTCATCTGGATGCCGCTCTTCGACGCCAGGTTGAAGCTGTCGAAGTCGAAGAAGGTTTCGAGGATCTGCTCCGGCATCATGCCGATGGCCTTCAGCAGGATGGTCACCGGCATCTTGCGGCGACGGTCCACGCGGAAGTACAGATAGTCCTTCGGGTCGAATTCGAAGTCGAGCCAGGAACCGCGATACGGAATGATACGGGCGGAGAACAGCAGCTTGCCCGAGCTGTGCGTCTTGCCGCGATCGTGCTCGAAGAACACGCCCGGCGAACGGTGCAACTGGCTGACGATGACACGCTCGGTGCCATTGATAACGAATGAGCCGGTGGTCGTCATGAGCGGAATTTCGCCCATGTACACTTCCTGCTCCTTCACTTCCTTGATCGTTTCCTTCGGCGCCTCGCGGTCCATGATGACCAGACGGACGCGCGCGCGCAGCGGGCTGGCGAAGGTCAGACCGCGCTGATGACATTCCTTCACGTCGAAGGCCGGTTCGCCCAGCATGTAGTGAACGAACTCGAGACGGGCATTGCCGGAGTGCGAGCTGATCGGGAAGATCGACGTGAATGCGGCCTGCAGGCCCTGATTGCGACGGTGCTCAAGCGGCACGTCGGTCTGCAGGAACTGCGTGTAGGACTCCAGCTGGGTCGCCAGCAGGAAGGGCACGTCGAGCACCGCATCGCGCTTGGCAAAGCTCTTGCGGATGCGTTTCTTCTCGGTGTAGGTATAGGCCATGAAATCTCCGGACAAAGAGTGCGATGGCCGGGGAAAACGGAGCGAGCGCCACCCGGCGCGCGGCCCGTGTTTCACCACGGAATGCAATCAGGACAGCGTCACCGGCGGTTGGCCTCTACCAACCCCTGGGCTGACAGCGAAAGCGCGGGTTGAACACCCGAGGCGGGACTTTCGCTCGACCGACGACGGTCTTCCGTGATCGCTTCGGAAGACAAGGAAAAAGCGGTTTGGTGCCGCGTTTTCCTGGTATCCCGAACCTGCTGCATAAACGACAACGGGAGCGCGTGCCGCAAAGCACGCGCTCCCGCCAACCAGAGTCGAATTACTTCAGTTCGACCTTGGCGCCGGCTTCTTCCAGCTGCTTCTTCAGGGCTTCAGCGTCAGCCTTGGAGATGCCTTCCTTGACGGGCTTCGGAGCGCCATCAACCAGGTCCTTGGCTTCCTTCAGGCCCAGGCCGGTCACTGCGCGCACGACCTTGATGACTTCAACCTTCTTCTCGCCGGCAGCGGCCAGAACGACGGTGAATTCGGTCTTCTCTTCAGCAGCCGGGGCAGCGGCGCCGGCAGCCGGGGCGGCAACGGCAACAGCGGCAGCAGCCGACACGCCGAACTTCTCTTCCATGTCCTTGATGAGCTGCGACAGCTCGAGAACGGTCATGGCGGAGATGGCTTCCAGAATCTGGTCTTTGCTAACGGACATTTCAAAACTCCTGTTTCAAGCGCGGTGCATCAACATGCAGTCGCGCGGATGATTGCTTGATCTGAATTGAGGCCTGAACTTAAGCGGACTGCTTTTCGCGTTCGTCGCGCAGGGCTGCAACGGTACGGACAAATTTGCCCGGAACTTCGTTGAGCGTCTGAACGAACTTGGCGATCGGCGCCTGCATCGTGCCCAGAAGGGTGGCCAGCAGCTCTTCACGGCTCGGCATGGAGGCCAGCGCCTTGACGCCAGCGGCGTCCATGACGTAATTGGCCAGCGCGCCACCGCGAATCACCAGCTTGTCGTTGCCCTTGGCGAAATCCTGAATGACCTTCGCGGCCGAAACCGGATCGGCCGACATGCCGTAAAGCAGCGGACCGGTCATTTCATTCGCCAACCCCTCGAACGGGGTACCCGCAACAGCGCGACGCGCCAGCGTGTTCTTCAGAACACGCAGGTAGACGCCCTGCGCACGGGCCTGGGCACGCAAACGCGTGACATCGCCCACTTCCAGACCTTTGTTCTCGGCGATCACGATTACTTGCGCGCCCGCAACTGCAGCGGATACGCCGGCAACCACTTCCTTCTTCTGATCGAGATTGAGTGCCAAGGTCTACTCCCATGATTACAGTCGTCCGGATCGCATCACTGCTCACCGGATCAACCACGTGCGGCGACCGTATTCAGGAGAAGAAACTGTCCGTAAGGACACCATCCATCCTGTGTCGGGTAACGCCATCTGCGCAGGCGGCACTTGCGCACCATTAGACCCATGCGGGCACCTGCGGTCTTTGACAACCCGCCGCGCCATGCTGGCCGCGACGGCCCAAAGTCCTGTTGTCATGCGCCCGGCTAACCGGGCGCGAATTCAATTCCTTACTGCACCGTCGCCTGATCGACGCGGATGCCGACGCCCATGGTGGTCGTCACCGACACCTTGCGCAGGTAGACACCCTTGGCGGCTGCCGGACGCGCCTTGTTCAGCGCTTCGATCAGAGCCTTGATGTTGGTTGTCAGCTGTTCCGGCGTGAAGGAGGCGCGACCGACCGTGCACTGGACGATGCCGCCCTTGTCGGTGCGGTACTGCACCTGACCGGCCTTGGCGTTCTTCACCGCGGTGGTCACGTCCATCGTCACGGTGCCGACCTTCGGGTTCGGCATCAGGCCACGCGGACCGAGGATCTGGCCCAGCGCGCCGACGACACGCATTGCGTCCGGCGTGGCGATGGCCACGTCGAAGTTCAGATTGCCTTCCTTGACCTGAGCTGCCAGATCGTCGAAGCCGACGACGTCGGCGCCCGCGGCCTTGGCTTCTTCAGCCTTGGCGCCCTGGGCGAACACGGCGACGCGCACGCTCTTGCCGGTGCCGGCAGGCAGCACGACCGAGCCGCGGACCAGCTGGTCCGACTTCTTCGCATCGATGCCCAGATTCACGGCCAGATCGACCGACTCGTCGAACTTGGCGTTGGCGGTTTCCTTGACCAGCGCCAGCGCGTCGGCCAGCGGGTAAGCGCGGTTGCGATCAACCTTGGCACGCAGCGCCTGAATGCGCTTCGAGAGCTTTGCCATGATTACAGGCCCTCCACCGTGATGCCCATGCTGCGGGCAGAACCGGCGATCGTGCGCACAGCGGCATCCAGATCGGCAGCGGTCAGATCCTTGTTCTTCACCTTCGCGATTTCTTCGAGCTGAGCGCGGGTGACCTTGCCGACCTTGTCGGTATGCGGCTTCGGCGAGCCCTTGGTGATGCCGGCAGCCTTCTTGATCAGGATGGTCGCCGGGGGCGACTTCATCACGAAAGTGAAGGACTTGTCCGCGTATGCGGTGATCACCACCGGGATCGGGAGACCCGGTTCCATGCCCTGGGTCTGCGCGTTGAACGCCTTGCAGAACTCCATGATGTTCAGACCGCGCTGACCCAGCGCGGGACCGATCGGGGGCGACGGGTTCGCCTTGCCGGCCGGCACTTGCAGCTTCACGTAGCCGACGATTTTCTTCGCCATGATGACTCCATTTGCGAGTGATAGCGTGGCGGACACTCAGGCCCGACCACTCCTCATCCGGCGCCGGAGCGCCGGAAACAATTACGCGACAGACCCGGCAGGGCCTTGCCGCGCACCTTGGCAACACCTTGCGGCGCCGCCTGAAACCTCAGATCAGACCTTCTCGACCTGCGAGAACTCGAGCTCGACCGGCGTCGCACGACCGAAGATGGTCACCGACACGTGCAGACGGCTCTTTTCGTAATTGACGCTCTCTACCGAGCCATTGAAATCGGTGAAGGGGCCTTCCTTGACGCGCACCAGTTCACCCACCTCGAACAGCACCTTCGGACGGGGCTTCTCCACCCCTTCCTGCATCTGCTGCATGATCTTGTCGACTTCCTTGTCGGAAATCGGGGTCGGCTTGTTGGCCGACCCACCGACGAAGCCGGTGACCTTGGGCGTGCTCTTGACCAGGTGCCAGCTGTCCTCGTCCATCTCCATCTCGACGAGCACATAGCCAGGGAAGAACTTGCGCTCGGACACAGCCTTCTGGCCGCCGCGCATTTCGATCACTTCCTCGACCGGCACGAGAATCTGGCCGAACTTGTCCTGCATGCCCGAACGCGCAACACGCTCGGTCAGCGCGCGCTGAACCGACTTCTCGAAGCCGGAATAGGCGTGCACAACGTACCAACGTTTGCTCATGATTTCTTCCAGCCCAGGATCAGGTCGTACAACACCCACTCGAGACTCTTGTCGGTCAACCACAGAAATAGCGCCATCACGACCACGAAGCCGAACACGATGGCCGTGGTCTGGAGCGTTTCCTTGCGGCTGGGCCAGGCAACCTTCTTGGCCTCGGCAACCGACTCGTTGGCAAAAACAATGAAGCGTCGCCCCGGCTCGGTAAACCATGCAACCGCAATACCGGCACCCAGACCCACGAGCACGGACAGCACCCGCACCGCCATGATCTGGTCGGCAAAAACATAAAAGCCGGCCACGCCCGCAATCAACAGGGCAATGGCCAGCGCAAGCTTCAACTTGTCAGTCATGAGAATCCGGAAGTGCGCATGCACTCCGCAACATTTTGTCCGGCTTGGCCACCGGAGTGGCAGGGGCAGAGGGAATCGAACCCCCAACCTTCGGTTTTGGAGACCGACGCTCTGCCAATTGAGCTATGCCCCTGCAAAACGCGAACCGGGCCGCATCAGCGACCCGGAGTACAACTCTTTACTCGACGATCTTTGCAACCACGCCGGCGCCGACGGTGCGGCCACCTTCGCGGATCGCGAAGCGCAGACCTTCTTCCATCGCGATCGGAGCGATCAGCTTCACGGTGATCGACACGTTGTCGCCC
>JAVEVQ010000157.1:0-3372 GCA_034004945.1 Methyloversatilis sp. | reverse complement strand
GTCAGGCCGGTTCTGGAAGATGAACATCTTCCAGAACTCGCCCTTGCGGTCTTCCGCATAGCCGAGGTAGGGGCGCGGGAAGTCCACTTCCATGTACACCACCTTCTTGCTGTACGGGTGCTCGTCCGGCGGAATGCCCTCGACCACGTAGACTTCGCGCGGCTCCCAGCCGATGTCCTTGGCCGGGTTGAAGTACGGCGGCTCGCTCATGTTGATGCGCGGGAAGCGCTTCTGCGGCTCGGTGTAGGGCTGCGACACGTCCACGCTCATTTCCGGGCTGTGCGCGATGGCCAGCACCCAGCGCTTCTCGATCAGCTTGTTCGACTTGTACTTGGTGGGCGCGGCGTCCCAGATGTCCCAGTCGTCGTACAGCTGGTCGGTACCACCGATCGGATCCATCCAGGCGCCACCGGACAGGCGGCGCACGCGGCGAACCGACTTCAGGTAGGCGTAGGAGTCATCCGGCTTCTTCGAATCGGCCTGGTTGTAGCGGACCGAGAAGGTGCCGAGGCCACGGATGTCCTGCGGGTAGTGGGCCACGAAGTAGGTCTTCTGCGCGATGGTGCCGTCGCCGACCGTGATCGGGCCGCCGTCCAGACGCCCTTCCATGTAGTAGCGGCGGGACTGAAAGGCCTGCACGCGCTCATAACCCTTCTTCGCGTCGAGGAAGGCCCAGGCGATGTCGCGCAGGTCCATCGTCGCGCCATAGGTGGCGGCGCGCAGGTTCCAGATCACCTTGTCGCCGGCGTGCGGATCGTCCATCTTGATCGTTTCCGGCGGGAACATCATGCCCGCCTGCCAGCCGGACACGGTGCGGTCGGCCGGGTTGAACTTGACGGTGTTGACGTTCTTCTTCGACCACTCGACGTACTTCGGATCCATCTCGATCTTCTTCGAGTGGGCGAGCTTGATGGTCAGGTTGTAGTTCTTGATCATCCACTCCAGCTTTTCCGGCACCATCGAGGCGATCGTCTTCTTCTCGAAGGTGTCGTTCTTGATGCTGTCGTAGTTGCTCTTGTCGATGATGAAGCCGGCTTCCAGCTCCTTGGCGTTGATCTGGCCTGCGGCCAGACCCAGCACCAGTGCGAGCGCACCGGCGACACCCGTGCGTCGCGCGCGACCGGCGGGGATATGTGTGTTGAGCGTATACATCTGTCTTCCTCCTTTGATCAGAACTGCCGGGTCAAGCGAAACACCAGCTGGCTTGCGCGACTGAAGTAGCCGAACAGCTGGGATTCACCATTGCTGAACTGGGTCCTGTTGCTCTTGCCACCGTCCCAGAAAATGTCCGCTTCAACCTTCGCCAGCCACTTGTCGGAGAAGGTCATGGCCACGCTCGGGATCGCGAAGCCACCACCGTTGGACAGATCGAAGCCCACGGCGAGGCCGGGGTTGATCGTGTCGTTCTTGTAGTTGAGCGTCGTGAACATGGTCAGGATGGTGCTGTGCTCGTTCAGCGGCGTGCCGTAGGCGAACAGGCGGACCAGGTCTTCACGGCCGTCGTAGTCCAGCACCTGCGTGTTGAACAGCTGGATCGACGAGAAGGACGGACGCGAGGTACCGAAGATGCCTTCGAGGTTCAGGTCCTTGTCGATGCGGATCATGGTCCGCAGCGTGTCCTTCTTCTTGATGCCGTTCAGGCCGATGCCGGGGTTGGCGGCGTTGCCCGGATTGAATGCACCGGTACCGACGTTGTACGGCTGGTCCTTGGTGAAGGCGACTTCCGCGCTGATCACGGCGTCCAGCGTTTCGCTGTAGCCGCTGACCGTGGCGCCGAGCACGTCGATCTTCGGATGGATCAGGTCGAACACGCCGCCGGTCACCGGTACGCCCTGATGCGGACGGAACGACGAACTGGCCACCGGATCGGCGGCGAAGGTCGTCAGGTAGGCGATCGAGTAGTTCAGGCCGAAGGCTTCGCCGGACCAGCGGATACCGCCGGTCACGTCGTCCATGTCGCCATCCTTGTGATCGCAGTTCTTGTCCGTCACCTGCGTCAGGTCGAAACCGCGGTAAGGCTGGAAGAACCAGCGGCCGCCACGGATGTCGTAGGTGTTGCCGATGTCCTCGCAGCGGTCCCAGCCCGGACGCACGAAGGCGGCGATCATGCCTTTGGCTTCCGGAATGCGGATCTTGGTGGACACCATGATCAGCGGCTTGCGCCATTCCTCGTTCTCACCTTCGAAGAACAGGCGCCAGCTGTAGTCGTAGCCGTGCACCAGGTCCATCGCCTGGAAGAAGTCCGACTCACCCCACACCAGCTGCTGCTTGCCGGCCTTGACCGTGATGCGGTCGCCGATCGGTATCTCCGCCCAGAACTCGCGGATATCGCCGTTGTTGTAGTTCTCGGTGATGCTCTTGCCGCCGGCCGTGCCGTTGCCGGCACGCAGCTCCTCGAGATCCGAGAGGTAGTTGGTCTTGTACTCGCGGTCGAGGCGACCGATCACCTTCCATTTGACCGGGCCGGTCCTCGCGTCGGCGTCGAGCAGCACCGAGCCGCGCAGCATCGACAACTTGCCCGCGCTGTCCTTGCCGACGGCGCTCAGCTCGGGCTGGTCTTCGAGGTTTACCGAGGCCCAGGCGCGCGCATAACCCGACAGCTGGAAGCTGAAGTCATTCGCCCCCGCCCAGCTGCCCCCCTCCTTCGCTGCCTCCTCGGCGCCCTGCGCGACGGGCATGCCCATCATCGCCAGTGCCGCCGCCACCGCCAGACCGGTGCCGGTCCGCCTGAAGGTTCTGCTTCTTCTCATGTCTCCACTCCCTCCTGTTTGGGACTACCCATGAGCCGCCTGCACACGCCCGTCGCCGTCGGCTGACACCGACGGGCGCGACGGGCTGCCCTCATACAACGACTGCAGGTTCTTCGGCGCGCTCGATCGGGCGCTGCTTGCTGCCCACCACGAAGGCGGGACGGAATACATAGACGATGGCCGGCATGATGAAGAGCGCGCTGAAGGCGGAGATGAACAGCCACAGAGCGATCAGCAGCCCCATGTCGGCCTGCAGGCGCAGCGACGAGAAGCTCCACAGGCCCACACTGGTGATCAGCGTCATCGCGGTCACCAGCACGCCACGCCCGGCGCTCGACAGTGCCTTGACGATGGCACGCTCGACGTTGGGGTTGTGGTGCAGCTCCTCGCGGATGCCATCGACGATGTAGAAGCTGTAATCCACACCCAGACCGATGCCCAGGGCGACCACCGGCAGCGTGTTGATGTTCATGCCGATGTCGTTGAACGCCATGTAGCTGAAGGTGATGGTGTTCGACAGCATCACCGGGATCATGAAGAACACCCCGGCCACCGTGGAGCGGTAGGTCACCGTGCAGCACACGACCAGCACCAGCAGCGCGAGCGCGATGGCCTCGATCTG
>JAVEVQ010000156.1:0-3405 GCA_034004945.1 Methyloversatilis sp. | reverse complement strand
CTTTCCGTGCTTCGCGCCGCGCGGTGCATCCATATCATGCTCGGTTTGCCCAAGTAGGCGAACGCTGGCGCTCTGCAATTTTCCGGTTCAACGATGTCCGACAGCACTTCTCCACTGATATCCGTCTGCATTCCGACATACAACGGTCACCCGTACATCGAGGCGCTGATCACCGAACTGTTGCGTTCATCGCGCAGCGATTTCGAGATCGTGGTGTCGGACGACTGCTCGACCGATGAGACCTGGGATTTCGTCGTTCGGGTCAGCCGGTCCGATCACCGCCTCCAGTGCTTTCGCAACGAGAGCAATCTCGGCATGGACCGCAATTTCGCCGCCTGTGTGGCACGTGCGCGTGGGCGCTTCGTGTGGCTGACCGGTCAGGACGACCGTCTGTTCCACGAGGGACTCGATGCAATCGCGGCCATGATTCTGGCGCGTCCGGAGATTGATTTCCTGCATCTGAACTACACCCGGGTCGAGGAAGCCAAGAGCGACGGTGCGTCCATCCGGCCGGTATCCGGCGATCAGCATGAGTTCGGTGTCGGCATAGACAGCTTCCTGGCCCGCACCGGTGGATGGCTGCCCACCTTTCTTCCCCTTTTCGTGATGAGGCGGGCGCTTTGGGAGGGTGTGGACATCAGTCATTACTTCGGCACGTATTTCTGCCAGGTGGGGGCCTTCGTCGA
Source organism: Methyloversatilis sp. (assembly GCA_034004945.1). Lineage (GTDB taxonomy): Bacteria > Pseudomonadota > Gammaproteobacteria > Burkholderiales > Rhodocyclaceae > Methyloversatilis. The sequence goes on along the minus strand of JAVEVQ010000156.1, from coordinate 2,719 downwards.
GAATTCACGCGCTATCCGGTGGTGTCACCTGGACGGGAACTACGTGGTCGGACTGACGCCGGTCAATGGCTGGCAGTTCAAGCCCCTGTCCTATGCCCGCATCGTTTTCGGAAACTACGTCATGCTGGACCGTGTCGAGCGCCGGTGCGACTGGCTGGGGCCAGGGTTCATCCGGACGCAGTACTGGAAGATCTACGACCAGCTCGTGTACGTCCTCATCATGCTGAGTGCCTGCCGGCTCAGGGTGGATGACCCTCTGCTGGAGAGCATGAAGCAGGCCGCCAGCCGTGTGCCGTATGTGAACCTGACCCTCAGGTTGATGCTTCGCATGCCGGCACCGCTCGGAAAGCTCGCGGTCGTTCTGATCAAGACGCGCAGGCTGGCCCGCCGTCTCAGGTCCGACCTGCAGTCGTGGTGGTCCGCGCGCTCCGCTGCCCAGGGTGCGGGGTCGAGCTGATGTGCGGCATTCTCGGCTGGGTCACCACGCAATCGACGGACGGGCGGACGCGTTTCGCCAGGGCGCTGGACACCCTGCGGCACCGAGGTCCGGACGACGGCGACGTCTATGCCGCGGACGGCATCCTGCTCGGGCATCGCCGGCTGTCCATCATCGACCTGAGCAGCGCAGGACGTCAGCCCATGCAGGATCCCGCGCTCGGCAACGTGATCACCTTCAATGGCGAGATCTACAACTACCTCGAGTTGCGTGCCGAGCTGGAGGCGCTCGGGCACGTGTTCCGCACTGCCACCGACACCGAGGTGCTCCTCCACGCTTTCCGGGCATGGGGTGCGCAGGCGCTCAACCGGCTGAACGGGATGTGGGCGTTCGCGATCTGGCAGCCGGCGACCCGCACCCTGTTCATGGCGCGGGACCGCTTCGGCGTGAAGCCCTTCTACTACGCACTCACCCGTGAGGGGCTGGCGTTCGCGTCGGAACCGAAAGCCCTGCTGCAGTTGTCGCCGGCGCTGCGACAAGCGGACGATGCGACGGTCTTCCGGTTTCTGTCGGCAGGCGAACTGCACGCTGGCGAAGACACCTTCTATGAAGCGGTGAAGGCGTTGCCCGCGGGCTGCTACGCCGAGTTCGGCCCGGATGCCGGAACGCCGAAGATCAGCCGCTACTGGGATTACCCTGCGCCGGCGTCCGTCGTGCAGGATCAGGAGGACGCTGCCCGCGAATTTGCCTACCTGCTGGACGACGCGGTCCGGCTGCGCACCCGCAGCGATGTCAGGGTGGGACTCACGCTGTCCGGCGGCCTCGACTCCACAGCCATCCTCGCGTCGGCGCAGCGCCTGTCCGGGCAGGGGCTGCAGTGCTTCACTTCGGTCTATGGCGGAAACGAGAAAGGGGAGGCCCGTTGGGCCGCCGCCGCGGCCCGCCCCTACGGCAGCGTACCGCTGGAGGTCGAAGCGCCGAAAGAGGCCTGGCTGGACACGCTGCTCGACATCGCATGGCATATGGACAGTCCGGGCTATTCTCCGGCGGTCTATCCGCTGTGGCACCTGATGAAATCCGCGCGTCAGCAGGGCGTGTACGTGCTGCTCGAAGGCCAGGGAGCGGACGAGGCGCTGGGCGGCTACCCTCAGTACGCGGCGCTCTCGCTGCTGCAGCAACTGTGCGGCGTGCGCGGGTTCGCTGACCTGAGCGCGCTGGTCCGTACCTTCAGGACATCCGCGCAGACCTTCTCGGCGCCTGTGCTGTTCAGATGGTTGCTGCGTGAGCTCTTCCCGGTGCTGATCACGGCAAACCGCGGGCTGGCCGGGGCGGCGTCAGCACTCGATCCGGCCTTCCGCGCATCCATGCAGGGCCGGGTCGCTCCGCTGCATCCGGCGGGCAGCCGGGCCGACGGTCACGATCTGCTGACGGCACGGTTGCTCCAGGACCATTCGAGAAATATCCTTCCGGCGCTGCTGCAGTACGGCGACGCGATCAGCATGGCGCACGGCGTGGAATCCCGCTTGCCGTTCATGGATTACCGCCTCGTGGAGTGGCTGTTCGCCCGCGACGCGAAGTTCAAGATCGCCGAGGGGCAGACAAAATGGCTGCTCAGACGCTATCTGTCGAAGGCGGGGCAGGCGGAAATCTCGGCCCGCAAGGACAAGCAGGGCTACCCGACGCCGGTGGAGCGATGGATGGCGGAAGACAACGGGCGCTTCGTGCGCGATCTGCTGCTGGCACCCGACGCCTGCATCCGCAGATACTGCGACAGCGCAGGACTTGCGCGCCTGATCGACCGGCATGCTTCGGGCCGCAAGGGCAGCGGCAATCACGTGTATCGACTGGTGAGTACTGAACTATGGATGCGCCGCTGCCTCTCCCAAGCGTGACGACGCGCGCTCCGATCGCGCTCTTCGTCTATAACCGTCCCGAGCATACGCGCCGTACCGTCGAGGCGCTGGCCGCGAACGAGGGGGCAGCGGAGTCTCCGCTGTTCATCTTTTCCGACGCACCGCGCACGCCGGCCGCGGCACCACTCGTGGAGCAGGTGCGGGCGTATGTGCGCACGGTGACCGGCTTCGCCCAGGTGACGGTGATCGAGCGCGATGCGAACATGGGCCTGGCCCGATCCATCATCGACGGCGTCACCGGGCTGACCGGACGGTACGGGCGGGTGATCGTGCTCGAGGACGATCTGGCCACCGCGCCCGGCTTCCTGTCCTTCATGAATGACGCGCTCGACGCCTATGTCGATGACCCGCGGGTGCTGAGCGTGTGCGG
>JAVEVQ010000155.1:0-3497 GCA_034004945.1 Methyloversatilis sp. | reverse complement strand
GGCTGCACCTCGACACGTGCGCTCACCCCGTCGCCGTCGCGCTGGCGCACGACGCGGATGTCCCAGCCGGACACCGTCACCGCAGTACCGCAGCCGCGCGGCCAGCCGTTGTCCAGTTCGACCACCGCGCGGTAGCTGCCGGCGACGCGGTCGGCCGCCGCCAGCGGTGCGGCGGACAGACATGCAAGCAGGGAGAGAAGCAGGGCGCCGTGTTTCATGCCGGCTCAGACGCTGATGGCCGACCGGAGTTCGCAGGGGGCGGCTTCAATCGCCGCCGCCGCCATCTCCGCCGCCGCAATCGCTGCCGCCGTCACCGGGGCTGGCGCAGCCCGGCTCGTTGCCGGAACCGGGGGTGCCGCCGTCCGCGCGCCCGTCGTGCCGCCCTTCGCGCCAGCGACGCAGGCCGCCGGTCAGCAGCCAGACCAGCGCCACGGCGGCGATCAGCGCGAGGACGAATCCGCTCACGCGCCGTTCAGCAGCGTGTGCAGTGCGACGAATTCCTGCGCCAGCTTGTGCGACGGCGCGAAGTGGATCAGCGGCAGCGCCGCCTCGTGCGATTCCTTCACCTTGACCGACGGCGACAGCGTCGCGTCGAGCACCGGCAGGCCCTCGTCGCGCAGTTCCTGCACCACGCGTGCCGGCAGGCTGGAGCGCGCCTGGTACTGGTTCACGACGATGCCTTCGAGCTTCAGCGCCTCATTGTGGTCGGCGCGGATCTCTTCGATGTTGTCGATCAGCTGGTACAGCGCCTTGCGCGAGAATTCGTCGCAATCGAACGGTATCAGCACCGATTCGGCCGCGATCAGCGCGCAACGTGAGTAGAAATTCAGCGCCGGCGGGGTGTCGATGTAGATGTGGTCGAACTGTTCCAGCGCTTCCAGTGCCTCGCGCAGCTTGTAGATCTTGTAGCGCGATTCCAGCTTGTTCTCGAGTTCGGCCAGCTTGGCGCTGGCGGTCATCACGGCCAGACCCGGGTGGGCGGTATCGGTGATGAATTCGGTGGTGTCCTTCGGCGTCAGCTTGAAGTTCAGGATCTGGTCGAAGAAGTCGGCCGCGCCCAGTTCCACGCTGTCGGCGGCCTTGCCCAGCAGGTAGTGACTCGAATTTCCCTGCGTGTCGAGGTCGATCACCAGCGTGCGTTTGCCGCTTGCCGCGCTGATGGCGGCGAGATTGCAGGTGATGGTGGACTTGCCGACGCCACCTTTCTGATTGAACACGACGCGACGCATGACGGACTCCCTGACCGAAAGGGGCATTCTGCCAAATCATTGGGTGCAGTGCACAATAAGTATGCCGATTGCCGCCGCCGCACCGGTACGCCGCGATGCGAAGGGCAACAGACTCCGTCATGACCGGTAGAATTCCGCGCCAATCACCATGAGAGCAGGATGACCATGACGGATTACGCTGTACGCATGCACCGCACCGGCGGTCCCGAAGTGCTGCAGTACGAGGCGGTCGAACCGGGCGCGCCCGGGCCGGGTGAGGCGCGGGTGCGCCAGCACGCGGTCGGCGTCAATTTCATCGACATCTATCATCGCAGCGGGCTCTACCCGGTGCCGCTGCCGAGCGGACTGGGGCAGGAAGCGGCCGGCGTGGTCGAGGCGGTCGGCGCCGGCGTCAGCGAAGTCGTGGTCGGTGACCGCGTCGCCTATGCCGGCGGTCCGCTCGGCGCCTACGCGACCGCGCGCAACATCGCCGCCGACCGTCTGGTGCGCCTGCCGGACGGCATTTCCTTCGACACCGCCGCCGCGCTGATGCTCAAGGGCCTGACCGCGCACTACCTGCTGCGCCGCACCTGCCGGGTCGACGCCGGCGACGCGGTGCTCATCCATGCCGCTGCCGGCGGTGTCGGCCTGATCGCCTGCCAGTGGGCGCGCGCACTGGGCGCCACCGTCATCGGCACCGTCAGCACGCCGGACAAGGCAGCGCTGGCGCAGGCCAATGGCTGCGAACACGTGCTGACCGGCGTCGCGCCGGTCGATCTGCCGGCGCAGGTGCGCGCGCTGACCGGCGGCCGCGGCGTGCGCGTGGTCTATGACGGCATCGGCCGCGACACCTTCATCGCCTCGCTCGACTGCCTGCAACCGCTGGGCATGATGGTGAGCTATGGCAACGCCTCCGGTCCGGTCGCGCCGTTCGAGCCCGGCATGCTGGCGCAGAAGGGCTCGCTCTTCCTGACCCGGCCGACGCTGTTCCACTACGTTGCCGCCCGCGCCGATCTGGTCGCCGCGGCCGACGAGCTGTTCGCCCGAGTGCTCGACGGCACGCTGCGGATCAACATTCAGCAGCGTCATGCGTTAGCCGACTGTGCCGCCGCGCATGAAGCGCTGGCCGCGCGCCGCACCACCGGCTCGACCATCCTGTTGCCGCAGTGAAGCGTCCGCTGCACCGGCGACATCCTCTTTCGGAGCGTTTTTCGATGAAGTTTCTGTTGTCGCTGCTCGCCTGCTGCTGCATCCTGTCTCCCGCCGTGGCGCAGACGCCGGCGCAGACGGCCTTTCTGAAGGCCGAAACCCGCCGCATCGACGAGCAGTTCGTGCGTCGCGTCGTCGACATCACGAATTTGCCGGCTGCGCAGGTGCGCGCCGCCATGCCGGCGGAAGGGCGCATCACCGAGCCGTCGGCGCGGGTGGCTGCCGGCATCGAGAAGCAGCTGGGCGAGCCGCTGAGCGATGAACAGAAGCAGGCCATCGCGCAGGCGGACGAGGAGCGCCGCAGCGCACTGGCCGCGGCACGTGCGGCAGCAAAGAACAAGTAAACACGCGCAAGCGCAGCAGGTCGGGAGAGAACTATGGGTTCCAAGGTGTGTGCCATTGTCGGCATGGGCTCGGGCGTCGGTGCCGCGGTGGCGCGGCGCTTCGCCGCCGAGGGCTACTGCGTGGCGATGATTTCGCGCGACGCCGGCAAGCTCGAGCGCTACGAGCACGAACTGGCCGCGCGTGGCGTGACCGCCCAGGGCTTCGTGGTCGATGCCGGCAACGACGAATCCATCGTGTCGGCGATCGAGAACATGCGGCAGGCGATGCCGCCGCCCGAAGTGCTCATCTTCAATGCCTCGGTGCCGCGTGAGTGCGCGCCCTCGCTACTCGACCCGGAGGCGCTGGCCTCAGACCTGCGCATCGGCGTTCTGGGCGCGCTGACTGCAGCGCGCGCGGTGCTGCCGGCGATGCGGGCGACCGGCCAGGGCAGCATCCTGTACACCGGTGGCGGCCTGGCGATGGAGCCGGTGGCCGCGGCGGCTTCGCTGTCGGTACAGAAGGCGGCGCTGCGCAACCTCGTGTTCAGCCTGCACCAGGAGCTTTCGCCGGCCGGCGTGCATGCGGCCATCGTCACCATCGCCGGCGTGCTGCGTGAGGGCAGCCTGCTCGACGCCGCCCGCGTGGCCGATGCGTTCTGGACGCTGCATGCGCAGCCACCCGGCCAGTTCTCGCGCGAGATCGTGCTGTCATGACCGAAAGGGCGCTGCGCAGCGTGCTGATCGCCAACCCCAAGGG
>JAVEVQ010000154.1:0-3571 GCA_034004945.1 Methyloversatilis sp. | reverse complement strand
GCGCCGTTTAAACATACAAGAATGTATGTTTATAATCTGCGCAATTCATATGCGCGATCAATTCACGCATCGATCATTGCCAAGCGCGGCGCCGACTGCGCGTTACTCCGGGATAAGCGATGAAAAAAGGAACGGAACTCTTTCGGGCCACCGGCCTGGTGGGTGCAGGTCTGCTTGCGCTGACGCTGGCCGCCTGCGGCAAGGACGAGGGTGGCGGACCGGCCAATGGCGGCATGCCGCCGGCTGCGGTCAAGGTGATCGAGGTGACGCCGCGTGAGGTACCGGTGCATTTCGATTACGTCGGCCAGGTGGCCGGTTCGCGCGAAATCGAGGTGCGGGCGCGGGTGACCGGCATCGTCGAGAAGCGGCTGTACGAAGAAGGTCAGCGCATCAAGGAAGGGCAGGTGATGTACCGGCTCGACGCCGCGCCCTACCGCGCCCGCGTGGCGGCCGCCGATGCACAGCTCGAGCAGGCGAAGGCTCAGCTCGCGCAGGCCGAGCGCGAGTACGCGCGCGTGAAGCCGCTGGCGGACGCCGAAGCGGCCAGCCGCAAGGAAGCCGACGACGCGCAATCGACGCGCGATCTGGCGCGTGCCGCCGTCAAAGCGGCCGAAGCGCAGCTGCAGCAGGCGCAGATCGATCTCGGCTACACCGACGTGCGTGCGCCGCTGGGCGGCGTTGCCGGCCGCGCGCTCAAGGTCGAGGGCAGTCTGGCGGTGGCCGGCGCCGACAGCCTGCTCACCACGCTGGCGCAGACCGACCCCGCCTATGTGAACTTCGGCGTCGGCGAGGTGGAATACCTGCGCACCCGCGACGAGATCGCGCGCGGCGCGCTGAAGCTCGATCCGCAGGGCTTCCTGGTCAGGCTCAAGGGCTCGGACGGCGCCGAATTCCCGCGCAGCGGCCGGCTCGGCTTCCAGGACTACAAGGCGGATACCAGCACCGGCGCCTTCGCGCTGCGCGCCACCTTCGACAACAAGGACGGCAGGCTGTCGCCGGGCCAGTTCGTGCGCGTGCTGCTGTCCGGCGCCACCCGGCCGGACGCGATCGCGGTACCGCAGCGCGCCGTGCTCGACAGCCCGAACGGCAAGTTCGTGTACGTGATCGCCGAAGCCGAAGGCAAGACGCTGGCGCAGCCGCGCCCGGTCAAGCTGGGCGAATGGGCGCAGCTCGACGGCGAACTGGGCAACGCCTGGGTGATCCGCGAAGGCCTGAAGGCGGGTGAGCGCGTCATCATCGACGGCATGGCGCGCATCTTCGTGCCCGGCTCGCCGGTACGCATCGATGACGGCTCCGCGCCGGCACAGCCGCCGGCAGGTGCTGCAGCACCGGCCGCGCAGTAAGGAGCCGCCATGTTTTCGCGCTTCTTCATAGACAGGCCGATCTTCGCCTTCGTCATTTCCATCCTGCTGGTGCTGGCCGGCCTGGCCGCCATGCGCACGCTGCCGATCGCGCAGTACCCGGAAATCGCGCCGCCGGAAGTGATGGTCCGCGCCGTCTATCCGGGCGCGTCGGCCGAGACCATCGCGCAGACCGTGGCGGCGCCGCTGGAAAGCGTCATCACCGGCGTCGAGGGCATGATGTACATGCGCTCGACCTCGACCTCGAACGGCGTGGTCGAGATCTACGCCACCTTCGAGATCGGCACCGACCCGGACAAGGCGGCGGTGAACGTGAACAACCGGGTCAAGCAGGCCGACGCGCGTCTGCCGGAAGAGGTGCGCCGGCAGGGCGTGGTGGTCGAGAAGGGCTCGTCCGCCTTCCTGGCGGTGATGGCCTTCTACTCGCCGGACGGCACGCACGACCAGCTCTACACGTCGAACTACGTGACGCTGAACGTGCTCGACAACATCAAGAAGATTCCGGGCACGACGAACGTGCAGATCTTCGGCGCCAAGGACTACGCGATGCGCATCTGGGTACGCCCGGACCGCATGACGCAGCTCGGCGTCACGGTGCCCGAGATCGCCGGTGCGCTGCGCGAGCAGAACGCGCAGTTCGCCGCCGGCAAGATCGGCCAGTCGCCGACCGGCGGCGGCCAGGACATGGTGTACACCATCACCACCAAGGGCCGGCTGTCCACGGTCGAGGAATTCGAGAACATCATCCTGCGCTCGAACGCCGACGGCACCAAGCTGCGCCTGCGCGACGTCGCGCGCGTTGAGCTGGGTTCCAAGGACAACGACTTCAACGGCACCTACAACGGCAAGCCGGCGGTGCTGATGGGCGTGTTCCTGCAGCCGGGCGCCAACGCGCTCGACGTCGCCAAGGACGTGAAGGCCGCGGTGGCCGATATGGCGAGCCGCTTTCCGCCGGGCATGACCTACGCCATTCCCTACGACACCACGCGCTTCGTCGAGGTGTCGATCAAGGAGGTGGTGAAGACGCTGGGCGAGGCGATGATCCTGGTGTTCATCGTCGTGTTCGTGTTCCTGCAGAACATCCGCGCCACGCTGATTCCGGTGCTGGCGGTGCCGGTGTCGCTGCTCGGCACCTTCGCCGGCCTGCACGTGCTCGGCTACTCGATCAATACGCTGACGCTGTTCGGCATGGTGCTGGCGATCGGCATCGTGGTCGATGACGCCATCGTGGTGCTGGAGAACGTCGAGCGCATCATGCACGAGCAGAAGCTGAGCGCCCGCGAGGCGGCGCTGAAGGCGATGCACGAGGTGACCGGGCCGGTCATCGCCATCGTGCTGGTGCTGACCGCGGTGTTCGTGCCGATCGCCTTCCTCGGCGGCCTGACCGGCGAGCTGTATCGCCAGTTCGCGGTCACCATCTCGATCGCCGTCGTGCTGTCCGGTCTGGTCGCGCTGACCATGACGCCGGCGCTGTGCGTGGCCCTGCTGAAGAACGAGCACAAGAGCACGGCGCGCATCTTCGTCTGGTTCAACGACTGGTTCGCCCGCGTCACCCACCGCTACACCGGCGCGGTGACCTGGATGATCCGCCGCTCGGCGGTCGGCGTCGTGCTGTTCATCGGCATGGTGGTCATCACCGCCGGCCTGTGGAGCAAGACGCCGGGGTCGCTGGTGCCGGACGAGGACCAGGGCTACTACATCGCCGCCATCTTCCTGCCGGACGGCGCCACGCTGGAGCGCACCGACAGGGTGGTGGACGAAGTGATGAAGGCCATCCAGTCCAACCCGGCCAACGAGCACGTGATGGCCTTCTCCGGCATGGACTTCATCGGCGGCGGCTTCAAGAACAGCGCGGCCACCATCTTCGTCAGCCAGAAGCACTGGGACGAGCGGACCATGAGCACGCAGCAGCTGGTGGGCGAGCTGTTCGGCAAGACGGCCGGCATCAAGGAAGCGCTGGTGCTGGCCTTCAACCCGCCGGCCATCTTCGGTCTGGGCAACACCGGCGGCTTCGAGTTCTACCTGCAGAACCGCGGCGACGGCGGCACCAAGCGCCTGGTCGAGAACATGGGTGCACTGGTCGGCGCCTCGCACCAGAGCACGGTGCTGGCCGGCGGCCTGCAGACGCTGTGGCGGCCGAACGCGCCGCAGCTCTATGTCGATGTCGACCGCGAGCGCGCGAAGTCGCTGGGCATTCCGCTGAACGACGC
>JAVEVQ010000067.1:0-17090 GCA_034004945.1 Methyloversatilis sp. | reverse complement strand
TGCATCAGTTCCGCATCGAGGCGCGCGCCGACGGCGAGGGCAAGCCGACGCCGGAAGGCGTGCACCGCGACGGCGTCGATTTCGTGCTGGTCATGATGGTGCGGCGGGAAAACGTCGAAAGCGGCACCACCGAAATCTTTTCGCCCGAGGGCAGGCGTCTCGACAGCTTCACGCTGACGGCGCCCTGCGACGCGGCGCTGGTAAATGACCAGCGCGCGCTGCACGGCGTGACCCCCATCCATCCGCTCGATCCGTCGAAGCCGGCCTGGCGCGACGTGCTGGTCGTGACCTATCGCCGGCGTCTGCCGACGCAGGGCTGAACGTGTCCGACCTGAACGATCCGCGCGTCTTCTTCGCCGCCGAGCGCACCTTGCTCGCGTGGTCGCGTACCGCGCTGGCGCTTATGGCCTTCGGTTTCGCGATCGAACGCTTCGCGCTGTTCGTCGCCATGCTGCGCGAACAGAAGACGCTGGCGGGCGCGCCGCACGGTCTGTCGTTCTGGATAGGCGTGGCGCTGATCGCGATCGGTTCGATCTCGGTCACGCTGGCCGTCGTGCAGTACCGCCGTGTGCTGGCGACGCTGAAGCCGGTGGAAATTCCCGACGGCTACATGAGCGGCCTGGCGCCCTGGACCTCGCTCGCGGTGGCGGCAATCGGCGTCGCACTGATCGCGCATCTGTTCACTTCAGCCTGAGTTTTTCCGGTTTTTCACGGAAACAGGTGGCGGGTGATCGGTTTCGGATCAATGCGTTGAGAAGGTCTCCTCGCATATCGACGTAAGTTCTGAAAACAGTAATTTTCAGAAATACAGGTATTGGGGCGCGGCGGCATCCAGGCGCGTCCGGTTCATTCCGCACACCCTCGAAAACTGCCGACCACGTCGATCCGCTGGTCGTCTGCCGCGCGTACGCGGCGGCGTCGCCGTTACGGCCGGAACGGCTGGATGCCGCTGCCGACGTAGATCTGCGTCACCTGTCCGTCTTGGCCGGCGGAAAAGCTGACCGGCACGTTGGGCGGAATGTCGGCCAGCTTCAGCACCTTGCGCACATTGCCGCGTCCGTCGTTGATGAAGATGACGGTGTTCGCGTTCGCCCGGTAGCGCTTGCCGCCTATCATCAGCGTGCCCGAGGCGCTGTCCACATGGCCGACCGTGCCAAGCGATTCGTACAGCGACGGATTGGCGATCGGCGACAAGGGTTCGGCGGCCTGTGCGCCAATGGCGGCTGCACAGAGCAGCCCGGTGATCAGAGCTTTCATCCTCAGTCCCTCAGTATTTCTTTCCACGACACGCGCCCGGAGCGCAGACCATCCGACACCCGGCGTGACTGTGAATTGCCATCCGAACCACCGACGACCTGCTGCTTGCCCAGATGCAGCGGACTGCCAGGCAGGCTGTCGGTGCTGTAACCGCTGCCGACCACCTTGCGGCTGGTGCCGTTGCCGTTGGCCAGATTGACCTGGTCACCGGCATCGATCCCGCGGTCGCGGTTGAAGTCGAAAAGGTCGAAATCCTGCCGGCCGCCGGTGAAGGGATTGACGCCCATCACCCAGCCACGGCCACCCGGCTCACAGGGATCATCGCTCGGGATGAGGGTGCTGGCGAACAGCGTGGTGGCACCCAGCACCGGTGCGAAAACCATGCGTTCGCCCTCGGCACCGGCGGTCGGCGAGGTCAGATCGATGTACCAGCCGCGCTTGTTGGTCATCGTGCTGCCGCCGGTCGTGTCACCGGGCTTGGAAATGACGCGGTAGCGGTCGCCCTGCCCCGTCGCGCCCTCCTCCAGAATGATCCGCTGCGCCAGATTGCCGCGGCCGCCGATGATGCTGCCGGTGTCGTTCAGTCCGTACCAGGTCTGGGTGGCCGTGGTCGACAGATCGCCGGTCGACAGGTAGCGGCCGGTGCCGAAGAACACCCACAGCTTGCGGTCGGCCGGATTGAACCCGACGCTCACGCCGCCGGTGATCGGCTGCACCGCGTTGCTCGCGCTGCGTGCGGTGAACAGCGGCTCCGGTGCGGTCGCGGTGCCGTAGGCAACGCGCCACTGCGCCGGCGCAGCGTTGCTCAGGTCGAATTTCCACAGATTGCCGAGCAGGTCGCCGCCGTAGACCAGATCGGTATCGCCGTCACGATCGACATCGACCCCCTCCACTGCCGCCAGACCGTTCGGCGCGGTGCCGGAGCCGCGCAGCGTGTCGATGCGTGCGAGCAGCGCGCCATTGGAAATGTTGAGCACGAAAAGCTCGGCGCGCTCGTTGGCGCTGTTGTAGCCATTGCCGACGATGACCGCCCAGTTGCCGTCGTTGAGCCGGGTGATGACCGGTGTACCGGTGGTCTGGCCGAGGCTGGTGTGCGTGTATTCCCACAGCACCTTGTTCGCGGCGAAGCCGTCCGGATTGGTGATGTCGAGCGCGTACACGCTCTTGCCGCCGCGGCCCTGGGTGCCGACCAGCACGGTGCGCCAGGCGCCGCCGAAATACACCTCCGCCACGACGGCCGAGCCGTCGTTGATGTACTTGTGCGCGTAATCGGCGCTGGACAGCGTTTTCATCGTCGCCAGCGCGCCGCTGGGCACGTAGGCGAAACGCTCGTCACCGGTGCGTGCATCGAAGGCGTGCAGCATGCCGTCGTTGGCCGCGACATAGACCATTTCACGGCGCGAGGCGACCGCTGCGCGATGGTCCTGATAGGTGCTGGCGCCGGTCCAGCTGAAGCGGTCGAGCCGCAGATCGGTCACCGCGCCGACATACAGCGGCGCCGAATTGACGATGTCGCCCAGCACCGACTTCCGGTTGCGGTAGGTGCCGCCATTGCGTGCCTCGCCGGAGGTCACGCCGCGCAGATAGTCGAGCACGGCCGACGAGCCCAGCGTGGTTCGCTGTGGGGCGCTCAGGTTCGCCCACTGGAAGGGAATGCCGGCGGTGCCCGACCAGGTGTAGATGGAACGGTTGGCCGGCGTCGGCAGGTGTTCGGACGCCTTCCAGCTCGGCGTGATCGCCAGCGTGCCGTCGCTCAGGATGCGGGTGGCCCACAGGTCGCCGGTCCAGTCGCCACCGACGAAACGCGCCTGGAACAGCAGCGTGTTCGACGTGACCGATGTGCTGGTCGCCGCTACCGTGCCGCTGGACGCCACCCGCTCGCCGATGTCGGTCAGCATGGCCGACAGGCCGTCGATGAACTGCGTCGGGTTGGACGCATTCACGAAGCCGCCGCGGCCGTTCAGGCCGGCGTGCCAGAGGTCGTCCAGCTTGGCCGGCGAACTGAGTGCCGGATTCGGCCAGCTCTTGGTGCCGGCGGTCAGCGCCGGCAGGTCGGTGGCCGGGTCCAGCGTGCCGCTGGTGCCCAGCGACAGGCCGAAGGTCACCATGTGCTGCCAGTCCGCCGGATCGCGGGAACTGGTCGGCACGTTGTTGGCGATGCCGGTGCGCAGATCGCGCTTGTAGTAGTACATGGCGACGTCGGCCAGCGTGTTGCTGTGCGAGTCGCGGTAGGGCAGCGGCTCGCTGCCGTCGGCGTTCTGGCTGCCGGCCGGCAGCGAGAAGTTGTCGCTCCAGTAGCCGTCGGTGGTCAGGATGGTGAAGGACTGGCGGCAGGCCAGCGGATTCGCATAGGCCGCGTCCTTCCACGGATCGTTGTTTCCGGTCGTGTTCTCGAAGTAGTTGCCAGCCCAGTTCAGCGCCGTGCGCAGTGGCGTGCCGCTGGTGCCGATATCGGTTTCGAACAGGCGCTGGAACCAGGTTTCGCGATTCGTGCCGGTGAAGGTTCCGTTGATCGGAATCAGCAGCTGGCCCTGGCCGTTGATGGTGCGGAAACCGACCCGGTAGTTGGTGCCGAGCTGGCCGAAGGCGATCGACGCGCCGGCGCGCGCGGCGAGGATGCGGCTGCGGTAGTAGCTGAACCAGTTGGCGAAGTTCTGCGTTTCCTGCGCGACCGTGCGGGTGACGCCATTGGGCCAGCTGAAGCTGGTGATCTCGACCTCCGCTGCGGTGACCGGATCACGCTTGTAGGCCCGCGTGCCGCGGATCTGGTACTTCGTGTAGTTGGCCGCACTGACGCGCGAACCGCTGCCGCGATAGATGTAGAAGGTGATTGGCCGGAAGGTCTGGTTGCACGGGGGAAAGCAGGCGTATACGGCCTGATTCTGGTCCGTGTTGCTGGTGTTCCTGAACCAGAAAGCCGACTGCGTCTGCGAGGCCGTCAGGTTCAGCGTACCGCGCGAGGTGTCGGACGGGTTGTAGGGTGCCGCCGTCGGCGACACGTCGCCGAAGCTGACGCCGGTGTGGCGTATCCAGGGCTTGTAGGTCGTCTGCGGGTTGTAGAACACCGCGTTGTTGTCCGGCGAGCGGCTGTAGAAGTTGTGGATGTTGTCGTCCTGGAAGGTCGGCACCTGCGAGGTATAGGTGCTGCCGCCATAGAGCTCGAAAGGCACCGGAAAAAGGTAGTAGGCGAAATAGAGGTTCTCGTCCGGCATCACCTCCCACTGCATCGAGCCGGAATCGTCGAGCAGGAACATCAGGTTGGGCGCGACCGCGCTGCCCACCATGATGGGCGCGTCGGCGATGTCGACGGCGGCGCGCAGCGGCTGCCCGGCCAGGACGGCCAGCAGCAGCGCTGCGAGGAATCGATGGAGGGCGGGAAGCGGATGCATGGTCATGGCCGGTAAGTGGTCTGCAGCAGCACCGACGGTCGGCCCGTTACCGGTGCGCTGCGCGCGGTGATGCGGTAGCGCGGTTTCAGGCAGTCGGCGGCGATGGTGGTGACCGTATCGCAGTCGGGCGTGGACGGCCAGCTGCCGAGATCCTCGATGATGTACTGCGGCGCGCCGGCCGCCTTGGCGCGCGTGTCGGCGTCGGCGCCGTCCCACCACACCGAGGCGCTGGCCCAGACGGTGGCGGTCGACTCCCAGCGATTGGCGAAATCCTCGGCGCCCGGCGCCGGCTTCGGATAGAGGCCGCTGACCGTGCCATCGAACGGTCCGGCGGTGCCGGTGGCGAGCAGCGCCTCGGCCTCGCGCAGGGCCGATTCGGCCGCCTGGAAGGCGATCGCGCGGTCGTACAGATTGGCGCTCATGCGTTCCTGCATGCCGGTGCCGCGCATGCTGGCCAGGCCGAGCAGCGTGATGGCGATCAGCAGCATCAGCGCCACCACCAGGGTGACGCCGCGCTGTGCATGAGCCGGATGCGCGGTCATGACATCCGGTTCCTGAGCGTGACGACGTGCGTCATGGTGCGCCGTACGCGGTCGGTCACCGCCGCCGGGCGATCCGGTTCCTCTATCGTCAGACGCATGCGCACGCCGGCCACCGCGTTCCAGTCGGTGACCGCCGCTGCGCCGACGTAGGCGCTGCCGCCTTCGATCAGGTAGTCGAGCTGCAGGTCGATCACGCCGTCGAGCACTTCCTCGGTCACCAGCGACAGCGTTCCGGCGTCGTTCTGCGGCGCCACGCGGTAGAGCGAGCGCGTCGTCGTCGAGGTGCGGCCGGTGTTGCCGACATACCAGGCCAGCGACTCCAGCCGCATCACCACGGCGTTCGCCTCGAAGCGGTAGGTCTGGCCGGTCTGGCTGCAGTCGGGCGGGTTGGCGAAGCCGAGGCCGCGCGAGCAGTTGCCGGGCGTGCCGCCGGTGCCGTGCGACACCGTGCTGTCGTCGGCCGCCGACACCTGGAACAGGCTGGCCTGACTGAAATTGCAGACGATGGCCAGATCGCCGGCCGCCAGCGCGCTGTTGCGCGGACTGAGCGTCAGCACCTGGCTGCCGGTATCGTGAGCGGCCACCGTCTGCGGCTGACTGCCACTGCGCATGATGTGCAACGCCGCGGTACCGGCCACGCGCTGACCGACACCCGAACCGAAGGCCGCGCCGGCGAAGGCGTCGCTGCCGCCGTAGCCGCGCACGCCGCCGTTCCACTGCGTCCACCACAGCGACGACGGGTTGTTCAGTACATTGACGAACTGCAGCGCGCCGCCGCAGGAATTGAGCCCGGCCTCGCGGATGTCGCGGGCGAGCAGTTCGAAGGCGGTGCGCGTCGATTCCTGGATGCGCGACAGGCCCTCGGTCGTGTCGTAGGTCTGCCGGTTGCTCAGCATCAGCGCGATGGCAGCACCGATGATGAACAGCCCGAGCGTGAGCGCGATCATCAGCTCGATCAGCGTGCTGCCGCCCTGCCCTCGCGTACTCACAGCCGTGCCTCGATGCTGAAGGTCTGGTTGCTCAGGCCGCCCTGCGCCCGGCTGTCGTCCCAGCGCACGCTGATGACACAGCTGGCGGCGGCCCCGGCGCTGCAGGTCACGCCGCCACAGGCGGACGGCCCCATGCTGGTCTGCAGGTCGGCCAGCCAGGCGGCGAGCTGGGTTTCCGGAAAGGTCGAACCGGCCGGCGCGGCGCAGTCGTCGCCGAGGGCGAGGTTGTAGCTGCCGGCGCGCGCCGCGGTGACGTCGGCGCGCAGGCGGTCGATCATCGTGTAGGCGGCCATCACGGCGGCACTGCGTTCGTATGAACTCTGGTTGGAGCGCAGCGAGGCCATCTGCAGCGCGGCCATGCCCAGCATGCCGATGGCCAGCACGAAGATGGCGACCAGCACCTCGATCAGCGACATGCCGGACTGCCCCGCGGGCGCGCGCATCAGGCGTCCTCCGGCGCGGCGCAGGCGGCCGAGGTGGCGCGCGTCACGCTGACGCGGCTGCCACCGCCCAGCCGGACGTCGCGCGCGTTCTGCTGCATCGTCGGCGACGCCTCGCACAGCCGCAGCGTGGCGGTCTGCAGCAGGGTCTGGCCGGGCGCGCGCGCCAGGCCGTCGGGCCGGAACACGATGCGGTTGCCGGCGCCGGCCAGCGCGTTGCCGGCCACCGCCTGCAGGAGCGAGCCATGAAAGACGTGCGTGCGGATGAGCACCTCGTCCGGGTTGCTTGCCGCGTTCGGGTTATAGCTGCCACTGCCGTCGGCGTCGACGAACACCATCCAGCCGGCCCAGCGCCCGCCGCCGGCCACGCAGCCGGTGGCGGCGGCGACCATGCCGCCGTCGGCGGCGGCGCGGCAGAGGATGACGCGGCGGTTCACGCGTATCGCTTCGGTGCGCGTCTGACCGAGCGCGGCGACCAGTTCGTTCGCCTCGCTGGCCAGACGGTTGAGCATGATCAGCGACTGGAAGGACGGCACCGCGAACGCAGCGATCACCGCCAGGATGGCGACGGTGATCATCAGTTCCAGCAGCGTGAAACCCGCCTGTGGATGGGGGCCGGACATGAGCGACGAGGTGAGGGACGATCAGTCGTATACGGCCTGCCCACCTTGCAGCTTGAGCGCCCCCGGGGCGGCCGAGCGCCGTTTCCTGTCAATTTCGGTGTCTGCGCCCGCGGTCACTTCCAGCAGGCGGCCACACCGGCGGCGGTCGCACAGCGCGCGGGCGTACCGGACGTGCCCTTGGTGCCGGTCTGGACCAGCGACAGCACGCATCCGCACTTGCTGTCGTTGTTCAGCTGGGCGTTGATCGGCGTGGCGGTGATCGTGAACGCGCGCGGCGTGTCTTCGTCGATGTCGGACGCGAAGGTGTAGAAGCCGGCCAGGTCGGTGACGCACTGCCGGGTGTTCAGGTTGGTGCCGCCGCCTGTGTACCTCAGATTGGTCGTGAAGTAGCGTTCGAGCGCCTGCGCCTGTTCGGTCAGGCAGGAGGCGGCGGTCGCGCGCCGGCTGTCGATCACGTACTGGGTGTAGTTCGGGTAGGCGATCGCCGCGAGGATGCCGATGATCGCGACCACGATCATCAGCTCGATCAGCGTGAAGCCGCGCTCACGGCGTGCGTTGCGTGCAGTGTTCATGTTCAGGTCCCGTGTCAGTCGGCGATCAGTTCGCGCCAGGAGATGCGGCCGAAGCGGTCCGGCAAGTTCAGGCGCTCGCGCAGGATACCGAGATCGGAGGTGTTGACCAGCGCGTCCGAGCGCCCGACCGCGGTGGCGCCGGTCGATCCGCCGCTCTGGTTGCCCGAACTGCCCTCGTTGCGGACGAGGATGGGGCTGGACGGCATCGACCCGGTACTGACGGCGCTGACGTAGTAATTGGTGCTCGCATCACCGGTGGTGACGGTCACCTGCGTGCGGTTGGCGAACAGGTCGGCGTCGAGGCGACCACCAGTGTAGGGGTCGATCGCCATCAGCCAGCCCGAGCCACCCGGTGTGCAGGGGTCGTCGGCCGGAATCGCGCTGGTCGCGAACAGCGCACCGCCAAAGGCCTGCACGCCGTAGATCATGCGTTCGCCAGCTGCCGTGCCGGAGGGCGGAACCAGATCCAGATACCAGCCCTTGCGGATGTAGGTGCCATCTGCATCGATCACCTGCGCACCGCCGGTCGTATCGCCCTGGGCGGAAATGACCCGCACCTTGACGGTTTCGCTGGTCGTTTCGGTTTCGCCTTCGGCGTTCTCGGTCTCCGTCGTGGTCGTCTGATCGGTTTCGACCAGCACCACGCGCTGCGCGAGATCCGAGCGCCCGCTCACCGGCGAGGTGGCCGCATTCGGATAGTTGTCGTACATGCCGTACCAGGTCTGCAGCGCAGTGCTGGCGCGATCGGTGTCGCCGAGGAACTGGCCGGTACCGAAGGACAGCCAGCGGGTGCCGGTGGAGGGGTCGAGCAGCACCTCGACCTTGGACGTGATCGGCTGCGGCGTGCCCGATGCGTTGCGCGCGCGGAACAGCGGCAGCGGCGACGTATCGGTGCCGAACGACACCTTCCACTGGGCCGGCGTGTCCGAGGTGACGTCGAAACGCCACAGATTGCCGCGCAGATCACCGCCATAGACGTAATCGATGTCGCCGTCGCTGTCCTCGTCCCAGGGCGTGACCTCGGCCAGCCCGTTGCTGATGCAGGGATCTTCGGTCTCCGGGCAGGTGCCGGTGTCGATCTTCCTGATGAGCTCGCCGGTCGTCGCATTGACCACGAACAGGAAGCCCTTGTACTGGTCGCTGTTGTAGCCGTTGCCCACCAGCACCGCCCAGTCGCCGTTGTTCATCCGGCCAACGACCGGCTTGCCGGTGAAGCGGCCGAAATCGGCGTCCGCGAACTCCCACATGACGCGCCGGCCGGCCGGGTTGTCGGTCGGAATGGTGGGATCGCTGACATCCAGCGCATAGAGCTGACGCCCGCCGCGGCCGGTGGAACCCACCAGCAGCGTGCGCCAGGCGCTCGCGGTACCGGCGTCATAGACGTCGGCCACGGTCAGCGCGCCGTCGTTGATGAACTGGTGGGTGTAGCTGGGCCGGGTCAGCTGATACATCTGCGCCAGCGACGAGGATGGCACGTAGGCGAAGCGCTCCGCCCCCGTGCTGGCAACGAAGCCGTGCAGCATGCCGTCGTTGGCCGCGACGTAGAGCATCGGCGTGCGGTCCGCACGCAAGGCCCGGTGCGTCTGGTAGCTCGAGGCACCAGGCCAGGAAAACCGTTCGTAGGCGAAGTCGTCTGGCGCCGCCACGTAGATTGGCGACGAATGCACGATGTCGCCGATCAGCGACGAGCGGTTGCGGAAGCTGCCGCCCTCGCTCGACTCACCGCTGCGCACCCCGCGCAGATAGTCGAGCACGGCGCTGTTGTTGCCCAGCGTCGCCTTCTGTGTGTCACTGAGCTGGTCCCACACGAAAGGAATCGCTGTGCTGCCGTTGCGCGTGTAGATGTTGCGGGTGGCCGGTGACGGCACGTGCTCCGACGCGCGCCATTCCGGCTCGGTCGGGATCTGCCCGTCGCTGCCGATCAGGAAGGAGAAGATGTCGCCGGTCCACACCTCGCTGGTGAAGCGTGCCTGGAACACCCGGCTGCCTTGCCGCAGCTGAGCCGACGACACGCCCAGGTTGGACGACGACGCGGTGCGCGCGACGATGGAATCGAGCGCGCCCTTCAGGCCGTCGGCAAATTCCTGCGGGTCACTCGCGTTGACGAACTGACCCCGGCCATTGACCGTCGCGTGCCACAGGTCATCGAGCTTGCCGGCGTCGGTCGAGGTACTCGGCCACGAAATCTCGCCGGAGGCCAGTCGAGGCAGATCGGTTGCCGGATCCAGCGAACCCGCCAGACCGAAAGCCACACCGAAGGTATTCATGTGCTGCCGGTTGTTGCCGTCCTCCGGCGTGGTTGGCACGTTGTCCTCGATGTCCGGCTGCAGGTCGGTGTCGTAGTAGTACATCGCGATGTCGGCGAGCGTATTCGACTGTGTATCTGCGTAGGGCCGGCCCTTGGTGCCGTCGGCGTTGCCAACGGTGGAGAAAGTCGAAGTCCCGTCGTTGTAGTAACCGTCAGTGGTCAGGATGGAGAAGCTCTGGCGGCAGCTCAGCGGCGCACCGCCGACGTTCGGCCCCCACGGGTCTGGGGTCTTGAAGTAGGCGCCGGCATTCCAGAGCGAGACGCGCAGTGGCGTGTTGCTATCCGCTGATGCGCCGAACAGGCTGGTGAAGAAATTGCTGCGATTGGTATCCGAGAAGGTGCCGTTGGTCGGAATGTCCAGCCATCCGCTAGTGCCGTTGATGGTGCGGAAGCCGACCCGGTAATTCTGGCCGAGGGTCGAGAACGCATAGCTCACGCCACCCTTGGCCGCATTGAGGCGGCTGCGGCTGTAGGTGTACCAGTTGGCGAAGTTCTGCTTCTCCTGATCCAGCGTGCGTGTGACACCGCCTGCCCAAGTAAAGCTCGTCACCGCGGTTTCAGTGCCATCCGCCATGTCCTTGCGGCTGGCCGTGTTGTCCACGATGCGGTAGCGGTAGTAATTCGCCCGCTCGTAGATCGATCCCGTGCCCTTGTGGACAAAGAACGTCATCGGTGCATAAGTTCTCGGGCATGTATTGTCTTCAGGCCTGACTCGGTCGTTGGGATCATCCGGACAAACCGAAAATCTCGGCAGGGTCGAACCGTTTGCAGAGAACGTCGAAGCAGATACATTCGTAAGCCATCTGAACGTATGGCTCTTCTCCGTAGTCAGGTTAATGGTTGTGCCTGAACCCGGGCGTATCGGTGCCGCAGTCGGTGGGGATTGGTCGTAGCTGCTGCCATCAGCCTTCGTCCAGGTGCGGTAGGTGACGTTCGGGTTGTAGTAGATGCGGTTCAGCGAGGACGACCTGAGCGCCAGATTGAAAATGTTCAGGTCGTCGTAATCCGGCATATACACGCTCGCACTGGCATGACGCATCGCCAGTTCGAACCCCCAGATATCACGAAAATAATCCGGTAGCGATTCGTAATCCATCGACCCCGAATTGTCGAGAATCATCAGCACATTCGGCGCGGCGGTGACGTTCAGCACCAGTGGCAGATTGGAGATCTCGGTCTGCGCCATCGCCGGCGTCGACGTGAACGCGGCCAGCAGTGCGGCGTTCAGCGCGCGTTGGCGCCAGCTGGATCGGGAGGGGATTGCGCTCATGATGCGTGCTCCGAGTGAACTCACGGCCGGTAGTTGGTCTGGAGGATGACGTTGGGAAGACCCTCCACCGGTGGCATGCGGGCGGTCACGCGATAGCGTGGCCCGCGGCAGCTGGTGTCACCGCGCTGACCACAGCCGGTGCCGTCTTCCGACATCCCCATGTACTCGATGATGTATTGCGGCTGGCGGTTCGTTCCGCCCAGCCGCGCCTTCATGTCGTCGTCGACGCTGCCCCACCAGGTGGTGGCGTTGGCCCAGGCCGTGGCCGGGTCTTTCCAGCGTTCGACATAGGTCGTCGCGGAGGCGGACGGTGTTTCGCTCGCGCTGGCCGATTCGGTCGCCGACGGTCCGGGCGCGGCGCAACTGGGGGGCACGCCGTTGGGCGGGCAATAGAGTCCGGAGGAGTTGCTCACCGCGGTGTTGATGGATATCCGTGCCTCGGCCTCGCGCAGCGCCGACTCGACCGCCTGGAAGGCGAGGCTGCGGTCGTACAGATTGGCGCCCATGCGCTCCTGCATGCTGGTGCTGCGGATGCTGGCCAGGCCGAGCAGCGTCATCACGACCAGCATGACCAGTGCGATCAGCAGGGTCGCACCGCGCTGACGGGCCGGTGAATGAAGATGGACTGTCATGGCACACGATTCCTCAGATTGACCACGTGCGTGAGCGTGCGTGTCAGCCGCGGCTCCGTCGCGCTGGTGGTCGTGCCCGTTTCCGGCGACTCGATGGTGAGCAGGATCTCGACGCCGGTGACCAGGCGCCAGTCGGCCACCGCGCCGGCATCGCGATACGCATCCTCGTTGTCGTACATGTAGCGCAGCTGCATGTCGCGTACGCCTTCGACCACCTCCTCGACCACCGGCGCTGCATTGCCCGCGCCGTCGTTGACCACGCGGATGCGGTACAGCGAGGTCGGGCTGCTTTCGCTGCCGCTGCGGCCGTTGTTGCCGACGAACCAGGCGACCGGTTCGAAGCGCATCACCTGCGAACCGGGCTGGAAGGCGCGGGTGACCACCGAGGTGCACAGCGGGCGGAAGCCCAGCGTGTTGGAACAGTTGCCGGGCGTCACCGCCACGTCGGTCCGCGACGCATGGGCGACCGAATTCGCGTCGCCATTCACGCTGGTGACCTGAAACAGGGTCGTGTCCTCGTAGTCACAGACCACGAGCAGATCGCCCGCCACGAAGCTGTGGCCCTGGCCACTCGGTTTCTCCAGCGCGATGGAACGGGCCGGCACGGTGAGGCCGGCGAGCGTCGCCTCGGCCGCCGATGCGTTGTGCACCTTGACCGGAAACGCGGTGGTCGATGCGTGCATCAGCTCGATCATGTCGGTGTTGGCGACCCGGTTCTGCGCCGCCGAGCCGAACGCGACCGCCGTCGATACATCGCTGTCGTTGAAGCCGCGCAGACCGCCGTTCCAGTCGGTCCACCAGCGGGCGGTCGCCGGGTCGGCGAGCAGGTTCATCACCCGCACGCCGCCACTGCAGGCGTTGATGCCGGCGGCGCGCAGGTCGCGCGACATCAGGTCGAAGGTGATGCGCGTCGCTTCCTGCACCCGCGCCAGCGCTTCGGTCGTGCGGTAGGACTGCCGGTTGCCGAGCATCAGCGACAGCGCGCCGACCGACACGATCAGACCCAGCGCCAGGGCCACCATCACCTCGACCAGCGAAATGCCGCGCTGGCTCATTGCTGTCTGCCGGCTCATATGCGCACGTCCACTTCGAAAATCTGTGCCGCGGCCCCACCCTGCACCCGGCTGTCGTCCCAGCGCACCGAAATGCGGCAGAACACCGGACTGCCGGCGCAGTTGATGCCGCCGCAGGCGTTCGCGCCCAGGTTGGTCGTCAGTTCGCCGAGCCAGTTGCGGATATCGACCGAAACGCGGTCCGTGCCTTCCGGCGCGGTGCAGGCACCGGTGGGCAGCGCGCGGTTGTAGCTGCCGTCACGTTCCCAGCGCTGGTTGCTGCGTATGCGCTCGACGATGGAGTTGGCGGAAATCACCGCCGCGTTGCGCTCGAACGCGCTCTGGTTGGCCTTCATCGCCATCGTCTGCATGCCGGCGATGCCGAGCATGCCGAACGCGAGCACGAACAGCGCAACCAGCACTTCGATCAGTGACACACCGGCCTGCCGGTGCGCTACGACGGGCTTGTTCATGTACCTCCCTCCGCTTCTTCCGTCGGTGTCTCGACTGCGGCCGTGACACCACAGCTCGCGTTGCCGCCGCGCGTCACCGCCATGCGGCTGCCGGACAGCAGATTCACGTTGCGCGCGTTGGTGGTCGCCGACAGCGAGCCGCTGCTGTCGCACACGCTGATCCCGGCCGTCTGCAGCGCGAGCGAACCCGGTGCGCGCGCCAGACCGTCCGGGCGGAAGGCGATCCGGTTGCCGGCCGTGCGCAGCGCCTCGTCGGACACCAGATTGAGCGTCGTGCCGGTGATCACCTGTTCGCGCAGCAGCAGTTCGCCCGCGTCGAACACGCCATCGGCGTCGTTATCGACGAAGACCACCCACCTCTGCCACGGCGCGCCGTCGGCCGTCGTGACGCAGCCGGTGGCCGAGGCACGGCAGAGCACGACGCGGCGCTGCGTGCGCACCGCCTCGGAGCGCGCCAGATTGAGCCCGGCGAGCAGTTCATTCGCCTCCGAGGTCAGACGGTTCGACGCGATGAAGCCCTGGAACGCAGGCAGCGCGATGGCTGAAATGATGGCGAGCAGCGTCACCACGATCATCAGTTCAATCAGGGTGAAGCCATGCTGGGCTGGCCTGGCAGGAATCATGAGCTGCACGTCCATGCGGAGAATTTGTGACTTGAGGTTAAATCAGCGCGGCGTCAATCTCGACCGGGCGATGACGAACGGCAGAAGTCGTCGCCCGAACGGCGTCGCGCCGGCGTGTCGCGTGAAATGCGTCACGCGCCCGCGGCGCCCCGCTCTGCTGCACAATGCGCACCGGACATCACAGGCCCCACCGTTCATGACGACGCCCGACCACGCCACCGCCGGCAAGCTGCTGACCGAACATCCGCTGCGCTACAAGCTGAACAACGAACTGCACGCCCGCCCGCCGGTGCCGGTGACGCATCCGCAGCTGGTGTCCTACGTGGCGCTGATGCACGACGGCGTGCGCGAAGACGACGAACTGCGCCACCTGCAGGCGCTGGCCGACGCCTACGCGCGCCCGCTGCCGCAGGCCGAGGGCGGCCACCTGCAGCTCGACCTCGGTGACTTCAAGCTGAAGTGGGAGCGCCACAACGAGTTCTCCAGCTACGCCTTCTTCCGCACGCAGGCGGAAGGCGAAGACAGCGCCCGCGGCGCCCTGGCGTCGGTGCCGGCCCACTGGTTCGACGGCCTGCCCGGTTCGCTGATGGTGGCCAGCCACATCGAACTGCGCTCCACCGCAGAACTGCCGCCGCGCAGCGTGATGGACAGGCTGATCGCCAGCGGGCGGCAGGCGGTCGGCGCCCAGGTGTCGGACGGCGCGGCCTGGGTGTTCACCGACTTCATGCTGACCGACGGCTGGTCGCGCTACACCGTACTCGACGAGCGGCTGACGCCGCGTCAGGCCGGGCGCACGGTGCAGCGACTGCTGGAAATCGAGACCTACCGCATCATCGCCCTGCTCGCCTTTCCGGTGGCCAAGGACGTGGGCCGCCTGCTCGGTCGCGCCGAGGGCGAACTGGCCAATCTGATGGACGGCATGGGCAGCGCCTCCAGCGCCGAGGACGAACGCAGCGTGCTGTCGCACCTGACGCGCCTCGCCGCCGAGGTCGAGCACTCGGTCGCCCGCACCACCTTCCGCTTCGGCGCCGCCCAGGCCTATTACCGGCTGGTGCGCAGCCGCATCGCCGAACTGCGCGAACAGCGCATCGAGGGCTTCCCGACCATAGGCGAGTTCATGGACCGCCGGCTGGCGCCGGCCATTTCCACCTGTGAAGCGATCGCCCGGCGCCAGGACGACCTGTCCGGTCGCGTGGCGCGCAATTCGCAACTGCTGCGTACCCGTGTCGACATCGAACTGCAGCGGCAGAACCAGGAACTGCTGGCGCAGATGAACCGGCGCGCGCGACTGCAGCTGCGTCTGCAGGAGACGGTCGAGGGGCTGTCCATCGTCGCCATCACCTATTACGCCTCGCAACTGGTGCAGTACCTGGCCAAGGGCATCAAGCATCTGCTGCCGCTGAGCCCGGAGGCGATCACCGCGATCTCGATACCGCTCATCGCCGGTCTGGCCGCGCTCGGCCTGCGGCGCATGCGCCGCAAGCTCGCGGCCGAAGAAGGCGGGCACTGAACGGCCACGCCACGGATCGGCAGGCCGCCCGCACCCGGCACGACCACCGGTAAGGCCCGCCCGCGGCAGCGCGCCACGCGCTGCCGGTGATGCGGGCGCGTTCCCGTGCGGAAAGAGGGGTGGGTGTCGCCGGCGCGCCGATCCGCCGGAAAGCGGGGACGGCGCCGGTCAGACCTCGCCGAAAGTCCGTGCCAGCAGTTGCCGGCCCGGGTGCTCGGGCGGCAGCAGCTCGCCCAGACGCTGCAGCGCATCGACCGCCTCCGGCGACTGGCCGAGGTGGTTCAGCAGCACGTCCGGATCGTCGACGCGGAAGATCACGTCCGACAGGCGCGATTCGAGGCAGTCGCGCCAGGCGCGCAGCAGCGGGCTTTCGGTGCGCGGCAGGAAGGCGCCGCGATAGCAGGCGAGCGCGGTTTCGATGCGGCCGGCGTCCAGCGCCTGTTCCAGATCACGGAAATCCGCCTGCCAGTTAACAAGCAGCCGGTAGGGCCGCGAGCCGATGGCGCCGCCGAGGCGGTCGCGCAGCTGTGACACTTCGGTCTTCAGCGTCGCCGCGCCCACCGGGCGGTCGCCGTACAGCGCGGCGTGCAGCCGCTCGAGATCCAGCCCCTCCGGGTGCAGCGTCAGCAGACACAGGATTTCGAGCTGGCGCGGCGACAGCGCCAGCGCCCTGCCCTGCAGGAAGGCCTGCGGCGTGCCCAGCATGCGCAGACGCAGCACCGGCGCGCGGCTCAGCGCCTGCAGCGCCTGCGACACGCGCTGCGCAAAGCGCTCGACCGCGTGCAGCGCCAGCGGCGAATGACGGTTCCAGGTGGTCGACAGATCGACCACGCCCATTACCTCGCCGCTGCTCGCGTCGCACACGGGTGCCGCGTAGCACACCCAGTCCTGTACCGCGGGAATGAAATGTTCGGCGGAGAACACGCTGGCCGGACGGCGGTAGCGCAAGGCCAGCGCCAGCGCATTGGTGCCGACCGAGCGCTCGTCCCAGCGCCCGCCGGGCACGAAATGCACGCGCTCAGCCCGGGTGCGCATGCTGCGGCTGCAGCCGGTCCAGAGCAGACGGCCGTCGGCGTCGCTGACCGCCGCCACCATGCCGCTCTCGCGCGCCACGGTTTCCAGCTCGTCCACACATGAATTGATGGCCTCGCCATACGGGGTGGTCGTCCAGTCCGGCGCGTCGTCGTCGATCGGCGCTGCCGAGCAGGTTTCCGACACCGCTTCGCGCGAGCGCTGCCACGAACCGGCAATGTCCATGCCGACCACCACGATGCGATCGCCCACCGTGCGCTCGCCGCGCCGGATCGATTCGATGCGCCGCCGGCGTGCCGCCAGACTTGCACTTGAAGCTGTCATTGGTCTCGCTCCACCACTCAACCTGCAAGCTACCTACCGGATACCTACCTGCGC
>JAVEVQ010000011.1:68155-72173 GCA_034004945.1 Methyloversatilis sp. | reverse complement strand
CGGCGACCGGGCAGGGCAATGTCGGCGACGATGCCGTCCGGCTGTTCGCTCACCTGAGCGTCCATCGGCGGCAGCGTGCCCAGACCCGGACGCAGCACGACCAGGAAGCGGTCTTCGAGCGCCGGTGCGGCGGGCGCGATCTCCAGCCGCCAGGCACCCGGATCGAGATCGGCCGGGCCGCGCGCGATGTTGGCGGCGAGTGTGCCGTTCTCGTCGTAGTTGCGGCCATCGACGAAGAACTCGAAACCCTTGCCGCCGATCGGCACGATGCGCGCGTCGCGCGGGTAGAGCACCTCGCCCTCCAGCCGTGGCAGGCCGGCCACCTGCATCACCGGCGGGCGTTCGATCACGAAGCGACGGCCGTCGATGCGCGGCGCCTCGGCGCTGTGCAGCAGCCAGCGCTTGGCGAATTCGGCGCGCGTCGATTCCAGCGTGTCCTGCACCACCAGCATGTCGGCGGCACGGTCGTAGATGAAGATGCGCCAGGCGCGCTCGACCCGCCGCGTGCGGTGGTGGAAGCTGTGGGCGCCGGTCTGCGCACTGGTGTAGGCGGCCGTGATGTCGGCCAGCGCGATCAGCAGGCCGTCCTGTTCGACCACGCGCACCATGCGGCCGGTGTGGAAGTCGTCGTACTTGCTGCGCCAGTCATCGATATCCATCGGCGCGGCATGCAGGTCCCAGCCGGAGCCGACGCGGCGCTGGCCGCCGTCGTTGGCGATGGTGCGCGGCTTCTTGTTCTGGCGCGCCGGCATCGGCAGCGCGTCGGCCGGATCGGTCACCGTCAGCGTGTTGTGGGCGATGGTCTGGTAGTGGTAGTTCAGATGGTGGTCGGTGCCATAGCCGCAGTAGCAGCCGCTGTCCAGGGCGAGCGGCGCGCCCTTGTACAGCGTGAAGCTGCCTTGGTCGAGATGGCTGTGTGACCAGTAGTTGTCGCCCGCCTTGAAGCTCAGGTGGGTGGCGTCGTCACGCCAGCTGCTGCGCGCGAGCAGCCAGCCGAGGCCGTCGGCGTAATGGGTGAGCGGCTGCGCCTGCACGGCGGCCGGCGAGTACAGCGTGTCGTCGGTCAGCGGGCCCCACGGCCAGGAGGTCGGAACGGGCTTGCGCCCGCCCTTGCCGTACAGCGTGTAGGCGGCGCCGTGGCGGTACTCCAGCGCCAGCGCGAGTGCGTCGTCCACCGCCCGGCGGCCGAAGCGGCCGTCACCGATCTTCACGCTGCTGCCGTCCGGCAGCTGGCGCATCACCAGGAAATCGAGGAAGCCGCGCAGCGCCGGCTCCTGCCGGAACAGGTCCTCGCCGGTCGCTGATCGCCACATGGCCGGCACCTGATAGATGGCCTGGCCGATGCCGATGCCGACGTATTCGTTGCCTTCGTGCCAGCCGCCGTTGCGTCCGCCGATCTGCCGCCACACCGGCAGCACGCGGTTGATCCAGTAGTCGTAGGTGAAGGCCATCACCGGCGCCGCGCGTGGATCGTCGTCATGGATCGACAGTGCGCAGGCCATCAGCGCCTGGAAGGGCGCGTTGTACAGATAGACGTTGTAGGGCGACAGCGCCTCCATCCGGATGACGCGGATCTGGTGATTGCAGGCCTCGATCACCTTGTCCTTCAGCTTCGGCATCAGGTCGGGCGGTACGCGGTCATGCAGCCAGTCGTAGACCTGGGCGATCGGCCGGGTCTGGGCGTGACCGCGCCAATTGGGTTTCATCCGGACGACGCGTTCGACGATGACACGCACGTCCTGTGTCTCCGGCGCCAGCACTGCCGCCTCGATGGCCGCGCTCAGATCGCCACTGCCGCCCTTGGCCCGCTTGACGAGCTGAGCGATGTAGTCGGGGTTCTCGGCGCGCAGGCGGGCGATATCGCCTGCCGACGGATAGGGCAGTCGCGGATGGGCGTGGCGGAAACCGGGCAGGGCCGGCAGCTGGAGTTCCTCCGGCAGCGGCAGGGTGGGCTTGCTGCGCGCCGAAGCCAGCACGGTCGGCGGCGGCGTGCGCGCGAGCGACCAGACGGCGCTGGCGCTGCTCAGCAGCAGTGCAGCGACCAGCGTGAACGCCAGCCGCGGGCGCACCGGCGAGCGCGGTCGCGGGGCTTCGTCCGCTGTCGGCGCCAGATGCCGGACCGCCAGCACGGCGCTGGCCAGCGCCACGACCACGGTGGTGATGTCGGGCGTGCGGCCGGGCACGTACTGCTGCATCCATTCCAGTCCGAAGGCGAGACCACCGCAGGCCAGCACGATACCTGCCGCGACACTGCGTCCGGCGCCGGACAGGCGGTACAGCGCCGTCGCCAGTGCGAGATAGGGCCAGCAGTTATCGATCAGCACGCTCAGGCCCAGCATCGGATTGTTCAGGTGCGCGACGAAGGGAGTCCAGTTCAGGTGCCGCAAGGCGCCGGGCTCCGGCGTCAGCTCGACGATGGTCAAGGCAAGCACCAGGGCCAGCGCAGCCAGCGCGGGGCGTGCCGGCTTGAGGCGGCGCGGTAGTGCCAGCCCGGACAGCAGGCCGGCCGCGGCGCCGGCCAGCGCCTCGGCCGAAAGCTGCCGGCTGATCACCGCCACCTTGAGCAGAAGCACCGCCAGCACGAACAGCCACAGAATGCGCGTCAGCGACACCGGGCGCTGGCGGGCGTCGCGCGCCAGCACGGTCAGGGCGAACAGTTCCAGCGCGTAACCGGCCATCCGGGCGAAGTCGAAACTGGCCGGATCGCCCAGCGTGGCGGCCAGCGGCGCGAGCCCGTTGCGCAGGGTGCCGAGGTCGAGCGAGGGTACGAAGGGAGACAGCTGCGACAGGGCCCAGCCGGCCAGTGCGGCGACTGCCAGATCGGCCTCGCGGGTCGGCTGGAAGGTGCGTGCGCGCCAGGCCTGCAGGCGGGCGACGAGGCGCCAGCGCGGCGTCAGCAGTGCGGCGATGGTGGCGCCGACCAGCCCGCCGGCGGTGTTCAGGATGAGGTCGGACAGCGAGGGCACGCGCTGCGGCAGGTGCGCCTGGGCGGTCTCGACGCCAAGACTGAGGGCGCCGGCAAGGGCTGTCGCCAGCGCGATCGACAGCAGCGCCGGCCAGCTTCGCGTCAGCCAGCCGAGCCCGATGCCGAGCGGTATGTATATGAGCGCATTGACGACCAGATCCGGCGCCGAAAGTCTCGCCGTGTTCCAGACGCCGAGAAAGGCCAGCGCATCGGGCGCCGGGCGCCAGCCGGAGAACGGGTAGAGGCTGCCCCACAGGATCAGCGCGACATACACGACGCATGCCGCGAGGACGTTCCGGGTGTGGCGCGCTTCGGAGGGCATGGATGGAGGCGAGGAGGGGCTGACTGACAAAAACCGTGCGCGACGATTATCCGGACCGGCACCGGCGGCCGATAGGGGGTGATGGCGGCTTGTCGCTGCCGGAAGTGCCATCAGTCACGATCGGTTGCGGGCAGCATGGCGTGTCGGCCTGCGGTCTGTGCGAAAGTGCGCACCCGGAGGAGGGGACGATGCACGGCTTGTACGGCGCTGTATTGCTGTGGGCGGTGGCGCTTTACTGCGTCAGGCGCGATCTCGCGCGTGCCTGGGCCGAACCCTGCCTGCGCCAGCCGGTCATGGTGTTCGAGGGCGATGACTGGGGTTACGGCCCGGTGGAGCAGGCCGACGCGCTGCGCGACATCGGGCGCGTGCTGTCGGCGCATGCCGATGCACAGGGCCGACACCCGGTGATGACGCTGGGCGTCATCCTGGCCGGACCTGACGATGCGCGGCCGGACGACGCCGAGGCCTGCGTCGAGCTGGACGACGCCCGCCTTGCGCCGGTGCTGGCGGAGATGCGTGCCGGCGTCGCGCGAGGTGTGTTCTCGCTGCAGCTGCACGGCATGCAGCACTACCATCCGGCGGTGCTGGACCGGGCCTGTGCCGGGGATCCGGCGCTGCGGGCGTGGCGACGCCAGACCTTTCCCGCTACCGAGGACCTGCCGTCGCCGTTGCAGAGCCGCTGGACCGACGCGTCCAGCCTGCCGTCGCGGGCGCTGGACGAGGCCGACATC
>JAVEVQ010000011.1:0-68055 GCA_034004945.1 Methyloversatilis sp. | reverse complement strand
GGATCCGGCGCTGCGGGCGTGGCGACGCCAGACCTTTCCCGCTACCGAGGACCTGCCGTCGCCGTTGCAGAGCCGCTGGACCGACGCGTCCAGCCTGCCGTCGCGGGCGCTGGACGAGGCCGACATCAGCCGACGCGCGACGGCCGAGGTATCGACCTTCGCCCGCATCTTCGGCCTGATGCCGGCGGTGGCGGTGCCGCCGACCTTCATCTGGACCGATGCGGTCGAGGCCGCCTGGGCGGCCGCCGGCGTGCGCGCGCTGGTCACGCCCGGCGAGCGCTATGAAATGCGCGGTGCGGACGGCCTGCCGGTCGATAGCGGCCGGCTCTACCGGAACGGACAGCGCTGTGCGTCCGGCCTGACGGCGCTGGTGCGCGACGACTACTACGAACCGGTGCGCGGCCACCGCGCCGGCCGCGGGCTGGAGGCGCTGGCGCGCAAGTGGGCGCAGCGGCGCCCTCTGCTGCTGGAGACGCACCGCTCGAACTTCGTCGGCCGGCACGCCCGGCACCAGGACAGTCTGCAGGCCATCGACAGCCTGCTCGCCGAGGCCCGCAAGCGTTATCCGGCGCTGTGCTTCGTGTCGGTCGAGGCGCTGGCCGACGCCTATGCGGCGGGTGAATCCGCCCTGCTCGACCACGGCCTGCCAGCGAGGCTCCGGGCGTTGCCGGCCCGCCTGCTGACCTCCGGGCGTCGGCGCAAGGTTGTGCTGCTGCTCTGCGCCCTGACGGTATCTGCGCTCGCGCTGGCTGCCTGAAGGCGCCGCCGGGCGCCGGAATGCGCTTTTTCATTGTGGAAATTTGTGTCTCCCCGGTGGCCCGGCAGCCCTGAAACGGCGTCGCAACGTGCGTTAGTTATCACCACCCATGTGCGCCGCGGCCTCTTGTGACCAGATTCACGCATGATCCACGGCCCAGCCCATATCGTTCGCCCTCAACAAGTCGGCGCCCCCGCGTCGTAACAATATCTGCGGCCGGTCCGATGCGTCGTCCGGGCGGCCGAAAAGGGGTTGATTGTGGTCAGACTGTTCAGTCACTACGTACCTTCCGTCACGCTCATGAGACTTATCGCCGAGGCGATCGTGCTGTTGATCGCCGGCTTCGGCGCCGCCTGGATCAGCGCGCCCGCCAGCATGGAATCGTTGCTGCCCGCACTGCTGCCGGCTTCGGTATTCGCTATCCTGATGACGCTGCTGATGAGCGCGCTGGGCCTGTACCAGCGGGAACAGCCGCGCAACCTGTCCGAACTGGTCGGGCGCGTGCTTTTCGCCTTCCTGCTCGGCCTGCCCGTTGCCTACATGGTGTTCCGCCTGCTGCCGCAGGGCAGCGTCGCGATGCCGGCGCTCGACGTGTCGCTGTGCATGGGTTTCGGCGGCATCCTGCTGCTGCGCGCGGCGTCCTTCCTGCAGGCCGACGGCGCCGGCATGTTCACGCGGCGCATCCTGGTCGTCGGTACCGGTGCCGAGGCGGCGTCGGTGTGGGCCAGCGTATCGACTTCGGCCAGCGCCACCCACACCATCGTCGGTTTCGTGCCGGTCGGCGCGGAAGAGGCGGTCGAAGTGCCGGCCACGCTGGTGATGCCGGAAGGCAGTTGTGTGATGCAGCTGGCCCGCGACCACCGCGCCAACGAGATCGTCGTGGCGGTGCGCGAGCGCCGCGGTGGCGTGCTGCCGCTGCGCGAGCTGCTGGACTGCAAGCTGGCGGGCGTCACGGTGAACGACCTGTCGAGCTTCTTCGAGCGCATGCGCGGCCAGGTCCGTCTCGATACGCTGCGCGCCAGCTGGCTCATCTACGGCGACGGTTTCCGCCAGGGTTTCGCGCGCAGCGCCGTCAAGCGCGTGTTCGACATCGTCGCCGCCAGCGTGCTGCTGGTCGTGACCGCGCCCATCATGCTGCTGGCTGCCATCGCCATCGCGATCGAATCCGGCTTTCCGGTCATCTACCGCCAGGAGCGGGTCGGCCAGGGCGGCCGCACCTTCAAGGTGCTCAAGTTCCGCAGCATGCGTCTGGATGCCGAGGCCGATGGCAAGCCGCGCTGGGCCGGTAGCAACGACGACCGCATCACCCGCGTCGGTCACTTCATCCGCAAGACCCGCATCGACGAACTGCCGCAGATCTTCAACGTGCTGCATGGCGACATGAGTTTCGTCGGCCCGCGTCCGGAGCGTCCCTTCTTCGTCGATCAGCTGACCGACCAGATTCCTTTCTACGCCGCCCGTCACAGCGTCAAGCCGGGCATCACCGGCTGGGCCCAGGTGCGTTACAGCTATGGCGCATCGGTCGACGACGCGGTGCAGAAGCTGCAGTACGACCTCTATTACGTGAAGAACCACACCCTCTTCCTCGACATCCTGGTGCTGCTGCAGACCGTGCGTGTCGTGCTGACCGGCGACGGCGCCCGCTGATCGTCGCCCCCGTGTCCGGTCGGGCGCGCGCTGCGCGCCCGGCGGGTCACGGGCACAATGCGGTTCATTGCAACACTCCTGACGCCGCGTCCTGATGGATTCCCTCCCCGCCGCCTTTGCGCTTTACGCATACGCTGCGGCCGCGCTCGGATTCGCAGCCTTCTGCCTGCAGCTCTTCATGAGCACCAGCCGGTCGCCACGCGCCCGCCTGCTCGGCTGGTGCATGGTGGGTGGTGCCCTGTGGTGCGCCGCCATGACCGGGTTCGTATGGCGCCCCCATCCGCTGTGGTGGACGCTCGCGCATGCGGCCGATGCCCTGCACTACCTGCTTTTCCTGTTCTTCCTGGCGGCCTGTGTGGTCGACCCGGACGGGCGCCAGCCCTTGCGCGATCTGGTGCGCAGGCCGTCCTGGCTGATACGGCTGGCCCTGATTACGGTACTGCCCTGCGCGCTGGCGTATGCGGCACTGTCCTGGCTGCTGCCGCGCGACGCGGGGGTACTGGTCTGGCTGATGGGCTGCGGTCTGGCGCTGAGCCTGCTGGGTGCGGTGATGACCGAGCAGTTCTACCGCAACACGCCGCAGCAGTGGCGCTGGGGCGTGAAGCCGATGACGCTGGGTCTCGGTTTCACGCTGGTGTTCGACCTGTATTTCTTCTCCGAAGCGCTGATGTTCCGCGAACTGGATCCGACCCTGTGGGCGGTCCGCGGTCTGGTGCACGCCATCGCCATCCCGCTGTTCGCGGCCTCGTCGGCACGCATCCGCGAGTGGTCGATCCGGCTCAACGTGTCGCGCGAGGCGGTGTTCCACACTTCGGCTCTGGTGATGACCGGGGCGGCGCTGCTCATCATCGCGCTTGCCGGCTACTACGTCCGCTTCTTCGGCGGCGAGTGGGGGGCGGCGCTGCAGACCGTGGTGCTGGCTACCGGTACGCTGGGGCTTGTGGCGTCCATCGCTTCGGGCAGCGTGCGAGCCTGGCTTCGCGTCTTCGTTAACAAGCACTTCTTCAGCCTGCGCTACGACTACCGGGCGGAGTGGCTGAAGCTGGCCGACACGCTGTACAGCGCCTCGAACGTGGACACCCTGCGCGAAGCGTCGATACGCGTGATGGCCGATCTGGTCGAAAGCCCGGGCGGCATGCTGTGGCTGCGCAACGAGCAGGGCGTGTACGCGCCTGCAGCGCGGCTCAACCTCCCGGCCATCGATGCGCGGGAGCCGGCCGACAGTCCGCTGATCGCGTTGCTGCTCGGTCGCATGTGGGTGGTCAATATCGAGGAACATCGCTCGCGTCCCGGCGTGTACGGCCACATGCGTCTGCCCGAGTGGGTGGCGCAGATTCCCGAGGCCTGGCTGATCTGCCCGCTGGGCAGCGAGGACATGCCGCTCGGCTTCGTCGTGCTGTGCCGTCCGCGCGCCTTGGTCGACCTGAACTGGGAGGTGCGCGACCTGCTGAAGACGGCCGGCCGTCAGGTGGCCGGCGTGCTGAACCAGACGCAGGCGATGGAGGCGCTGATCGAGGCGAAGAAGTTCGAAGCCTTCTCGAAGATGAGCGCCTTCGTCGTGCACGACCTGAAGAACCTGATCGCCCAGCTCACGCTGCTGCTGCGCAACGCGCAGAAGCATCGCGACAACCCGGAGTTCCAGCAGGACATGCTGGACACCATCGAACATGCGGTCGGCCGGATGAACAGCATGCTGCTGCAGTTGCGCTCCGGCACCCAGCCGATCGAGCAGGCTGCTGCGGTGTCGCTGACGCCGCTGCTCGAACGACTGCACCGGTCGCGCGCGCGCAGCGGCTGCGCGCTGGCGCTCGAGGTCGAGAGCGGACTGGTGATCCGTGCTCATGAAGACCGGATAGAGCGGGTTGTGGGGCATCTTGTGCAGAATGCACTGGATGCCACGCCGCAAAACGGTAAAGTCAGCATCAGGGCACGCAGCGAGCAGGCGGGCGTCGTGGTCGAGGTCGAGGACACCGGCTGCGGCATGACCGAAGAGTTCGTGCGCGAGCGCCTGTTCAAGCCGTTCCAGTCCACCAAGGCGAACGGCATGGGCATCGGCGCCTATGAAAGTTTCCGCTACATCCAGGATCTGGGTGGACGCATCGAAGTAATCAGCGAGCCGGGACGGGGCAGCCTGTTCCGGCTCGTGTTTCCTCAGCAGACGGCCACCGAGGCCGTTGCCTGACCGGGAGTGACATGGCTGACAAGGGTCGTACGCTGTTGATCGTCGAGGACGATCCCGCGCTGCAGAAGCAGATGCGCTGGAGCTTCGACGACTACGAGGTGGTGCTGGCCAGTGACCGTGAATCGGCGCTGGCGCAGATTCGGCGCCATGAACCGGCAGTCATCACGATGGACCTGGGTCTGCCGCCGGCGCCGGACGATGTGACCGAAGGCATGGCCCTGCTCGGCGAGATCATGACGCTGGCACCGCAGTCCAAGGTGATCGTGCTGACCGGGCAGAACGATCGCGCCAACGCGTTGCGCGCGATAGGCATGGGCGCCTACGACTTCTACGCCAAGCCCTTCGAGCCCGAACTGCTGGCGCTGCTGATCGAGCGCGCTTTCCGCCTGCACGACCTGCAGGCCGAGAACACGCGCCTGGCCAATCAGAACCTTGGTGTCGAAGGCCGTTTCATCACGCGCGACGCCAACATGCTGCGCGTGCTGCGCACCATCGAGAAGGTGTCGGCGACGCGCGCCACCGTGCTGCTGCTGGGCGAGAGCGGCACCGGCAAGGAAGTGCTGGCGAAGACGCTGCACGACCGCTCGGAGCGGGCAGGCGAACGTTTCGTCGCGATCAACTGCGCGGCCATTCCCGACAACCTGCTCGAAAGCGAACTGTTCGGCTACGAGAAGGGTGCTTTCACCGGCGCCACCAAGCAGACGCCGGGCAAGATCGAGGTCGCCAACAAGGGCACGCTCTTCCTCGACGAGATCGGCGATCTGCCCGGGCCGCTGCAGGCCAAGCTGCTGCGCTTCCTGCAGGAACGCGTGATCGAGCGACTGGGCGGCCGTGACGAGATTCCGATCGATGTGCGCGTGGTCTGCGCCACCCACCAGAACCTGCAGACGCTGATCGGCGAAGGCCGCTTCCGCGAGGATCTGTACTACCGGCTCGCCGAAATCGTCGTCACCATTCCGCCGCTGCGCGAACGCGAGGGCGATGCCGCGCTGCTGGCGCATTCCTTCGTCAAGCGCTTCGCCGGCGAACAGGGGCGCAGTTCGATGTCGCTGTCGCGCGAGGCGGTGGCGGCGATCGAGGCGCACAAGTGGCCGGGCAACGTGCGCGAGCTGGAGAACTGCATCAAGCGCGCCACCATCATGGCCGATGGCAGCCAGATCATGGTGCCCGACCTGGGCCTGAAGCCGGCCGAGGACAACGGCAGCTTCTTCAACCTGCGACAGATCCGCGAGGAAGCCGAGCGCAAGGCCGTCGTCAGCGTGCTGGCGCGCGTGGACGGCAACATGGTCAAGGCCGCCGAGATGCTCGGCGTGAGCCGGCCGACGCTGTACGACCTGATGAACCGTTTCGGCCTGCGCTGAAACCGACCTGGAGCATCGCTCTTGAAGCCCACTTTCCCGACCCTGCCGCGCGTCAGCCGACTGCTGGCCATACTCCTCTGCGCGTCTGCGCTGGCTGCGTGCGATCGCAGCAAGCCGCCCGAGGAATTGCTGGCGGAGGCACGCGCCGCGCTTGAGCGCAGGGACACGCAGACAGCCTCCATCCAGCTCAAGAATGTGTTGCAGCAGGACGGTAACAACGCCGCGGCTCGATACGAACTCGGGCGGCTGTATCTGCAGTTCGGCGATCCCTTGTCTGCCGTCAAGGAATTGCAGCGGGCGTCCGAACTTCAGCATCCGATGGACGAGGTGGCGCCGCTGCTCGCTCGCGCCATGGTGGAGGCGGGCGAGTCGGCCGATGCAGTCTCGCGCTTCTCGGCGATGAAGCTGACGAAGCCCGACGCGCAGGCGAACCTCAAGGCCGCCGTGGGCTACGCGCTGATGGCAACCGGTGACGTGAAAGGCGCCGCAGCCGCCTTCGATGCCGCGTTGGCCATCGATTCCGCTCACGTGTATGCCATGGTCGGCAAGGCCCGGCTGCTCGGTACTCAACGCGACCTGAAAGGTGCCACTGCTCTGCTGGAGCAGGTCTTTGCATCCGGGCAGGCATCGCCCGAGGCCTGGTTCCTGGACGGCGAGATCAAGTCCATGCAGGGCCTTTTCGAACCGGCGCTCGCGTCCTACCGGAAGGTCTACGAGATCAAGCCGGACAGCGTGCGCGCGCGCGCCATCGTCATTTCCGCGCTGGCCAACGAGGGCCGCGTGAGCGAGGCACGCAAGGAACTGGCGGGTTTGCGCAAGGTGGCGCCCAAGTCTGTCGAGGTGAGCTACCTCGACGGTCTGCTGAACATAAAGGAAAGGAAGTACGCGGAAGCGCGCGATGCACTGAACAAGACGCTGGCCACCGCGCCCAACTTCGTGCCGGCACTCGGTCTGGCGGCACTTGCCGCGTTCGAGCTCAAATCCTATTCGCTCGCCGAACAGCACGCGGAGAAGGCGATCGCCAACGGCGGCGACTCGATGTTCGTGCGCAAGGTGCTCATCGGCAGCTACCTGCGCAGCGGTCGCACCGACAAGGCACGACAGGCGCTTGCGCCCTTGCTCAAGGACAAGGCAGACGACGCTGAGGTGCAGTCGCTGGCCGGTCAGGTCTATCTGGCTGGCGGCGACGCGGTTGCCGCGGAAAAGGCTTTCGCCCTCGCCGCGGCGAAGAGCCCGGATGACGTATCGGCGCAGTCGCGCCTCGGGATCAGCCGCCTGGCGTCGGGAGACCGTGCCGGGGGTATCCGCGCGCTCGAGACAGCGGCAAAGCTCGATGACAATGATCACCGCGGTGACCTCATTTTGATCATGACGCATCTGCGCAATCGCGATGCGGACAAGGCGTTCATGGCGATCGATGAGCTGGAGCGCAAGAATCCGAAGGATCCGATCACCGAGAACCTGCGTGGCGCGGCCTTCCTGCTCAAGGGCGACGGCAAGAATGCGCGCGCTGCGTTCGAACGGGCGCTCGCCATCGAGCCAGCCTATTTCCCGGCGGCATCGAATCTGGCTCGACTCGACATGCTGGACGGCAAACAGGCCGACGCCGAGGCGCGGTTCAGCAGTGTGCTCGCCAAGGCGCCCGAACACGCGGAGGCGCTGATCTCGCTGGCCGGTCTGAAGGCTCGCAACAAGGCCGGCTTTGCCGACGCCAGTGCGTTGCTGCGCAAGGCGATCGAGGGCAATCCCAAGCAGGCTGCGCCGCGGCTGGCGCTGGTAGACCTCCAGCTTGCATCCGACAAGCCGCGAGATGCGCTCAAAACTGCGAGCGATGCCGTGGCGGCGTTGCCTGACGACGCATCGGTCATGAATGCGCTGGCCCTTGCGCAGGCGCGGTCGGGGGATCTCGATGCGGCGATCACGACACGCACGAAACTCGCGGAGCGGGATCCGCTCTCGGCGGCGCCGCTGCTTTCGCTCGCCGTCGTGCAGATGAGCGCGAAGCGCGAATCCGAAGCGATCCAGACGGTGCGCAAGGCCCTGCTGCTGCAGCCCGACATGCTGGAGGCGCAGAACCTGTTGATCGCGATCCATCGCACCCGCAATTCGCTCGACGACGCTCTGCGTGTCGCGCGTGACGTGCAGCGCCAGCGGCCGAAGGAGGCCATCGGCTACACGATGGAAGGTGAGCTTCTTACCGGTGCAGGCAAGCTCGATGGCGCTCTCAAGGCGTATCGCGAGGCCCTTGCGCGCGAACGCACGGGAAACAACGTGCTGCGTGTCCACGCCATCCTCGAGCGTACCGGTGCCTCCCGCGATGCGCAGGCGCTGGTCGACAGCTGGCTCAAGGAGCAGCCCCGCGATACGGTGATTCCGCTTTACTTGGGCGACATCGCGCTGGCGAAGAAGAGCATGGACGAGGCGCGCATGCGTTACGAAATGGTGCTCGCGCGTTCGCCCGGCAGTGCCGTGGCACTGAACAACCTTGCCTGGATCGCTGCGCAGACCAAGGATCCGAAGGCGCGCAGCTATGCCGAGCAGGCGTATGCCGTCGCTCCCGGCAATGCCGCAGTGCTCGACACCTACGGCGCCATCCTGGTCGATGCCGGCGAAGTCGATCGCGGGCTGCAGATGATGCAGTCGGCGGTCGCCATTGCACCTGCCGCGAATGAGCTGAGATTCAATCTGGCCAGCACCCTGGCGAGGCTCGGGCGAAAGCAGGAGGCGCGCAAGGCACTGGAGCCGCTGGTTGCGCTGGGCAGCAAATATGAACGTGCCGCCGAAGTGGCCGATCTGATGAAAACCCTTTGAACTGAATCCGGATAGAAAACCATGACCAAAGTTGCTGTGATCGGCCTCGGCTACGTCGGCCTGCCTCTGGCTGTCGAGTTCGGCAAGAAGATGCCGACCATCGGTGTGGACATGTCGGCTGCCAAGGTGGCTGCCTATCGCGAGTTCGTCGATCCGACCGGCGAGGTGAGCAGCGAAGACCTGCGTGCCGCCACCCAGCTGACCGTGACCACCGATGGTGCGGCGCTGGCCGAGGCCGACTACATCATCGTTGCCGTACCGACCCCGGTCGATGACGCACACCAGCCGGATTTCTCGCCGCTGGTCGGCGCCTCCGAAACCTGCGGCAGGCACATGAAGCGCGGCGCCATCGTCGTGTTCGAATCGACCGTCTATCCGGGCGCGACCGAAGAAGTGTGCATTCCGGTGATCGAGAAGTTCTCCGGCATGAAGTGGCTGCAGGACTTCAATGTCGGCTACTCGCCGGAGCGCATCAACCCGGGCGACAAGGAACGCACGGTCACCAAGATCCTGAAGGTGGTGTCGGGCGACACGCCGGACACGTTGAAGAAGGTGGCCGATCTGTACAAGGCGGTCATCACCGCGGGCGTCTATGAAGCGTCCAGCATCAAGGTGGCCGAGGCTGCCAAGGTGATCGAGAACACGCAGCGCGACCTCAACATCGCCTTCGTGAACGAACTTGCCATCATTTTCGGCAAGATCGGCATCGATACGGAGGAAGTGCTGAAGGCGGCCGGCACGAAATGGAACTTCCTGCCTTTCCGCCCGGGCCTGGTCGGCGGCCACTGCATCGGCGTCGATCCCTACTACCTGACGCACAAGGCCGACATGCTGGGTTATCACCCGCAGGTCATCCTCGCCGGTCGTCGCATCAACGACGGCATGGGCAAGTACGTGGCCGAGCAGACGGTGAAGAAGCTGATCCAGAGCGGTGCATCGGTCAAGGGCGCGAAGGCGCTGGTGCTCGGCCTCACCTTCAAGGAGAACTGCCCCGACCTGCGCAATTCGCGCGTGATCGACGTGATCCGCGAACTGCAGAGCTACGGCGTCGAGGTCATCGTGCATGACCCGGTGGCCGAGTCGAAGGAAGCCGAGCACGAGTACGGCGTGTCGCTGACCGACTGGGACGCCATTCCCAAGGTCGAGGCCATCGTCGCCGCCGTGTCGCACAAGGAGTTCGCCGCCCGTCCGCTGTCCGACTACGTCGGCAAGCTGAAGGCCGGCGGCGTGCTGGCCGACATCAAGTACCAGTTCGACACGGCCGCGCTGGAAGCGCAGGGCGTCAGCGTCTGGCGTCTGTGAGCGGCCCGTGACTCTGCCTGCAACCCTGCCCGGGTCCCTGTCCGCCGCGCTGGCCGCGTGCCCGCGCCGCTGGCTGGTGACCGGTGCGGCCGGCTTCATCGGTTCGCATCTGGTCGAAGTGCTGCTGCACGCCGGCCAGAACGTGGTCGCGCTGGACAACTTTTCGACCGGCCATCAGCGCAACCTCGACGAAGTGCTGGCCGGACTTCCGGCGGAGGCCGCGGCGCGCCTCGATTTCGTCGAGGGCGACATCCGCGATCTGGCGACCTGCGCGCGGGTGTGCAGCGGTGTCGAAGTGGTGCTGCACCAGGCGGCGCTGGGCTCGGTGCCGCGTTCGCTGGCCGACCCGATCACCTCGCACGATTCGAACGTAAACGGCTTCCTGAACATGCTGGTCGCGGCGCGCGACGCTGGCGTCGGTCGCTTCGTCTATGCCGCGTCGAGTTCGACCTACGGCGATTCGCCGAACCTGCCCAAGGTCGAGGACGTGATCGGCAAGCCGCTGTCGCCCTACGCGGTAACCAAGTACATCAACGAACTGTACGCCGATGTGTTCGGCCGCTGCTACGGATTGCCCTGTGTCGGCCTGCGCTACTTCAACGTGTTCGGTGCGCGTCAGGATCCGGAAGGTGCTTACGCCGCGGTGATTCCACGGTGGGCGCGGGCGCTGCTGCTCGGCGAAACGGTGCAGATCAACGGCGATGGCGAAACCAGTCGCGATTTCTGCTACGTCGACAATGCGGTGCAGGCCAATCTGCTGGCGGGTCTGACTGAACGTCCCGACGCGGTGAACACCGTCTACAACGTCGCTGCCCATCGCCAGACCTCGCTGAATCAATTGTTTGCAGCGATGCGCGACGAACTCGTGAAACGATTCCCGGACATCGCCGGCGCCCGGGCGCACTATCGTGACTTCCGCGCCGGTGACGTGCGCCACTCGCTGGCCGACATCACCCGCGCGCAAACACTTCTCGGCTACGCGCCGACACACGACGTGTCGCGCGGTCTGGCCGAGGCGATGAACTGGTATGTGGCGCGCTTCGCCCCTGCGACGGTTGCCTGATGATGAGAGCTGCACGACTGACCGCCCTGTTGATCGCCTGCTGCGCCGGTGCGCCGGCGCTGGCACTCGAACCCGAGGCGGCGGCGCGCAGTCTGCTGGCCGAGGCGCAGTCCTTCGAGCACGGCGAGGGTGTGCGGCGTGACCCGGCGCGCGCGGCGGCGCTCTACTGCCAGGCGGCCAAGCTCGGTGACGCCGAGGCGCAGTTCAATCTGGCCTGGATGTACGCCAACGGTCGCGGCGTCGAGCGCGACGACGCGCTGGCGGCGACCTTTTTCGATCTGGCCGCCCGTCAGGGCCACGAACACGCACAGCGCATGCTGCGCTTCACCGGCGCCCCGACGCGCGACCTGCCCTTGTGCATGCAGGACCCGCCGGAGCCCGAACCGGTGATGGTTGCCGACATCGATCCCGATCTCGAAGCAGCGTTCGGCACCACCGCCGACCGCAGACGCGTGATCGAGATCGTGCGCGAACACGCGCCGCATTTCGACATCGATCCGCAGCTGGTGCTGGCCGTGATCGGCACCGAGTCGAACTTCAATCCCAAGGCGCGTTCTCCGAAGAATGCGCAGGGGCTGATGCAGCTGATTCCGGAAACCGCACAGCGCTTCAACGTGCGCGACGCCTATGACCCGGTGCAGAACATCCGTGGCGGCATGGCCTACCTGCGCTGGTTGCTCGCCTACTTCGAAGGTGACGTGGTGCTGGCGACCGCCGGCTACAACGCCGGCGAGGGCGCAGTGGACAAGTACAAGGGCGTGCCGCCCTACCGCGAGACGCGCGAGTACGTGAAGCGCATCCAGAGCCTGTTCCGCAAGACCGAACACCGCTACGACCAGAGCGTGACCACACCGTCGCCGGTGCTGCGCACTCAGTTGTCCCGCCGTGGCTGATCACGCGCCGGGCGACCGCAGGCGCCGGCTCGTCTGCGCGGCACTGCTGTCGTCGCCGCTGCTGGCGCGGGCGGCGCTGAGCGACACCATCGTGGGCATCAAGCCATCCATCGTCATCGTCGGCACCAATATGCGGTCGCGCGCGCCCAGCTTCGAACTGAAGGGCAGCGGCTTCGTCATCGGTGACGGCACGCTGGTGGCGACCAATGCGCACGTCGCCGGCGTGCCGCTCGACGCCGACCGTTTCGAAACGCTGGCCGTGATCGCCAGCGTCGATGGCCGTCAGCAGTTGCGCGAGGCGCGCGTCGTTGCATCCAGTGCCGAGCACGATCTGGCGATCCTGAAGATTCAGGGCGCCGCGCTCCCTGCGCTGAAGATCGGCGACTCGGCCTCTGTGCGTGAGGGCCAGTCGGTGGCCTTCACCGGTTTTCCGATCGGCAGCGTGCTCGGCTTCACGCCGGTCACGCACCGCGGCATCGTGTCTGCCATCACGCCGATCGTGATTCCGGTCGACAACGTGAGCCAGCTCAACGCCGCCAATCGCAACCGTCTGGCGCGCGGCACCTTCACCGTGTTCCAGCTCGACGCCACCGCCTACCCCGGCAACAGCGGCAGTCCGCTGTTCGACCCGGACAGTGGCGAGGTGATCGGCGTGATCAATATGGTGCTGGTCAAGGCAGGCAAGGAAAGCGTGCTGTCGCAGCCGAGCGGCATCAGTTACGCGATTCCGGCCAGCCATCTTTTGGCGCTGCTTGCCACCGTGCGCTGAGGCGGCGCGGGGGGGCGAAAACCGCGGCTGCTATAATTCGCGGCAGTTTCGGCTTATTCTGCCGGTCAATCCTGCCAAACCTGCTGTCCAACGCCCGTCCATGTCCCTGTTTGCGCTCGGTCTCAATCACCACACGGCTCCGCTTGCCGTGCGCGAACGCATGACCTTCCTGCCGGAAGCGCTGCCCGACGCGCTCGGTCAGCTCACCCGCGTGCGACCGGTGCAGGAGGCGGCCATCCTGTCCACCTGCAATCGCACCGAGCTGTACTGCGCGACCAACGACCCGGACAGCGCGCTCGACTGGATGGCCGAGTACCACCGCATCGGCCCGTCCGAGATCGCCCCCTATATATACAGGCTGGAACACCAGCAGGCGGTGCGCCACGTGTTCCGGGTGGCCAGCGGCCTCGATTCGATGGTGCTGGGCGAACCGCAGATACTCGGCCAGATGAAACAGGCGGTGCGCCTCGCC
This sequence comes from Methyloversatilis sp., assembly GCA_034004945.1. Classification (GTDB taxonomy): domain Bacteria; phylum Pseudomonadota; class Gammaproteobacteria; order Burkholderiales; family Rhodocyclaceae; genus Methyloversatilis. The sequence goes on along the minus strand of JAVEVQ010000011.1, from coordinate 54,798 downwards.
GAGGGCGCAGGCACGCTGGGCGCGTTGCTGCACACGCTGTTCCAGCGCAGTTTCGCGGTCGCCAAGGAAGTGCGCTCGACCACGGCCATCGGCGCCAACATCGTGTCGATGGCGGCGGCGGCGGTGCATCTGTCGGAACGCATCTTCGGCAGCATTTCCGGTCAGCGCGTGCTCTGTGTCGGCGCCGGCGAAATGATGGAGCTCTGTGCGGCGCACTTCGCCGGCTGTACGCCGCGCGAAATGGTGATCGCCAACCGCACGCTCGACCGTGCTCAAGCGCTGGCCGAGCGTTTCGTGCGCAGCGACCTCAAGGTCGGTGCCATCCGCCTCGACGAACTGGGCGAACGTCTCGCCGACTTCGACATCGTGCTGTCCTGTACGGCCAGTCCGCTGCCCATCATCGGGCTGGGCATGGTCGAGCGGGCGTTGAAGCAGCGCCGGCATCGACCGATGGTGATGGTCGATCTCGCGGTGCCGCGCGACATCGAAGCCGAGGTCGACAAGCTGGGTGACGTATTCCTGTACACGGTCGACGATCTCGCGCAGATCGTCGATTCGGGCCTCGAATCGCGGCAGGCGGCGGTGGTCGAGGCGCAGGCCATCATCGATGCGCGGGTGGCCAACTTCCTGCAGTGGGTGCAGGCACGCGAGGCGGTGCCGGCGATCCGCGCGCTGCGCGGTCACGCCGAGGAAATGCGCGCCGCCGAACTCAGTCGTGCGCTGCGTGCCATCGCCCGCGGCGAGGCGCCGGAGCGCGTGCTCGATACGCTGTCACGCAACCTGACCAACAAGCTGCTGCACGGTCCGACCCGGCTGCTGAACGACGCGCCGCCGGCGGCGCGCGAGCAGATCGAGGATCTGGTACAGCGCCTGTTCCCGCAGCACGACCGCGACGCCTAGCTGCGCGCGTGTTCGTCCGCCGTGCCGGCCCCCGTCCGGCGCGCCTCTCTTCCCCCCGAATTCCTCCGCATGAAGCCGCGCATCGCCGAAAAACTCGAACAGCTGTCGACCCGTCTGGCCGATCTCGACGCCGCGTTGGCCGATCCGGGCGTGACCGCCGACATCGACCACTACCGCAAGCTGACGCGCGAACATGCCGAGCTGACGCCGGTCATCGCGCTCTACCAGGCCTGGTGCCGGGCGCGTGACGACGGCGAGGCTGCGCGCGGCCTGCTGGCGGACGCAGACATGAAGGAGCTGGCCCAGCTGGAGATCGAACAGGCGGCGGCCGACATGGAGCGGCTGGAAGGCGAACTGCAGCGTGCGCTGCTGCCAAAGGATCCGGACGACGGCCGCAACGTGTTCCTCGAAATCCGGGCCGGCACCGGTGGTGACGAGTCGGCGCTGTTCGCGGCCGACCTGTTCCGCATGTATTCGCGCTACGCCGAACGCAACCGCTGGAAGGTCGAGGTGGTGTCGGCCAGCGAGTCGGATCTGGGCGGCTATCGCGAAATCATCGCCCGCGTGAGCGGCGACGGCGTCTATCAGCGGCTCAAGTTCGAATCCGGCGGCCACCGTGTGCAGCGCGTGCCGGTGACCGAAACCCAGGGCCGCATCCACACCTCGGCCTGCACCGTCGCGGTGATGGCCGAGGTCGATGAGGTGGCCGAGGTCGACATCAATCCGGCCGACCTGCGCATCGACACCTTCCGCGCCTCCGGCGCCGGCGGCCAGCACATCAACAAGACCGATTCGGCGGTGCGCATCACGCACATCCCGACCGGCATCGTGGTCGAGTGTCAGGACGACCGCAGTCAGCACCGCAACAAGGCGCAGGCGATGTCGGTGCTGGCGGCACGCATCCGCGACGCCCAGGTGCGCGCGCGTGACAGCCAGATCGCCTCGACCCGCAAGAGCCTGGTCGGCAGCGGCGACCGCTCGGAGCGCATCCGCACCTACAACTTCCCGCAGGGACGGATGACCGATCACCGCATCAATCTGACGCTGTACAAGCTGGACGCCATCATGGATGGCGATCTGACCGAGCTGATGGACGCACTGGCGCACGAGCACCAGGCCGAACAGCTCGCCCAGCTGGCGGAAGAGGGCGCCTGAGGCGCGCGCATGACGCTCGACGACTGGCAGCGCGCAGCGCGCACCCGCATCGACAGCCGCGACGCCCAGGTGCTGGCAGCGTACGCGCTGGGCTGCGATCGCGCCGGTCTGATTGCGCGTGGGCGCGACGCGCTGGCCGAGGCCGCGCTGGTCGCCCTCGACGCGCTGCTCGAGCGTCGCGCGGCCGGTGAGCCGGTGGCCTATCTGGTCGGCCGGCGCGAATTCTTCGGGCTGGATCTGGCGGTCGCGCCGGGTGTGCTGATTCCGCGACCGGAAACCGAAGGGCTGGTCGAACTGGCGCTGGCGCGCATCGGCGATCTGCCGTCGCCGCGCGTGCTCGACGCCGGTACCGGTTCCGGCGCCATTGCGCTGGCGATCAAGGCGCAGTGTCCGCAGGCGAGGCTGACCGCACTCGACTGCTCGGACGCGGCGCTGGCGATCGCGCGCGACAACGCGCAGCGGCTCGGGCTTGAAGTCCGTTTCATCGCCTCAAACTGGCTGGAAGCCGTTGCCGGCGAAAGCTTCGATTGCATCGTGTCGAATCCGCCGTATATTCGGGCGGACGATCCGCACTTGGCGCAGGGCGACCTGCGCTTCGAACCGCCGGCCGCGCTGGCCAGTGGTGAGGACGGGCTGGATGCGCTGCGTACGCTGTGCCGGCAGGCGCCGCAGCAGCTGGCGGAAGGTGGCTGGCTGCTGTGTGAACACGGTTACGATCAGGCGCCGTCGGTACGCGCGCTGATGCGCTGCGCCGGGCTTGCCGACGTCGCGTCTTGGCGCGATATTGCCGGCATCGAACGGGTCAGCGGAGGACGGCTGGCCCGGGATTGACCCGACGTGGATGAGGCCGCTCGCCCCATCCGCGTCCATGAACACTGGCCGTGCGCAGGCACGGCCAGATCGCTGAATTTTCAAACATCCGCAAAGGAAGAAGAAGCATGAGCGTCCAGGACCGCATCAAGGAAACCGTCACCGGCAATCCGGTCGTGCTGTACATGAAGGGCACGCCGCAGTTCCCGCAGTGCGGTTTCTCCGCCACCGCCATCCAGATCCTGAAGCATCTCGGCGTGCAGAACCTGCACACCGTGAACGTGCTGGAAGACGCGGAGATCCGCCAGGGCATCAAGGACTACGCGAACTGGCCGACCATCCCGCAGCTCTACGTCCGCGGCGAATTCATCGGCGGCTGCGACATCATGAAGGAGATGTTCCAGTCGGGCGAACTGCAGAAGGAACTGGAAGGGCTCTGATCGGCGTCCTTCGTGCGCCGGAGCGGGCCAGCCCGCCTCCGCGCACGCGCGCGGCTCCTTGCGGCGCGCTTCAGTCCGTAATCGACAAGGGCTGCGGATTGCCGTTCCACACCCATTCGAGCAGCGCCTCCAGCACCGGCTGGGCGCGTTTCGCGTTCGGGTGGTTGAGCCAGGCGACCATCAGCACGCGCTGACCGTTGCGGTCGAGCACATAGCCGGCGATCGATCGCGTATCGGCCAGCGAACCGGTCTTCAGGTGGGCCTGGCCCGCCAGCGGCGAGGTTTTCAGCCGCCGGCGCAAGGTGCCGTCGACGGCCAGCACGGGCATCGAGGACACGAATTCCGGCATCACCGGGCTGGCCCAGGCGCGACGCAGCAGCGTGGCCAGATCGTAGGCCGACAGCCGCTCGATACGCGACAGCCCTGAACCGTTCTCCATCACCAGGCTGGGCAGCGGCAGGTTGCGCTGCGCCGCCCAGGTGCGCACTGCGGCGGCGGCACCGACCGTGTCCGCCGCGGCGCCGGGCGGCGACAGCGCGAGGAAGAGCTGCCGCGCCATCACGTTGTTGCTGTACTTGTTGATGTCGCGGATCACTTCGGCCAGCGGTGGCGAGTCGATGCCGCCGAGCACCGCCGCGTTGATCGGTGTGACGCCGTCCCGCACCTGGCCGGTGATGCGCCCACCCAGTTCCGCCCACATCGCGCGCAGCACGCGGGCGAAGAAGTCGGCGTGCGGCAGCGGCGCCACGTTCCAGATGCGCTCGCCGCAGTCGCGCGCGTAGCGGCCGCTGATCTGCAAGGTCAGCGCACCGTTGCCGGCCGGCTGGACGGCAGCGGACAGCGTGTCCTTCCAGTCGCCGCAGTCGCCCGCCACCAGCTGCACCCGGTTGTCGATCCGCACGTCGTCCAGCGGCGGTTCCGACCACAGCGCGGGTGCGCCGCCAGCGGTGGGCTGCAGTCTTACACGCAGTGCGTTGTGCGCCAGCAGCAGCGCGTCCGGGCCGACGTTGTAGGGCGCCAGCGGTTCGTTGTCGAAGGCGCCGGGGTCGTGTGCGAGCGTCGCGTAGCGGCTGCGATCGGTCACCACGTCGCCGCGTATGTCGCGGATGCCGCGGCCGCGCAATTCGCGCAGCAGCAGCCAGAACTGTTCCATCGACAGCGCCGGGTCGCCGCTGCCGCGGATGTAGAGGTCGCCGTCGAGCACGCCGTCACGCGGCGCCACGGTGCTGAGCAGTTCGGTACGCCAGCTGTAGGCAGGGCCCAGCGTGTCGAGTGCGGCATAGGTGGTGACCAGCTTCATCACCGACGCCGGATTCATCGGCTGCTTCGCGCGGTGACTGATGCGCGCCGGGCCGCCGTCGACCGACTGCACCATCACCGATATCGCCGACGGCGGGATGTCGGCTGCGCGCAGCGCATGCAGCACCGGCGCCGGCAGCACCGCCAGCGCAAGTGGCGACAGCAGGGTCAGCAGCGCAGCGAGCAGCCAGCGCATCTGCTTCAGGCGATGCGCGACAGGTGGCGGCGCACCGAAGCGCTGGCGCCCAGCCAGCCGAGCAGTGCGCAGAGGGCCAGCAGCACCGCCCAGTCGGCCGCGCCGAGCGGCCGCAGCACGAACTCGAGGCTGTAAAGACCGGCCAGTTCGCTCATCGGCTGCGCCAGCATGCGGGTGGCGACCAGCGTCAGCAGGCCGGCAAGCGCGCCGCCCAGCAGGCCCTGCAGCGCGCCGAACCAGTGGAAGGGGCGGCGTATCCAGGCGTCGGTGGCACCGAGCAGGCGGCTCACTTCGATCTCGTCGCGCTGGGTCAGCAACTGCAGCCGTATCGTGTTGAAGGTGACCGCGACCAGACCCAGGCCGAGCACGCCGGCCAGCATGGTGAGCGCCTGCCGGCCGAGCGCGATCAGCGCGTCCAGCCGCTTGGCCCAGTCCGAGTCGAGCTGCACGTGCTCGACTTCGGGCAGTTTCGCCAGATCGGCGCGCAGCGCTTCGAGGCGCTGGGCGTCGGCGTCCTTCAGGCGTACGACGAAGGCGTCGGCGAAGGGGTTGTCCGGCAGCGCGTCGAGGATTTCGGCCAGTGCGTCGTTGTCGCGGAAGCGCTTCAGCGCAGCGTCGCGCGAAATCAGTTCGACGCGGCCCTCCTGGGCAAGGGCGCGGATCTTCTTCTCGCTGTCCTTCACCAGGTCGGCGCTCGCACCCGGCTGCATGAACACCGATATTTCCGGCGCGGCGCTGACATTGCCGGCCAGCCTCTGCAGATTGCCCAGCAGCATGTAGCCGGTGGCCGGCAGTGCCGCGGCGATGCCGACCACCAGTGCGGCCAGCAGCGTGTTGAAGGGCTGGCGGACCATCTGTCGGGCGGCGCGCAGCCCGGCGCGCATCTGGAGACGCAGCCAGTTCATTGCAGCTTCCCGTGCGCCAGCGACAGCCGGCGCGGTGCGTAGCGTTCGAACAGTCCGCCGTCGTGCGTGGTCAGCAGCACGGTGACGCCGGCTTCATTGAACGAGCGGAACAGGTCGGCGATGTCGCGTGCGTAGGCGTCATCGAGGTGAGCGGTCGGTTCGTCGGCGAGCAGGATCTGCGGCCGGTTCACGATGGCACGGGCGATGGTGAGGCGCTGCTGTTCGCCGCCGGACAGCTCGACCGGCATCGCCTTTTCGCGACCGGCCAGGCCGACCCGTTCCAGCGCGGCGCTGACCCGCTTCGCCGCCTCGCGCGGCGGGTGGCTGCTGATGGCCAGCGGCAGCATCACGTTGTCGAAGGCGCTGCGGTCGAACAGCAGGCGCTGGTCCTGCATGATGAGCCCGATGGAGCGGCGCCAGTAGGGCAGGGCGGCGCGCTTGAGCGCCGACACGTTTTCGCCGCCGACCAGCACCTGGCCTTCGGTCGGGCGTTCGAGCACCGCCAGCAGCTTGAGCAGCGTGCTCTTGCCGGCGCCGGAGTGGCCGGTCACCACCACCATTTCGCCGCGTGCGATGTCGATGTCCACGCGTTCGAGCGCGGTGTGGCCGCCGGGGTAACGCTTGGTGACCTGTTCGAAGCGGATCATGCGTCGATCAGGCGCCTTGCGGAGTGTCGAACAGCGCGTCGACGAATTCGCCGGCGCGGAAGGGCTGCAGATCGTCTACGCCTTCGCCGACGCCGATGTAGCGCAGGGCGATCGGGCGCGACGGCGCATGCTGCTTGGCGATGGCGGCGATGACGCCGCCGCGTGCGGTGCCGTCCAGCTTGGTCATGATCAGGCCGGTCACGCCGATGGCGGCGTCGAAGGCCTTCACCTGGGCCAGCGCGTTCTGGCCGATATTGCCGTCCAGCACCAGCAGCACTTCGTGCGGGCCGGTCGGATCGGCCTTGGCGATCACCCGCTTCACCTTGGCGATCTCGTCCATCAGGTGCAGCTGGGTGGGCAGACGGCCGGCGGTGTCGGCCAGCACGACGTCGATATTGCGGGCGCGCGCGGCGTTGACGGCGTCGAACACGACGGCGGCCGGGTCACCGGAATCCTGGGCGATCACCGCCACGTTGTTACGGGCACCCCAGGTCTCCAGCTGTTCTCGCGCGGCGGCGCGGAAGGTGTCGCCGGCGGCCAGCAGCACACTCTTGCCCTGAGCCTGGAAATGCTTGGCCAGCTTGCCGATCGAGGTAGTCTTACCGGCGCCGTTGACGCCGGCGATCATGATGATGAAGGGCTTGTACGCGTCGAGGTCGAGCGGTTTTTCGAGCGGCGCGATCAGCTTCGTCAGCTCTTCCTTCAGTACGTCGCGCAGCTTGGCCGGATCTTCGATCCGCTCGCGGCGCACGCGCTCGCGCAGCACGTCCAGCAGGTGAGTAGTGGCGTCCAGCCCGACGTCGGAGGTGATGAGCAGAGTTTCCAGCTCTTCCAGCAGCTCGTCGTCGACCTTGGTGCGCGAAAACAGAGCGCTGAGCTGGCCGCCGATCTGAGCACGGGTCTTGGACAGCCCGGCGCGCAGGCGCTGCGCCCAGGACAGTTTCGGCGCGGCCGGCTCGGGCGCGCTATCCTGCGCGGCCGCGGTCGCTGCAGTTTCCGGCTGCGCGACCGCGTCGGGTGCGACCGGCTTGTCCTTCTTGAAGAAACCAAACATGTGGGGGGCGGTCAGTGAAGCACCGTGCAGAGAGCCGCACGGCTTGAAAATACAGGCGCGATCAAGGGTTTGGCCCGGATTGCGTACTTTGGTGGAGAGTGTATCAGATGGATTTGCGGCGTTTTTCCAATGGCATCGCACTGTGTGGCGCGCTGGCCCTGATGCTGGCAGCGGCGTCGCCGGCCCGCGCCAACCCCTTTGAAACCACCTTGAGCAATGGCCTGCGTGTCATCGTCAAGGAAGACCGCCGGGCGCCCGTGGCGATGCACATGGTGTGGTACCGGGTCGGCGCAATGGACGAGAACGACGGCACCACCGGCATCGCCCACCTGCTCGAGCACATGATGTTCAAGGGCACGAAGAAGCTGAAACCGGGCGAATTCAACGACATCGTCGCCCGCGCCGGTGGCAGCGACAACGCCTTCACCAGCCACGACTACACCGCCTATTTCCAGCGCGTGCCGGCGGCGGCGCTGCCGAGGATGATCGAGCTGGAGGCGGACCGCATGCGCAATCTCGTCATCGACGACGACGAGTTCGCACGCGAGCTGAAGGTGGTGATGGAAGAGCGCCGTCTGCGTACCGACGACCAGCCGCAGTCGCAGATGCACGAGCAGCTGATGGCCAGCGCCTTCATCGCCCACCCGTACCGCCGGCCGGTGATCGGCTGGATGAACGATCTGGAGAACATGCGTCCGGACGACGCGCGCGACTGGTACCGGCGCTGGTACGCGCCGAACAACGCCTACGTGGTCGTGGTCGGCGACGTCGACCACAAAAAGGTGTTCGAGCTGGTGAAGAAGCACTACGGACACATGAAGCCGGTGGCGCAGCCGGTGCGCAAGGTGACCGCCGAACCGCCGCAGACCGGCGAGCGCCGCATCACCGTGAAGGCACCGGCCGAACTGCCGCAGCTGGCGCTGGCGTGGAAGGTGCCGAAGCTGAGCGATGTCGAGAACGATCGCGAGCCGTATGCGCTGGAGCTGCTGGCCGGCATTCTCGACGGCCACGCGGCGTCGCGCCTGCCGCGCGCGCTGGTACGCAGCAGCCAGATCGCGGTCGAGGTCGGCGCCTACTACGACTCCACCGCGCGTGGCGAAGTGACCTTCATGCTCGGCGGTACGCCGGCCAAGGGGCATACGGTGGACGAGCTGGAAAAGGCGCTGCGGGCGGAGGTGAAGCGCATCGCCGACGAAGGCGTGTCGGTCGCCGAACTCGAGCGCATCAAGACGCTGACCGTCGCCGCGCAGATCTACAAGCTCGATTCCACCTATGTGCAGGCGATGGAGATCGGTCGCCTGGAGGCATCCGGCTACCGCTGGCAGGACGCCGACCGCATGCTGGAGAAGTTGCGCTCGGTCACCGCCGACGAGGTGCAGGCAGTCGCGCGCAAGTTTTTCGGCAACGATACGCTGACCGTCGCCGTACTCGATCCGCAGCCGCTCGACCCGGACGCCAAGCCGCGTGCCAAGCCGACAGGTCTGCGTCACTGATGCGTACGCACAACGATTCCCCGCAGGTGATTCCGATGATCCGATTCTTCCGCAGCGCGCTGCTGCGCGCGGTCAGCGTGCTGGCGTTCGCAACGCCAGCGCTGGCCAATGTCGACATCCAGCACTGGACCGCCGCCAATGGCGCGCGCGTCTATTTCGTCGAAAGCCATGTGCTGCCGATACTCGATGTCCAGGTCGATTTCGACGCCGGCTCGGCGCGTGATCCGGAGGGCCGCAGCGGCCTCGCCGGCATGACCCATGGCCTGCTCGATTCCGGCGCCGGCGGCCTTGACGAAGACGCGCTGGCCGAGAAGCTCAGCGACCTGGGCGCGCGCCTGTCCGGCTCGGCCGACAACGACCGCGCAGGGCTGTCGCTGCGCACGCTGGCCAGCGCGCGTGAGCGCGAGGGTGCGCTGGCGCTGATGCGTACCGTGCTGACCGCGCCCGAGTTCCCGGCCGCCGTGCTCGAACGCGAGAAGTCGCGCGCCATCGCCAGTCTGCGCGAAGCCGACACCAAGCCGGACCAGATCGGCGCCAAGCGCTTCGCCAGGGCGCTGTACGGCGACCACCCCTACGGCCGCAGCGCCACCGTCGAATCGATCGCCGCCATCACCCGCGACGACGTGCTGGCACACTACCGGCGCCATTACGTCGCCTCGCGCGCGGTGGTGTCCATCGTCGGCGACGTGACGCGCGAACAGGCGGAAGCGATCGCGCTGCAGCTGACCGGCGAACTCCCGGCCGGCGAACCGCTGCCGCCGATCGCCGAGGTCACGATGCCCAAGGCCTCGACCGAGCGCATCGCGCATCCGGCCAACCAGAGCCACATTTTCGTCGGCCAGCCGGTGACCCGCCGCGGCGACCCGGACTTCTTCCCGCTGCAGGTCGGCAACTACATCCTCGGCGGTGGCGGCTTCGTGTCGCGGCTGACCAAGGAGGTGCGCGAGAAGCGCGGCTACGCCTACAGCGTCTACAGCTACTTCAGCCCGCAGCGCCAGCCCGGCCCGTTCCAGATCGGTCTGCAGACGCAGCGCGCACAGGCGGCGGATGCGCTGAAGGTGGTCGATGAGACGCTGGCGTCCTTCATCGCCAACGGGCCGACCGCCGACGAGCTGAAGGCGGCCAAGCGCAATCTGGTCGATGGCTTCTCGCTGCGCCTGGACAGCAATCGGAAGCTGCTCGACAGCCTGGCGGCGATCGGCTTCTACGGCCTGCCGCTGGACTGGCTCAGCAAGTTCCAGGAGAGGGTCGAGGCGGTGACGGCGGCCCAGGTGAAAGAGGCTTTCCAGCGACGCCTGTCCGCCGACCACATGGTGCGGGTGATCGTTGCCGGCGACTGAGGGCGCTTCAGCGCAGATCGATCGATACCGGACGGCGGCGCGAAACAAGCCGCGACAAGTGCATGCGGGCGCGCGGGTAGAATTGTCGCCATGTCCCGCATACGCATCATCGGCGGCCAGTGGCGCAGCCGCCTCCTTCCGGTCGCGGCAGTGCCGGGGCTGCGCCCCACTCCGGATTCGGTCCGTGAGCGTCTGTTCAACTGGCTGGGCCAGGATCTGAGCGGCCTGCACTGCCTCGATCTCTTTGCCGGCACCGGCGTGCTCGGTTTCGAGGCGGCTTCGCGTGGTGCCGCCTCGGTCACGCTGGTCGAGCGGGACGCCCGTGCATTCGGCAAGCTGCGCGAGGCGGTCGAGCTGCTGCCGGCGCCGCAGGTCCGGCTGGTCAGGGGCGATGCGCTAGAATTCGCCGCCCAGCCACCGCAGCGCTTCGATGTACTCTTTCTCGACCCGCCTTACGGCAAGGGTCTGCTCGATCGAGTGGTCGCGCATCTGCCGCATCTGCTGACCGACGACGCGGTGATCTACTGCGAGGCCGAACAGCCGGTGCCGGCCCTTGGCGCTTACCGGGCGACGCGCGAGGGGCGGGCGGGGCAAGTCCATTACCAGCTGCTGGAACGATCATGAACGGCACCATTGCGGTCTATCCGGGCACATTCGACCCGATCACGCGCGGCCACGAGGACCTCGTCCGCCGCGCCGCGGCGATGTTCGACCGCGTCATCGTCGGCGTTGCCGAAAGCCGTTCCAAGCGGCCCTTCTTCACTACCGACGAACGGGTCGATATGGCGCGCGAAATACTTGCGGCCTATCCTAATGTCGAGGTGCGCGGGTTTTCCTGCCTGCTGATGGACTTCCTGAACGAGTGCAGGGCGCGGATCATCGTGCGCGGCCTGCGCGCGGTGTCCGATTTCGAATACGAATTCCAGATGGCCGGCATGAACCGGGCGCTGCGCCCGGACGTCGAAACGGTGTTCCTGACGCCGGCTGACCAGTACATGTTCATCTCGGCCACGATGGTCCGGGAAATCGCCTCGCTGGGTGGTGACGTCAGCAAGTTCGTGCAGCCTTCGGTGCTGGCACGGATAGGCGACAAGGTTGAAGCAATGCGTGGAGGCAAATGAAGTGTCTTTGATAATCACCGACGAGTGCATCAACTGCGATGTGTGCGAGCCGGAGTGCCCGAACGGGGCGATTTCGCAGGGACCTGAAATCTATGTGATCGACCCGTCCAAGTGCACCGAGTGCGTCGGCCACTTCGACGAACCGCAGTGCCAGCAGGTCTGCCCGGTCGATTGCATTCCGCTGGATCCGAATCACAAGGAAACCCGCGAGGAATTGCTCGAGAAGTACAACCACCTCACGGCGAAGGCCTGAAGTCGGGCGGCGGCGCTCAGGCGGCCGCCGCCGAAATCACCCGCAGCACCGGCGCCTTCAGCGCCGAATCGAGCGCGCTTTCGAGGCGCGCCAGTTCTTCCAGCTGCTGATCGATGGCGGCGCCGCTCTGCCGCAGTTCCTCGATCCGCTCTTCCAGCGTGTCGGTCGCCTCGTGGATGCGCTTGACGCTTTCCAGCCGGCGCTTCAGCTGCTTCTGGTGTTCGCGCACCTGGTTTTCGAGCGGCGCCATGATGGCGCGCAGCCAGTGCTCGACGTCGCGGTTCACCACTTCCATGTGCTTGCGCACCTGCACGGCGACGGTTTCGAAGAAGCGCTGCGTGAGCTGGCGCTTTTCGGTGGTGAGCATGTTCAGCCAGGTGTTGAACTGCTGATGGAAGGCCTTTTCAAGCCGGGTGATGTCCTTCTCGTAACGATGGACCGAGAACGGCACCGGCACACCCAGCCGCAGGTCGTGCTCGGTCGAGAAGCGCTGGTACATCGCTTCCATCATGCGGAAGATTTCATCCACGCTTTCGGCCGAGCGGGTCAGGCTGTTACGCACGTCGTCGAAGAAGGCATTCATCGCGTCACGCAACTGCAGCGAGAAGTTGGCCGCCTCCATCTGTTCGCGCGTGTGATTGGTCCGCGCGCGCAGCGCGTCCATGCCGAGGTGGGCGAACAGCACGTTGGTTTGCGACGAGAACACGTTCCGCGTGGCATAGAAGCGCTCGAGGCCGCGCTCGAATTCCTCCTTCTCCGCCCGCACCCGCTTCAGCATGTACTGGATGACACCGCGGTTCTTGCCGCGCAGGTCGGAGAACTCGGCGAGCTGGTCGTCGATGCTGCGCCGGCGGCCGGCCAGCACTTCCCGCGTGCGGACGATCAGCTCGCGCGCGTCCTTGTCGATGGCGGCGCCGACGATGTCGCGCTTGGCCGGCAGCAGGTCCTCGACCAGCGCGCGTTCGAGCTGCGGCAGACGGCTGCGCGACAGCAGCGCGCCGTCATGCTGGATGCGGGCCAGCAGCCCCTTCTGCGCCGACACCGGAAACACGCGCGACTCCGGGATGTCGAGCGTGGCCGCACAGGAGGCGATCTGGCGGGCGATTTCAGATTCGATCTGGGTTTCCGAGCGCAGGCCGTCCCACAGGCTGTCCATCTTGTTCAGCACGGCGATGCGTCCCTGGCGCGAGCCGCCGGCCGCCGTCACGTGCGTTTTCCAGACGCCGAGATCGCTCTGCGTGACGCCGGTGTCCATGCCGAGTACGAACAGCACCGCGTGCGCCGACGGCAGCAGCGACAGCGTCAGTTCGGGTTCGGCGCCGATCGCGTTCAGGCCCGGCGTGTCGAGGATGACCAGGCCCTGGCGCAGCAGCGGGTGTGGCAGGTTGATGATGGCGTGGCGCCAGGCGGGCACTTCGACCATGCCCTGCGAATCGGGCTGCAGGCCGTTCTCGCCGCTCAGGTCGATGCGGAAACCGAGCGCTTCGGCTTCGCCGATGGCCACCTTGCGCTGTTCGCTGACGCGTCCGAGCGCCTGCTGCATCGCTGCCGTCGAGGTGGTGTCGAGCTCGATGCGTTTCCACGCGCCGGGCTGGGATTTCAGGTCGGACACCGTGGTGGTGCCGCGCCGGGTGTCGATCGGCAGCAGGTCTATGCAGGCCGGACGGGCGCCGTCGTACATCAGTTCGGTCGGGCACATCGTGGTGCGGCCCGAACTCGACGGCAGCACGCGCGCGCCCTGGTCACCGAAGAAGATGGCATTGATCAGTTCGGACTTGCCGCGCGAGAACTCGGCGACGAAGGCGACGACCAGACGGTCGTCGCGCAGCTTCTGCAGCAGCTGTTCGATGCACAGGTCGTTGTGGCTGTCGCTCAGGTTGCTTTCGAACAGCCAGCCGCGCAGGCGCACGATGGTCTGTTCGACCCGTGTACGCCAGGCGCCATATGCCGACAATTCCTCCTGCATGCCCATCGCCGTCTCCTCCACGCACATGTCAATCTAGCACAGGCGCTGCCCGCTATCGCTGGCAGGTCGGGCAGAAGAAGGTCGAACGTCCGCCCATGCGGCGGTTGCGCACCGCCGTTCCGCATATGCGGCAGGGCTGGCCATCCCGCCCGTAGACGAAATAGGACTGCTGGAAATAGCCCGGTTCGCCATCGGCATGCATGAAGTCGCGCAGCGTGCTGCCGCCGGCGTCGAGTGCGTCGCGCAGCGTGGCGCGGATTTCGTCGTACAGACGCGCGCACTGCGGGCGGGTCAGGCGCCGGGCCGCCATGCCCGGACGCAGGCGGGCACGGAACAGGCTCTCCGAGGCGTAGATGTTGCCGACGCCGACCACCACCGCGCTGTCCATGATGGCCAGCTTGATCGCGCACTGGCGTCGCGTCAGCGCGGCGTGCAGCCCGGCGGCGCTGAAATCGTCGCCCAGCGGCTCGGGGCCGAGACCGGCGAGCAGCGGGTGTGCGGTGTCGGGGCCTTCATGCCACAGCACCGCGCCGAAGCGGCGCGGGTCGCGCAGCCGCAGCACGCGGTCGCCGAAGGCGATGTCGACGTGGTCGTGCGCTGTCGCCGGCACGTCGAGGTCGAGCACGCGCAGGCTGCCGGACATGCCGAGGTGCAGGATGAGCGTGCCGCGGTCGAAGCGCAGCAACAGGTATTTCGCACGGCGGTCGATGTCGCGCAGCGTCTGGCCAGGCAGCGTGGCGGGCAAGTCGGCGGGCACCGGCCAGCGCAGCCGGGCGTTGCGGAGGGTGACCGAGGTCACGACGCGACCAGTCAGCGGCGCGGCAATGCCACGGCGTGTCACTTCGACTTCGGGCAGTTCGGGCATCGGAAAGGTGAGCCGCGGCACGGCGGCGGGGGCGTGTTTTGGAATAAGATCGAAGCCGTTTCCGGCATCGGTGCCGCATAGGGCGGTGCGCCGGGGGCGCTGCAACGAATTCTAGCCGTCACACTCAAAGGCCGTAAGCGCTACAGTCCGTTGCGAAATCACCCTGGCCACTGGCGATCATGCCCATGACGACCCGACCCCTCCTGCTCGCTGTTCTTCTTCCCCTCGTGCTCGGCGCCTGCGCGCAGACCGCCAAGCGGCCGCCGGTCGCCGCTGCGCCGGCCGAGGCAACGGCGGAGGCCGCGCCGCCCCGTTCGCCGCAGTTGCCCGAAATCGAGCTGACGCGCCAGATCACCTACCAGCTGCTGCTCGGTGAGGTGGCGGCGCAGCGCGGCGAACTGGGTCTGTCGGCGTCCGCCTATATGGATCTGGCGCAATCGACCCGCGACCCGCGCATCGCCAAACGCGCGGCCGAAATATCCGCCTTCAGCCGGCAGAATGACATCGCGCTGCAGGCCACCCAGCTCTGGCTCGAGCTCGATCCCGAGTCGGTACAGGCACGGCAGATGCTGACCGGCCTGCTGGTCAATGCGAACCGGCCGCAGGAACTCGAGCCGCAACTTGCCCTCCTGCTCGCGCAGGAGGGCAACCAGATCGGCGAGAGCCTGCTGCGGCTCAACCGTGTGCTGGGGCGCCTGTCCGACAAGACCGAGGTTCTGGCCATGGTCGATCGCCTGACCGGGCCCTATCTGCAGTACCCGGAGGCGTGGTTCGCGCGCTCGCAGGCGGCGATGCAGGCGCGCGAGCCCAAGCGCGCGCTGGCCGATGCGACCAAGGCGCACGACATGCGCCCGGAATGGGAGCCCGGCCTGCTGCTGAAGGCGCAGGCCACTGCCGAAAGCGATCCGCACGCCGCGACCCGGCTGATGGGCGACTACCTGAAGAAGTATCCGCAGGCGCGTGACGTGCGGCTGCAATATGCGCGTTCGCTGGTGGCTGAACGCAATTTCCCGGAGGCGCGCAAGCAGTTCGAGAACATCCTCGGCGGCGCGCCGAACAATCCCGACGTCGTGTTCGCGGTCGGCGTACTGGCGATGCAGATGCAGGATTACGCCGGCGCGCAGACCTATTTCAAGAGGCTGCTGACGCTGCGCTATCAGGACATGAACCTGATCAGGCTCTATCTCGGGCAGCTGGCCGAGGAACTGAAGCAGCCGGACGAAGCGCTCGACTGGTACCGTCAGGTTGGGCAGGGCGACCACTACCTCGGCGCGCAGGGCCGTTACGTGCTGCTGCTCAGCCGCACCGGGCGGCTTGAAGAAGCGCGGGCCCACCTGCGCGAACTGGCGGCGCGGCCCGGCGGTGACGCGGCGCGTTCGGCGTTGATGGAATTCCAGCTGCTGCGCGACGCGAACCGGGTCGAAGAAGGTTACGCCGTGCTCGAAGAGGCGCTGGTGGCGCAGCCGGACAATGCCGAACTGCTGTACGAGACGGCGATGATCGCCGAGCGGCAGAACCGCATTGAGGTCGCCGAGCAGCGGCTGCGCCGGGTGATCGAGGTGAAGCCGGATCACGCCCACGCCTACAACGCGCTGGGCTATTCGCTGGCCGATCGCAACATCCGTCTCGACGAGGCGCAGGCGCTGATCGCCAAGGGTCTCGAACTGGCGCCGGACGACCCCTTCATTCTTGACAGCATGGGCTGGGTGCTGTTCCGGCGCGGCGACCTCAACGGTGCTCTGAGCTATCTGGAGCGTGCTTTCGCGATCCGCCCCGATCCGGAAATCGCCGCTCACCTCGGCGAAGTGCAGTGGCTGCTGGGCCGCCGCGAGGACGCCGAGAAGCTGTGGCGCACGGTTGCTGCTCAGCACCCGGACAACGCAGCGCTGGAATCGACCATCAAGCGCTACATCCCGTGATGCGGATGCTGCTGTGTGCCGGCGCGCTGGCGCTGGCCGGTTGTGCCGCCCTGCCGCCGCCCGTTGTCGAAGACCCGCAGGTGCTCGCGCTGCGCGAGCGAGCGCGTGATGCGCTGAACCCGGCGTTTTCGCTGAGCGGGCGCTTCGTCGTGAAGGGGCCTGAACAGACCGCGTCGGCGGCGCTGGACTGGCAGCACGAGAAGGGGCGCGACGAACTGCAGATCAACGGGCCGCTCGGAAAGGTGCTGGCGCAACTGGTGCGTGACGCGCAGGGCGTGCGCCTGATCGACGAACGCCAGCGCGTCACCGAGGCGGCGACGCTCGACGAATTGTCGCGTGCGGTGTTCGGCGCCGAAGTGCCGCTGTCGCGGGCCGCCTACTGGGTGACCGGTCGGCCGGGCAGCGCCGACGTGCGGTCGCGCGACGCCGTGGGTCGTGTCGCGGTGCTGACCGAACAATCGTGGCGGGTCGAATTCACCGAGTACGACGGCGAGGGTCCGGACGCGCTGCCGCGGCAGATCGACGCCAGCGACGGTGAACACAGTTTCCGCCTGCGCATCGACGCCTGGTATCCGCTGCCGTGACTGCGCGCATCGACTGGCAGGTCTGGCTCGACGCGCCGGCCAAGATCAATCTGTTCCTGCATGTGACCGGTCGTCGCCCGGACGGCTACCATCTGCTGCAGACCGCTTTCCGCTTCGTCGACTTCGGTGATCGCCTGCGCTTTACGCCGCGGGACGACGGCGAGGTGAGGCGCGTCAACCCACTGCCCGGCGTGACCGAGGCCGACGATCTGTGCGTGCGTGCCGCTCGCCTGCTGCAGGCGCAAACCGGTTGCCGGCGTGGCGTCGACATCGAACTCGACAAGCGCCTGCCGATGGGTGGCGGCCTCGGTGGCGGCAGTTCCGACGCGGCCACCGTGCTGATCGCGCTGAACCGCCTGTGGAAACTGGATCTGCCGCGCGCGCAGCTGCAGGCGCTGGGGCTGCGGCTGGGCGCCGACGTGCCGGTGTTCGTGTTCGGCCGCGCCGCGTTTGCCGAGGGCATCGGCGAGGTGCTGCAGCCGCTCGAACTGCCGCCGGCGGCCTATCTGGTCGTGGCGCCCGGCGTGTCGGTACCGACGCCACGGATTTTTGCCGACCCGGAATTGACACGAAATACCGAAGCTTGCACAATAGCGGACTTTGCTGCAGCGGCCGATTCGGCGGCGCTTTTCGGGCGCAACGATCTTGAGCCGGTCGCAGCGAGGCTGTACCCGGAAGTCAGGCAGGCCATCGACATGCTGGCGGCACTGGCCGGGCGCGGTGCGGTAAGAATGAGCGGTTCGGGCGCGTGCGTGTTTGTACAATGCACCGATTTGCAGGCAGCACAGGATTTGATGAAGGCGTCGTCGGCATCGTGGCCGGCGGGCTGGCAGGGATTCGTTGCACAGGGGCTGGACGAGCACCCGCTGTACCGGATGACTGCACAGGTTTGACACCGCGGCGCGCGATAGCGTGACGCGGTCGATGCAGAGTTTGGGGAGTCGCCAAGTTGGTCAAGGCACCGGATTTTGATTCCGGCATTCGAAGGTTCGAATCCTTCCTCCTCAGCCAAATATGATCGGGCGGGTCCGCAGGAAGTGCGGGCCTGCCCGATGTGTTTTCAGGGCAGCAGGCATGCCGACGGGTTGAAACCGGTCATCCGCCTGGAAAGAGCAGGACCGGTACTCCCGGTTTCAATTCAGCAATCACCGAGTTTCGCGAGGCAGCATGGCTTACGACAGCCTGATGATCTTTACCGGCAACGCCAATCCCAAACTGGCGGCGGACGTTGCCAAGCGACTCAACATGTCGCTCGGCCGCGCGCAGGTGGGCCGTTTCTCCGACGGCGAGGTCAACGTCGAAATCCTCGAGAACGTCCGTGGCAAGGACGTGTTCGTGCTGCAATCGACCTGTGCGCCGACCAACGACAGCCTGATGGAACTGGTCATCCTGGTCGATGCGCTGAAGCGTGCCTCGGCCGGCCGCATCACCGCGGCAATGCCCTATTTCGGCTACGCCCGCCAGGACCGTCGCCCGCGCAGCGCGCGCGTGCCGATCACCGCCAAGGTGGTGGCCAACATGCTGCAGGCCGTGGGCGTGCAGCGCCTGCTGACGGTCGACCTCCACGCCGACCAGATCCAGGGCTTCTTCGACATCCCGGTCGACAACATCTACGCCACGCCCATCCTGCTCGGTGACATCTGGAAGCAGGAGTATCCGAACCTGATGGCCGTTTCGCCCGACGTCGGCGGTGTGGTGCGCGCGCGCGCCTTCGCCAAGCGCCTCGAGTGCGATCTGGCGATCATCGACAAGCGTCGCCCGAAGGCGAACGTGTCGGAAGTGATGAACATCATCGGCGACGTGACCGGCCGCACCTGCGTCATCATGGACGACATGGTCGACACCGCCGGCACGCTGTGCAAGGCGGCGCAGGCGCTGAAGGAGCACGGCGCGGAGCGCGTGCTGGCCTACTGTACCCACGCCGTGCTGTCCGGCGAGGCGGTCAATCGCATCCAGAGTTCCGATCTCGACCAGCTGGTCGTGACCGACACCATCCCGCTGTCGCCGGCCGCCCAGGCCTGCGGCCGCATCCGTGTCGTGTCCATCGCCGAACTGCTGGCCGAAACCCTGCTGCGCATCAGCAACGAGGAATCCGTTTCGTCCCTCTTCATGGAGTAATTGAAGCGGGACACCCCGGGTCGCCTGGTCGCGGGCGACCCTTCATCCACCAGGAGTCATCATGTCCATCGAAATGAACGTCAAGAAGCGCGATGCGCAGGGCACCGGAGCGAGCCGCCGCCTGCGTCGCGCCGACCAGGTCCCGGCCATCATCTACGGCGGCGACAAGCCCGCCATGCCGATCACGCTCGACCACAACGAAATCTTCCACGCGCTGCGCAAGGAAGCCTTCCATGCTTCCGTGCTGACGCTCAACGTCGAAGGCACGAAGGAAACCGTGCTGCTGCGCGATACGCAGATGCACGCGTACAAGCCGCAGGTGCTGCACGTCGACTTCCAGCGCGTCGATGCCACGCACAAGCTGCACACCAAGGTGCCGTTCCACTTCATCAATGCCGACGTGGCCCCGGGCGTCAAGCTGCAGGGTGGCATCGTGTCGCACGTGATGAACGAGCTGGACGTGCAGTGCCTGCCGAGCCAGCTGCCGGAATTCATCGAAGTCGACCTGTCCGGCCTGTCGGTCGGTCAGTCGATCCACGTGTCGCAGGTCAAGCTGCCGGCCGGCGTCGAAGCGCTGACCCACGGCGCCGACCCGGTGATCGTCACGCTGACGCTGCCGCGTGGCGCCAAGGCTGACGAAGCCGCGGCCGAAGGCGGCGAAGAGAAGTAAGCTCAGACGATGTCCGGGAACGGTTCCAAGGCCGTGCCCCGGCTCGTCGTCGGACTGGGCAACCCCGGTCCGGACTATTCCGAAACCCGGCACAACGCCGGGTTTTGGTTTTGTGAGGGGCTGGCACGCAAGCTGGGCGTCACGCTCAACCGTGAAGCGCGATTCAACGGCTTCACTGGTTCGTCGCGTGCCGACGGCATCACGATACTGCTGCCGCAGACCTTCATGAACCGCTCCGGCCAGTCGGTCGGCGCGCTCGCCCGTTTTTTCCGCATCGCACCTGCCGAAATACTGGTGGTGCATGATGAACTCGACATCCAGCCGGGCGAACTGCGCCTGAAGTTCGGTGGCGGCCTTGGCGGTCACAACGGTCTGAAGGACATCAGCGCCCACCTGGCCACGCACGACTACTGGCGTTTGCGCATCGGCATCGGTCATCCGCGCCAACTGGCGCCGGGTTCGGAAGTGGCCGACTATGTGCTGCACCGTCCGCGCATCGACGAACAGCGCGACATCGACGCCGCCATCGGGCGTGCGCTCGACGCCTGGCCGATGATTGCCGCCGGAGACTGGACGCGCGTGTCCACCCTGCTCAATGCGAAGCCCGGCGCCGGCAAGGCGCCCAAGAGTGCCTAATCAAGGAATCCAGACATGAGCCTCAAATGCGGCATCGTCGGCCTGCCCAACGTCGGCAAGTCCACGCTTTTCAATGCGCTCACAAAGGCCGGCATCGCCGCCGAGAACTACCCGTTCTGCACGATCGAGCCCAACGTCGGCATCGTCGAGGTGCCGGACCCGCGTCTGGCGCAGTTGTCGGAGATCGTCAAGCCGCTGAAGATTCAGCCGGCCATCGTCGAATTCGTCGACATCGCCGGTCTGGTCGCCGGCGCCAGCAAGGGCGAGGGCCTGGGCAACCAGTTCCTCGCCAACATCCGCGAAACAGACGCCATCGTTAACGTGGTGCGCTGCTTCGACGACGAGAACGTGGTGCACGTGAATGGCCGCGTCGACCCGATCGCCGACATCGAAACCATCGTGACCGAACTGGCGCTGGCCGACCTCGCCGCCGTCGAGCGCACCATCGCGCGCGATACCAAGAAGGCGCGCGCCGGCGACAAGGATGCGGCCAAGCTGGTTGCCGTGCTGGAAAAGCTGCTGCCCCATCTGAACGAAGGCAAGCCGGCACGCACGCTGAACCTGTCCGACGACGACAAGGCCATCGTCAAGCCGATGTGCCTGCTGACGATCAAGCCGGCCATGTATGTCGGCAACGTGCTCGAAGACGGTTTCGACAACAACCCCTACCTCGACCGCCTGCGTGAATTCGCGGCGAAGGAAGGGGCGCCTGTGGTGGCCGTTTGCGCGAAGATCGAAGCCGAACTGGCCGACCTCGACGACGAGGACAAGAAAGCTTTCCTGGCCGACCTTGGACTCGAAGAGCCTGGCCTGAACCGCCTCATCCGCGCCGGCTACGACCTGCTCGGCCTGCAGACCTACTTCACCGCCGGCGTGAAGGAAGTGCGCGCCTGGACCATACATAAGGGCGACACCGCGCCGCAGGCGGCCGGCGTCATCCACACCGACTTCGAACGCGGCTTCATCCGCGCCCAGACCATCGCCTTCGACGACTTCATCGCCTTCAAGGGCGAACAGGGCGCGAAGGAGGCGGGCAAGATGCGCGCCGAAGGCAAGGAATACGTGGTCAAGGACGGTGACGTGCTGAACTTCCTGTTCAACGTCTGATCGCCGCTTCAGCCACACCGGAAGCCCCGGCGACCTGCGGTCGCCGGGGCTTTTTCATGCGCTGTCGATCCGCTGTCGCGTCGTCCGCCGACCCCATTTATCCCGAATTCCGGAGGCGAGCTCACGCTGCGCGGGAGGGCAGGTGAATGATGAACACCGATCCGCAGAGTCAGCACCGGTGGCTGCAGCAGTCCGTCGATGAGTGGGCCGTGCGCCCGTGAGCCGGTGACGGATGTGGCGCCAGCGGGCGAATGCTGGAGCGCCCGCAAAACCGTGCGCGCTTGGCGATCTCTGGGGGCTGTTCGAAGGCCGCGGCGACGCGCCGGATGGCACCGCCGCCCACACGCTGATGACGCTGGGCTTCGATCCTACGTGCGGCGAGGGCGGGCGCTTCGTCGGCAGCTGGGTCGGATCGATGATGACCACGCTGTGGCAGTACGACGGCGAACTGGATGCGGCGGGCCGCGTACTGTTGCTCTTCAGCGAGGGACCGGACTTCCCGGGCGGCGGGCGTGCGCGTTACCGCTACACGATCGAGGTGATCGGGCCGGACGAACGTACGCTGGCCTCACACATGCAGGACGCCCGCCGGCAACCGGCACCCCATCCATGCGTATCCGCTACCGGAGGCAGCCATCGCGTGACTGAGGCGGCGCATCCCCCGGGCCGGCGCGTTGCCGCGCCGAACCCTTCGGGGGTCAGCGCACCGTCACGCTCAGGACGCCGCGCCGTCGTTCTGCTGCGCGGCGACTTCGGCGCGCACCTTGTCCATGTCCAGCGCCTTGGCCTGTTCGATCAGCTGTTCGAACTGACCGGCGGGCAGGGCGCCCGGCTGTCCGTACAGCACGATCTGGTCGCGGAACACCATCAGCGTCGGAATCGAGCGGATGCCGAAAGCAGCGGCGATACCCTGTTCCTCCTCGGTATTCACCTTGGCGAACACGATGTCCGGATACTTTTCCGACGCCGCTTCGTACACCGGGGCAAAATTGCGGCAGGGGCCGCACCACGGTGCCCAGAAATCGATGATGACGAAGGGGTTGTTCTCGACCGTGCTGTTGAAGCTGTCTTCCGTAAGTTCGATGGTGGCCATGAGGGTCCTCGGGGGTGAAACACGTGGGGGCAATCCGCCATGGTAGCCGAGCGCCGCCCGTATGTCGGTCGTTTTGCACCCAGTCCGACCGGCCCGCTGCACAAGGGTTCGCTGGTGGCGGCGCTGGCCAGCTGGCTGGACGCGCGCGCCGCCGGCGGCCGCTGGCTGTTGCGCATCGAGGACGTGGACGAGCCGCGCTGCTCGCCCGAGGCTGCCGACACCATCCTGCGCCAGCTCGACGCGCTGGGCCTGAACTGGGACGGCGAGGTGGTGTGGCAGAGCCGGCGCACCGCGCTGTACCGCGCCGCGCTCGACGCTCTGGTCGCCCGCGGTCAGGCCTACGGCTGTGTCTGTACCCGCCGCGATCTGGAGTCGCAGCCGCTGGCCTCCGATGGCGCACGGCGTTACCCCGGCACCTGCCGCGATCGCGCCGGCATCGCGCCACGCGCCTGGCGGTTGCGCGTGCCAGCGGGCGAGGTTGCGTTCGACGACCGCATACTCGGACGCATCGCGGTCGATGTGGCGGCGGATTCCGGCGATTTCGTGCTGTGGCGTGCCGACGGCTACTGCGCCTATCAGCTGGCGGTGGTGGTGGACGATGCCGACCAGGGCGTGACCGACATCGTGCGCGGTGCCGATCTGCTCACCTCGACGCCGCGGCAGATCCTGGTGCAGCGCGCGCTCTTCCTGCCGCAGCCGCGCTATGCACACGTGCCGGTGGTGCTCGACGCGAACGGCGAGAAGCTGTCCAAGCAGACACGTGCGCCGGCGCTGGAACCGGGCAATGCATTGGCCGATCTGGCCGAGGCGCTCGTCTTCCTGCGCCATCCGCCGCCGACCGACGTCGTGGCGTGCGGGCTTCAGGATCTGCTCGCGTGGGCGGTGCAGCGGTGGACGCCGACCGCGCTGTCCGGGATGCCGTAGCAGATGGACGCAGCGGCAGACGGACTCAGTAGTGCGGCGGAATGTCCTGCTGCGCGTCGGCGCGCTCGGCCGGCTGCATGCCCTGCACCTGCGCATAGACGTGCTTGAGCTGCAGCTGCAGCGATTCGATGGCGCGCTGCTGCTCGAACACGGTGCGGTTCAGCGCGTCCAGCATGTCGTCCATCAGCGCGATGCGGGCTTCGAGGTCGTTCAGGCGGTCGGTCATGTCGGTGTGTCCGGAGAATGTTGTCGGGCCAGCGCCCAGGCGACGTGTTCGCGCACGACCGGTGAGGCATGGTCGGCGCGCGCCTGCAGCGCGGCGATATGGGCGGCGGAGGACGGCGCGTTGCCGAGCGCGACCGCGATATTGCGCAGCCAGCGTTCGTGGCCGATGCGCCGGATCGCGCTGCCTTCGAGGCGGCGGTTGAATTCGTCTTCGGTCCAGGCGAGCAGTTCGGTCAGCGAGGCGTCGTCCAGACCGTTGCGCACCGCGAAGTCCGGCTCGACGGCCTTGACCGCGTGGCGGTTCCACGGGCACACCAGCTGGCAGTCGTCGCAGCCGTAGATGCGGTTGCCGATCAGGGGGCGCAGCGGCTCGGGGATCGGGCCGTCCAGTTCTATCGTCAGGTAGGACACGCACAGCCGCGCGTCCAGCTGGTAGGGCGCGACGATGGCGCCGGTCGGGCAGACGTCGATGCAGCGGGTACAGGTGCCGCAGTGGTCGGGCTGCGGCGCGTCGGGTGGCAGCGGCAGCGTGGTGAACAGTTCGCCGAGGAAGAACATCGAGCCGGCGTCGCGGTGGATCAGCAGGGTGTGCTTGCCGCGCCAGCCCAGAGCGGCACGGCGGGCGATCTCGACCTCCAGCACCGGCGCCGAATCGGTGAACGCCCGGTGGCCGAACGGGCCGGTCAGCGTTTCGATGCGCTCGGCCAGCTTCTGCAGCCGGTTGCGCAGCACCTTGTGATAGTCGCGCCCCAGCGCGTAGCGCGATACATAGCCCAGCTCGCCGTCGTCCAGAACGGTCTGCGTGTCCGCCGCGTCGTCCGGCCAGTAGGGCATGCGCGCGCTGATGACCGACAGCGTGCCCGGCACCAGTTCGGCCGGACGTGCCCGCATTGCGCCGTGGCGCGCCATGTAGTCCAGTTCGCCGTGGCGGCCGGCGGCCAGCCAGTCGAGCAGCCGGGCTTCGGCCTCGCCCAGATCGATGCCGGAGATACCAACCGACGCGAAACCGAGTTCGCGCCCCCAGTCGCGGATGCGCGCGACCAGTTCGTCCGGGCTGCAGGGCAGGGCGCCACTCATCGCGTCGCCACCCGGGCGGATAATGGCGGCCGATACGATTTTGCGCAGACCGCCATGACTGAATCCTCCCTGACGATAGACCTCGCCGACACCGCCGCCACCGAGGCGCTGGGCGCGCACATGGCGCGCGCGCTGGCGCCTGGCCTGTGCGTGTTTCTGGACGGCGACCTGGGCGCCGGCAAGACCACGCTGGTACGCGGGCTGCTCCGGGCGCTGGGCCATAGGGGAAAGGTAAAAAGTCCGACCTTCACTTTGCTTGAATCGTATGCTATTTCTAGCTTAAACTTCCCTTTGTATCACTTTGATTTTTATCGCTTCGCACATCCGGATGAATTCATCGAAGCAGGTCTGGACGAATACTTCGGGCAAACCGGCGAAAGCGCGGGCGTCTGTCTGGTCGAGTGGCCGGACAAGGCGGGCGCTCATCTGCCGCCGCCTGATCTGCGCATCGCGCTCGCCGTGGTCGGCGAGGCGCGTCGTGCGCGGCTGTCCGCCGGCAGCGAAGGAGGTCGGGCATGTTTAAGCCGTTTGTCCGTCGCCGCGGAAGGACTTCCGCCCGCGACCTGAGCCGGCGCGATTTTCTCGGGTTTTCCGGCGCCGCACTGCTGCTGTCGGTGAGCCCGGTCGGGCGCGCTGCCGCCACCTCGCTGCTGGCCGTCCGCGTCTGGCCGTCGCTGGAATATACCCGCATCACGCTGGAATCCCGCGACGCGTTGAAGTTCGCGCACTTCACCGTGCAGAACCCGGAACGCCTGGTGATCGACATCGAGGGCGTGGAGCTGAACAATGTGCTCGGCAGCCTGCCGGGCAAGATCGCCGATACCGATCCCTACATCAAGCTCATCCGCGCCGGCCGCAACAAGCCGGGCGTGGTGCGGCTGGTGATGGAGCTGAAGACCGAGGTGAAGCCGCAGGTGTTCACGCTGGCGCCGGTCGGCCAGTACGGCCACCGGCTGGTGATGGACATCTATCCGTTACAGCCCATCGATCCGCTGATGCAGCTGGCGCGTCAGGGCGACATCCAGTACCAGGGTGACGTGGCGCCCGATCAGCCGGACGCGCCGGCGCAGGCGGCCGAGCCGGCACCTGAACCGGCGAGCCAGACCGCGTCGCGCGAGGGCGGCGGCAAGAAGGCGGAGGCGGACGTGAGCCGCCTCGTGACCATCGTGCTCGACCCCGGTCACGGCGGCGAAGATCCGGGCGCGGTCGGCCGCGGTGGCAGCTACGAAAAGAATGTGACGCTGGAAGTGGCGCGGCGCCTGCAGAAGAAGATAGACGCCGACCCGACGATGCGCGCCGTGCTGACGCGCGACGCAGATTACTTCGTGCCGCTGGGCACGCGCGTGGCCAAGGCGCGCCGGGTGCGCGCCGACCTCTTCGTGTCCATCCACGCCGACGCCTTCGTGCGGCCGGACGCGCGAGGCAGTTCGGTGTTCGTGCTGTCGGACCGCGGCGCCACCAGCTCGGCCGCGCGCTGGCTGGCGCAGCGCGAGAACTCGGCCGATCTGATCGGTGGCGTCAACCTCGACGTGAAAGACCCTTACCTCGCGCGCACCCTGCTCGACCTGTCGCAGACGGCGACGATGAACGATTCGATGAAGCTCGGTCGCGCCGTGCTGGGCGAACTGGGTGGCGTGAACACGCTGCACAAGCCGCATGTCGAACAGGCCGGCTTCGCCGTGCTGAAGGCGCCGGACGTTCCATCCATCCTGGTCGAAACCGCCTTCATTTCCAATCCGGAAGAAGAGAAGCGGCTGACCGACGACGCCTATCAGGACAAGCTGGCAGAGGCCATCCTGAGGGGCATCCGCCGCTATCTGGCGAAGAATCCGCCGCTGTCCAAGTCGCGGCTGGCCTCGCTGTAAGCGGCCGGCGGCATTCAGCGCACACTGCGGTAGCCGCCGTCCACCCCCTTCGGCGACAGCACCCACTGCCACAGCTGGATGTCGCGTGCGCGGAAGGCGCCGGCGCAGGACAGCAGGTAGTAGCGCCACATGCGGTGGAAGCGCTCACCCAGCTGTTCGGCGAAGCGTGGCCAGGCGGCCTCGAAGTTCTCGTGCCAGGCCATCAGCGTGCGGTCGTAATCGGCGCCGAAGTTGTGCAGGTCCTCGACCACGAATACATCATCGACCGCATCGCCGATCTGGCCGATCGACGGCAGTTCGCCATTCGGGAAGATGTAGCGGTCTATCCACGGGTCGGTGACGCCGCGCCGCGTGTTCTTGCCTATCGTGTGCAGCAGTGCGAGGCCGTCAGGTGCGAGCGCGCGTCGCACCACCTGCATGAAGGTGCGGAAGTTGCGCCGGCCGACGTGCTCGAACATGCCGACGCTGGCCACCCGGTCGAAGGCTTCGCTGCCGTTGAGTTCGCGGTAGTCCTGCAGCCGGAACTCGACCGGGAGTCCGGCGTAACGTTGTTGCGCCCACTCGGCCTGCTCGCGCGACACGGTGACGCCGGTGCCGCGCACGCCGTGGTGCTCGGCGGCGTAGCCGAGCAGGCTGCCCCAGCCGCAACCGATGTCCAGCAGGTGCATGCCGGGGCGCAGGTCCAGCTTGCGGCAGATCAGTTCGAGCTTCGCCTCCTGCGCCGACGCGAGGTCGGCGGCGTCCTGCCAGTAGCCGCAGGTGTAGGTCATGCGCGGATCCAGCATCGCCGCGTAGAAATCGTTGCCGAGGTCGTAGTGGCGTTCGCCGACCTGCCAGGCGCGACGCGGCGTCTGCCGGTTCAGCAGGCGGGCGCTGAAGGCGTGCATCAGCAGTGACGCCGGCTTGACCCGCGTGTCCAGCCGGGCGCGCAGCAGGCGGGCGAAGAATTCGTCGAGCCGGCCGGCGTCCCAGTCGCCATCCATATAGGCCTCGCCCAGACCGAGGCTGCCGTGGGCGAACACGCGCTCGGGCAGGCGCGGATTGCGCATCTGCAGGTCGCAGGGGGCGTCGCCGTCGAGTGTGATGCCGGCGTCGGCCAGCAGCCCGGACAGCAGCCTGAAGCGAGGTGAAGGGGCCGGCGCGGGTGCGGCGGCCGGTGGTTCGAACGCTTCTCTTTTCATCCGTGGTCTTCCTCGTCAGGGCGAAGGCAGGAAAAAAGTGACCGTAAGCAGGCGGCCGGCGTCGCCACCTGAAGTTTTAGACGTAGTCCAAGGTAAGCGTCTTCGCAATGTTCCAGGTCAAGCTTTCGTCCGGTTGCGCCGCGTGAAAACCCTGAAATGGCGCGCCGGTGCGCGCTTGACTCACGTCATGGGCGGCGGGCGCGTCGCCGCCTAGAATGTGGGCCCATGATCCGAACCCCGCTCCCGTGATGAATGCGCCGGAATCGCCGCTGAACCTGAGCCCGGACGCTGCCGCCGCGACGACGACCTGCTATCACTGCGGGCTGCCGGTCGACGGTCCGGTGCGCTACCGCGTCCGCGTCGCTGGCGAGGACAGGCCGATGTGCTGCGCCGGCTGTGCCGCAGTTGCCGAAGCCATCTCCGGCGGCGGGCTCGAAGCCTTCTACGCGCACCGCGACACTTTGCCGGAAGCGGCACCCGAAGGCGGTGCACGCGACCTGTCGGTGTACGACCTGCCGGAAGTGCAGGCAGATTTCGTGCGTACGGTTTCGCATCCGGACTGTGCCGACGCGCGTGAGGCGCTGCTCATCATCGAGGGCATCCGTTGCGCGGCCTGCGTGTGGCTGAACGAGCAGCACGTCGGTCGCCTGCCCGGTGTGTTGGTGCTGGAAATCAACTACGCGACGCGCCGTGCGCGTGTGGTGTGGGACCCGGCGCGGGCCCAGCTGTCGGCCATCCTGCGGGCGGTGACCGAGATCGGCTACGAAGCCTGGCCGAACGACCGCGCACACGCCGAGTCGGTCGCCCGCAGCGAGCGGCGCGACGCGCTGTGGCGTCTGGCGGTGGCCGGGCTGGGCATGATGCAGGTGATGATGTACGCGTGGCCCGAGTACACCGCCGGCGATGCCGAACTGCCGGGCAGCATTGCCGCCCTGATGCGCTGGGCCAGTCTGGTGCTGACCGCGCCGGTGGTGTGCTATTCGGCCGCGCCCTTCTTCTCGCGCGCGCTGCGTGATCTGGCGGCGAAGCGCGTCGGCATGGACCTGCCGGTCGCGCTCGGCATCGGCGCCGCCTTCATCGCCAGCCTGTGGGCCACGGTGACGCATTCGGGCGAGGTGTATTTCGATTCGGTCACCATGTTCGTATTCCTGCTGCTGGGCGGGCGCTATCTCGAAATGCTGGCGCGCCAGCGCGCGGTGCGTGGCGTCGAGGAACTGGCGCGCGTGATGCCGGCGCTGGCGCACCGTTTCACCGCCTGGCCGGGTACGTCGACCGAGGCGGTGCCGGTGGCGCGTCTGCTGGCCGGCGACCACGTCGTCGTCGCAGCCGGCGAGGTTTTTCCGGCCGATGGCCGTCTGGTCGAGGGGCGCAGCGAGGTCGATGAAAGCCTGCTCACCGGCGAGTCGAAGCCGCAGGGCCGCGGCCCCGGCGACCGTGTGGTCGGTGGCAGCATGAATATCGGCTCGCCGGTGGTACTGGCGGTGGAACAGGTGGGCGAAGCGACACGACTGGCGGCGATCCGCCGGCTGATCGGCCGTGCTTCGGCCAGCCGGCCGGAGGTGGTGCAGTTCGCCGACCGCATCGCCGTACATTTCGTCAAGGCGCTCATCGTGCTGGCGCTGGTCACCGCCGGCGTCTGGCTGTGGCTGGACCCGTCGCAGGCCCTTTCAGTCTTCGTCGCCGTGCTGGTCGTCAGCTGCCCCTGTGCGCTGTCGCTGGCGACGCCGGCGGCGCTGACCGTCGGCACCGGCGTGCTGTCGCGCGGCGGCCTGCTGGTCACCCGCGCGCACGCGATCGAAACGCTGGCGCGCGTCACCCACATCGTGTTCGACAAGACCGGCACGCTCACCACCGGTGCCATGGCGCTGCAGGCAGTCGAACCGATGGGCGACATCGATGCGGCGCAGGCGACCGCGCTGGCCGCTGCGCTGGAAGGGCCGTCCACTCACCCGATCGCGCGTGCGCTGCGCGCCGCTGCCGGTGAGCAGGTGCGACCGGTCGTCGATGAACTGTCGGCGGTGACCGGGCAGGGCGTGCAGGGCGTCATCGCCGGCCGCCGCCTGCGGCTGGGCAGTGCGGAATTCGCCTGTGCGCTGTCGGGCGCGCCGCTGCCGGCCACGCCGTCGGGCATCGCGACGCCGGTGTGGCTGGGCGACGAACACGGCCTGCTCGCCCGCTTCGACCTCAGCGACGCGCTGCGGCCCGGTGCGCCGGAACTGCTGGCGCGGCTGCACGAGCGCGGCATCGCGGTCAGCCTGCTGTCGGGCGACGCACACGCACCGGTCGAGGCGCTGGCGCAGGAACTGGGCATCGCCGACGCGCACGCGCGGATGACGCCGGAGGGCAAGCGCGCCTATATAGAAGCGTTGCAGCAGCGCGGCGCCGTCGTCGCCATGCTGGGTGACGGTGTCAATGACGCGCCAGTGCTGGCCCAGGCCCAGGTGTCCGTGGCGATGGGCGGCGGCACCGAACTGGCGCGTGCGCAGGGTGATCTGGTGCTTCTGTCCGAACGTTTCGACGCGCTCACCCGCGGGCTCGACACCGCCCAGGCCACGCTGACCATCGTGCGGCAGAATCTGCGCTGGGCCTTCGCCTACAACCTGCTGGCGATTCCGCCGGCGATGCTGGGCTGGATCACGCCGTGGATGGCCGGCATCGGCATGTCGCTCAGTTCGCTGATGGTGGTGCTCAACGCACTGCGCCTGCAGCGGCGCGCAAAGGGAAGGGACTGATGGACATCCTGTGGCTGCTGGTGCCGATGTCGGTACTGATCGCGCTGGGCATCGGCGCGATATTCATCTGGTCGGCGCGCAGCGGACAGTTCGACGATCTCGAAGGTCCGGCGCACCGCATGCTGATGGACGACGACCGCGCGCAGACCCTCGACGAGGCGCCGGCGAGCGTCAGGGACGAGCGCAAGGTGTGACGCCCGAGGCGGCCGAGGCATCGTTTCCTGTCTATAGTGCCGATGCACCCACCGACCGGAGAGCGCCGATGACCCGCTGTACCCAGCACGCCCATCACGACCACCAGCACGGCCCGCAATGCGGCCATACCGCAGTGCGTCACGAAGGCCATGTCGATTTCCTGCACG
Source organism: Methyloversatilis sp. (assembly GCA_034004945.1). GTDB lineage: Bacteria > Pseudomonadota > Gammaproteobacteria > Burkholderiales > Rhodocyclaceae > Methyloversatilis. Next base: position 23,861 of record JAVEVQ010000011.1, on the reverse strand, counting down.
ACGGCCATCTGCACCACGTGCACGGCGACCATGTCGACGAGCACGTGATCGCCGTCAGCGCCGCCAACCCGGACGGCTGCACGCCGCAGCATCACTGCGCCGGCCATGCCGACGGTCATGTGCATGGGCCGGGCTGCGGGCACGAAGCGGTGCCGCACGGCGACCACGTCGACTATCTGGTGGACGGTCATCTGCACCATCCGCACGGCGACCACTGCGACGACCACGGCCCGCTGCAGATCGCCTGACGCGCCGGTGCGGCCTGCCGCGGCTATCATGCAGGCCGGGCCCGAAGACTGCGTCGCAACACATGTCCTTTCATCGAGCCGGCGACGCGTGGCGTTCGCCGGCGCTATTCATGCCGGCGGCACTGCGCGGCTGGCTGACCGATCCTCATTCGCTGACCTCACGCATCCGGGCGCGCTGCGGACACTTCGCGGTGCAGCCGCTGCGCACCGGTCGTGCCGCACTGGCGGCCGACGAGGCCTGTCTGATCGGCTGCGGCCGGGCGCAGGCACTGTCGCGCGAGGTGCTGCTGCACGCCGACGGCGTGCCGGTGGTGTTCGCGCACAGCGTGGTCAACATGCGTGACGTGCGCGGCGTCTGGCGCATGTTCGCCGGCGTCGGCTCGCGGCCGCTCGGTGCGCTGCTGTTCGCCGACGCACGCATCGCCCGCTCGCCGCTGGCGGCGCGCCGGCTCGACGCCCGCCATCCGCTGTACCGGCGGGTGCTGGCCGAAGGCATCGCGGTGCGCGGTCCGCTGTGGGCGCGCCGCTCGCTGTTCGTGCGCCGTGGCCGGCCGCTGCTGGTGACCGAGGTCTTCCTGCCGGCCATTTCGGAACTTGCTCCATGAATCTGCTCGCCCGACTGAATGCCTGGGAACGCCTGATGCGGCTGGACAAGCCGATCGGCATCCTGCTGCTTGCCTGGCCCACGCTGTGGGCGCTGTGGGTGGCCGGTGGCGGCAAGCCGTCCGCCTTCATCGTCTGGATATTCATGCTCGGCACGGTGCTGATGCGCAGCGCCGGCTGCGTCATCAACGACTACGCCGACCGCAATTTCGACGGCCACGTCGAGCGCACGAAGAACCGTCCGCTGGCCACCGGCGAGGTCAGCACGCGCGAGGCGCTGCTGCTGGCGGCCGCGCTCGCGCTGTTCGCTTTCGTCCTCATCCTGCCGCTGCACCGGCTGGTCATCCTGCTGTCCTTCGCCGCGCTCTTCCTGGCCGCCAGCTATCCCTTCACCAAGCGCTTCTTTGCCATTCCGCAGGCCTATCTCGGCATCGCCTTCGGCTTCGGCATTCCGATGGCCTACGCCGCCCAGCTGTACACGGTGCCGCCGGAAGCCTGGCTGCTGCTGGCGGCCAACGTGTTCTGGGCGGTCGCCTACGACACCGAGTACGCGATGGTCGATCGCGATGACGACCTGAAGATCGGCATCCGTACCTCGGCCATCACTTTCGGCCGCTTCGACGTCGCCGCGGTGATGGCCTGCTACGCCGTCACGCTGGCGCTGCTTGCGCTCTACGGGCGGCTCGAAGGGCTGCACTGGCCCTACTACGTCGGGCTGGTCGTTGCGGCCGGCATCGCCGGCTATCACTGGACGCTGATCCGCGACCGTGACCGCGCGCGCTGCTTCCGCGCCTTCCTGCATAACAACTGGCTCGGCGCCGCGGTGTTCGCCGGCATCGTCGCCGACTACGCCTTGCGTTGACGCGGCGACGTAAGGCGGGCCGCCGAACTGCGTCTACCTGGGTGGGGCGCGTCCGGCCCTGCAACAGGAGAGCGACATGAACAGAATGAGCGCCGTGGGTCTTGCGGCGGCTGCACTGCTATGCGTCTTCGAGGCGCAGGCGGGTCCGCTGCGCGAGCGTCTGGCGGAGCGGCGCGCCGACAGCGGAGCCGAGGTCCGCCTGCCCGCCGGCAGCCGTGCGCAGCGCAACATCGCCTACGGCGATCACGCCGACCAGCGCATGGACGTCTACATCCCCGACGGCGCCCGCGACGCGCCGGTGCTTTTCCTCGTGCATGGTGGCGGCTGGCGCCGCGGCGACAAGGCGCACGGCCGGCTGATCGGCAACAAGTTGGCGCACTGGCTGCCGGCCGGCGTCATCGTCGTGTCGGTCAATTACCGCATGCTGCCCGAGGCCGACGTGCTGACGCAGCGCGACGACGTGGCCGCCGCGCTGGCCAGGGCGCAGTCGCTGGCGCCCTCCTGGGGCGGCGATCCCTCGCGCTTCGTGCTGATGGGGCATTCCGCCGGTGCGCATCTGGTGGCCTTGCTGGCCGCCGCGCCGCAGGGCGAGCGCCGATGGCTGGGCAGTGTGCTGCTGGACAGCGGCGCGCTCGACGTCGAACGGCTGATGAGGGAACGCCACGCCAGCCTGTTCGACGACGCCTTCGGCAAGGACCCGGCCTACTGGCGCGCGACCTCGCCGGTGCACCAGCTCGCCGCGCCGACCGCGCCGTGGCTGGCGGTGTGCTCCAGCCGGCGCCGTCAGGCCTGCGACCAAGTGAAGGTATTCGCGCAGCGCGTGCGCGAAACCGGCGGTCGCATCGACGAGCTGCCGGTCGATCTGTCGCACGGCGACATCAACGAACAGCTGGGCCTGTCTGGCGATTACACGCGCCAGGTCGATGCCTTCCTGCGTGGTATCGGCGCGCTGAAATAAAAACGCGGGGCCCATGAGCCCCGCGTTTCCACTCGGCTGCGGTGCAGTGTTTCAGCTGCGACGACGGGCGCGCAGACCGATCAGACCCAGCCCGGCCAGCAGCATGGCGTAGGTTTCGGGTTCCGGCACCGCGGCGACTTCGACCGTCAGCAGCGGGCGCGTGCTCGGATCGAAGCTTTCCGCGCTGTAGAAATCGACGCCGTTGGTGCCGTCGGGCATGAAGGGCAGCAGGGCCCAGCCATAGCCCGGCGCGCTGCCGTTCTGGATGCGGCGCAGCGCATCGGTGAAGTCGAGCACCAGCGTACCTTCCTCGATGTTCGCTTCGCCATCGTTGGCGCCGAGCACGAGGAAGGGCTGCGCGGCAGCTTCGACGCCGTCGGTCTGGATGCCGTCGCCCATCGTGTTCCAGGTGGCGGATGCGGAGTTCCAGTCGCTCAGCATGTCGTGAAAGCGGATGCCGCTGCCGGCACTGGTGATCTGCAGCGTCAGCGTGGCCGACACGATGGTTTCGCCCGCCTTGATCTGGCTGGCGCTGGTGCCGAACAGATCGTCGAAGCGCAGCAGCACGTGATTGGGCGACCCGCTATCGGAGGCGTCGATGCTGACTTCCGTGTCATAGCCGTGGCTGGAGTCCGGATCGTTGCTGAACATGGTCACGTCCATCGAACCGTAGTAGCCGCCTGCGCCTTGCTGGAAGGTGTAGGTTGCGGCCGACGCGGTTGCGGTCGTGCCGGCAAGAATCAGGGTGATCAACAGAGTCTTCATGGTCATTTCCTCAGGTGCGGCGGCGGGCGATGCCGCCGATCAGGGCGAGGCCGGCGGCCAGCATGGCCCAGGTGCCGGGTTCCGGTACCGGCATCACTTCAACGCTCAGCAGCGGACGGAAATTCGCGTCGGCGTATTCCGAGGTATGGAAGTCGATGCCGTTGCTGCCGGCGGAGAACGGGACCATGGCCCAGCCGTAACCCGGGACCGAACCGGCCTGAGCCGCTTGCAGGGACGAGGTCAGATCAATGGTGAGCCAGCCGGTGCCGATGTTCTCGGCGCCGTCGTTGGCGCCGATGGAAAACAGCGGAGCGGTGCCGGCTTCGATGCCGTTGGCCTGGATACCGTTGCCGATGCTGTTCCACGTGATGGTGTTCTGCGACCAGTCGGTCAGCATGTCGTACATCGTGAATCCGCTGCCCGGATTGTCGACGTAGATGCTCAGCGTGGCCGACACGATGGTGTCGCCTGCCTTGATCTGCCCGGCAGCGTTGCCGAACAGGTTGTCGAAGCGGATCAGGCCCTGGTTCGGCTTGGCGCCCGGGCTGCCGTCATCGCCGTCGACGCTGATGTAATCCAGCGTGCCGTAGTTGTTGCCGCGGCTGTCTTCTCCGCTGCCCGTTTCGTTGCTGCGGATCATGGTGTCCTGGCTGGACAGATAGCCGGCGACGCCGTGCTGGAAGGTCAGCGTGGTGGCGGAGAAGGCCGGAGCGCTGGCGAGCAGCAGTGCGGCAAGAAGTGTATGGCGCATCGTGGGGGTACCTCTCTGATCGAAAAAAAGCCGGCGCACGAATGCGCCGGCTCGAACTCATGCAGGACGGGCGTACCCTCTTACAGCGCGCCGTTGTCCCACGGGCCGGTGATGGCGTAGGTGATGCCCGGGCTCTGGATCGACACGAACAGCCACTCGTTGTGGAAGGTGGCGCCGACGAACTCGGAACCGGTGCTGTTCGACGAGAACACACGGCCGGACGGACGGGTGTAGGAGCCGAAGCCGGACGACGAGAAGTTCGCGTTGTTCGCGGCGAACTTGAAGTGCGTGCCGTCCAGCGTCAGGCCGTACAGTTCCTTCGGGTTGCCGCCGCCGTCCTCGCACAGGATGAGGCTGCCGCGCGGGCTCCAGGCGATGTTGTCCGGTCCGTCGACATCGTCCACACCACCGGCCGATTCGTAGACCAGCGTGAAGGTTTCACGGCGCGGGTCGTAGGCGAAGATCTGGCCCTTCCGGGCTGCGCCGCCGTTGGTCGAGCAGACGTAGATCACGCCGTTGCCATACCAGATGCCTTCGCCGCGCGAGATGCTGGACGCACCCTGCATGATGCCCTGGGCGACCACGCCACCATAGCTGGTGCCGGAGATGAAGGGCTTGTCCGGATTTTCGATGTCGACCCACTCGACGTCGTAGCTTGCACCCGGCGCTTGAGCCACTGCCGTGTCGTAGTAGCCGTAGGACACGCCGTTGACCGTGCGCGAGGCGTTGTTGGCGACCTTCAGCTTCATCATTTGCAGCTTGCCGCCCATTTCCGGGCGGCCGATGACGTTCGGGATGAAGCGGTAGAAGCCGCTCGGGTTGCTGTCCTCGGTTTCGTAGATGATGCCGGTGACCGGGTCGACCGCGACCGCCTCGTGGCTGAAGCAGCCCATGTCCTTGAGCGGGACCGGCTTGGCGGCACCGGTGGCCGGCACGTCGAAGCAGTAGCCGTGCTGCAGCGTCGCGCCATTGTGAGGGCCGTCCGACGTTTCTTCACAGGTGATCCACGAGTTCCACGGGGTGGGACCGCCAGCGCAGTTCCGGATCGTGCCGGACAGCGTCGCGTAGCTGCCGACCCACTGGCCGGTGCGCGGTGCGAACACCATATTGGTCGTACCACCGTTGCAGCGCGGGTCGTAGGTGATCTTCGGGTTGGCGTACGAACCGGCGGTGCGGCTGCCCTGTTCGTGGTTACGCACCAGGATGACCTTGTTCGCGTCGGAGGCAACGACGGCCATGCCGTCGTGCGCGCCCGGAGTGGGCAGGCCGTCGCTCATGATGTCGCCGGTCCAGCCGAAGGACCAGTACTTGAAACCTTCGGGCAATTGCAGCAGCGGCAGGCCGGTTGCTTCGTCGGCGACCGGAGCGAGCGGGCCGTAGTCCGGGCTGAACGGCAGCTTGGCGGCGTGGGCCTTTTTCGAACCGAGGATGCTGAAGGGCATCGCGACGGTGGCGGCGGCAGCGACGCCGCTCTTCAGGAAGCCGCGACGACCGTAGGTCCAGTGCGGGTCCATGTCCTTCGAGGCGTCGGCCTTGCTGAAATCGCGCAGGACGTCGATCAGATCGTCTTGATGGTTCATTGTTGTCTCTCCGTTGTGAGTGTGCAAGGGCCGTGCGGATGGATCAGGCGCGGCGGCGGGCGGCGGCACCGATCAGGCCGAGGCCGGCCAGCAGCAGCGCGTAGGTTTCGGGCTCCGGCACCGAGGCGGTGATGGTGTAGCCGAGCTGGCCGACGCCGACGTTGTCGCTGTAGTCGGCGATGGCGAGCACGAACAGGCCGTTGCCGTAGTCGTTGAAGAAGCTCGCGCTGGCCGCTTCACCGGCGCCGGCGAAGGGGTTGGACGGCGTGCCGTCGGCGCCGGTCACGAACATCGTGGTCAGCGAGCTGCTGCCGAGGTCGAAGTAGTTGGCGGTGTCGCTCTCGACGCCGTACCAGATGCCGAAAATGACGTCGAGCGTCGGATCCGTCGGGGTGACGGTGATCGACACTTCGCTCAGGAAATCGGCCTTGAAGGTCCAGAAGGACCAGTTTTCGGCACCGCCGATGAAGGAATAGCTTTCGGCGGCGACGGTGCCGGCCGTGCTGCCGCTGCCGAACTGGCCGCTGATGGCCGGGGCGGCCGCCTGGGCGCCGGCCGACATCAGGCCGGCCAGCAAGGCAGCCGCGAGGGTGGAACGCGTGAACATGGGACTCTCCGGTCTGGGTTGAGACACGGAAAGTCTGGCGGGCGACGATGTCCTGCCCGTTAATCTCCCGTTAATGTTCGACGCGGGATGTCATAGGCCGTTCGGCCGATGGCTATGGTCCGGTCGGACTATCGGCTGGCGAGTGAACCCAGGCTGGCGAGTGCGGTATCGACCCGCGCGTCCCAGCGCACGGCACACATCAGCCGGATGCAGTTGCGGTACTTGCCCTGCGGCGAGAACAGCGGGCCGGGGGCAATGCTGATGCCGGCCGCCAGCGCCCGCGACTGCAGCGCCAGCGCGTCGATGTGTTCCGGCAGCTCCACCCACAGGATGAAACCGCCGGCCGGGCGCGTGCAGCGCGTGCCGGGCGGGAAGTGGCGGGCGATCGCCGTCTGCATCCGCTCCATCTGTTCGGCGTACTGTCGGCGGATACGCGCCATGTGACGCTCCGGCCGGCCGCTGGCCAGGTAGTCGGCAAGCGCGCGCTGCGGCAGCAGCGCGGTGGCCATGGTGCTGCCGTACTTCAGTCGCTCGACCTCGCGCCGCCAGCGCCCGGCGACGATCCAGCCGATGCGCAGGCCGGGCGCCAGCGTCTTGGAAAAGGACGAGCACAGCAGCACGTGGCCGGTGCGGTCCCAGGCCTTGGCCACGCGCGGGCGTTCACCGTCGTGTGCCAGTTCGCCGTAGATGTCGTCCTCGATCAGCGCGATGCCGCGTGACGACAGCATCTGCACGATGCGTCGCTTGTGCGCGTCGGGCATCAGCGCGCCGCTCGGATTGCTGAAGCTGGTGCAGGCCAGGCAGGCCTTGACCGGCCACTTCTCCAGCGCCAGTTCGAGCGCGTCCGGGCTCAGGCCGGTCTGTGCGTCGGTCGGAATCTCGAGTGCCTTCAGGCCCAGCGATTCGATCAGCTGCAGCGTGCCGAAGAAGGCGGGCGACTCGATGGCGACCACGTCGCCCGGCTGTGTGGTCGCGCGCAGCGCCAGCGTCAGCGCCTCCTGGCAGCCGGTGGTGATGACGATGTCGTCCGGGTGGATCTGGCAGCCGGACTCGACGGCACGGCGGGCGATCTGTACGCGCAGCGCCTCTTCGCCGATGAATTCGCCGTAGCGGGCGCTGCCGGCGTCGTCGGCGCGCAGTGCGCGCCCGAGGCTGGCGCGCACGTCCTTCACCGGCAGGAAGTCGGCGTGCGGAATTGCGGTGCTGAACACCAGCAGATCGTCGCGGTGCGAGGCGCGCATGACCTGGGCGACGCGTTCCGACATCGTCACCTCGCCCGGCGATTCGTCGTCACAGGTCTGGCAGGCGCGCGGCGGCAGCGCTTCCGGCGTGCGTGCGTAGAAGCCGGACTGCGGTCGCGCCTCCAGCCAGCCCTGGGCTTCGAGCTTGCGATAGGCGGAAATGCAGGTGGCGATGCTCAGCCCCTGCTGCAGCGCGATGCGTCGCACTGATGGCAGGCGCTGGCCCGGCGGGTACAGACCGGCGCGGATGTCCGAGCGCAGCCGGTCGGCGAGCTGTTCGTAGCGGTTCATGCGGCGTCCTCTCGCGATGGCGGCTGATACTGTACTGCGCGGTATTTTCTGTTGACCGGTACAGTTCGTGCGCACAGTTGGCGGTACAGATCGGCGCGGATGTCAATTGTGCCGGTCCAAAAACCGCTTCCTGTGCATCGACCGTCACAGTTGCCGACGGCATGATCCGGTCATCCCGTGAAGGAGTCCCGCCATGCCGATGATCACGCTGCAACTGTCCCGCCCGCTCGACGCCGAGACGCGCCTCGCCGTGACCCGCGCGGTGACCGACCTGACGGCCGAGATACTCGGCAAGAAGCGCGAGCTGACCGCGTTGTCCATCGGCCACTGCGAACACTGGTCGGTCGGCGCGGAAGCGGTCGGCGGCGCACTGACCGCCTTCCATCTTGAGGTGCGCATTACCGCCGGCACCAATACGAAACCGGAGAAGGCGAACTATCTGTCCGCCGTCTGGCAGTCGCTGGACGAACTGGTCGGCCCGCTGCATCCGGCCAGCTACATCGTGGTCAGCGATCTGGCGGCGGATTCATGGGGCTATGCCGGCGAAACACAGGAGTTGCGTCATGTCCGCGCACGCCTGGCTCAGTGATATGGCACGCCGGCTGCGCGAGGCAAGCCGACAGCGGCGTGCGCGTGCAGAATTGCGGGCGATGAACGATCTCGAACTGCGCGATCTCGGCCTTGGCCGTTCGGACATTGCGTCGGTGCTCGGCGGACGCTTCGAGGACCGGTTTCGCGCGCAGGCGAAACGCCTGCACTGACTCCGGAGCCGGAATGATCAAAGCGCACAGCCTGACCATGGCCCGTTATCACGGCTGGGCTCACGAGCGCCTGTCCGCCTCGCTCGACGGTGTCAGCGACGCCGACTGGCGCGCCGATCACGGGCTGTTCTTCAAGAGCCTGCACGGCACGCTGAACCACCTGCTGCTGGCCGACCTGATCTGGTTCGGCCGCTTCACCGGTCAGCCATACGCGGCCGCGTCGCTCGCCGACGAGGTCGAGTCCGATCGTGCGGCGCTGCTGCGGAGTGTGCGCACGCAGGCCTCGCGCTGGGGCGAACTGGTGGAGGCTACTGACGAAGCGGCCTTCGGCGGTCGGCTGTGCTACCCGAACATGTCGCGTCAGTCCTGTGATACGCCCTGGGCCGGCACGCTGCTGCACGTGTTCAATCACGCGACCCACCACAGGGGCCAGATGTCGGCAGTTGCCACGCGCCTGGGTCAGCCGGCGCCGGAGATGGACCTCGTCTACTTCCTGCGCCTGAGCGGTCTGTGAGCGGGGGCAAGGCGCTCGCACCGGAGGATATCGAGTTCGCGGCGACGGACGGCTACCGGCTGCGCGGCCGGCTATGGAGACCGGACAGGGACGACGGCAGCCGGCCGGCCGTCATCATCTGCTGCGCCACCGGCGTGGCCGCGCGTTACTACGGACGCTTCGCCGCCTGGCTGTCCGCACATGGGCTGCCGGCGATGACCTTCGACTATCGCGGCATCGGCGACAGCCGCTACGGCAGCTTGCGCGGACTGCGCGCAACCAAGCATGACTGGGGCGCGCTCGACACCGACGCGGCGATCCGCACGCTCGCCGCCCGCTTCCCCGGGCGCACGCTGGTCGGCGTCGGCCACAGCATCGGGGGCTTTTGCCTTGGGTCGGCGCCGTCGAATGCGCGGCTCGCCCGACTGCTGCTGGTCGGCTCGCAATACGCCTACTGGCCGGACTACGCGCCGCGCCAGCGTGTCGGCTACCTGTTGCGCTGGCATCTGCTGATGCCGGCGCTCGCACTGGCGATGGGCTATTTCCCGGGCAAGCGTCTGGGCTGGCTGGAGGACCTGCCGCGCGGTGTCGCGCTCGAATGGGGGCTGCGGCTGTGGCCGGATTTCGACCGGCTCTACCGCTGGCTGCCTGGCGCCGGCGGCGCCCCGGACGGCGCCGCGGCGCGCGCCGCCTTTGCTGGCTATCACGGTGAAGTACTGGCCTGCGCTTCGGCCGACGACCCCTACGCGACACCGGCAGCGATGGAACGGCTGCTCGGCTGGTTCACCCAGGCGCGTACGCGTCAGGTGCAGTTCCTGCCCGCCCGCTTCGGCCTGACCCGGATCGGCCACTTCGCGCCCTTCCATTCCGACATGCAACGCACGCTGTGGCCGCTCGGCCTGAAGTGGTTGCGCGGACGCCGCAGCCGCTGATCAGGCGCGACGGTCAGCGCGCGCTGCGCAGCAGCGATTTCATCGCCGCGTCGCGCGGCAGCACGTAGTCGTGCGCGGCCAGCGCGACATTGGTGGCAGGGTCGATCACCTTCAGGTTGATGAACACCATGTCTTCCGCCGCACCATAGGTGCCGACGATGACCGCACGCGCCTGATGGGAGCGCGCGAGATCCTTGATTTCGCGCGTCAGCATCATTTCGCCCTGGTGCTGGCGTACATAGACGTTGTTGCGGAACTTCATTTCCACCATGTGGTAACCGGCGCGCGAAAAGCGCGACGACACGTGCTCCGACACCAGCCGGCCCAGCGTGGATGACTGGTCCAGCGCGTCGATATTCACCACGGTGGCGATGATGAGCGGATTGCCGCTGCCGATCGACCCGTCGATCTGCTCGAGCAGTGCATCGGCCGCCTTGTAGTTCGCCGGCACGAAGCGGTCGCTGGCGGCCTGTTCGTAGGTCGGGTCGGGCCTGACCGAGGAGGTGCATGCGGACAGCGGCAGCAGTGCGGCGCACAGCAGTGCGAGGATGGCGGGGCGCATGTCACTGGCCTCCATTCAGGCGGATGGTGTGCGTGCCGCTGCCCGCGTCGTACAGCGCGCGGTCGCCGTCGGCAACGTAATAGACATGGGTGCGGTGGGCGAGGAAGCGCTGCGCGTCGCTGACGGATGCGGTGACGATGATTTCCGTCTGCGGTGTCGCGCCGGACGCGAACTCGGAGCGGAACCAGCCGTAGGCGTCGGCACCGACAACGCCAGCGGTGGCCACGCCTGCCGCACTGGCGTCGGCCACGGCGAGGCCCCACAGGCCGGCCGCCAGCATGGTCGCCGTGCCGCTGTGCCGGTACTGCGGGCGATCGGCCGAGAAGCGCAGCGCGCGGGTTTCGAACTCGAGCACCAGCGCGCCCTGCGGCGTGCGATTGACGGTGCGCCCCTGCTCGATCAACGCCGAAATGAGCTGCTTCTCGAAGGCGAGACTGAAGTGGGTGCGCGCGCTGCTCTCGGCTACGAACAGCGGGCGTTCGTCCTTCAGGTCGCGCGAGATCTGCGCGGCGACGTCGCGTGCGATGACGGTCCAGTGACCGGCGGCCTGAACCTTGGGCTGCTTCGTCGTCGGGAAATTGGTGGCCAGCGGCGTTTCGCTGTGCGGCGCGGTGCAGCCACCGAGCACTGCGCCGAGGGCGAGGGCTGCGCCCAGGTATCGGGTGTTCATCTGACGGTCTGACCTCCCGGTTGGTTGATTTCCTGGATATGCGTAACGCATATTACAGGGCGAAATCTACCAGAACACGGCGGGCCTGCGTCAACCGTTCCGTCAGCGGGTCTGGGTGTGGTGCAGCGCGGCAGCGACGGTGGCGAAGTGGATGTCCACGATGTCGGCGATGTCCTCGGCGTAGCCGCCGGCCATTGCCACGGCCAGCGGCAGAGTCCGCCGGCGGCAGTAGTCGAATACCCGGGTGTCACGTGCTGCAAGCCCCGCCTTGGTGAGCTTGAGCCGGCCCAGGCGGTCGCCCTCGAAGGGGTCGGCGCCGGCGAGGTAGAGGACGAACTGCGGATCGAAGCGCGCGCTCATCCGTGCCAGGGCGTCGTCGAGTGCGGCGAGATAGGCGGCGTCGCCGCAGCCGTCGGGCAGCGCGACGTCGAGGTGGCTGCGCTCCTTGCGGAAGGGGAAGTTGCGGTCGCCGTGCAGCGACAGCGTGAATACGTCGTCGGCCTGCCCGAGTATCTCCGCCGTGCCGTCACCCTGGTGCACGTCGAGGTCGACGATGGCAACGCGTTCGATGCCGCATTCGGCCTGCAGCATGCGCGCCGCCACCGCCGAGTCGTTGAACACGCAGTAGCCGGCGCCGCTGGCGCGCTTGGCGTGGTGTGTGCCGCCGGCCAGATTGACCGACACGCCGTCGCGCAGCGCGCTGCGACAGGCGGCCATGGTGGCGCCGGCGGAGCGGCGCGAGCGCTCGATCATCTGCGCCGACCATGGGAAGCCGATCATGCGGATCTCGTTCACGCTCAGTTCGCCCCGGCTGGCGCGATCGACGTAGCCGGCATCGTGGGCGCGGCACAGTTCGGCGTCGGTCGCGGCCGGCGGTTCGCTCAGCGTGATACCCGGCAGTTCGGCTGCGACGCGTTCGCGCAGCCGGCGGTACTTGTCCATCGGGAAGCGATGGGTTTCGGGCAAGGGCAGGACGAAGTGATCGGCGTACCAGGCGAGCATGTCGGGCATGTGGGCAGGGCGGTCGCGCATTCTGACAGCGGGCCGGTGGCGACGGTTGCGACAGCTGTATCGGAACGCCCGTGGCGCGGTGCGGTCTGTCGCCGCAGCCGGGGTGCGGCGGCCTTCACTTATCGCTTACCATCGGCCGCGAACCCTGCCCGAGGCAGGGCGCGAGGTACTGGAGCCGTATCACGACATGAAATACACGGATTTGCGCGACTTCATCGCGCAGCTCGAAAGCATGGGCCAACTGAAGCGCGTTGCGCGCCCGGTGTCGCCGCATCTGGAAATGACCGAAATCTGCGACCGTGTACTGCGCGCGCAGGGGCCGGCCGTGCTGTTCGAGCAGCCGACCGGGCACACCATGCCGGTGCTCGGCAACCTTTTCGGCACGCCAGGCCGCGTGGCGCTCGGCATGGGCGTCAGCGGCGACCGCTGGGCGGAAGCGCTGCGCGACATCGGTCGCACGCTGTCGATGCTGAAGGAACCCGAGCCGCCCAAGGGCCTGAAGGACGCGTGGGACAAGCTGCCGATGCTGAAGCAGGTGTTCTCGATGGCGCCGAAGAAGGTGTCGTCGGCGCCGTGTCAGGACATCGCGTGGGAAGGCAGCGAGATCGATCTTTCGCGCCTGCCGGTACAGCATTGCTGGCCGGGCGACGCCGCGCCGCTGATCACCTGGGGACTGGTGGTGACACGCGGGCCGGACAAGAAGCGGCAGAACCTCGGCATCTATCGCCAGCAGGTGATCGCGCGCGACAAGGTGATCATGCGCTGGCTGGCCCATCGCGGCGGCGCGCTCGACTTCCGCGATCACGCGCGCAGGTTTCCGGGCACGCCGTTCCCGGTGTCGGTGGTGCTGGGCTGCGATCCGGCGACCATACTGGGCGCGGTGACGCCGGTGCCGGACACGCTTTCGGAGTACCAGTTCGCCGGCCTGCTGCGCGGCAGCCGGACCGAGCTGGTGAAGTGCATCGGCAACGACCTCGACGTACCCGCCAGTGCGGAGATCGTGCTCGAAGGCGAACTGCGCCCGGACGCGACCCATCCGTCCGGCTACGAGCACGCGCCGGAGGGGCCATTCGGCGACCACACCGGTTACTACAACGAAGTGGCCGAGTTTCCGGTGTTCACGATCACGCGCGTGACCATGCGCCGCAATCCGATCTATCACTCGACCTACACCGGCAAGCCGCCGGACGAGCCGGCCATGCTGGGCGTGGCGCTGAACGAGGTGTTCGTGCCGCTGCTGCAGAAGCAGTTTCCGGAGATCACCGATTTCTACCTGCCGCCCGAGGGCTGCTCGTACCGGCTGGCGGTGGTGTCGATGCGCAAGCAGTACCCGGGGCACGCGAAGCGGGTCATGTTCGGCGTGTGGAGCTTCCTGCGTCAGTTCATGTACACCAAGACCATCATCGTGGTGGATGAGGACATCGACATCCGCAGCTGGCAGGAAGTGATCTGGGCGATGACCACGCGGATGGACGCGAAGCGCGACACCGTCATCGTCGACAACACGCCGATCGACTACCTCGATTTCGCCAGCCCGGTCGCCGGACTCGGCTCGAAGATGGGGCTGGACGCGACCAACAAGTGGCCTGGCGAAACCAGCCGCGAGTGGGGGCGAACGATAGAGATGGACGCCGACGTAAAGAGGCGGGTCGATGCGATGTGGTCCGAGCTGGGGCTCTGACACGCGATGTCCGATCACCCGCAGATCCCCTTTTTCATTACGACATTCAGCGCGCAACCGCGCTGAACAGGAGTTGCAATCATGGCCATCGGCCTCTACATCATCGGCGATGAAATCCTGTCCGGCCGTCGTCAGGACGGACACTTCGCCAAAGTTCGCGAACTGCTTGCCGAGCGCGGCCTGCAGCTGTCCTGGGTGAGCTATCTGGGCGACGAACGGCCGCGTCTGATCGACGCCCTCCGTCGCTCGATGGCGACGACCGATATCGTCTTCTCCTGTGGTGGCATCGGCGTCACCCCGGATGACCATACACGGCAGGCGGCGGCGGCGGCGCTCGGTGTCGACTGCGTGCTGCATCCGGCGGCCGAAGTCGAGATCCGCGCGCGCTTCGGCGCCGAGGTGACCGAGAACCGTCTGCGTCTCGGCGAGTTTCCGGCCGGGTGCGACATCATTCCCAATCCGTTCAACCGCATTCCCGGTTTCAGCTGCGGCGACCACCATTTCGTGCCCGGTTTTCCGGAAATGGCGTGGCCGATGATGCAGTGGGTGCTCGACACGAAGTACCGTCATCTGCACCACACCCGCAACTGGGCGGAGGCGTCGTTCTTCGTGTTCGACGCGCATGAGAGCCGTCTGCTCGACCTGATGCAGGCGATCGAACGCGACTACGGCGTCACCGTATTCAGCCTGCCCAGCTTCGGCAACGCGAAGCGGGCGCGGCCGCACATCGAACTGGGTACCAAGGGCGATCCGGACAAGGTCGGACCGGCGCTGGCCGCGATGCGTGCCGAGGTGATCCAGCGCGGACTGGAGGTCGACGCCGATCCGCTCTGAGTGATGCCGGACGGCCAGTCGTACCCCCGAGCACGACGCTTTTCACGCCAGGGCGGCAGATCCGGTCGACATCATGGGTACGACAATTCACTATTCACACGGAATTTTCGTGTGGGGAGTGTTCGATGGATCGGGTGCCGGCGGCGCGTGCCTGTCTGCTGTTTGCGCTTGCATCGGCGCTGGCGGGGTGCTGGCAGATCGACGACATCGGTGATCTGCCCGGCGGGCCGCACCTCAGCGAAGCCTGCGGCATCAATGAAGGCGGAGATGTGGTCGGCTACGGCAGTGATGCGGACGGCAGCCGCGCCTTCGTCTGGCGCCGGGGAGCCGGTCTGACCTCCTTGCCGCTGTCTGACGGAACGGGCGCGTGTGCCGCTGCCGGCATCAATGACGCGGGGCTCGTCGTCGGGCACTGCCTCACACGCGCCGGAGGCAGGAAGGTCGCGGTCGTCTGGTCCGACGTAGGCGTCGAAGCGGTGCAGTTTCCCGGCCGACGCGTGCTGGGCAGCGAGCTGTTCGCAGTGAATCAGACGGGCGAGGTGGCGGGCGGCTTCCGCGAGGAAGTCGGGCGCTCCTTCACGGTCGACAGTGCCTTCACCTGGCAGCACGGCAGTTCGCAGCCCGTCCGCGGCATCGCCCCCTTGCCGTCGGACTCCGGCGGCTCGGGCGTCGCGCGCGCCATCGCGCCGTTGGGCTGGGTCGCCGGTCATGCCCACGTCACACCGCATCCGCCCTGGTTGTGGAACCCTGCTGCCGGGCGCACGCATCCGGTCGGCGAGTTACCGATGCCGGCCAGTGCGAGCGGCGAGGCGCGTGGGATCAACGATCAGCGGCAGGTCGCAGGCGTGTTCGACGGACGGGGCTATGTGTGGACGCCGGCCGGACCGGGAGAGGTGCGCGGCACGACCGTCGAGATTCCGTTCGAGCCCTACGACATCAACAATCGCGGACAGGTGGTGGGTGTCCAGGGCGGGCGTGCGGTGCTCTATGACCTCGGTACGGCGAAGTTGACGGTGCTCGAGGAACTGCCGGAGGTGCGGCGGGCGGGATGGCGGCGACTGGCGCTGGCGCGCGCGATCAATGATGGCGGGCAGATCGTCGGCTACGGCGTCAATGCGGCGGGCGATGTGAGCGCTTTCGTGATGAGCCCGGATTGAAGGCGCACTGCCGGCTGCGCAGACGAAAAAAAGCCCCGCACGAGGCGGGGCTTTTTTTCTGACTGCCCGTGAAGACTCAGGCAGCAGCCTTCTTCTTCGCGGTCGCGCTGGCGGCGCCGACGGCACGAACGGTCGCCGAGGTGGCGGCGTTCACGTTGGCTTCAGCCATTTCGACGGCTTGCTTGGCGGCCTTGGCCATGCTGTCGTAGGCGCTGTTGGCGGCTGCGATGGCCGACTTCACTGCGGCGACGGCGACGTCGGAACCAGCCGGAGCTTGCTTGGCGGCTTGATCCAGAGTCGAGGTGACGACCTTGTTCACTTCGCCGACCTGAGCTTCGACGACCTTGCT
This sequence comes from Methyloversatilis sp., assembly GCA_034004945.1. Taxonomy (GTDB): domain Bacteria; phylum Pseudomonadota; class Gammaproteobacteria; order Burkholderiales; family Rhodocyclaceae; genus Methyloversatilis. The sequence goes on along the minus strand of JAVEVQ010000011.1, from coordinate 7,505 downwards.
CAGCTCTTCCTGGGTTTGCGACACGATTTCATAGACGCTGCGCGAGTAGGCGACAACCTTCTCGATCGACGGCTGGACCAGGCCGCTCTGCAGCGACACGATCTCTTGCACGTCCTTGGCGCCCATCAGGGTCTTGGCGTTCGCGACGCTGTCTTCCAGCAGCGAACGGGCGGTGTTCAGGTTCAGAGCGGCGAGGCGCTCGGTGCTGGCAAAGGCGGTGTTGGCCAGGGTCAGCAGGGCTTCGATACCGTTCTTGTTGGCGGCGGCGAAATTTTCGGGGGTGAAGGCCATGGTGGTTATCTCCGTACATTTAGTTGAAAGAGCGACCACGACCGGGCGGTAAAACCGGGAACACCCACGAGGTCACCTAAATCGTGCGACGCACTACGTAGCCAGAAGGTTCGTATTGCGCTGCACCATGAACACGATTATAGGGCGGGTCGACGTGATGTCAACATGTTTTTGTTGCACTGCACACAAAAACTTTGCCGGATTATTTTCTCGCCTAAACAATGAGATGTGAACGTACGTTCATAAAACAACAGGCCCTGGGGTGCGCTGCGGGAGAGCCCGCGGCGAGGCGCCTTCAACGCAGTTCGGAGAGCAGTCGTGTTGCGGTGCGTTCGGTTTCCCGCAGATAGGCGCTGCCGAACAGAAGGGTATGGTTCAGAAGGTGATAGAGCCGATAGAGGCCGCGTCGCGATGCGGCGCCGGCGTCCAGCGGAGCGCTCTTCTGATAGGTGGCGTACATGGAGATCGGGAAGCCGCCGAACAGTTCCGTCATCGCGTAGTCCGCCTCGCGATCACCGTAATGCACTGCCGGGTCGAACACGGCGGGCTGGCCATCGACCATGCCGGCATTGCCATGCCAGAGGTCACCATGCAGCAGCGAGGCGGCCGGGCGGTATTCGAGGAAGAGCGCCGGCACGCGCTCGACGATGCCTTGCAGGTTGCGTATCAGATCGCCGCGCATGCCGCTGGCGATCAGCCGTTCGAGTTGCGGCCGCAGACGCTTCTGCGCATAGAAAAGCGGCCAAGTGGTGGACGTGCCGTTTTCCTGACGGCTGTCGCCGAGCCAGTTGTCGCGCGGCAGGCCATACAGCTCACCGTGTACTTCGTGCAGCGCTGCCAGCGCCTTGCCGAAAGCGCGCCCGTCTTCATCGGTGGATACCGGTTTCAGGTCCAGCCATTCAAGTGCCAGCCAGGCGAAGTCGTCGGCCGTGCCGCTGCCGTGCACGACCGGCACACGGAAGCAGCCGGTATCGCGCAGCAGCGCCAGTCCCTCCGTCTCGGCCTCAAACACGGCTGTCCGGTCAGCCGGCAGCAGCTTGACGAACAGCGGCGCGTCGCCGGTATCGATCTTCAGTGCGCGCCGGGTGCGGCCCGGCGCGAGTTCGACGGCGCCCGTGCAGTCGGCGCCGAGGGCGGCGGCAATCCGCGTCGCGAGCGTGTTCATTCGCCGCCGCCTCCCCAGCTGTCGGCGAGACGCATATTGGCCGACGACAGACGCGCGGCCAGCACCTGCAGGAAGGCTTCGTAGAAGCGCATGCGGCAGGTTTCCGACGCGCGGCGGATGCGTTCGCCGTCGATCGCGAACAGCAGGCTGTCGGTGTTCGCCTGCACGTCGTTGGCGCGCAGCTTGCGGTCACGGCGGGCGATCACCGACATCTCGCCGCAGCATTCGCCGCTGGTCAGGATGTTCAGGGTGCGGCCCGACTTGCATACCGCCAGTTCGCCCTCGACCAAAACATAGAGCCGGTCGCCCTGCTCGCCGTCCTTCATCAGCAGCGTGCCGGAGGCAACGCGTTCCTGGCGTGCGAAGTGGGCGACCTCCCACAGTTCTACGTCACTGAATTCATTGAAGAAGGTCAGCGTGCGCAACAGCCGGAAGTGCTCCGCAGCCCCCGATTCATCCTCGCGCGGCTTGAGCCGGCGGTTGCGGAAGGCCTGCGCCAGATCGTGCGTGAACTCGGCCCAGGTCGCGTAACGCAGCGCGATGTCCTTCTGCATCGCGCGCGCCACCACGGCGTCGAGCGCCGGCGGCAGGCCCGGACGGTGGACGGAGGGCGGCGGCGGATCGACGTGGATGATCTGGTAGACCAGGCTGTACTTGTTGCTCGCCTGGAAAGGCAGCTCGCCCGCCAGCAGCTGGTACAGCACCACGCCCAGTGAGTAGATGTCGGTCTGGTGGTTCAGCGGCATCTCGCGCACCTGCTGTGGGCTCATGTAGGCCGGCGAGCCGACGCCTTCGACCTGGGTGCGCTCGTTGGCGGTGAACAGCGCCGCGCCGAAATCGGTCAGCTTCAGTTCGCCGTCGCGGGTGAGCAGGATGTTGGCCGGCTTGATGTCGCGATGCGTGATGCCCAGCTGACACGCGTAATCGAGCGCCCGCGTGCACTTGAACATCAGTTCGACGATGCGCTCCACCGGCAGCAGGCCCGGGCGCTGCACGTGCGCCTCCAGCGTGCCGCCGGCGACGTACTCCATCACGATGTAGGCCTGGTCGCCGGTCACCACTGCGTCGTGGATGGCGACGATGTGCGGATGCTGCAGCTTGTCGGCCAGCGATGCCTCGTTGATCAGCAGATTGCGGTGCAGCTTGCCGCGCGCGTGGTCGTTCAGCACGTCCGGGTCGATGCACTTGATCGCGACCTCGCGCTGCGCCTGCGGGTCCCAGGCCAGCCAGACGGTGCTGGTGCTGCCGCGGCCGATGATGCGCCGGAGCTGGTAGCGGCCCAGCGCGCCGCCGGGTGCGGGTGCTTCGGACGGGTTTGGCGGCGCGGCTGTCTGCATCCGCTCAGACACCGGTCAGGCGCTGGTTGGCGAGCGACAGGCGTTCAACCAGGATGCGCAGGAAGGCGCGGTCGAAGCGGTGGCGGCAGGCTTCCGACGCGTGCTCGAGCGCGGCGTTGGCGAGGTGGATCACCACTGCCTCGGACAGCGTGGACACGTCGGCGCCGCGGGTGCCGCGCTCCGGTGTCAGCCAGGCCATCTCGCCGACGCATTCGCCGGCCGACAGCACGTTGAGCAGCTTGCGCCCCTTGGTCACCTTCACCTCGCCGTCGGCGATGATGAAGAAACCGTTACCCGGGTCGCCTTCGCGCAGCAGCATCTGGCCGGCAGCCACGCGGTGCCATTCGCCGAGACGGACCACCTCCCACAGCTCGACGTCCGAGAAGTCGCGGAAGAAGGCGAGCCGGCGCAGCGAATTGAATTTCTCGCTGTCGGCGATGCGGTTGCCATGGTCGCGCTGCGCCTCGGTGCGGAAGGCTTCGGCGAGATCGAACGAGAAGGCGTCCCAGCTTGGATAGCGGTCGTCGAGCGACTTCTGCAGCGCGCGCATCACGATGTCGTCGAGCACCGGCGGCAGTTCGGGCCGCAGCGCGGACGGCGGTACCGGATCGGCGTGGGTGATCTGGTACATCATGCTGAAGTTGTTGCTGCCCTGGAAAGGCAGCTGCCCGGTCAGCAGCTGGTACATCACCACACCGAGCGAAAAGATGTCGGTCTGGTGGTTGAGCGGGTGTTCCTTGATCTGCTGCGGGCTCATGTAGGCCGGCGAGCCGACGCCCGACACCTGGGTTTCGGTGGCCGACACCGACATCGCGGCGCCGAAGTCGGACACCTTCACATTGGTGCCGCCGACCGCCGAACCGTCCTCGACGCGCATGATGTTGGCCGGCTTCAGGTCGCGGTGGATGACGCCCAGCCGCCAGGCGAAGTCGAGCGCGCGCGAGCATTTGAAGATGATTTCCAGCACGTCGCCGACCGGCAGCAGGCTGTCCGGTGAAATGTACGGTTCGAGCGTGCCGCCCGGCACGTACTCCATCACGATGTAGGCCGGATCTGCGTCGGCCACCGCGTCGTAGATCTGCACGATGTGCGGGTGCGTGAGCTTGCCCGCGAGCGAGGCCTCGGCGACGAAGAACTTGCGCTGGTAGCGCTCGGACTTGCTGCTGCTGGCGCCGCTGTCGTCGCCGCGGGCGACGATCTTGATCGCCACGTCGCGCCGGCCGAAAGGGTCGTGCGCAAGGAAGACCTTGGATGTGGCGCCTTCGCCGAGCAGGCGCAGGATGCGGTACTTGCCGAGCAGATCCATGTCAGCGTGGGGCCGGTGACAGGCGTCGCGCGGTCGCTCCGGTGCGTGTGATGCCTGTCGGTTTCAAGCGGTTTCTCCCGTTCAGCCGGTCGCCAGCCGCGCTCGCGCGCGGGCGATGGCGGCGCGCACCTGGTCGGGTGCCGTGCCGCCGACGTGGTTGCGGGCCGACAGCGAACCTTCGACCGTCAGCACCGCGAACACCGATTCATCGACCAGCGGCGAGAAGGACTTGAGCTCGTCCAGCGTGAGGTCGGACACGTCGCAGCCCTTCTGTTCGGCCAGCCGCACTGCGCGGGCGACTGCCTCGTGCGCGTCGCGGAAGGGCAGGCCGCGCTTGACCAGCCAGTCGGCCAGGTCAGTGGCGGTGGCGTAGCCCTGGCGCAGCGCGCTTTTCATTGCCTCGGCCTTGACCCGCACGTTGAACACCTTGCTGCCGTCGGCGGCGGTGCTGCTGCCCATCATGTCGGCGTAGATGCGCAGCGTGTCGATCACCGTGTCGGCGGTGTCGAACAGCGGTTCCTTGTCTTCCTGATTGTCCTTGTTATAGGCCAGCGGCTGGCCCTTCATCAGCGTCAGCAGCGCGACCAGGCTGCCGTTCACGCGGCCGGTCTTGCCGCGCACCAGCTCCGGTACGTCCGGATTCTTCTTCTGCGGCATGATGGACGAGCCGGTGCAGAAGCGGTCGGCCAGATCGATGAAGCCGACGCGCGGGCTCATCCACAGGATGAGTTCTTCCGACAGGCGCGACAGGTGGGTCATCAGCAGGCTGCTGGCGGCGCAGAACTCGATCGCGAAGTCGCGATCGGACACCGCGTCCAGCGAGTTGAAGCACACTTCGTCGAAACCCAGTTCGGCGGCGACGAATTCGCGGTCGATCGGGAAGGTGGTGCCGGCCAGCGCGGCCGAACCGAGCGGCAGCCGGTTGGTGCGCTTGCGGCAGTCGGCGAAGCGCTCGGCGTCACGTCGCAGCATTTCGAAGTAGGCCATCAGGTGATGACCGAAGGTGACCGGCTGCGCCACCTGCAGATGGGTGAAGCCGGGCAGCGGGGTGGCGGCGTGGTGTTCGGCCAGGTCGAGCACGGCGCGCTGAAAGTCGGCGATCAGCGCGAGAATGGTGTCGATCGCGTCGCGCAGCCACAGGCGGATGTCGGTCGCCACCTGGTCGTTGCGGCTGCGGCCGGTGTGCAGGCGCTTGCCGGCATCGCCCACCAGCGCCGTCAGTCGCTTCTCTATATTGAGATGCACGTCCTCGTCGTCGAGGTTCCAGTCGAACTTGCCGGCTTCGATTTCCTGCGTGATCTGTGCCATGCCGGAGCGGATGGCGTCGAGATCGGCTTGCGCGATGATGCCCTGTTTTGCCAGCATGGCGGCATGGGCCAGCGAGCCGCGGATGTCCTGCCGCCACATGCGTTGGTCGAAGAACACCGAAGCGGTATAACGCTTCACCAGATCGGACACGGGCTCGGAAAAACGGCCCGACCACGCCTTGGTCGGCTCGGACTGCGAAGATGCGCTCATGATGGAAAGAAGTTCGGCACGCTGCGGGAAATCGCCAATTATAGGCCAGCGGGGCAGAAAGCCCGACGCGCCGGCCTGCGTGCGCGCGGCGCGGGGGCGGACGTGAGGCCGGCGCGCGCACCCGACTGGCGCAATCTCGGCGTGATGCTGCGCACCGTGCTGCTGGTCAATGCGCTCGCCGCGCTGGCGCTGCTAGCGCGCAACCGCAGCTGGGACGCGCTGCCGCTCGATGCGGCGGAAATGGCGGCGCGGGTCGAGCCGGCGCTCCTCCTGACATTGCTGCTGCTCTATCTCGCCGCGCCCTTGTTCGCCCGCCTGCGCGCGCGCAGTGGCTGGGCCCTGACGGGACTGGTCGCGCTTGGCAGCGTGCTCGCGACGGCCTCGCTCGGCGGCTGGGATGTCGACTCGGTGCCGTCCTGGCCGGCGCGTGAGGCGATGTGGGCGCTGCTGGCCGCTGCCGCCGCGATGATCTATTTCACCGTGCAGGAGCGCGCGCTCGGCCCGGCCATCGCGCAGGCGCGGCTGATGGCGCTGTCAGCGCGCATCCGGCCGCACTTCCTGTTCAACAGCCTGAACGCGGTGCTCGGCATCATGCGCGAGGACCCGCGCCGGGCCGAGCGCGCGCTCGAGGAGCTGTCCGACCTGTTTCGCGTGCTGATGCGCGAGAACCGCGATCTGGTCACGCTGGGCGACGAACTGGCGCTGTGTCGCCAGTACATTGCGCTGGAAACCTTGCGCCTGGGCGACCGCCTGGACGTGCGCTGGCAGACCGACGGCTGTCCGGCCGACGCAAGGGTGCCGCCGCTGATGCTGCAGCCGCTGTTGGAGAACGCCGTCTATCACGGCGTCGAGCCGCTGGCCGGCAACGGCGAGGTCAGGGTGAGCGTGCAGCGCGCCGGTGGCGACGTCGTGGTCGAGATCGACAATCCGGCGCCGCCGCGCGACGGTGCTACCGGTCATGGCAGCGGCAACCGGATGGCGCTGGACAACATCCGCGAGCGGCTGATGCTGTTCTTCGACCTCGAAGCGCAACTGGAGGCGGGCGAGCAGGACGGGCTATACCGCGTGCGCATCCGCTTCCCCTACCGGGTGGAGGTCTGAGCCGTGCTGCGCGTGTTCATCGCCGACGACGAAGCCCCGGCCCGCCTGCGCCTGCGCGCGCTGCTGTCCGACATCGCGGACGAACTGCCGAACCGGGTGGTCGGCGAGGCGGCGAACGGACAGGAGGCGCTGGAACGTCTGTCCGCGCTGGCGGCCGACGATCAGGCCGACGTTGCGTTGGTCGATATCCGCATGCCCGGCATGGACGGTGTCGAACTGGCGGCGCGCCTGGCCGTACTTCCGCAGCCTCCGGTACTGGTGTTCTGCACCGCCTACGACCAGTACGCCGTGCGTGCCTTCGAACTGCAGGCGGTCGATTACCTGATGAAGCCGGTGCGCGCGAACCGGTTGCTCGACGCGCTGCGCCGGGTCCCCGAGCGGCGGGCGCAGCCGTTGGCGGCCGGGCGCACCCAGCTGTCGTGCAGCGAACGCGGCCGCATCCTGCTGCTGCCGGTGGCCGACATCCTCTATCTGCGCGCCGAGCTGAAATACGTGACCGCGCGTACCGCCGCCCGCGAATACCTGCTGGAAGAAGCGCTCGCCGCACTGGAACAGGAATTCGCCCGGCGCTTCGTGCGCATCCACCGCAACTGTCTGGTTGCGCGCGACGCGGTAATCGGCTTCGAGCACGTGCGCGACGGCGCCGAAGGGCACTGGGCGGTCGTGCTGAAGGGGCTGGATGAACGCCTGCCAGTGAGCCGGCGGCAGTGGGCGCAGGTCAGGGCGGAGTTTGCCGGCATCCGGGGGACGGAGCGGGGCTGACGACGGCAGGCAAGCTCCGACTCAT
>JAVEVQ010000010.1:0-72630 GCA_034004945.1 Methyloversatilis sp. | reverse complement strand
CGGACGTGAACCAGCTGCGCATCCCGGTGAAGTACCTCGCCAACCTGCTCACTGCCGGTGACACGCAGCCGGTCGTGCGCGCACTCGAACGCATGCTGGCGATGCGCGCCTACCAGCGCGAGAAGCATGTCGATGGCCGGATCAATACGGCAGCGCTGACTCAGGTCGGCATGAGCCAGGCCGCGGCCGAGGACATGTACCACGTGATGGCGATCGCCAACTACGAGGACCGCTTCGTCATCCCGAGCACACACCGCGAATACGCCGAGAACGCCTTCGACGTGCGCGGCGGCTGCGGCTTCTCCTTTGGCAACGGCTGCTCCGAGGGCAGCTCCGATGTCAGCCTGTTCGGTGGATCGAGGCGCCGGACCATTCCCATCAAGGCGGTGGTCTGAATGCGTGCCCTCACGCTTACTGCGCTATCTGCCCCCGGAGCACGCCACGTTCTCCCCTGGGGCGGCCCGGCGGGCGGCGCGTTGGCATATGCAGGCGCCGATCGTCCTCCGCTCGGCGGGCTGTGCACATGTCCGCCACAACTCGTTCATGAGGATCCTCTCGATGTTTAGTCCACCGAAGATGACCCACACGCTGCGCGCCTGCGCGCTGCTGATCGGCTACCCGGACGCGAGCCTGCGCGGCATGCTGCCGTCGATCGCCACCGCGTTGCACGACGAGGCCGCGCTGTCGGCGACACGTCTGGCAGAGCTGGACGCGCTGATCGAGGCGCTGCTGCAACAGGCCCCGCTGGACGCCGAAGCCGCCTACGTCGAGCTGTTCGACCATGGTCGATCGACCTCGCTGCACCTGTTCGAACACGTGCACGGCGATTCGCGCGACCGCGGACCGGCGATGATCGATCTGGCGAAGACCTACGAGAAAGCGGGCCTCTTTCTGTCGCCGGGCGAACTGCCGGACTACCTGCCGGTCGTGCTCGAATTCGCCTCGACCCAGCCGCCAAAGCAGGCGCGCGCCTTCCTTGCCGAAATGACGCACATCCTGAACGCGCTGTTCACCGCGCTGGTCAAGCGCGAGAGCCGTTACGCCAGCGTGATCGGCGCGCTGATCGAACTGGCCGGCGAACGCGCGCAGGCGGTCAAGATCCAGCCGGACGAAGCACTCGACGACAGCTGGGCCGAACCGCTCGCCTTCGACGGCTGCTCCTCGCACGGTCAGGCAAAGCCCGGCACAGCGCAGCCGATACACATCGTCCGCAAGTCCTCCGCCACTCAAGGAGTACAACCATGACTTCCTGGCTCGACAACCTGCTGTTCGGTTACTACCCGTACATCTGCCTCTCCGTGTTCTTCATCGGCAGCCTGCTGCGCTTCGACCGCGACCAGTACACGTGGAAGAGCGACTCGTCGCAGCTGCTGCGCCGCGGTCAGCTCAGGCTGGGCAGCAACCTGTTCCACATCGGCGTACTCTTCCTGTTCTTCGGCCACTTCTTCGGCATGCTGACACCGCACGCCGTCTATGAGCACTTCATCGGCGCCGGCGCCAAGCAGCTGCTTGCCATGGTGAGCGGCGGCATCGCCGGTCTGCTCGGCTTCATCGGCCTGACCATCCTGCTGCACCGCCGGCTGACCGAGCCGCGCATCCGCGCGACGTCGAAGACCAGCGACATCGTCATCGCCGCGCTGCTGTGGCTGCAGTTGCTGCTCGGTCTGGCCACCATCCCGCTGTCGGCGCAGCACCTGGACGGCAGCATGATGCTGCTGCTCGCCGAATGGGCGCAGCGCATCGTCACCTTCCGCGCCGGCGCGCCCGAACTGCTGGCCGAAGCGGGCTGGGTGTTCAAGACGCACATGTTCCTCGGCATGACCATCTTCCTGATCTTCCCCTTCACCCGTCTGGTGCACGTATGGAGCGGCTTCGCCTCGGTGATGTATGTGTTCCGCCCCTACCAGGTGGTGCGCGCACGCCGGCTCAATCTGCCAGCCGGACACAATCAGCCGCGCCAGCCGGGTGCCGGTGTCTGAGATGATGTGAAGGATGCGTCGCGGCTGCGCGGCGCATCCATTCATCAAAGGATCGAGGAGACACCATGCAGTCCACGCAAGACAGCCGCGGCATCGCCCGCGTCAACGGCATCGCGATCAACGGTGCGGACGAGGCGCTTACGCCGGACGAACTGCGCAACCGCGCGTGCACCGAACTGCTGCGTCAGGCCGCACAGCAGGCCGGCCTGCTGTCGGCCAGCGACGAACAGTCGGCCGATGGCCTGATTTCGGAAGAGGCCGCCGCCGCCATCGACACACTGATCGGTCAGGCGGTCCAGGTGCCGGAGCCGTCCGAGGACGCCTGCCGCCGTCACTACAGCGCCCACCTCGGCCGCTACACCGTGGGCCAGCGTGCGCGCATGCGCCACATCCTGTTCGCGGTGACGCCGGGCGTCGACGTCAATGCGCTGCGCAGGCGCGCCGAAGCGGTACTGATCGACGTGCGTGCGCACGCGGACGGCGAAGACCCTTTCCCCGATGCCGCCCGGCAGAACTCGAACTGCCCGAGCAGCGAACGCGGCGGCGACCTCGGATGGCTGTCGCCGGAAGAAGTGGTGCCGGAATTCGCCCGCGCCATCTTCGGCCAGCAGGACATCGGCGTGCTGCCGCGCCTGGTGCACAGCCGCTTCGGCTTCCACGTGATCGACGTGCAGGAGCGCGAGGCCGGCACCGTGCAGCCCTTCGAGGAAGTACGCGGCACCGTCGCCGCCTCGCTGCGCCAGCAGAGCTTCGCCACCGCGCTGCGCCAGTACGTCGCGCTGCTGGCCGGCCAGGCCGTGCTCGAAGGCGTGGACATGGACATCGCCGACACGCCGCTGGTGCAATGACCTCAATCGTGCGCGCCGCCGTGTGACACCGGTCTGACCCGGATCAACACGGCGCCGCGCGCGATGCCCACACTGGGCGGCGCCCGCAGTTCCGGACATCCGATATGCAGACATCCCGCACCGCTCACGCAAAACTCCCCCGGAAACCCGCCCTGGTCTGCCCGGCCGGCTCGCTGCGCGCCCTGACGCTGGCCATCGATGCCGGCGCCGACGCCGTCTACATGGGCCTGAAGGACGCCACCAACGCGCGCAACTTCGTCGGCCTGAACTTCGACCTCGCGCAGGCGCGCGACGGTATCGCCTACGCCCGCAGCCGCGGTCGCGAAGTGCTGATGGCGCTCAATACCTTCGCCGACGCCCGAACGCCCGAGCGCTGGTTCGCCGCCGTCGATGCCGCCGCCGGACTGGGCATCGACGCGCTGATCTGCGCCGACACCGCGGTGCTGGCCTACGCGCGCGATCACCATCCCGATCTGCGTCTGCACCTGTCGGTGCAGGCTTCGGCCACCACCTGGGAGGCGATCGAGTTCTACCGCGAGCGCTACGGCATCCGTCGCGCCGTGCTGCCGCGTGTGCTCACGCTGCCGCAGGTCGAACAGGTGTGCCGCAACAGCGCGGCCGAGATCGAGGTGTTCGGCTTCGGCAGCCTGTGCGTCATGGTCGAGGGCCGCTGCGCGCTGTCCTCCTACGTGACGGGCCAGTCGCCGAACACCGCCGGTGTCTGCTCGCCGCCATCGGCGGTGCGCTGGGAGGACGGCGCCAGCGGCGTATCCGCCCGCCTGAATGGTGTGCTGATCGACCGTTACGCAGCGGACGAGCCGCGCGGTTACCCGACGCTGTGCAAGGGCCGCTTCAACGTCGACGGCACACGCGATTACGCGCTGGAAGAACCGACCAGCCTGAACACGCTGACGCTGCTGCCGCAGCTGATGGACATGGGCATTGCCGCGATCAAGATCGAGGGGCGCCAGCGCAGCCCGGCCTATGTCGAACAGGTCACCCGCGTCTGGCGCGCCGCCATCGACGACTGCGCCGCGCAGCCGGCGCGCTTCGGCGTGCAGCCGCAATGGACCGCCGCGCTCGGCCGCTGGGCCGAAGGCCAGCAGCATACGCTGGGCGCCTACGACCGGCCGTGGCGGTGAATCGATGAACACACCCATGAACACCCGCATCGCCCTGACCGTCGGCCCGGTGCTGTACTACTGGCCGCGCCGAACGCTGCTCGACTTCTACGCCGAAGTCGCCGAGTCACCCGCCGACACCGTGGTGCTCGGCGAAGTCGTGTGCAGCCGCCGCCACGAAATGAAGGCGGAGGACTGGCTCGCCCTCGCGCGCGATCTCGCCGCCTGCGGCAAGGAAGTCGTGCTGGCCAGCCAGGCACTGCTCGAATCGGCGGCCGACCTGCGCGCGCTGCACCGCTGGGCCGACCAGACCGAATTCCTGGTCGAAGCCGGCGACGCCTCGGCACTTCGCGCACTGGCCGGTCGGCCCTTCGTACTCGGCCCGCACATCAACGTCTACAGCCAGCCGGCCCTGCGCGAGCACGCGGCGCTCGGCGCCATCCGCTGGGTGGCACCGGTCGAACTTGCGCTGGACGCGCTGGCGCTGATCAACCCGCCGGTTACGCCCGTGAAGGGCGGACCGGGGAACGACCTTCCGGTCGCCACCGAGGTGTTCGCCTTCGGCCGTCTGCCGCTGGCCTTCTCGGCACGCTGTTTCACCGCGCGCCATTTCCACCTGAGCAAGGACCAGTGCGGCTTCCGCTGCATCGAACACGCCGACGGCCTGCTGCTCGACACCACCGAAGGTCAGCCCTTCCTCGCCTTGAACGGCATACAGATACAGTCGGCGGCGCAGCACTGCCTGATCGCCGACGCCCCGGCATTGCGCGCCGCCGGTGTCAGCCGCGCCCGGCTGTCGCCCACCTCGCGCGACTTCGTCACCGTGGTCGATCTGTTCGAACGCACTTACAACGGCCAGGCCGACGCCGCTGAGGCCGCTGCCGCGCTCGCAGCGCTCAGCCTGCCCGGCGGTCTGGTCGATGGTTACGCCCACCGCCGTCCCGGACTGGAAAGGATGACTGCATGACTCGCTCGTTTCCGATCAGGCTGCCGGCACTGCCGCCGCCGCCCGCCGCGCTGCGCAGGCTGATCGCGCGCCTGCCGATACAGCCGCCGTCGCGGTTGCTCGCCGCCGCGCTGAACCGCGCGCTGCGTCCGCGCCTGCCGGCCGACGCGGCGCTCGAACTTGCCGACCGCACGGTCGAGATCGAAGTGCGCGACTTCGGCCTGCGCTGCCGCCTCGCGCTGCGCGACGGTCGCTTCCGCAGCGCGCCCGACCACGGCCCGGTCGCGCTGCGCATCGCCGCCGACAGCGCCAGCTATCTGCGCCTGCTGCGCGGCGACGATGACGCCGACCGGCTGTTCTTCGAACGCGCGCTGGTGATGGAGGGCGACACCGAATACGGCCTGCTGCTGAAGAACACGCTGGATGCCATCGGCCCGCTGCTGCGCGCCGCCTGAACCGGAGGACACCGCCATGCCCGACGAACTGCTCGCCCGCCTGCGCCGCTTCCACGACCACACCTTTCCCGGCGTGCAGGACCAGTTCCAGCGCCTGGTTCGCGACGGCCAGCAGCCGACCATCCTGTTCATCGGCTGTTCGGACTCGCGCCTGGTACCCTATCTGCTGACCGGCACCGGTCCGGGCGAACTGTTCATCGTGCGCAACGTCGGCGCCTTCGTGCCGCCCTACGACGGCGGCGCGCGGCGCGGCGAGCTGGCCGGCTTCCACGGCACGGCTGCCGCCATCGAGTACGCGGTACTCAATCTGAAGGTCGCCCACATCGTCGTCTGCGGCCACAGCCATTGCGGCGGTGTGCGCGCACTGTACGAGGGTATCGGGCCGGACGCGCCCAACCTGAACGCCTGGCTCGACCTCGGGCGCGAGGCGGTGCTGCCGGTGCAGCTCACCGACGAAGCGCTGCGCCGTACCGAACAGCGCGCGGTCGTGCTGCAACTGGAGAGGCTGATGGACTATCCGATGGTGCGCCGGCAGGTCGACGCCGGTCAGCTCGCGCTGCATGGCTGGCACTACGTGATCGAGGAGGGCGAGGTGCACGTGTTCGATGTGCACGTCGGCGCCTTCGTACCGGCGTCGAGCGCCGAACACAGCGGCACCGGCCCCTTCCTGCCCTTCGCCGGCGACGCCATCAGCCCGATGGATGCATGGTGAGTCATACTCGCGCCATGCCCCCTCACGATCTGCCCCGCGACTTCGCGCCGAGCAATCGGCGCGACTTTCCCGGTCGCCGCTGGCTGCTCGTCGCGCTGCGTTCACTGCACCTGGTGGGCGTCGTGCTCGTCGGCAGCGCACTGCTGACCGGCCACGACGAATACCGTCGCGGCGCCGCCGCGCTGATGCTGGTGACCGGCCTCGGCCTCTACGGCATCGAGGTATGGAGCAAGCCGCGTCACGCCATCGAACTGGCCGGGCTGTTCATCCCGCTGAAGCTGCTGGGCGTCACTGCGATGATCGTGCTGCCGCAGTTCGCGGCCGGCATCTTCTGGCTGCTGCTGATCGCCTCGTCCGTCGTGTCGCACGCACCCGCGCACTTCCGCCACCAGCGCTTCTGACACCGGCAGCTTCGCGAACGAGGCCGGTGGCGACCGGGGGAGCGCACCGGTCCGGCCTGCACGACAGCTTCCATCGCGCCCCCTGATGTGCCCTGTCCAGAACTGAGACGTCGCACGCGCACGCGAGACACCCGTCTCTGTCCACGCCGCGAAAAGCGGTACACCCGTATCCTACAGGCGATTATCCCGGATCATTTAGGGGCATTTACCCGGGTTTCCATCGGCACCGATCTTGCGTCGTCCTGGCACGCACCGGCAGCATGCCGATGCGTTCCGCAGACAACACGACGAACTCGATTGGAGAGAGGAAACATGGCGATGCTGAATTCCGCGGGCGCTTTTCCCCGCGCAGCCAGGAAGACACTGTGGCTGTCCATCATGCTGGGCGCCGCCCCGCTGGCGATGGCCGCTGCGGGCGATGGCAACTGGACCGAGTACAACGGCGACAAGGCCGGCTCGCGCTATCTGGCTGGCGGCAAGGTAAGCGCGCAGAGCGTGAAATCGATGAAGGTGGCCTGGCGCTGGGCCATGCCTGACAACAAGATCTGGCAGGACAACGCCGAACTGCGCACCTGGGTCAATCAATCGACGCCGCTGGCCATCGACGGCATCCTGTATTCCAGTTCGCCGATGGCGATGGTGTCGGCCATCGACGGCAAGACCGGCAAGACCTTGTGGACCTACGACCCCAAGGCCTATATCGAAGGCACGCCGCCCAACCTCGGTTTCATCAGCCGCGGCCTGTCCTACTGGGCCGACGGTGAGGACAAGCGCATACTGGTCGGCACCGGCGACGGCTACCTGATCGCGCTGAACGCGAAGACCGGCAAGCCGATCGAGTCGTGGGGCGACAAGGGCCGCATCGACATGACCAAGGGTCTGCGTCGCTTCGTCGACCGCTCGCTCGTTGCGCTCACGTCGCCGCCCATCGTCTGCGGCAACACCATCGTACCCAGCCTGGCCGTGCTCGATTCCTTCGCGGTCGGCCGCGCGCCGATGAAGAGCCACCCGCCGGGTGACATCCAGGCCTTCGACATCCGCAGCGGCAAGCGCGTGTGGCATTTCGAACAGCCGCCGCAGGAAGGTCAGCCGGGTAACGAAACCTGGGAAGACGGTTCGTGGAAAACCACCGGCTCGGCAAACATGTGGGCGCGCCCGAGCTGCGACGAGGAACTGGGTCTGGTCTATCTGCCCTTCTCGACGCCGACCAACGACTTCTACGGCGGCCACCGCAAGGGCAACGGCCTGTTCGGCGAGTCGGTGGTGGCGCTCAACGCCAAGACCGGCAAGATCGCCTGGTATCAGCAGATCGTGCATCACGGCCTGTGGGACTACGACCTGCCGACCGCGCCCAACCTGATGGACCTCACCGTCAACGGCAAGAAGGTGAAGGCGCTGGCCCAGGTAACCAAGCAGGGCTTCGTGTTCACCTTCGACCGCAGCACCGGTCAGCCGGTGTGGCCGATCACCGAAAAGCCGGTGCCGCAGTCCACGGTGCCGGGTGAGCGGTCGTCGCTGACCCAGCCCTTCCCCAGCCTGCCCGCACCCTTCGTGCAGCAGGGCGTCACCGAGGACGACCTGATCGACCTGACGCCGCAGCTGAAGGAGGAGGCAAAGAAGATCCTGTCGCGCTACAACTACGGCCCGCTGTACTACCCGCCGACCACCGACAAGGCGGGCACGCTGCAGGTACCGGGCGTGCTCGGCGGCGCCAGCTGGGCGGGCGCGGCGCACAACCCGAAGACCAATGTGCTTTACGTGCCGTCCTTCACCATCCCCTTCGGCATCAAGCTGAAGAAGGAGAACGAAGGCGTGTACGACTACACCGGCACCTGGGCGGGTGTGGGCGGTCCGCAAGGTCTGCCGCTGTTCAAGCCCCCCTTCTCCACCGTCACCGCAATCGACATGAACACCGGCAAGCACCTGTGGCGCGTACCGGCGGGCAAGGGCCCGGTCGACCACCCGGCGATCAAGGACCTGAAGCTGGACCGCGTCGGCGTGCCGCGCGAAAGCTTCATCGCACTGACCGACGACGTGCTCTTCCTCGCACCGGAAGGCACGAACTCGGTGCTCGGCCTGTCGTCGCGCGGCAATGCGCTGATCACGCAGGCCACCGCGGACGAGAAGGAGCCCTTCCTGTACGCGCACGACGTGCGCACCGGTGACGTGCTCGGTGAGGTGAAGCTGCCGGGTGCCGCCTTCGGCGCGCTGATGACCTACCGCGCCGGCGGCAAGCAGTACGTCGTGGTGCCGATCGGCGGTGCCGGCCTGCCGGCCGAGCTGGTGGCCGTGCAGGTCGACTGAGGCAGGACGCGGCAAGCCTGCGTCCGGACCGTGCCGCGCCGACGCGCGGCACGGTCATCAAGAACACGCACTACCCGGAACTGATTCATGGATATACGGAAACTCACCTTCGCAGCCCTGATGAGCTGCATGGCTTCGGCGATGGCCTTCAACGCCGTACTGCCGGACAAGGCCGCAGAGGACGGCGCGACGCCCGCCGGCCCCGCCCCCTTCGACCTCGCCGACCCGGCCCGCATCAAGGCCGGCCAGGGTCGCTTCCAGTCGACCTGCGCCGACTACTGCCACGGCCACAAGCCGGCGCTGTTCATCGAGCGCGAGGGTCTGGAGGCGGAATACGTGTTCAACACCATCCGCGACGGCGGCAAGGGCGCGACGCCGATGCCCCCCTGGGGCGAGGTGTTCACGCAGGAAGAAATCTGGGAACTGGTGGCCTACATCAAGTCCATCGGCAAGTGGTAGACCGCCGTCCCCGGGTGCTTCAGGCGCGGCGACGGGCCGCCGCCGCGATCACGCCGAGGCCGGCCAGCATCAGCACGACCGCCGACGGCTCCGGCACCGCCGGCAGCGGCGGCAGCTCGCCCACCTGATCGCCGTCGAGCTCGATGTCGTACAGCCGGATCGACGCCACGCGGCCGTCGGCGAATTCGCCCTGGCCACCGCCCACCAGGTTGTCGGCGAAGAAGTGGATCAGGCGCGACGGGTTGGCCGACGCGTAGGCGCTGAAATTCATCGAGGTCGAACTCAGCGTGAACTGGAAGATGCCGTCCATATAGCCGGTCACCGTGTTGTTGCCGTTGTTGGTCAGCGTGACGCGGTGGTATTCGCCGTAGGTGAAGGGCGTCGGGCCGTCGCCGCTGGGCCACACCTCCAGGCGCCGGCCCGGATCGACGTAGAGCGCGTTGTCGCTCTGACGATTGGACACGCCGAAGATGTTCTCCCAGGTCGCCGTATCGGCTTCGAACTGGAACACGATGTCGACCGAGTAGGCGTCGTCGGCATCGAGCAGCCCCCTGCTGTCGACGAACAGGCCGGCCTGCTGGGCGGGCGTGGCGTTGCCGTCGAAGCGGTACACCCAGCGCGATTCGCCGAACACGGTGTCCATCACGAAACCGCTGGTCGCCAGCGGATCGATGACCGACAGCGCCGGCTTGCCGGCTTCGTCGGCGGCCAGCGTATTGTTGAAGTTCCAGGTCGCCACCGCGGTCGGTGAAGCGGCCTGGGCCAGCGATGCCGCGCTCATCAGCACGGTCGTCGCAGTCAGGGCAAGCAGTTTCATTGCGTCAGCCTTTCGTACAGGTGTCACTCGACACCGGCCGACAGCAAAATCGGGACCACTGCGACAGACCCTTGTTTCTTCGGGGAAATGACAGGCGGGCGCAGGCGCGGTGTCAGATATCCCGACAGGCAGCGCTCACGCGCGGTCGAGCAGGCGCGGGGGTAGCGGACGTCCGCCCAGCACCCGTTCGATCGCGGCGCAGGTCGCCAGCAAGGCCTCGTCCTGCCAGCGTCGGCCGACGAACTGGAAGCCGACCGGCAACCCGTCCTCGACGCCGGCGGGCAGCACGACCACCGGACTGCCGGTCAGCGAGAACGGCGTCACCATGCCGATCGCCGCTTCGACGAAAGGCAGGCGCGCGTCGTCGACCGCAATGTCGGGCAGGTGCCGCCACCACACCAGCTCGCCCTGCGGACAGGCGACCGTGCTCGCCACCGGGCACAGCCAGGCGTCCGCGTCCTCGAGCATGCGTTCGAGCGCACGCAGCATGCGGTCGCGCGTGTTCAGCGCCCGGCTGTAGCGCTGAGCATCCAGCGCCAGCCCCTGCACGAAGGCGTGCGCCAGCGGCTGGTCGCGCGTGACGAAACGGCCCATCACGGCGAGCAGCCGGCGCGCCAGCGCCGGCATGCCGAGCCCGACCTCGGTGCCGGCGATCCAGCCGTAGGCCTGCCAGGCCTTGATCACGTCGAAGCCCGGCGGGCAGCGCCGCTCGACCTTGCACCCGGCGGCTTCCAGCGCCGCCACCGTGCGCGCCAGGGCGGCGCGCGTGCGACGGCACAGCGGCAGGCCGCCGAAATCGTCCCACCAGGCGATGCGCAGCGGCCGCGTCGGCGGCGCCACCGGCAGCACCGGCAAAGGCGGCACCTCGACATCGAGCCCGTCCGGGCCGGCCAGCACCGCCAGCGCGGTCTGCAGGTCGGCCACCGAGGGTGCCAGCGCACCGAAGGACAGCAGGTGGCGCACGCTGCGCCGGCCGCCCGGCAGATGCGGAATGTGGCCGCTGCGCGGAATGCGGTTCTCGCTCGCCTTCAGTCCGGCCACGCCGCAATACGCGGCCGGTATGCGGATGGAGCCGCCGATGTCGCTGCCCGGATCGATGTACGAGAAGCCCATTGCCACCGCCGCCGCGCTGCCGCCGGAACTGCCGCCCGGCGTGAGCGCCAGGTCCCACGGGTTGCGCGTGGGTCCGAACAGCGGGCTCCAGCACTGCGGCGTCGCCGCCAGTTCCGGCAGATTGGTCTTGCCGACCAGCACCGCGCCAGCCGCCTTCAGGCGCGCCACCACCGTCGCATCCGTCGCCGGCACGTAGTGCGCCAGCGGCGGGTGGCTGGCGGTGGTGCGCAGGCCGGCGGTCTCGAATGCATCCTTCACCGTCATCGGCACGCCCAGCAGCGGCGGCAGCGGACCACCGGCGGCGCGCCGCTCATCGGCCGCACGGGCCTCTGCACGGGCGCCGGCCTCGTCCAGCGTCACCACCGCATTGATGTCGCCGTTGTGCCGGCGGATGCGCGCGAGGCACACCTCCAGCTCGTCGACGGCCGTGCTGTCGCCGCGTGCGATGCGAACTGCGACGTCGAATGCGGTGTCGGTCATGGCAGGAGACGGAATGGCTCGGACGTCGTGACGATAGCGCATCCGGATCGATGATCACGGAATGGCCATCAGCCGCCGGTCACCGCGACGCGACCGGCACCATTGATACCGATCAACGCCATCCGTGCACGGCAGTGACAGCATAAGGGCAGGAGGAATATCGCATGAACACCCCGCTCACCCAGACCGACCGCGAACAGCTTGAGCGCCGTCTGCGCGCCCGTCACGACGCACTCACCGCCCACATCGAGGCACAGCTTGCCGGTCGCACGCGCGCCGAACACGCCCGCGAAGTGCTGCTGCAGGACGGCG
Source organism: Methyloversatilis sp. (assembly GCA_034004945.1). Classification (GTDB taxonomy): domain Bacteria; phylum Pseudomonadota; class Gammaproteobacteria; order Burkholderiales; family Rhodocyclaceae; genus Methyloversatilis. The sequence goes on along the minus strand of JAVEVQ010000010.1, from coordinate 60,683 downwards.
ACGACGCGCCGCAGCGCAGCGCCGACCGCGAGATCGATCTGGCGATGACCGATCTCGAAACGGTGGAACTGGCCGCACTCGACGCCGCGCTGCAGCGACTGAACGAGGGCCGCTACGGTCTGTGTGCCGAGTGCGGTACCGACATCCCGCTCGCCCGGCTGCAGGCCGAACCGCAGGCCGCGCTGTGCATCGGCTGTCAGAGCGCCCAGGAAAGAGGACGCCCGCGCGCAGCCAGCCTCTGAAGGCAGTCCCGCGCGGACGCGGCCCCGCTTGGGGCCGCTGTCGCGGTCGAAGGATCGCGCCGATGAGTGAAGCCGCGCGGGCTTGGATTCGCCGGCGGCATCCCCATCTGCTGCCGGACATCCTTCCGGGGGACAGAGCATGCATGTCGTGTGTCCGCAGTGCAGCGCCACCAACCGCATTCCCGACGAGCGCCTGGGCGACGGCCCGGTCTGCGCGCGCTGCAAGGCGCCGCTGCTGGAGGCGGCGCCCTTCGCGCTCGACGACGCGAATTTCGACACCTATGTCGGCCGTACCGGACTGCCGGTCGTGGTCGACTTCTGGGCCGCCTGGTGCGGCCCCTGTCGCATGATGGCACCGCAGTTCGAAGCAGCCGCCCGACAACTGCCGCGAGTGCGCTTCGCCAAGGTCGACACCGAAGCCGCACGGCAGACCGCGGCACGTTTCGGCATCCGCAGCATTCCGACGCTGATGCTGTTCCGCGATGGCGTCGAAGTCGCCCGCCAGGCGGGTGCGATGAGCGCGGCCGACATCGTGCGCTGGGTGCAGTCGCACGTGCGCGGCTAGACGACTACCTGCCTCACGGGACGGCGTCCGGAGCCTCGATACAGGCCGCTATCGCGAGCAAGCTCGCTCTCACAAAGTGCCCGCTCCCTTCCGCCGGGGAGGCGCAGTTTCGTGGGAGCGACCTCTGGTCGCGATGCGGCATTGGCCGGCCGCCGACTTCGATCGGGGGACGGCATCGCGAGCAGGCGCGTTCCCACTGCAGACGTGTTCTCAGCACTCCACCCGCCGCATCGGCAGCATGTCCGACACCACGAAGCCGTGCCGCGCATAGAAGCGCTGCGCATCGGCATTGACGCGGTCGGTCAGCAGCGTGATGCGCGGGCAGCCCTGCTCGCGGGCGAAGGCGATCGCCGCCTGCAGCAGCGCGCTGCCCACACCGCCGCCGCGGGCAGCAGGGGCGACCACCATGTCCTCCAGCAGCACGACGCGTTCGCCGAGCGCGGTCGATACCGTGAACAGCAGATTCACCATGCCGGCGATTTCGCCTTCGCGTCGCGCGACCAGCACGCTGCCGACGCGCGGGTCGCCGACGATCATCGCCAGCCCGCGCGCCTGGGCCGCGGTGTCCGGCGTGAATTCGGCCTCCTGCGCGAACAGCGCGGACAGCAGTCCGCACAGCGCGGGGATGTCGGCGGGGGTGGCGGTATCGATCTGCATCCTGCGGGCGCCTGGAATACAGCCTGCATGATGACCTGATTCCGGTGGCAGCGACTAGTCAGGCTGCCGTTCGAAGCGCAGCTGCGGCATGCCGTCGATCTCGACCAGCCCGACGAACATGTCATAGGGCCGCACCCACAGGCCGGAATCGTTGTAAAGCGGACGGTACAGCACCATGGGCTCCAGCGTTTCGCTGTGGCGGACGACGCCGCTGACCTCGTACTCGCCGCCCTTGTAGTGGCGGTAGCGGCCGGGGGCGATGGACGGGAGCGGTATCAGATCACTCATGGCAGGGGGTCGGAAACAGAGGGCTCGGGATACGGGAACCCATCACTTTAAGGGACAGCTCATCGAGACGGCCGCGCGGTCTTCGGTTTCATGGTTGCGGATCGACGTCCGAACTCGGCTCCGCGCCCGGCGCGGACTTCGATGCTGCCGCGGTCCGTCCGGCCAGCACCTTGCGCAGCTGACGCAACGCGAGTGCATCGACCACGGCTCTCAACGCAGAACCGGCGCTCGCTGCGGCGCCCGACGCTGCGGTCGTCCTGCGCCAGTAGGCGGTGTGCGCCGCCACCGTCCGGCCACGCCACCCCTCGACACGAACCGCGATGTCGCGGATGCCGTAACCGAATACGCCGCCGAGCGGACCGCCGACGATGTCGCCGAACAGACCCCAGCGCACCGGTGCGTACAGATTGGTCCAGCGCGTCACCGCGAAGGCTGCGGCGTGGTGCGGCAGCAGCGGTGTGAACTTCATGCCGGCACCGATATCGACCGGCGGCTTCACCCCATACGCATAGCCCTTGTCGTCCCGCTGCGGCGGACAGGTCGGCAGTTCGCGTTGCCGCTTGCGCGCGTCGAACTCCGCGCTGCTGCGCGCCAGCAGCAGCGCGCCGTGGGCGAGCGGGCTGCCCAGGGTAATGAAATCGGTCACCCGCCAGCGATGGCCGAGCTTTCTCAGCTCCATCTGCGCGGCCAGCTGGGCCTCGCGGAAGGCGTCCAGCGCGGTGGCGTCGCTGTCCGGCCGCAGCGCCTCGCCGAGCGCGGACAGATCCGAGCGCAGCACCGGCTGCGGTCCGTCGCCCTTCAGCGCGTCACGCACGAAGGCGCGGACCGTCTCGTCCGTCAGACCGGGCAGTTCTTCGTGGCAGCGCTGCCACCACGCATTCAGGATGTCGTAGCCGATCACGCTGCCCAGGCTGTGGCCGACGACGATGATGCGCTCGTATTCGCCCCGCTCGTGCAGCGCCTGCAGCAGGCGGGTGCCGTCGGCGCGGATGGCGCGACGCAGTCGGATGTTGCCGGGACGAGGGCTGAGATAGCGCGCCGCATCGCCCAGGTAGTGGATCAGCCCGCCCTGCAGCACCAACCACAGGCCCGCCGCGGTCAGCCAGCGCCAGTCGCCGGGCGACATCGCCTGCAGCGCGGACACCCATTGCGGCGCCACGCCTGTCGCCAGCAGTGCGAACAGGCCGCCGATGGACAGTCGCGCGATCCAGATCAAGGTACGCGCCGACTGCGGAAGCCCGCGCGTGCTGCGCCAGATCAGGCTCCACAGCCAGGCCAGCACCGCCTGCAGCGAGGTGCCTTCGACCTTGTAGGCCCAGTAGTACTCGTAGAAATGCGTGCTGCCGCTGCGCCCGCGCGACTGCAGGCGGCGCAGCTCGAACAGGTCGGACAGCGGGTCCGGCTTGCTCCAGAACGCTTCTTCCCCCGGCTCGGGCGGATCGAGCACGCTGTCGACGAAGCCGCGCAGCGTGTCCATCGGCTTCTGCTCACCGATGCCGTGTATCAATACCACCGCCTGCTTCATCGTTCGCGCCCTCGCAGCACGTGATGCACGATTGTGGCGGAAAGCGGCGACATCGACATTAGGGCATCCGCGTCAGCCGCAACGGCGACGGCGCGCGGCCAGCCCCGTCAGACCCAGCCCGGCGAGCAGCATCGCGTACGTGGATGGCTCCGGCACCGCCAGCACGGCCACGCCGCGCACCTGCGACGGGCTGAACGGCTGGTCGCGGTCGTAGATTTCCTGCGCGCGCAGGATTTCCGCCGCGCCGCTGCCATCCAGCCCCATGCTGAAGATGCGGCCCGCGCCCAAGGTCTGAGTACCGCTGGGCAGCGTGGTCACCCCGTTGAGCGCCGACACGTAGATGGTGTCGTCGGTCACGTCGATGCCATTCAGGAAACCGAGCCCGCTGGCCAGCGTGGTCAGACCGCTGCCGTCGAGGTTGGCGCGCTTGACGAAGCCGTCGGTCGTGGTCAGGTAGATGTAGCCGCCGGTCACTTCGAAATCGTAGGAATTCACGCCGGTGAGCAGCGTCTGCGCGCCCGAGCCATCGAGATTCGAGCGCATCAGCCGATTCGACGTGCCGACCTGGCTCCAGAACATGCCGTCGGCCGTCACGTCGATCGCGAACGGCGAGCTCAGGCCGCTGACTACGGTCGTCGCCGGCGGAAAGTTCAGCGACAGATCCAGCCTCAGGATGTCGCCCGAGTTCTGTCGCGTCACATAGAGCATGCCGCCCTGCACGTCGACGTCGTAGGCGCCGGCGATGTTGTAGGTCTTGAAGCCGGTGCCGTCCGGCAGCATGGATACGACGCGATTCAGCTGCTGGTCCGGCCACCACAGGCGCCCACCGACGAACTCGACGCCGTTCGGCCCCTTCACGCGGGTTTGGTCCGTCACCAGAGCGCTCGATGCGCCACCCGGCAAGGTCGCGGCATTGATCGATCCGACGAAGGTAAAGCTCGGCGTGAAGCGTTGAAAGGTTTCCGACCACACCAGCGGGTCGGCCGCAACGGCGGCGAAGCTGCTACAGGACAGCGCAAGCGCGAGGAGGTGACGACCCCGTTTTTTCATTTTTGTGATCTCCGGATCAGTACGGCGAAGGACGTTTCGCCCGGCCAGGCCGGAGCAAGAGACATTCCTTCGTGCATGAAGCGCCGAGGGGTGTCGGCGGCAGGCAGAAAAGCCGGAAATCGCGTGAGATGGCGCAGAGACGGGCCGGAGCCAAAGACGCCTTTGCGCTCAGCTACTTGGCGCCGCCGGACACAGGCCTACGGCGGCCTGTCCATGCATTGCGCGTAGATCGCCATCGGACCGGCTTCGAGAAATCCGCCCGGTCGTGCGCCGGGCGCCAGGCCTTCATGCACATCGACGGTGCCGGGTGCAAAGAAATCCGACAGGGGATGGACAAGAGCCGCGGTCGAGACTAAGTTGATTGAAAGTGATTGGGAGTGATTCATGGCTTCAGCAGACACCCGAGTAATGACCGCTCACCTGCCCGTTGCGCTGGCGGAGCAGGTGGACGAATTGGCGGCAAGGCTTGAACGCTCGCGCGGCTGGGTGGTGAAACAGGCCCTTGCCGCCTACGTCGAGCGCGAAACCGAGCGCCACCGCCTGACGCTGGAAGCGATGGCAGACGTGGATACCGGGAATGCCGTGAGCCACGACGACGTGAAGGCCTGGGCGGCGACCCTCGGCACGGATCTGCCCGGAAAACTGCCTGAATGACCCTCAGATGGACGCGCGCGGCGCTCGGCGACCTGCAACGGCTGCACGCTTTCCTGCGGCCGGTGAATCCGGGCGCCGCGGCCCGCGTGATCCAGCGTCTGAGCGCAGGTCCGGACATCCTGCAGACGCAGCCGCGCATCGGCACGAAGCTGCCCGAGTTCGAACCGCGCGAAGTGCGCTACATCCTCATCGGCGACTACGAACTGCGCTACGAAATCACGACCGATCAGACGGTCTGGATCTTGCGCGTATGGCATACACGCGAGTTTCGTTGACGTACAGCCTGTCGTTGGCTTGATCGCAACCCGCCGACAAGCAGATAGGACGAAGCGCAAGCCTGGCAATCGTCGGGACGGCTCGCACCATCCCTCAACGCAGCAGCGCCTGATTGATCAGCACGAACGACAGGCGCCAACGGAAGGTCCAGCCTCCGCTCGGGCAAAGACGGACGTCACCTGCCCGCCCGCGCCAGCAACACCTCAAACCCCGGCCACCCCTCCTTGGTCAGCGCAAACTTGCTGGTCGACTTGCGGCCCTTCCGGTTGTCCTTGTCGCCCGACGTGAGTCCGTCTATGAAGGCAGCGCGGTCCTCGACCCAGCTGCCGCCGAGCAGCGTCACACCGCGGGCGAACAGCGCGTCGGGCAGACAGCCGGCGCTGGGGCCGACCATGGCGAACCAGCGGGCGGCGCGGCAGTGGGCCAGCATGCGGTCCAGCGTGTCGTTGAGCAGCAGCGTGCTCGTCGACAGCACCTTGCCGCAGGCTTCGAGCGCCGCGGCGTCGGTGGTGACGCGCCAGCCTTCGCGCTCGCCGACGGCGCTCTCGTCGAGCTCGATCACGGTGAGGCGGGCGCCAGCGGCGACGATGCGGTCCACCAGCGGGCCGAACAGTCCGATCATGCCGATGGCTTCGCCGGGCTGCGGATCCATCTGGCCGATCGAGTCACTGCTGCCATCCGGACGGTAGCCAGCGCGGTCGAACAGGCAGCGGGTGATCGCGTTGGCGCAGACGAAGCCCAGCGTGCGATCGACGCCCTGCCCGCTCACATAGCGGCGCGCCAGTGCCAGCGCGTCGGCGCCTCTCAGGTCATCGAGGCCGGTACCGCTGCGCAGGCGCTCCAGCGTGTCGTCGAGCAGCACGTAGGACAGGCCTATGCTGCCGTCCTCCAGTTCCAGCGCGCAGAACTCGCCGCGCGCGTGACCGCTACCGCCGTCGCGGCAGGGCTCGTCCGGACGTGACGGCGGCAGGTGCAGGGCACGCACGCGCGGCAGCGGCATGCGTTCGGCAATGCGTTCAATCTGGGCGAGGTAGTCGGTGGCGAAGCTCATGATGTCGGGTCGTCGGACGAAGGTTCGGGTGGCAACAGATCGGCAGGCAGCGGCTGGCCGCGTCGCAGGCCGGCGCGCACGGCGGCCGACGCGATTTCGCCGCTGACCGTGGCGTCGCGGTTCTCGGCGGTGCGCAGCGCGCCCGGAAAGTAGAGCGCGGTGAGACGGTGGGTATGTACCGGTGAATCGCTGCCGCGCGCACCGTCGCCGTAGCGGCGCCAGTCGCGCACCGGGTGGATGTGGTCGGCCACTTCGAGGAAACCGATGGTTTCGCGATCGCCGATCAGCACGCCCTGCACGCGCAGGCCGAGCGCGCGCTTGGCGTCGTCGAGCCGGGCGACCAGTTCCGGCGTGGCGCCGAATTCGCCGTCGGAAGCGATCAGCAGGTCGGCCATCCGCCAGGCCGCCTGTTCGAGACAGGCGATGGATTTCTCCAGCGGGCCGCAGATGTCGGTGCCACCCTTGAAGCCCTGACCGAGGAAGTGGATGAGGCGGCCTATGCCTTCGGCGTCGACGCCGATCTGCATATCCACCACCTCGCCAGTACCGCCAAAGGCGAACACGTGGCAGGCGCGGCCCTGCGCGTGCGCGGTGCGCACCGCTTCCAGCACGACCGCCTTGGCGACCTCGCCGGCACCGCCCTGCATCGAACCGGAGGTATCGACGCAGACCAGCAGCGGGCCCATCTCCAGGCGCCGGTCAGGTTGCGGATCGGGCCGTGGCCGCAGTACCGGTGCGTCGACGTGGCGCACCTCGGTCATGCGGTCGTCGTCCTCGTAGCAGAGCAGCGTCCGTTCGGCACGCCGGGCGTGCCACACCAGGCGCAGCGCCGGGTGGCCGAGCAGCACCGATTCGGCCGGCAGCATGCGGGCAATGCGGTCGGCCCGGTGCACGCCGCGCGTCTCGCCCGGCATGTCGGGCACGCGCACCGTGCGCTGTTCGGTGTGGCGCGCGACCGTGCTGTCCATCACCTCGACCTGGCTGCGGCTGGCGTCGTCGCGCTCGTCGGACGGCCGGGCGCGGCCGAGCCGGCGTATGCAGTCGGCCAGTTCGGGCAGTCTTTCGAGCAGGCGGCGGATGCGCAGCACCTCGCGCCAGCCTTCGGATTTCAGCAGCCCGGGCAGCAGGTCCCAGCGCGCGTTCTTGCCGTCGTCCGGCAGCTTGCCGAACACCTCCATCAATTCGTCCATCTGGCCGCGGCGGTTCTGCCAGTCGGAACCGAAAGCCTCGATCGCCATCCGCGTGGCGCGCGCGTCGGTCGCGCCGCGGTCGCGGTAATCGGGGATGAAGTCGAGGTGGAACAGCAGGCTCTGCACGACCACGTCGCTCAGTTCCTGCCGGCCGGTGCAGTAGGCCGGCAGATCGAGTTCGGCGAAGGTTTCGCACAGCGCCGCGATCAGTTCGGGCGACGGCCAGCACCAGTCGGCGGCGGGCGGTACGCGGCCACCGACCAGCGCGCTGCGCAGCGCGACCAGCGCCGCCAGTCGCGGTTCGAGCCGACCCTGTGCCTGCGTCAGCGCGCCCAGCCACAGCGTGCGCGGCAGCGCGTCGAGCGCGGCCAGCCGCGCCTCGCGCGACTGGAACAGCAGCGGCGCCTGCGTGCTCACGCCAGCGGCTCGTGCGCGACCGGCTCCGGCACGTCGGCGTAACGCGCGGCCTCTTCGGCCGACAGCCGCGGCAGGTTCTCGAAACCGCGGCGGGCGTCGCACGCACGCTCGGCCAGTTCGGCGATCAGCGCAGCGGTCGCCGCCAGGTGGGCATCGACACGGGCGAGCAGCGCTTCGTCCAGCCACAGCGTGCGGGCACGGGTGGCGGCCAGACTGGCGCGTTCGGCTTCCAGTTCTTCGGCATAGGCGGCGATGCGCGCGAGCAGGTCGTCGATCTGCGCGGTGCGCGCCGCGATGTGCGCCGGACCGTAGCGACGGCGGCGGCTGTAACTCATGCGCAGCGCACCGGCGCCGCCCTTGGCGTCGCCGATCTCGCCGGCCAGTTCCTCGGCCTTCTCGGTGCCGACTTCCGACGGCGAAAAGCGCAGCCGGCCGGATTCGTCGTAGTCGAGATCGTTCGCGTTCTGCTCGGTTTCGAGCTGGGCCTGAAAGGCCTGCACGACGCGGGTGAGTCGCGGCGGCGCGAAAGCCTCGCGCACACCGAGGCGCGCGTGCAGCCAGTCGGCCACCTCGGCCTGGCGTTCGGCGTCGGGCGCGACGCAGGCGGGCAGCAGCAGCAGGTCCCACAGCCCGACTTCGGCGCGGCCCTCGGCGGCGGCGGCCACGCGCAGCAGCCACACCGTCTTCACCCAGCGACGGTCCGACACATAGGTGCCCTGCTCCGCCATCTGCGCGCGCAGATCGGCCAGCACGCCGACCACGCGCGCCGGCAGCACGACCTCGTGCGCCGCCAGCGACACCGCACCGAGGTCTTCGTCGCCGAGCGCAAGCGCCTCGTCCGGCGCTGCCCATTCATCGGCGCAGCCCGCTTCGAGCAGCGCGGCAAAGCCATCGGCGCTGACACGGCCGACCGGCACACGCAGCAGGAAGCGGTCGAAGAAGGCCTCGCCCACTTCGTCGTCCGGCACCTCGTTGGTGGCGCCGATCACGCTGACCAGCGGACACCGCTGACGGCCGGCGCCGTTGTCGAACTCGCGCTCGTTCAGCAGCGTCAGCAGCGCGTTCAGGATGGCGCTGTTGGCCTTGAACACCTCGTCGATGAAGGCGATGGTGGCGTCCGGCAGGAAGCCGTCGGTGTGGCGCTCGTAGCGGTCCTCCTCCAGCGCGCGGATGGACAGCGGGCCGAACAGTTCTTCCGGCACCGAAAAGCGGGTGAGCAGGCGCTCGAAGTAGCGGGCGTCGCGGAAGGCGCGGTGCAGCCGGCGCGCCAGTTCGCTCTTGGCGGTGCCGGGCGGGCCGATCAGCAGCGTGTGCTCGCCGGCCAGCGCGGCCAGCAGCGCGAGGCGCACGACGTGGCGGCGCTCGACCAGGCCGCGTTCGAGGGTGGCAAGCAGTTCAGCCAGACGCGACGCGAAGGGCGCGTCGGCGGCAACGGCGGAGGCGGACATCTGTGTGGGTCTCCGTTATTCAGCGCAGGATGCGGCTGGCGATCAGCGCGTGCGCGCGCTGTGCACAGCTGTCGACGTCGATCTCGTGCAGGCCGTCGACGCCGACTTCGAAAATGCCGGCCTCGGTGACGATGAAATCCATCGGAATGTCGTGCGGCTGCGGGTGGATGGTGGGCATGCGCGACAGTTCGAAGGCCACGCCTATCTTCAGCGGCTGCACCGCGCAGGCGGCCAGCGTGCGGTCGAAGAAACCGCCGCCGTAGCCGAGGCGGTAGCCGCGCGTGTCGAAACCGACTGGCGGAATCAGCAGCGCGTGCGGCTGGACGACATTGGTGTCGTCCGGCACCGGCAGGTCATAGACGCCGGGTGTGGTCGCCACCCCGGGCCACCATTCGCGGAATACCAGCGGCGCCTTGCGCTCGACCACTTCGGGCAGCGCACCGCGCGCGCCCTGCACGCGCAGCGAGCGCAGCAGATGGCGCGAGTCGAACTCGCCGCGGAAGGGCCAGCAGAAGCCGACCGTCATGTGCTGCAGCAGCGGAAAGCCGGCTTCGAGATAGCCGGTGATTTCGACGTTGCGCGCCATGCGCTGTGCCGGATCGACCGCCTCGCGCTCGGCCAGCAGTCGTTGCCGCTCGGCGCGCCGCCAGGCGGCGAGATTGTCCGGGGTGCTCATGCAGGCATCTCCTTCCTGTGTGAAGCTGCGCTCACCGCGCGCAGCATGACGGCGGCAAACAGCAGGATGGCCAGCGCGTGACCTGCGCCGGCGACCATCAGCGCATCATGCCGCCCGGCGCCGACCGCGACAATGCGCAGCGCCAGACTGGCTGCGAGCAGCCACAGCGGCAGGCGCGCCAGCCAGGTATAGGCGGGCCGCAGTCGCAGCAGCGCAGGCAGGATGATGGGTGCGTGGCCGAACACCATGGCGAACACGAAGCCGAGCAGTACCGCATGCAGCCCGGTCGCGGCAAGCGGGCCGGCGTCGACCTGCAGTTCGCCATACAGCCCGAGCAGCGCACCGACCAGCAGCCACAGATAGCCTACGGTCAGGCACTGCGCGGTGTGACCGGGCCAGCCGGCGGCACCCCAGGCGCGCGGCGCGATGTCCCAGCGCAGCAGCCAGACCGCCAGCAGCGCGCAGCCCGACCACAGCACGAAGGGCAGCACGCCGCTGACGCCGAGTGCGATCAGCAGCACCGCGGCGACGAACAGCCGGCGTGCCAGCGGCGGCAGACGCACCATCTGCGTCAGCTCGCGCCGCTCGCCGGCGATGGTGAGTACGAGGAAGCCGACACCGCCGCGGGTGAGCGCGCCGAGGTCGCCGTGCAGCATCCACAGCAGCACGCCGATCAGCCAGCACGCGGCGCCGCCTGCTTCGACCAGCAGATGCAGCGACCAGGCGCGGGTGACGCCCGCATATATATAGAGGGCGACAAGGCCGGCCGCGGCGGCGGCCCAGCAGACCTGGGCCAGCGGCAGCAGCGCCGGAGACAGCGCCAGCACGCCGCCGACACCGGCCAGCAGCGGCGCCAGCAGGCCGGCCAGTCGCTGCAGCGCGACCGCGCGTTCGAGCGCGATCAGCGTGCCGAAGAAGGCGCACAGCATCAGCGCGCCATGCACCGGCGCCGGCATCACCGGCAGCGGCAAGCCGAAGCGCGCCAGACCGCCGGTCATGCCGGACAGCAGGGCGAACGCCGCCAGCAGCGCGCAGGCGGCGACCGCCCTGCCCCACTGCGGCGAGCGCGCCGGTTTCATCCCAGCCGCACCGCGCGACCGTGGCGGTCGATCGGCATCAGTCCATCCAGCCGGCCGGCCTTGACCGACTCGACCATGCGGTCGAGCGCGCGGTCGACGTCGGCCGCCGCCGGCGGCTGGCCGTCGCGCCCCGACAGCGCAGCGACGAAGGCGATCGCCCAGTCCGGCGCAAACAGCTGCGACTCCTCGATCAGCGCCGCGAAGTCCGGCACCTCGTGCGGCGACTTGTCGACGCAGACCTGAGGCACCAGCGCGCCGCCCTGCCCCGCCTCGAAGCGCGCGCGCTCGGCGGCGCTGGCGCCCTCGGGCAATTCGGCGCGGGCGAACACCAGCAAAAGGCGCTGCGGTTCCGTTTGCTGGCGTGCGGCGGCGAGCAGGTCGTCGAAGGTGGAAATCTGCATGCGGAAGGCTCCGTGAATGTGGGGTGTCAGTTACCAGCCGAAGCGTAACTGCAATGCCGGGCTCATGCGGCCCGGATGCCACTCGGTGTCCCAATCGAACTCGACGTGCACCGCCCAGCCCGGCGGGCAGGCGGCGCGCAGCGCGGCGGTCGAATCCTCAATCAGCACCTCGCCCATCGGGCAGGTGGCGCTGGTCGGAATGAGCACGACGTCCACGCGCCCGTCGCCGATCTCGATGTGCTTGAGCAGACCGAGATCGACGATGCTTTCCGCCAGTTCCGGGTCGGGCACCGCGTGCAGCGCGGCGCGCAGTGCGTCGATGGTTGGAATGTTCTCTGTCATGACACCCTCCTGAGTGGCGCGACGACAGCGGGCGACTGCGCGAGCAGATCGGCCAGCGTGTGACCGTCGAGATGGGCGAGAAAGGCCTGCAGCGCGCCATCGACGATGGCGGTGAGCCGGCAGCGGCCGTCCAGCGTACAGCCGGTACGCGGCGTGTCGGTCATGCACTCGACCAGCCGGAAATCCGGCTCGACGCTGCGCACCACCGCACCGAGGCGGATGTCACCCGGCGCCTGCGCCAGCCGCATGCCGCCGCCCTTGCCACGTACCGTATCGAGCCAGCCAGCCAGCGCGAGCTGGTGCGTCACCTTCATCAGATGCGCTTCGGAAATGCCGTAGGCCTGCGCCACCTCGGCGATCGTGCACAGCCGCTCCGGGTGCTGCCCCACGTGCATCAGCAGGCGCAGCGCGTAGTCGGTCATCGTCGTCAGGCGCATCTTCAGCTCCGGCGCGGGGTGATGGAGACCGCCTGCACCGCCGGCCCGGCGCGGTCCGGCCGCGGGCGGATCATCATCGGGAAGAAGCGCCACAGATAGAGCGCGAAGGCGAGCGCCCACGCGACCGCAGCCAGATGCAGCAGATGCACCGACGCGGCGGACGGGTGCAGTGCGGCGAGGCGCAGCACGACCGCGGCGATCACCAGCGCGTAGGCGGCGACCATGCTGCGGTCGGTGTCGAGCGGCCGGCCGAGGTGTCCGAGCGCGGTGCGCGTGATCATGCCGATGATGAGCACCGAGAAGCCGCCCATCGCGATCACATGCACGTGCAGCGCCGCCGGCAGACCGGCGCCGGCGGCATGCGCGGCGGCCAGCAGCAGACCGGCGCCGAGCGCCACGTAGCCGACGTAGAGTATCCACAGCAGCGGCTTGTGCAGCACGCGCCACGGCTTCCAGCTCGCCCACTGCACGAGCGCGATGCCGCCGGCCGCCGCCAGCACGACCGCCTGCACCAGCGGCCAGCCGGCGAGCAGGCCGAGCACCGCCAGCGCACTGGCGATCAGCTGTGCCATGCCGCTGTTCAGATGGGTGGGCACGGTGAGGCCGGGCACTGCGCGCATGGCGAAGAAGGGAATGACGCGCCGGGCGACCAGCAGCGTGAGCAGCGCCATCACCAGCAGACCGGCATTGAAGTACTGCATCAGTGTCGCGTAGTCGCCGGCGCGGGTGGCGATCAGGAAGGCGGCATCGGTCGCGCCGAGCGCGAGCAGCATGAAGGGCACGGCGTAGTTGCGGGTATTGCGCGACAGCAGTACGGAGCGCCCGAGTGCCGCCGCGGCCAGCGCGAAGAAGGCGACGTCGGCCAGCCCACCGATCAGGAAGGCGCTGTCGCCCGGCAGCAGGAAGGCGGTACGCGCCACCACCCAGGGCAGGCAGAGCACGGCCAGTGCACGCCCTTCGATCGGATTGATGCCGGTCCAGGCGCCGCCGGCGGTCATCAGGAAACCGACCGCGATGGTGGCGACGAAGCCCCACAGCATTTCATGCGCGTGCCAGGCCAGGCCGCCGAGTGTGCCACCCGCCAGCTGCGGCGCGAAGATCCACAATGCCACGGCCACCAGCGCCCACAGCGCGCCGGCCAGATAGAGCGGGCGGAAGCCCATTTCGAGGAAGGCGTCCGCCGACGGCGCGTGCGCCGGGCCGGTCGCCGGTTCGTCGATGGTAAGCAGGATGGCCATGTTCGCGGTCCGTCAGGTTGACGGCTTCAAACATATATCTTCGAGGAATCTTAAAACTTGACGCAGCGCAAGTCGGGTGTCGGCACGGGCCGGAAGACGCGGATTCAGCGGTTGGCGGAATCCTGTTCGCTGCGGATGACCTCGCCCTCGATGATGCGACCGCCGCTGGCCGGCACGTCGCCGAAAGGCGTCTGCATCGGATTGTCCATCTGTTCGCGCATGCGCCGGCGCAGCTCGCGCGTCTTCCACCACATGAAACCCCAGAACAGCAGCCCGCCGACCACCGCCACCGCGACGATCACCACCGAGAACATGAGCCCGAGCACCAGCAGTCCGCCCGCCGCGATGGCCGCGAACAGCTTGCCGAAGAAGCCCTTGGGCTGGATGTGGATCTGACGGCCATGCAGGCGCCGGGAGGATGGATCGGTGTACATGCGTGGGCGCCCCTGTCTGTGCGAACTGTCGATATAAGGGTGACCACGCATACTTGCAAGGGTTCGCCGGAGCCGGGCTCCCGTGGGAGCGAGCTTGCTCGCGATAACCGCCTGAATCGAAGCCCGCAGTCTGCAGCGGCCGCATCGCGGCCTAGGCCGCTCCCACAGGAAAGGGCGACTGACCCGCGGACCGGGCCGGAGGCGGGCTATCGTGGGAGCGCGCTTGCTCGCGATAGCCGCCTGTATCGAAGCCCTGCAGCCCGATCCGCAACTACAGCCGCCGGTGCGGCTGTTCGACCAGGTTCTGGTAGACGTAGCTCTTCAGGAACACCGAAGTCTGCGCGTTGATGTCGTCGAACGCGACGCCGTAGGCGGCTTCTCCCGTTTCCGGGATTTCGTGCCGGTTGCGGATGTGGCCGCTGACGACGACACGGGTGCGCACCTTGTGGATGTCCAGTATCAGTTCGAGCGACACCTTGTCGCCGACCTCGCGGGCCGGTTGCCAGACGCGGACTTCGGCACCGGTGGCACTGAGGTTGGTGACCGTGGTGGGTACCGGCTCGTCGGCGTCCATCACGCGGGCGCTGATCGACGTGGCGATGCGCTCGGCGTTACGGATCTGCCGCATCGAGATGCGGCGCGGGAATTCGAGATGCAGGTATTCGAAGGGGCGCACCGAGCGCTTGCCGACCACGGTGGTGAAGCCATACGCATGGCGGCCGGAAAAGGCGCGTACGCCTATCGTGTCGCCCTCTATCGGCGGGCCGGCCCAGGGCCGCGTGTCGGGCATGGTCACCAGCACGCTCAGGTCGTTCACCCAGCCGATCAGCTTGACCACGCCCGGCTGGTCGCCGAGCTTGGCCGGCGGTTCGATCACCATGCGGTCTCCGACCTTCAGCCCCATGTCCTTGAACAGGACTTCCTGGACTGTGGTCGCGGCATCGCCGGTCTTGACGGCGTCTTCGATGGGGCTGGTGGCTCTGGTGTTCATTGTTGTTCCGACACGGCGTTAGGCGTTAATCGGCTACCCGAAACGGTCTTAACGATTCATCCGCGTGGAACTGAAGGGGCCGGAGGCCGCCGGCGCAAAAAAAATTTACATTTCACGCGCCGGCGGGCCAGCGCGTTCAGAGCAGGTGCTTTGCAGCCTCCAGGCCCTTCTGCGCGCACTCCTCGTCTTCCGCCTCGCTGCCTCCGCTGACGCCGACGCCGCCGATATGCACGCCCTTCGACGTCATGATGGGCAGGCCGCCGATGATGGAGGTGGTGCGGGGCAGTACTTCCGCGCCCGGAATGCCCTTGGCCAGTTCGCGGAACTGGCGGGTGGACACCGGCAGGCTGGCCGAGGTGTCGGCCTTCAGCTGCGCGACCTGCACGCTGATCAGGATGCTGCCGTCCATCCGGCTGAAGTACTTCGGGTTGCCGGCGGTGTCATGCACCGCGGTGATCATGCGCCAGCCCTTGCCGGCGGCGTACTTCTCGCAGCCTTCGGCGATGGCCTTGGCGGTGGCCAGGTCGAGCGCCGGCTGTGCGGTCTGGGCGTGTGCGCCGCCGACCAGCGCGAGCAGGCAGGCCAAAGTGAATCTTTTCATTGTGTTCCTCCGGTTGTGGTCATGGCGTCCGGCCGGATGGCCGGCCTTCATCGATGCGCGGCGGGATATGCCCGAGCCGCCCTGCACCCGTACATATCCCGTCGTTGCGCCCGTACAGGGGATCTCAGTACCAGTACAGTTCGTCGTCGTCTGCCGCGGCCTTCTTGTCGGCGGCCGCGACGCGCTTTGCCTCTTGGCGCAGAAAGGCAATGATCTGGCGCATCTCCTGTTCGCTGAGGCTGTTGCGCCAGCCACCCATCTGGGTGTTGGGCCGGCCGTCGGCAATGATCTTGAACATGTAGTCGTCAGAATTCGCGCCGCCGGGCCCCCAGGCGCCCTTCACCAGTTGCGGCCCCTTGCCCCCCTTGCCACGCGAGTTGTGGCATTGCTGGCAGTTGCGGCCGAACAGCTCCTCGCCCTTGCGTGCGTCCTCGACGCTGGCCGTCGGCTGCGCCCCCGGCCCGTTGCCGGCGCCCATGGCCATCACGTCCGCCATCAGCCCCACACTGGCCATGAGCAGCACACAGGCTGCCCTGCGCGCCGCCACCGGATAGACTTTCTGCATCGATTCTTTCTCCTTCTACACAGTCGGAGCGACCCGGCGGCGCTGCGGCGCACCGGGCCGCCGTCCTTACTTCTGCACCGCGAACACCATCATTCCGCCGCCGCGGTTCTGGTGCCTGAAGAACTCGTCATAGACCAGCGGCCACAGGCTGCCGCCGCCCGGGCCATACACGATGGACACGTATTGCTTGCCATCCACCGTGAAAGTGGTCGGATTGCCATGGATGCCGGCACCGACGTTGAAGCGCCACAGCGCCTCGCCGGTCTCGTCGTGCAGCGCATTCAGGAAGCCGGCCGCGTCGCCCGCGAACACCAGACCGCCAGCGGTCGACAGCAGACCGCTGGTAGCGGGATAACTCTGCGGACGGGTCCACACGAGCTTGCCGGTGGTGGCATTGAAAGCCTTCACGCCACCGGTGTAGGGATTCACCGTGAGTTCGCGCGTACGCAGCCACCACTTGCCGCGCTCGAACTGCTGGTCACGCTTGAGCTGGATGTTCATCGAGCTGTCGATGAAGGGGATGTAGACGAGCTTGGTGCGATGGCTGTAAGTGGCCGGATGCCACTCCTTGCCGCCGTCGAGCACAGGCGCGATGTCCGTCACCAGCTTGTCGTACTGAGGAATCTTGTCCGGATTGACGATGGGCCGGCAGTTGTCGGCCCAGCTCTTCACCCAGTTCACGCGCGCGATCGGCACCACCCAGTTGCACTTGCCGTTGGTGCGGTCGATCGAGTACAGGTGACCGTTCCGGTCGCCATGCAGCCACACCTTGCGACCCTTTTCGTCGTCGATCAGGATGGTTTCGTTGTTTCCGGAATAGTCCCACGCGTCGTTTGGCGTGTACTGGAAGTGGAACTTGATCTTGCCGGTGTCCGGATCCATCGCGATGGTGGAATCGCTGTACAGGTTGTCGCCCTTGCGCACGTGCGGATCGAAATCCGGCGCGGGATTGCCGCCACCCCACAGCAACGTGTTGGTTTCCACGTCGTAAGAGCCAGTGAGCCAGGCCGACGCGCCGCCGTTCTGCCAGGAGTCGTTGGCCCAGGTCTTGGCCATTGGATGATCCGGGCTGGTCGGGCGGGTGAATGTTTCCCATACCTTGGCACCGGTGTCCGGATCGAGCGCGGTGATGCGGCCGGCGTTGCCGCCCAGGTCGCCACCGGAGTTGCCCACGATCACCTTGTTGCGCACTACCAGCGGGGCCGAGGTATAGATGTCGCCGCTCGTGTAGTCGCCCAGCTTCACGTCCCACACCACCTTGCCGGTGGTGGCATTGAGCGCGATCACGCGGGTGTCCAGTGTCGCCATGTACACCATGTCCTTGTACACCGCCACGCCGCGGTTGATCGCCTCGCAGCACAGGAAGGGGCCAAGGTCGCCGGGCAGCGAGTGTTCGTACTTCCACTTGATGCGGCCGGTCGCGCCATCGACCGCGAACACCTTGTTCTGGCTGGCGGTCACGTACAGCGTGCCATTGACCGCGATGGCCTGGCTGTCCTGCGCGTCGTTCACGCCGAACGACAGGTTCCAGACCGGCACCAGCTTGTCGACGTTGTCGCGATTGATCTGGCCGAGCTGGCTGAAGCGGGTGGCATCGTAGCCCTTGCCATAGTTGAGCCAGTTGCCGGCGTCCTTGTCGGCATTCATGAGCATGTCGTCGCTCACGTAGTTCGGACGCCACTTGAACGTGGCTTCGAGCTTGTTTACGCCAAGCGGTGGTTCCGGATCCGCGGCAACGGCCGGAAAGGCAAGTGCCAGAGCCGCCAGGCCAGGCAGAAGGCGCAGCGAGGGGGAGTGTTTCATTATGGATATCTCCTGTGGGCGGTGTCGGGTGAGCCTCCTCCGGCTCCCGACCCCGTTAGCGTGGGCCAGATGGCCGCCGCGAAAAGCGGCGGACACCGGCATCCCGCGGACAGAGGGATGCCCATCTCACAAGGTAGATCACGTGCCACGCGCCACGACGGCCCGACAGGCCGATCAGGAAAGATCCAATTCGAATGAATACAAGTATTTAAAGAACGGGCCGCACGCAGTCACCCGGATCGCGTGCGGCGGTGTCTCATCCGGTCACCCGCCTCAGCCGAGACAGGGCTTTTGAGACGACAGGGAAATCACCCCCGGCACCGCGTGATGCACCCATCGCAAAGACGGGATGCAGCCCGGTTAATCAGAACCACTGGCCGTCGTCCTCGCTGGCCGCCTTGCGGTCGGCCACCTGCACGCGCTTCGCCTCCTCACGCAGGAAGGCGATGATCTGGCGGATCTCTTCCGGCTTCAGGGCGGGGCCGAAACCGCCCATCTGGGTGTTCGGCCGGCCCTCGGAAATGATCTTGAACATGTAGTCGTCGGAATTCGCGCCGCCCGGGCCCCAGGCGCCCTTGACCAGTTGCGGGCCCTTGCCGCCCTTGCCACGTGAGTTGTGGCATTGCTGGCAGTTGCGGCCAAACAGCTCCTCGCCGGCGCTGGCGTCGCTGGCCGCGGGCGCACTGCCGCCGCCGGGGCCACCGGGACCGAAGGCCGGCGCCTGTGCAGCGCCGAGCGTCAGCGTGAGCGCGATGGCGTAGCGCGCGGCCGCGCGTGTCAGGGGGTAGGTCATCAAATGTGCTCCATCGGAAATGCGGTGGGTCCGGCCTCGACAGGCGCGGCCGGGCGGTGGATCAGAACCAGAGGTCGTCCTCGGCGCCGGCATTGGCCTTTTCGGCCGCCTTGACGCGCTTGGCCTCTTCGCGCAGGAAAGCGACGATCTGCCAGATTTCTTCAGGCTTGAGCGCCGGGCCGAAGCCGCCCATCTGCGTGTTCGGGCGACCGTTGGCGATGATTCCGTACATGTAGCCGTCGCTGTTGGCACCGCCCGGACCCCAGGCGCCCTTGACCAGTTGCGGGCCCTTGCCGCCCTTGCCGCGCGAGTTGTGGCACTGCTGGCAGTTGCGGCCGAACAGTTCTTCGCCCGCTTTCGCAGCTTCCGGGTCGTTGGCCAGCGGATTGGTGGCCGGGATGGCGTCGTCGGCCTGCGCACCGGCGATCAGGCCGGCGAGCAGCAGGCTCGCTGCGATGACACGAAACATCTGCAACTCCATTCGAATGCGGTGGCACCGGCGGCGAGCCGCCGGTGCCGGTGGATCACGGGAAACCGGCCCGGCGCGCAACGGCGTCCAGCGTGCCGTCGGCCTTGAGCGCGGCCAGCGCATCGTTCACCGCGCTGCCGAGGGCCGCATCGGCTCGGCGGCTGGCGATGACGAAACGGGTGGTCAGCGACCGATCGGTCAGCACCTGGCGCACGGCGATGCCGTCCGGCGGCGGGGCGTCGGCCAGACGACCTGCCCACACCAGTGCCGCAGCGATGTCGCCGCGCGCGAGCGCCTCCATCAGCTGACGGTGGTTGCCGTAGGGCGTGCGGTTGTAGCCGCCGGCCAGCAGATGCAGGTCGGCCGGCGTGGCGGTGACCGCCCCCACCCGGGCCTTGCCCAGATCGGACAGCGACTTCACCTTGCCTGCGGCCGGCGCAACCAGCGCATAGCCGACCGACAGATAGGGCGTGGAGGCGACCAGTCCGCGTTCGGCCAGGTCCTCTCCCCCGCCCTCGGTCTCCGGCAGGCCGACGAACAGATCGCAGGCGCCGGCCTGTATCGACTGCTTGAGCGCCCGCCCCATGCCGCCGCGCGACGGCACGACGATCCAGTTCAGCTTCAGTTCGCGGCCGAGCTTCGCCGCCAGTGCCTGCACGACCTCGAGGTCGAGGCCGCGGGCCCCGCCGCTGCTGGACGAGAACGGTTCGTTGCCCTCGACCACGCAGGCGCTGAGCGGCGCTGCATGGACGATGGAAGACAGCGCCAGTGCGAGCGCGCAGGCGGCGGTGCGGAATGCGGAGGTCTTCGTCATGACGATACGGGGCGCCCTTGCGGGCGCCCCGGCTCCATTACTCGGCGAGGCCGAAGATCATCATGCCGCCGCCGCGGTTCTGGTGCTTGAACAGCTCGTCATACACCAGCGGCCACAGGCTGCCGCCACCCGGTCCGTACACGATGGCCACGTACTGCTTGCCATCGACGGTGAAGGTGGTCGGGTTGCCGTGGATGCCGGTACCGACGTTGAAGCGCCACAGCGATTCGCCGCTGTCGTCGCGCAGCGCATGGAACCAGCCCTCGGCGTCGCCTGCAAACACCACGCCACCGGCGGTCGCCAGCATGCCGCTGGTGGCCGGCGTGCTCTGCGGGCGCTGCCACACCAGTTCGCCGGTGGTGGCGTTGAAGGCCTTGATGCCACCGGTGTAGGGATTGGCCTTCAGCACCTTGGACGACAGGAACCACTCGCCGCGCTTCCATTCCATCTTCTTGGCCTGGACGTCCATCGAGCTGTCGATGTAGGGCACGTAGAGCAGCTTGGTCTGCGGGCTGTAGGCCGCCGGGTGCCATTCCTTGCCACCGTCGAGAATCGGCGCGATGTCCTTCACGATCTTGTCGTAGCCCGGCACCTTGTCCGGATTGACGATCGGACGGCAGTTGTCGCCCCAGCTCTTGACCCAGTTCACGCGCGCGATCGGCACCACCCAGTTGCACTTGCCGCTGGTGCGGTCGATCGAGTACAGGTGACCGTTGCGGTCGGCATGCAGCCAAACCTTGCGACCCTTTTCGTCGTCCACCAGGATGGTTTCGTTATTGCCGTCGTAGTCCCAGGCGTCGTTCGGGGTGTACTGGAAGTGGTTCCTGATCTTGCCGGTACGCGCATCCATGATCAGCGTGGAGTTGGTGTACAGGTTGTCACCCTTGCGCACGCTCGGATCGAAGTCCGGCGCCGGATTGCCGACGCCCCAGTAGATGGTGTTGGTCTTCGCCTCGTAGTTGCCGGTCAGCCAGGCCGAACCGCCGCCGGTACGCCACGAGTCGTTGGCCCAGGTCTTGGCGTTCGGGTCGTTGGCATCGACCGGACGGGTCAGCGTCTGCCAGATGATTTCGCCGGTGTCCGGGTCGAGCGCGGTGATCTTGCCGACGTTGCCGCCGACGTCGCCACCGGAGTTGCCAACCACGATCTTGCCGTCGGCCACCAGCGGCATCGAGGTGTAGATCTCGCCGCTCGTGTAGTCGCCCAGCTTCTTCTCCCACACCACCTTGCCGGTCGTGTTGTTCAGCGCGACGACGTGAGTGTCCAGGGTCGCCATGTAGACCATGTCCTTGTACACGGCCACGCCGCGGTTCACCGCCTCGCAGCACAGGCGCGGGCCGAGGTCGCCGGGCAGCGAGCGCTCGTACTTCCAGATCATGCGGCCGGTCAGGCCGTCGATCGAGAACACCTTGTTCTGGCTGGCGGTCACGTAGATGCGGCCATTCACCACCGTGGTCTGGCTGTCCTGCGCGTCATTGACGCCGAAGGACAGGTTCCACTTCGGCACCAGCTTCTTCACGTTGTCCTGGGTCACCTGACGCAGTTGCGAAAAGCGCGTGCCCTGGTAGTCCTTGCCGTAGTGCAGCCAGTTGTTGGCGTCCTTGTCGGCGTGGATGAGCATGTCGTCGCTGACGTAGTTCGGCCGCCACTTGAAGGTGGCTTCGAGCACGTTGATGCCGAGCGGGGGTTCCGGATCCTCGGCGTTGGCAACCATCGGGGCGAGCAGCAGCGCCGCCAGCAGACTTCCTGCAACAGAACTCAATGCGCCGGGCCGCCCTGCGCGGCCGTTGTGCTTGTTCATCAGCCTTCCTCCGTTGTTGTGGATGCGCATGCCCGGTCACCGGCCCGGTTTTTTATCGGCCGGTACCTGCGGAACATCCTTGTTCCGATGACACACGCAGGCATACGCTTGCAGCATTCGTGCCACAACGGGAAAAAATCCCGCACCCCGATACCGATTCCGCCACCAGAAAGGGTTTTCAACGGAAGGGAACACCACCCGAAAACGAGAAGGATGCCATCCTGAAACAGATGTGAAAGTCTCACTGAGACGAACGTCTCAGCTGCACTGCGCAACAGATGTCGCAGTCAACGCAAATCAGGCAAGCAGGGCGGTCCTTCCGCACCCATGTGCGAGGCTGTCGCCGCGCGATGCGTGCGTTGCGCCTCAGCGGCCCTCGAATCCGGGTTGGCGCCGCTCGATGAAAGCGGCGACCGCCTCGGCGAAGTCGCGCGTCGCGGCACAGCGGCCGAAGGCCGCCGCTTCGTCGGCCAACTGCTGCGCCAGCGGCTGGCCCGACGCATTCAGCAGACGCTTGATCTCGGCCCAGCCGTGGCGCGGGCCGCTGGCGAGGCGTTCGACTTCGGCCTCCACCGCATCGTCGAATTCGGCCACTGTCACCACGCGCTCGACCAGCCCCAGCGCCTTCGCTTCATGTGCATCGAAACGGCGCGCGCTCCACATCAGTTCGCGCGCCCGACGCTCGCCGAGCGCACGCACCAGGAAGTGCGACTGACCACCTGCCCCCGGCTGCGCCAGTCCGATGCCGGCGGTGCTGAACACCGCGTCGTCGGCGGCGATGGCGATGTCGGACGCCAGCATCAGCGACAGGCCGTAGCCGACGCAGTCGCCACGCACCGCGGCCACCACCGGCTGGTGCGCGTTACGCAGCGCGAGGATGACCGGATTGACCCAGTTGTCGACCAGCGCGCGAAAAGTGGCCAGACGCGCCGGCGCATCCAGCGGCAGGCTCTGCGAAAACTCGTGCACGTCGCCGCCGGCGCTGAAACTCGCACCGTCGCCGCGCAACAGCAGCACGCGGCACTCGGGATCGGGCAGCACCCGCTCCACCGCCTCGCGCAGCGACTGCATCATCGCCGTCGTGTAGGCGTTGCGCCGCGACGGCCGCGACATGGTGAGCGTGGCGACGCCGCGCTCGAGCGTGCTCAGGATGTGGCCGGAATCGTTGGGGGTCATCTTCAGGACAGTCTCAAGAACGAAGGCGCGAGCTTATACCGCCGGCAGGGCAACGCGTCCTGTGGGAGCAAGCTTGCTCGCGATGGCAATCTGAACCGAAGTCCGCGGCCCGCCGACGCCGCGTCGCGGCCAAGGCCGCTCCCACAATAGAGCAGTCACCGCCCACCGCCGGAGCCGCGGTCCTGTGGGAGCGAGCTTGCTCGCGATGGCGAGCTGAACCGAAGCCCGCGGCCTGTCAGCGCTGCGTCGCGGCCAAGGCCGCTCCCGCTCCCACAGAAGGCCTCGGCAACGACCCGCGAGATGATTCCGTGGGAGCGGCCTTGGCCGCGACAGGGCCTTCACACCGGCGCGCCGCCGATGTTCCGCTCACACCTTCTCGAATATGCCCGCCGCACCCATGCCGGTGCCGATGCACATGGTCACCATGCCGGTACGCGCCTCGCCGCGCTGCATGGCGGCGATCACGGTGGCGGTGCGGATGGCGCCGGTGGCGCCCAGTGGATGGCCGAGCGCGATGGCGCCGCCGAGCGGGTTCACTTTCGCCGGATCGAGGCCCAGCGTGCGCATGACGGCCAGCGCCTGCGCGGCGAAAGCCTCGTTCAGCTCTATCCAGTCGACATCGGCCTGCGCGATGCCGGCCTGCTTCAGCGCCCGCGGGATCGCCTCGACCGGGCCGATGCCCATGATTTCCGGCGGCACGCCGGCCACCGCGAAACTGCGGAAGCGCGCGATCGGCGTCGCACCGGTGCGCTTGACCGCCGCTTCCGACATCAGCAGCACCGCCGCCGCGCCGTCCGACATCTGCGAACTGTTGCCGGCGGTGACCGAGCCGCGCGCGGCGAACACCGGCCGCAGCTTCGCCAGACCTTCGGCGCTGGAATCGGCGCGCGGGCCTTCGTCGGCATCGAACACGCGTTCGACGATGCGCACCGTATTGCTCGTCAGATCGGGCAGATGGCTGCGCACCGTGTAGGGCAGGATTTCACCGGCGAAGCGGCCGGCCGCCTGCGCGGCCAGAGCCCGCCGATGGGATTCGAGCGCAAAGGCGTCCTGGTCCTCGCGCGACACCGCGTACTTGTGCGCCACCTTCTCGGCCGTCAGGCCCATGCCGTAGGCGATGGCCACGTTCTCCGCCGACTCGAAGGCGCGCGGATTCACCGTCACCTTGTTGCCCATCATGGTCGGCATCACCGTCATCGATTCGGTGCCGGCACCGATGGCGATGTCGCACTGGCCGGTCATGATCTTCAGCGCGGCGTCGGCCACGGCGTTGAGGCCGCTGGCGCAGAAGCGGTTCACGGTCACGCCGGGCACCGACACCGGAAAGCCGGCGAGCAGCAGACCGATGCGCGCGACGTTCATGCCCTGCTCGGCTTCCGGCATCGCGCAGCCGACCACCACGTCACCGATGTCGTTCTGGTCGAATTCGGGCACCGCCCCGACCACGCCGCGCAACGCGTGCGCCAGCATGTCGTCCGGCCGTACGTGGCGGAAGGCGCCGCCCTTCTTCGCCACCGGCGTGCGCTTCGCTGCGACGATGTAGGCATCCTGTATCTGTTTCATCGCGAATCTCCCGTCAGTTCCGCAGCGGCTTGCCGGTGTCCATCATGTGCGCGATGCGCGCCTGCGTTTCCTTCGTCTTCAGCAGATCGATGAACAGCGCGCGCTCGACCTCGAGCAGCCACTGCTCGCTCACGCGTGCGCCGCTCTCGATGTCGCCGCCGCACAGCGCGGTCGCCGAAGCGTGCGCGACGCGGTAGTCGTGCGCCGAAATCATGCCGCCCTCGCGCATGTTCACCAGCATCATGTCGAGCGTCGCGATGCCGCTGCGGCCGGCCACCGGAATGTCCACCGCCGGCAGCGGCGGCCGCCAGGCGCTGTCGGCCATCGCCACCGCGTTGCGACGGGCGACGTGCAGCAGTTCGTGCGCATGCATCACCACGACGTCCTCCTGTTTCAGCAGGCCCATCTCCTGCGCATGGCGCGCGCTCTTCGATACCTGGGCCATGGCGATGGTCTGGAACACCGACTGCAGGAAGTTCATCGGATCCTTGGTCGCCGAAGTTTCGGCCGCCCGCGCGGCGCGGATGGCGAATTCCTTGCAGCCGCCGCCGGCCGGAATCACGCCGACGCCCGCTTCGACCAGACCGATATAGCTCTCCAGCGCCGCCACCGCGCGCGGCGAGTGCATGACGAATTCGCAGCCTCCACCGAGCGCCATGTTCTGCACGGCGGTGATCACCGGCACCTGGGCGTACTTGATCGCCATGGAGGCCTGCTGGAAGTCGTTGATCACCTGGTCCAGCGTCCTGAAGTCACCGGCTTCCAGCACCGGGCGGATCTGCTTCAGATTGGCGCCGACCGAAAACGGCCCCTGCGGCTGCCAGATCACCAGACCGTCGAAATCGCGTTCCGCGCGCGCGATCGCCTCGCGGATGCCATCGAGCACCTTCGGACCGACGCAGGACATGCGGCTCTTGAAGGACAGCACCGGCACCCGCTCGCCGTCGGCATCGTCCAGCGTCCACAGCCGCACTTCCTCGCCTTCCCAGATCGTGTGGGTGGCGCGCGGCGCTTCGGCCAGCACGCGTTCGGGAAAGAGCTGGCGCGGCGACACGCTGCGCGCCTCCAGCTTCGCGGCGGCGGCCGACCACGAACCGGCTGCCTCGTGCACGCCGTGGCGCTCGAACACCCAGGCCGGCAGCGGCGCGTCCGACATCGTGCGGCCGGCGGCGATGTCCTCGCGCAGCCACCCGGCGACCTGCTGCCAGCCGGCGCCCTGCCAGGTTTCGAACGGGCCGGCGCTCCAGCCGAAACCCCAACGCATCGCGAAGTCGACGTCG
This sequence comes from Methyloversatilis sp., assembly GCA_034004945.1. GTDB lineage: Bacteria > Pseudomonadota > Gammaproteobacteria > Burkholderiales > Rhodocyclaceae > Methyloversatilis. The sequence continues at coordinate 34,857 of JAVEVQ010000010.1, read as the reverse complement.
CGCGCGTTGTGCGCGATGTCGCCCAGATGCACGGCGACGTAATGGAACACGTCGCGGAAGATGGACCACAGAAACTGCGCCTGCGGATGCTCGCTGGCACGCAGCGCGGCCAGCTTCATCGCCGGATCGCGCTCCGCGAGGATGGCCTGCACCTCGTCGGCAATGGCGCCAGCTGCGTCGCGGTAGTCCTGCAGCGCGAGGTCCAGCACCTTGATGACCTTGCCGTCCTTGCGATAGACGCCGGCCTTCGTCTTCTGGCCGAGCGCACCGCGCTCGACCAGTGCGGCCAGCCACGCCGGTGCGACGTAGTGACGATGCCAGGGGTCGCCCTGCAGATTGTCGGTCATGGTCCTGACCACGTGCAGCAGGGTGTCGAGGCCGACCACGTCGGCGGTGCGGTAGGTGGCCGACTTCGGCCGGCCGATGGCCGGGCCGGTCAGCGCGTCGACCTCGTCGAAACCGAGGCCCAGTCGCACCGTGTGGTGCATGGCCGCCAGCATCGAAAACACGCCGATGCGGTTGGCGACGAAGTTGGGCGTGTCGAGCGCACGCACCACGTTCTTGCCCAGCGTCGTGGTGAGGAAATCCTCCAGCCGGTCGAGCAGCGCGGCGTCGGTGCCGCGCGCCGGAATCAGTTCGACCAGCGCCATGTAGCGCGGCGGATTGAAGAAATGTACGCCGCAGAAACGGCTGCGCATCGCTTCCGTGCAGCCATCGGCCAGCGCGTTGATCGACAGGCCGGAGGTGTTGGTGGCGAAGATCGCGTCACCGCGCAGGTGCGGCGCCACCTTGGCGTACAGGCCGTGCTTCCAGTCCATGCGCTCGGCGATGGCTTCGATCACCAGATCGCATTCGGCGAGGCGGTGCGCGTCGCGGTCGTAGTTCGCCACTTCGATATGGGCCGCGCGGTCGGCGGTGGCCAGCGGCGCCGGTTCGAGCTTCTTCAGGCCGGCGATGGCGCGCTTGACGATGGCGTCGGGGTCGCCCTCCTTCGCGGCGAGATCGAACAGGATGACGGGAACGTTCGCGTTGGCGCAGTGGGCGGCGATCTGCGCGCCCATGACGCCGGCGCCCAGCACGGCGACGCGACGGATGCGGAATCTGGAGGATGTCACGATGCGGACTCCCGGGAGAGGCGGACCGGCCGCTGGCGGCGGCCGGTCCGGGTACGACAGGAAGGACGGATCAGAAGCGGGTCGAGTACTGCACGCCGAGGATGTCGACCGAATTCTCGTACTCGCCGGCCAGCAAACCCTTGCCAAGAAGGTTGCCGCCGTCGGTATTGATCTTCGCGTCCTTGACGAACAGGTGGGCGTAACCGACATCGACCGCCGAGGTCGCGTCCGGGCGCCACTGCAGACCCAGCGACAACCAGACGCGGTCCTCGTCCGGCACGCGCGGAAGGCGAGAGGTCTCACGTACCGGTGTCTTGTCCCAGGCGAGGCCGAACTTCAGGCTCAGCGCGTCGGTATAGGCATAGGTGCCGCCGAAGGCGACGCGCCAGGTGTCGCGCCACTTCAGTTCCTCGGTCGTGACATTCACGCCGTCGACGCGATTCACCTCGAGCTTCTGCAGCGTTGACCAGCCGGTCCAGCTGACGTCACCGAGCATGGTCCAGCGGTCGGAAATCTTCTGCATCACGCTGAAAGTGGCGGTATCCGGCAGCTCGACGTCTGCGGTCACGTCACCACCGCGCAGCAGGTTCAGCGTCGGCGCAGCCGCCGTCCCGCCTGCGTTCAGGCCGCGGAAACGCGCAGTCCCTTCGAGCTTGTAATCGACCCTGGAACGATAGGTTGCACCCAGACGCGTATCCGGCGACAGCTGGAACATGGCACCGATGTTCCAGCCCCAGGCCGTGTCGTCGCCGCGGATGCGCCCCAGCGCCGTGGCGCCAGCGCCGGCAATGGCCGCCGCATTGACTGCATTGGTCAGATCCGCGTCGATGCGCTGGAAGTTGACGCCCAGGCCTATCGAGAACACGTCGTTCACCTTGAAGGCGATCGACGGATTGATGTTCACCGTCTTGATCTCGGACTTGATCGCATGGAAGCGACCCGCCCAGCTGGAGTCGTATTGCGTCTTGAGGCCGAACGGCGCGCCGATGCCCAGACCCGCGGTCACGCGGTCGGTCAGCTGCCAGGTCATGTAACCCGCCGGGACAGCCGCCCAGTCGCCGGCATCACCGCCATTGCCACCCGGTCCCTGGGCGAAGGCATTGGTGGAACCTCTGTTCGAGAACTCAGCCTGCGGTCGCACCAGGTCGACCGAAAAGGCGACATTGCGGCCAGGCAGCAGCGTCATGCCGGCCGGGTTGAAGAACACCGTGCTGGCATCCTCGGCGACTGCCGCGCTGCCGGCGTAGGCATTGCCCAGGCCGCTGGCGTTGCCTTCGAGCAACTGGAAGGCCGCGGCGTGGCTGGCGGTCGAGCCGACGGCGCCGATCGCAACGGCCAGAATTTTTATCGTGGCACCGTGGCTGCGGCGCTGTTTCGTCTTCGTCATGACTCCTCCTCTGTGCGTCGTAAAGGGTACTGCGCTCACGGCGTATCCCTGCACAGGGCACGCCGAATACTGTCAGGACTGTTCGGGGGCGATCAGTCGCTTGCTGCCGTCCTCGTTCACCGCGACATAGGTGAGCTGCGCCGAGGCGACCTTCAATATCGTTACATTCTCATAGCCGGTTTCGGCGTAGACATCGACATCGACCGTGATCGACGTGTTGCCGACACGTGCCACCCGTGCATAGAAGGACACGAGGTACTGGGTCGTGATCGGCTGCAGGAAAACGAATGAATTGACCGCTACCGTCACCACACGGCAGCGCGTGCGACGCATGGCGGCGATCGATCCGGCGACGTCGACCTGCGACATGACCCAGCCGCCGAAGATGTCGCCAGCGGCATTGATGTCGCGCGGCATCGGCAGCATGCGCAGCGCGGGTTGTTCGTCGGGAAGGTTTTCGATGTTCTGGCTCATGTACGACTCTGATGTTGCATTGCGGAAACCGCATGATAGTGCAGCGGCCCGCCAGTGCAGGGGGCGAAGCCGGCGCCGAAGATGAGGCCGGCGTCGGCCAGGTCGGCGTCGGCCACCACGCCCTGCTCGACGCAGCGGCGCGTGACCTGGATCAGCGGCTCGATCAGCCGCTCGGTCAGGCCGGCCGGCACGACGGCGCTACCGCTGCGTTCCGGGTGGTCGCCCTTCCAGGCATAGAAGCCGCGACCGGTCTTGCGACCGAGCAGGCCGGCATCGACCTTGGCCTGCAGGCAGGCCGGCGCCGCAGCGCCGCCGGTGAGACGGGCGCCGGCCGCCATCGCGATGTCGAGACCGACGGTATCGACCAGTTCGATCGGCCCCATCGCCATGCCGAAATCGAGGGCTGCGCGATCGACCGCTTCCGGCGACAGGCCCTCGTCCGCGCACTTCATCGCTTCGAGCATGTAGGGGCCGAGCACCGCATTGACCAGGAAGCCCGGCGCACTGGCCACTGGCAGCGGCAGCTTGTCGAGCGCGCCGACGAAAGCGGCGGCGCGCTGCACCGCCTGATCGAAACTGTCGGCACCGCGCACCACCTCGACCAGAGGCATCTTCGCCACCGGATTGAAGAAGTGGATGCCGACCAGTCGACCGGGTACGTGCAGCGCCTGCGCGATGTCCTCGACGCGCAGGCTGGAGGTATTGGTGGCGAGCAGCGCATCAGGGCGAGCGCGTCGCTCGATGTCGCGCATCAGCGCCCGCTTGGCGTCGAGATCCTCGAAGATGGCTTCGATGATCAGGTCGGCACCGGCAACACCGGCACCGGTCGGATCCGGAATCAGCCGGTCGAGCGCATCACGCTGCGCTTGGCGGTCGCGGCGGAACTTGCGCGCGAAGGCCTTGGCCGCCCGCTGCATCGCCGGCGCGATGCGCGTCAGCCCGTTGTCCTGCAAGGTCACATGGAAGCCACGCAGCGCGCACCAGGCGGCGATGTCGCCACCCATGACGCCGGCGCCGACGACGTGCACACGGCGGACGGGCGGCAAGCCGAGGTCGCTTTTCGCGTAGCCGCGCAGCCGCTCGCGCAGGTGATAGACGCGCTGCAGATTGGGCGTGGTCGGGTGAGCAACCAGAGTGGCCATCGACGCCGGGTGATCCGCCGGCAGCGCCAGCGCATTGCCGCCGAAGTCGCGCCACATGTCGACGATGGCGTAGGGCGCCGGGTAATGCTCGCGGCGCGCCTTCTTCGCCACGCCTTCGAGTGCCTTCTTCGCCACCATGCCACGCAGCGGTCCGAGCAGCAGGCGCTGCAGCAGCGGCAGCGGGCGACGCGGCGGATCGGCCAGCACGCGGGCGCGCGCATGCTCGCGCATCAGCCGCGCCGGCGCGATCTCGTCGACCAGGCCGGCGGCCTTCGCCCGCTTCGCGTCGAGCGCACGGCCGGTGAGCATCATGTCCAGCGCGGCCGGCGCGCCGATGCGCTGCGGCAAGCGCAGCATGCCGCCCCAGCCGGGCACGATGCCCAGCAGCACTTCGGGCAGCGCGAAGCGGGTGCCCGGTTCGTCCACCGCGACGATGTGGCGGCAGGCCAGCGCCAGTTCGGTGCCGCCGCCGACGCAGAAGCCGCGCACCAGTGCGCAGGTCGGGTAAGGCACGGCAGCGAGCCGGTTGAACAGCTTCCAGCCGCGACCGACGATGTCGCGCGCGCCGGCTTCGTCCTTCACCGCGCCGAACTCGCCGATGTCGGCACCGGCGATGAAGCCGCTCGCCTTGCCGGACAGGATGACCAGCGCGCGCGGCGGCGCGGCGTCGAAGCCGTCGAGCACCCGGCCCAGTTCGGCCATCGCCTCGCCGGACAGCGTGTTCACGTTCTCGCCGGCACGGTCGAACACGAGCCAGACGAGCTGGTCGTCGTCGCGCTCGATGCGCCAGTGCTTCAGATCGCCTGCATCGACGCTCATGCCGTCTCCACCAGCATCGCCCCACCCTGTCCACCGCCGATGCAGATCGACGCCATGCCGCGTCCGCCACCACGGCGCTTCAGCACGTGCAGCAGGTGCAGCACGATGCGCGCGCCACTGGCGCCGACCGGATGGCCGATGGCAATGGCACCGCCATCGACGTTGAGTCGCCGCTCGTCGAGCGTACCGAGCGCGTGTGGCAGCCCGAGCTGTTCGCGGCAGTATTGGTCGCTCTTCCACGCCTCGATGCAGGCGATGACCTGGGCGGCGAAGGCTTCGTTGATTTCCCACGCGTCGAGATCGTTCAGCCCGAGGCCGTGGCGCTGCAGGATGGGCGTCGCCGCATGCACCGGCCCCAGCCCCATCTGCGCCGGATCGAGCGCCGCCCACTGCACGTCGAGGATGCGGCCGAGCGGTTTCAGGCCGTACTGGTCGACCGCCTTGCGCGAAGCGAGCAGCAGCCAGCTGGCGCCGTCGGTCACCTGCGAACTGTTGCCGGCGGTGATATGACCGTGCCGGCGATCGAACACCGGGCGCAGCTTGGCCAGCCGGTCGACCGACGAATCGCGGCGCATGCCGTCGTCTTCGGCGTACAGCTTTCCGTCGCGGTCGGTCAGCGGCACGATCTCGCCGAAGCAGCCCTCGTCGAGCGCGCGGGCGGTGCGCTGGTGCGAGCGCATCGCGTAGAAGTCCATCTGCGTGTGGCTGATGCCGAACTTCGCGGCAAGGTTCTCGGCGGTCTGACCCATGTTCAGACCGATCACCGGATCGGTCAGCCCCTTGATCAGGCCGATCACCGGCGCCAGCATCGCCGGCCTGAACTTGGTGATCAGTGCGGCGCGCTGGCCCAGGCTCTTCGCCGCGTACCACTGCGACAGCCAGCGCACCATCGCGTCGGAAAACAGCAGGTGGGCGCGCGACAGCGCATCGACGCCGCCCGCCAGCACCAGGTCGGCGCGGCCGCGCTGGATGTTGGCGAGGCCGGAGTCGAGCGCCTGCATGCCGCTGGCGCAGTTGCGCATCACCGTCCAGCCGGGCACGCGGTCGCCGCAGCCCATGCGCAGCGCGGCGATGCGGCCGATGTTCGCTTCGTCGGCCGACGGCGCGGCGCAGCCGAGGATGACTTCGTCGAGCTGTTCCGGCCGGAAGGGCTGACGCGCCAGCAGCGCATTGCCGGCCGCCACCGCAAGATCGGCCGCGGCAAAGGGTCCGGGTGCGTTGCGCGACTTCAGGAAGGGCGTACGCGCCCCATCGACCACGAATACTTCGGGAAACGGCATGAACACTCCTCAGGCGGCGAGCGCGGTGACGTTGCGCGCTTCGGCCGGTGTCGCAGGCACGGCGTCGATGCCGAAGTCCTGCGCGAAATCGTCCACCTTGACCACGCGGTCGCGCAGTTCGTCGCGCCGGCTGACCAGCGCGAACTCCTGCGCGTCGATGACGCCGGCCTCGAAGGCGGCACGCATCATGCCCGGGCCACGCGCCTTCAGTTCGCCGCGCTTCTGCGCTGCGCGCACCTTGGCCTCGATCGCCTCGGCCGCCACCGTCGCCCGCAGCGCGTGCTCGATGGCGCCGACCGCATCGTGCTCGTCGTCCGGCACATACATGTCGGCGGTAAGGCGGTCGCGCGTCGCCGACGGCTCGATCAGCAGCTTCGCCACCTCGCTGCCGAGGCGGTCCGACGGCACGACATAGGGCCGGCCGAGGGGGAAGATGAGGCGGCGCAGCAGCATGCCGATCAGGCGGTGCGGAAAGTTGGAAATGACGCCCTCGAACGCGGTCTGCGCATGGAACATGGCGTCCCACATCGCCCAGTGCATCAGCGGCGCGTCAGCGGCCTGCCGGCCTTCCGCCTCGTAGCGCTTCAGCGTGGCGGAGCACAGATACATCAGCGACAGGATGTCGCCCAGCCGCGCCGACAGCTTTTCCTTGCGCTTCAGGTCGCCGCCCATCGTCAGCATGGCGACGTCGGCGATGAAGGCGAAGGCGGTCGAGAAGCGGGTGAGCTGCTGGTAGTAGCGGCGCGTTTCCGGCGCCACATCGCGCGGCACGCCGACCCAGTGCGAACCGGTCAGCCCGGTGATCAGCGTGCGCACCGCGTTGCTCGCGGTGTAGCCGATGTGGGCGAACAGCGCGTCGTCGAATTCCCGCAGCGCTTCCGGCGTGTCTGCGGCCAGCGCGGCGCGCATCTCCCGCAGCACATAGGGATGGCAGCGGATGGCGCCCTGGCCGAAGATGATGAGGCTGCGCGTCAGGATGTTCGCGCCCTCGACCGTGATGCCGATCGGGATCTGCTGGTAGGCGCGGCCGAGGAAGTTCGACGGGCCGAGGCAGATGCCCTTGCCGCCGAGGATGTCCATGCCGTCATTGACGACGATGCGGGCGCGCTCGGTGATGTGGTACTTGACGATGGCCGACACCACCGACGGCTTCTCGCCGAGATCGATGGCGGAGGCGGTCATGCGGCGTGCGGCGTCCATCATGTAAAGGTGGCCGCCGATGCGGGCGAGCGGTTCCTGTATGCCTTCGAAGCGGCCGATCGCGGTCTTGAACTGGCTGCGCACGCGGGCATAGCCGCCAACCGCGCGCGCTGTCAGCTTGGCCATGCCGGTATTCGACGCCGGCAGCGAGATCGAGCGGCCGGCGGCCAGGCATTCCATCAGCATGCGCCAGCCCTGGCCGGCCATCGCCGGGCCGCCGATGATCCACTCCAGCGGCATGAACACGTCGCGCCCCCAGTTCGGGCCATTCTGGAACACCGCGTTCAGCGGGAAGTGACGGCGGCCGATCTGCACGCCCGGATGATCGGTCGGAATCAGCGCGCAGGTGATGCCGATGTCTTCGGTGTCGCCCAGCAGATGATCCGGGTCGTACAGGCGGAAGGCGAGGCCGAGCAGCGTGGCGACCGGGCCCAGCGTGATGTAGCGCTTGTCCCAGGTCACACGCATGCCGAGCACCTCGCGGCCCTCGTGCATGCCGCGGCAGACGATGCCGTAGTCGGGAATCGACGCCGCATCCGACCCCGCCTGCGGGCTGGTCAGCGCGAAGCACGGAATTTCGAGCCCCTTGGCCAGACGCGGCAGATAGTGCTCCTTCTGCGCGTCGGTGCCGTAATGCAGCAGCAGTTCGGCCGGGCCGAGCGAGTTCGGCACCATCACCGTCACCGCCGAGGCGGAACAGCGCGTGGACAGCTTGGTCACGATCTGCGAGTGCGCCCAGGCTGAGAACTCCTTGCCGCCGTACTTCTTCGGGATGATGAGACCGAGGAAACCCTTGTCCTTGATGTACTGCCAGGTCTCGGGCGACAGGTCCTTCAGTTCGTGCGAAATGCGCCAGTCATCCGACAGCCGGCACAGCTCATCGACCTCGTTGTCGAGGAAGGCCTGTTCCTCGGCGCTCAGCTTCGGTTCGGGATAGGCGTGCAGTTTCTGCCAGTCGGGATGACCGCGGAACAGTTCGCCCTCCCACCAGACCGTACCGGCTTCGAGCGCGATGCGTTCGGTCTCCGACATCGGCGGCAGGATGTTGCGGTACACCGCCAGCAGCGGCCGCGAGATCAGTGCGCGACGCAGCGGCAGCACGTTCAGCAGCAGCGCCGGCACACCGACCAGCACGGCGACCGTGACGCAGAGGGCGACCGGCCAGTCGAAATGCAGCGCGGCGGCGACCAGCCAGGCTGCCAGCGCCGCCGTGATCAGCAGCAGCGGCAGGCGCATGTAGGCCAGTGCAATCAGGCCCAGCGGCAACAGCAGAAGAAGCATCCAGCTCATGTGTGTCTCCTCGTCCGGTCATGCTGCTGCGATATGCGCACACGGCGCATCTATCCGCAGTCTAGTTCCAATCCGCTTCCAGTCGTGCCGGCGTCCGCCCTTCATGTCGACGCCGGGAGGGGCGCGCGCAGGCCGCCGAGCAGGAAACTCATCAGTCGAGGCACCATGCGCGCCATCGCGTCCGGCTCATCGATCTGCACGCCGGTCATCACCTGCAGCGTGTCGATGCCAGACACCGCGTAGGACATGGCGCCGAACATGAAATGCAGGCGCCACACGATGTCCTCGACCGGTACCGCCGGCAGCGCACGGCTCAGGGCATCGCGATAGCGGTCGATCACCGGCGCGTACTCGGTCGCCAGGCACTCGCGCACCACCGCCGACGGCTCGGTGAAGGTACGTCCGAGCAGGCGCATGAATTCGCGCCCCTGTTCGCTCTGCGCCGCCAGTGCCAGCGAACCGCCGAAGAAGCATTCGACGATCACCCGCGCCTTCACCGGCGCGTCGCCGGCAGCGGCCTGCGCCGCATCGAGCGCCTGCATGCGCAACGTATTGAGCGGCCTCAGCCCGCGCAGCAGCACCTCCTGCACCAGCACGTCCTTCGATCCGAAGTGATAATTGACCGCCGCCAGATTGACGCCGGCCGCGGTCGTGATCATCCTCATCGAGGTCGCCTCGAAGCCGTGCGCGGCAAACAGCGACTGCGCCGCATCGAGGATGCGGATGCGCGTTTCGCTCACGGAAAGTCGATTGCGGCGGGCGTCCATCGCGGAGGGCTGGATCTCGTGTTCAAACGTTCGTTTGAATCTAGCCCCCTGCATCGTCGATGTCAATCCTGCACCGCCGCATTGAGCGGAAACCGACCCACGACTGCCGACTACCTCTTTCGAGGCATTGCCCCGCCGGGCCTCCGTCCGAATAATCGGTCCCCGCCCACGCACCCGTCCTGCGGCGCGACAGCGCCCGCGCGGTGCCGCACACACAGAAACAGGAGGCCCTCATGCCGGACGCACCGGTGAAGTACCCGAAACAGCCACTGGTCGGCGACAACGGACCGGGCGTGCACTGGATCACTCATCCCGACCCGAAAGGCTGGACCGCGCCGGTCCTGATGGAATGGGAACTGCGCGGCGAAACCTGGACCGACGAGCACGCGCACGACGAATACGCCTACGTGCTCGAAGGGCGGCTGTTCGTCGAATCGGCCGGTGTCACCGTCGAGGCGACCACCGGCGACACGGTGTGCGTGCGCGGTGGTTCGATCGGCCGCTACTACGCGCCGGAATACGCCCGCATTCTCGGCATCTACGGCCCCAACCCCGCGGGCGGCGGCACCCGGCTGCTCGGCTTCGGCAAGCTGACCGGCTGAGGCACGACCGGGGTGCGGCGCGCGCCTGATAGCATCGGCGCATGACGCTTTACCAGGATCTGGCCGACCGCACCGCGCAACTGATCGCCGATGGCGTGCTGCGCCCGGGCGACCGCCTGCCCTCGGTGCGCGACGCGTGCCGCGCGCACGACCTCAGCCCGATCACCGTCACCCAGGCCTACGCACTGCTGGAAAGCCGCGGTCTGGTCGAGGCGCGGCCGCGCTCCGGCTACTTCGTGCGCGCCCGGCTCGGCCAGCGCCTGCCCGAGCCGGCGATGTCGCGGCCCGGGCAGCGTTCGACCGCGCTGCAGGTCAGCGACTTCATCTTCGAAATCCTCGACAGCGTGCGCGACCCGGCCGTCGTGCCGCTGGGCTCCAGCTTCCCGGCGCCCGAACTGTTCCCGCTCGACCGCCTCGGCCGCTGCCTCGCCGCCGCCGCGCGCCGCATCAAACCGCAGGACACGCTGAACGACCTGCCGCCGGGTCACCCCGAACTGCGCCGGCAGATCGCACTGCGCTACCTTGGCCTCGGCGCCAACGTAGCGCCGGACGACATCATCATCACCAATGGCGCGATGGAGGGGCTGAACCTCTGCCTGCAGGCGGTGACCCGGCCGGGCGACCTGATCGCGGTCGAATCGCCCACCTTCTACGCCGGCCTGCAGGCCGCCGAGCGGCTCGGGCTCAAGGTGGTCGAAGTACCCAGCCACCCGCGTGAAGGCGTGAACCCCGCCGCACTCGAACAGTTGCTGAAGAAGCACCCGGTGCGCGCCTGCCTGCTCATGCTCAACTACGCCAACCCGACCGGCGCCTGTGTGCCGGACGACCGTCGTCGCGAACTGATCACCCTGCTCGACCACCACGACGTGCCGCTGATCGAGGACGACGTCTATGCCGAACTGCACCACGGCGAACAGGCGCCCTTGTGCAGCAAGGCGCTGGACCGCGCCGGCCGCGTCATGCACGTCTCTTCGTTCTCGAAATGCCTGGCCCCCGGATTCCGCGTCGGCTGGGTTGCCGCCGGCCGCTACGCCGACGCGATCCGCCGGCAGAAGCTGTCATTCAGCCTCGCCACCCCGGTCGCGCTGCAGCACGCGCTCGCCGACTACCTCAAACAGGGCGGTTACGACCGCCACCTGCGCACGCTGCGTAGCACCCTGCGCACGCAGATGGCCACACTGGTCGCCAACGTCGAAGCCCATTTCCCCGCCGGCACCCGCATGGCCGAACCGGAGGGCGGCTATTTCCTGTGGCTGGAACTGCCGGAAGGCTGCGACACATTGGCGCTACACCGCGAAGCGCTGGCAAGAGGCATCAGCATCGCGCCGGGGCCGATCTTTTCGGCGCAACGGGAGTTCCGGAACTTCGTGCGGCTGAACTTCGGCCATCCGGATACGGAGGCGCGGAGGGAGGCAGTACGCGCGCTGGGCGATCTGGTGACAAAAGGCACACACGAAGGTAGCATCGCACGATGAAGCCCTTCCGCTGGAACTCGGAGAAGAACGAAGCGCTCAAGGAAGAGCGGGGCGTGTCCTTCGAGAGCATGGTGGTCGCCATAGAAGCGGGTGGTCTGCTGGACATCCTGGCTCATCCCAACGAGCGGAAGTACCCGCACCAACGGGTTCTGGTCGTAGCGCGTGACGGCTATGCCTACCTGGTTCCATTTGTCGAAGACGACGACTATTTTTTCCTCAAGACTGTGATCCCGAGTCGCAAAGCAACCCGGGATTACCTGAGTCAAGGTGACGACAATGCCGACCCCGATTGATCACGACGAGAGCGAACTTCTTCTGGCCTTCGAACAAGGGCAACTGAAGTCTGTCGCCACGAAGAGCGAACTGGCGAAATTCAGGGCGGCAGCACGTGCGACAGCCCTGAAGGATAGGCGCGTGAATATCCGGTTGTCGTCGGGCGATCTGTCGGACATCCAGATCAAGGCGCTCGAAGAGGGCATTCCTTATCAGACCCTGATTGCCAGTGTGCTTCACAAGTACGTAACGGGGCGGCTGACCGAGAACCCTGCGCCGAGCAAGCCGGCGCCGAAATCTCCTGTGTCCAAGAGTGGGCGCTGATCGAGAACCTGGATCGCGCCGCGCCGTCCCCTGCGTCCGCCCCGAACTTCAGCCTTGAGACCCCACCCTTCGATGTTCACCTCCACCTTCACCTTCGCCAAACGCCAGTACGACGATGACTTCCATGCACTGGACGCGGTCATCGCCGGGGTAGCCCGCTCCATTCCAGGCTACCTCGGCGAGGAGGCCTGGGAAAACACCCAGACCGGGCTCATTTCGAATGTCTATTACTGGGATTCGATGGACGCGCTGCAGGCGCTGATGCAGCACCCGGAGCACATCAAGGCCAAGCAGTTGCAGGCGCGCTGGCTCAAGGGCTATCAGGTGGTGATCGCGCAGGTGGTGCGCACGTACGGCGACCAGGGCATTCCGCATCCGCTCGCGTCGGTGAGCTGATCCGCATCAAGGGGCGCGACGGATTCCATCTGTGCTCATTGTGATTTCACTCGGCTGAATCTGTTCCTGTCCGCCCGCGGCGGGTGTACTGCCGGCATCCCTTTCCGGAGCCTGCAGATGAACACCGATACGACGCTGGCGGGAGGCACGGTCCGCGCCGTGCCACTCACTTTCCATCCCCGCCCGGACACCGTGCATGCGCGTGCAGTGTCCGGCCGTTTCAATAGCTGGCGCTGGGCGATGGTATGGCTCACCCAGCTCGTGTTCTACGGCGGCGTGTGGCTCACCTGGCGCGACGGCGACGCGGTGCGGCCGGCGCTGTGGATGGACATTCCGCACGAGCGGCTCTATCTGTTCGATTGGGTTCTGTGGCCGCAGGACGCACTGCTGTTCGCCTTCGTGCTCATCGTCGCGGCGCTGGCGCTGTTCTTCGTGACCGCGCTGGCCGGACGGCTGTTCTGCGGCTTCGCCTGTCCGCAGACGGTGTACACAATGATGTTCACGTGGATCGAGGCGCGGCTCGAAGGCAAGCCGGCCGCGCGCCGGGCGCTGGACGCAGCAGCCTGGGGCCCGCGCAAGGCGGCGATCAAGGGTGCCAAGCACGCGCTGTGGCTGGCGCTGGCGGCGTGGACCGCCATCACCTTCGTCGGCTACTTCACGCCGATCCGCGATCTGCTGCCGCGCCTCACCGCCTGGGACGTCGGCATGTGGGAAGGCTTCTGGCTGCTGTTCTACGCCGCCTTCACCTATCTGCAGGCCGGCTTCGCACGTGAATCGGTTTGCCAGCACATGTGCCCGTACTCGCGCTTCCAGGGCGTGATGACAGACGCGCACACGCGCCAGGTCGGCTACGACAGGCTGCGCGGCGAACCGCGCGAGTCGGCGCGCAGCAGCGGCGCTGGCGACTGCGTGGACTGCACGATCTGCGTACAGGTGTGCCCGACCGGCATCGACATCCGCAATGGCGTGCAGTACGCCTGCATCAACTGCGGTCTGTGCATCGACGCCTGCGACACGGTGATGGACAAGGTCGGCCGCGCGCGCGGACTGATCCGCTACGCCTCCGAACACGCGCTGTCCGGACGGGTTGAGACGGCGGTTCAGCCGCGCGTGACGATCTACGCCGCGCTGCTCGTGCTGTTCGCCGCCCTCGGTGTGTGGCAGATGGCGAGCCGCCCTGAAGTGCGACTCGACGTGCTGCGCGACCGCGGCGTGCTGATGCGCGAAACCGCCGACGGCCGAATCGAGAACGCCTACCTGCTGAAGGTGGCCAACCTGACGCGCGACGAGGTCGAGTACGTCGCACAGATAGACGGCGTGCCGGGTGCCACCATCGTCGGCAACGACCGCCTGCGCGTCGCCCCGAACAGCGTGGCCAGCCTGCGGCTCACCGTGTCCGCACCCGACGACGGCACGCTGCGCGGCGCGCAGCCGCTGGACATCGTGGTCGCCCGACTGGGGCGGCCGGACGAAAGCGCCAGCGAGCGCAGCCGCTTCCTGTTCCGGTAGCGCCGGTTCAGCGCTTCACGGCGCGCCGGCGCATCGCCAGGAGTGCCAGTCCCGCGCCGAACATCGTCCAGGTTTCCGGCTCCGGCACGGCGACGATCTGGGCGACGAAATACGCCGGACCGTTGTAGCCGGCGCTCCAGTCCGCGTAATAGGCTCAGATCGCTTCTGCGTCGGCCGAAATGCCCTGACGCTGACCCCAGATCTGCAGGCCGGCATTGGTTCCGAGACTCACCGGTGTCGCACCCGGCGCGCCAAAACCGCTTTCATTGACTGTCCAGTAAGCGGTGCCGGTGCTGAGGGTCTGCCCGCCGTTGGCGAACCGGAAACCTTCGCCGCTGATCGAGAAATCCCCGATGAACATGGCCGGACCGCTAAACACGTTACGCGCATGAATCAGCAGGTAGTAATCCTGCCCCGCTGCCAACGCGGCGCCCGAGAACGTCTCGCTGGAACCCCAGAGCGTGGTCTTGTCGCTGATGATTTCACTGGCGTCGGCAAGCAGGTCGGTGGACAGATAGACGGTTGCGTAATCGTCCGCCGTGTAGGTACCGGACAGGCTTGCCGCCTGCGCCGGCACGGCGGCGACGATGGAGGCCAGCAGTCCCGCGGCAACGAATACCTTGGTGGTTACGTTCATTGATGATGCTCCTCTACCGGAAAGCCACGATGCGATGGACCGCGAGCAAGAGCTGCGCCACAGCGTGCGCGGCCGGCGTCACTGTCCCGCAAAAGCAATGGCTTGCGTTCGCCAGGCCCCTTCAATGCCATTTCTCGGACAGGTCGGTGTAAAAGCAGCCGACAAGCCGCTGCCGCGACATGCTCGCCGCGCTGCCGGCCACCGCCTATGGCGCACTCTGCCCCTGACCCCTACTAGTCCCTTCCCAGCCCCTCACATCACATTCGCGTGCGGATGCACCGGATGTTCCAGCGTGTCGGCGATCAGGCGCAGCGCGATATCGCAGTCCTCGCGCGACATCGGGCCGCCGAGGCAGACGCGCACGGCGTCCGGCGGGGTGCCGTCGGTGCTGAAGGCGGCGCTGGCGACGACGGCCACGCCCTGGGCGCGCAGGTGGGAGGCGAACTCGACCATGGACCCGTCGGAACTGAGCGGCAGCCAGAAGTGAAAGCTCTCCGGCTGCGCGCGCAGCGCGTGCCCGGCCAGCAGCCGCGCCGCTGACGCCTGGCGTGCCACCGATTCGGCGCGGATCGCCTGCAGCATGGCCTCGGCGGTGCCATCGGTAATCCAGCGCGTGGCCAGTGCGCTGGTGATCGGCGAGCACATGACCGTGGTCGCGCGCAGCGCGCCTGCCAGCCGCTCGGCCTGACGCGGGCCCGGCGCGTGCACATAGGCCGCGCGCAATCCCGCGCCAAAACACTTCGACAGACCGCCGATGTAATAGGTGAGCGCCGGCGCCAGCACCGCCAGCGGTGGCGGCACCTCGGGCGGCAGCATGGCGTAGGCGTCGTCCTCGATGATGGGAATCGCGTAGCGCAGCGCGACGTCGGCCAGCGCCTCGCGCCGCGCACGGGTGACCGTGGCGGTGGTCGGGTTCAGCAGCGTCGGATTGCAGTACAGCGCACGCGGCTTCAGCGTCCTGCAGGCATGCTCGAAGGCGTCGGCACTGGGGCCGTCGTCGTCCAGCGGCAGCGCGTGCAGCTGCACCCCGAGCTGGGCGGCGATGGCCTTGATGCCCGGGTAGGTCAGCGATTCGACGCAGATCGTCTCGCCCGGCCGCGCCAGCAGCGACACCAGCGCGGTCAGCGCGCTGTGGATGCCCGGGCACACCAGCACGCGCTCGACCGCGCAAAGCGGCAGCCGCTGGCGCAGCCAGCGCACACCTGCGGCGCGGTCCTCGCGCGTGCCGCCGAAGTCCTGGTAGCGCAGCAGATCGTTCCAGTCGGACTGCGCCATCAACTGGCCTGCGCTGTCGCGCAGGTGGGCGAGCAGGGCCGGGTCCTGCGGCTCGGGCGGCAGGTTCATCGTCATCTCGGCGGCGCTGCCGCCACGCAGCGCCATGCCCGGCGTCGAGCCGCGGACGAAGGTGCCCATGCCGGCGCGCGCGTCAATGAGCCCGCGCTTGCGCGCCTCGGCGTAGCCGCGCGCCACCGTCGTGTAGTTCAGTTCGAGCGAATCGGCCAGGTCGCGCAGCGCCGGCAGACGGTCGCGCGGGCTCAGCCGTCCGCTGCGCACGTCCTCGGCGATGAGGTCGGCGATCAGCAGATAGGCCGGCTTGTTGCTCGACCGGATGCGCTTGAGCCAGTGCTGCGAGGTCTTGTCCATCGGGTCGTTCAGGGCAGTCGTCGTTTGCGGGTGATCAGGTCGGCGATGCGCACCCCGTCGGCGCAGCGGCGCACGCGCCACCAGTGCGCGAACTCGGAGCTGTCGTCGCGCGCGGCGAGCAGTTCGACCCGCACCGTCTCGCCGGGATCGATGTTGCCGTAGAAGTACAGTTCCCGCTCGGCGGTCAGCGCCGGGCGCAACCCGAAACAGGCCAGTTCGGCGCGGTCGGCCAGCGCCTGGAAGCTGGCGAAGTACAGCAGGCCGGCGCCGTTGAAATCGTTGTGCGGACAGGGTGTGATGTCGATGGCGCGCAGCGCGCTGCCACTCGCCGCCGGCTGCAGCCCCATGCGGGCGACGCCGTCGCCGCTGCGGAAGATGCGCGCGCGCGCCTGCAGCGACAGCGCGGCGTCGGTCAGCGTGCGGTCGCCGCACTCCGGGCCGTCGACCGGCGCGCGCACGATGCTGCGATTGCTGCCGGCGTCGCGGCGCACGAAGGCGGACAGCAGTTCGATGCGCGCCGCCCGCGTATTGCCGCAGCGCAGGGTCTGTGCGCTGAAGTGCTGGGCGCGGCCGGGCGACACGGCGCGCACAGACAGCGAGAACGGCGCGTTCTCGGCCACCGCGTCGAGCTGTGCCTCGTGCAGGTGCACCGCAGTCAGCGCGGCATAGCTCTTGCGGCCGGCGGCGTCGGCGAACTCCGGCACCGCCCTGCCCTGTGCACGCGCGATCGCCATCCAGTGCAGGTGGCCGCACTCCTTCAGCAGCCAGTTCTCCGCCAGGCCGTACAGCCCGAGCTGCGGCATGCCGGCGCAGTAGTGCTGCTGCAGCGCCGCCGAAGACTGCAGGCGCTCGGCGCTGTCCATCAGCATGTCAGCGCCTCCGTGTCGGCGGGCTGCGCGCTGCGCCGTTCGGCGATGCGCGCCGCAATGTATTCGGCATCGCGCGCCACGCCGGAGAAGCGGCCCGAGCCCCAGGTATGCAGCCAAGGCAGGCCGAGGAAGTAAAGACCGGGCTGCTGCGTCAGGCCGCGCACATGCACCGGATCGCCGCGGCCGTTGAATACCGGCGCGTCCACCCAGCGGAAGTCGGGCGAGAAGCCGATGCACCAGATGATGCTGGTGATGCCGGTGGCGAGCGGATCGAGCGCGGCGCGTTCCGCGTCCGGCTGCCATACGGGCTCATAGACCGACGGCGGCGGTGCGTCGATGGCGCGCTCGGCGATGTGCCTGTCGATGGCGGCGTTGATGCCGTTGTAGATGCGGTCGGCGTTGTCGAGCGCGTCGCGCAGGCCGGGCGCGAAGTGCAGCACGCCGTCGCGGTAGTCCTGCAGCAGGCCGTACAGCTGCATGCCTTCGAGCGCGAAGCGGCGCAGGTCGATGTCGCGCCCGCCATCGCGGCCGGTCACGTAGTGGTTGGTGTTGTCGCGCACGCCCTCGCGCAGCGGGTGGGCGGTCACCGGCATGTCGTAGTAGCCCATGTCGGCCAGCCAGTCGACCACGTCGCGGCCGCGGTAGAAGCGCGCGCAGCGCGGCGCGTCGCCGACCGCCAGGTGCACCGTGCGGCCGGCCAGATGCAGGTCTTCGGCGATCTGCGCGCCGGACTGGCCGGAACCGACCACCAGCACCGCGCCCGGCGGCAGCGCGTCGGCGTTGCGGTACTGCTCGGAATGCAGCTGCACGATGCCGGCCGGCAGCCGCTCGGCCATGCGCGGCACGATGGGCACGTGATAGCCGCCGCTGGCCACCACCACCTGGTCGGCGGTCCAGTCGCCGGCCGAGGTCGACACATGGAAGCCGCCGTCCGGTCGCGGCGTCACGCGCTGCACCGACACGCCTTCGCGCAGCGGCGGATTCACCTTGCGGCGGAAGGCATCGAGGTACGCATTGATTTCGTCCTTCTTCATGAAGCCGTGCGGCTCGGGGCCGTCGTAGCTGTGGCCGGGCAGCGCGCACTGCCAGTTCGGCGTGACCAGACAGAAGTTGTCCCAGCGCTGGGTGCGCCACACGTGCATCGCGGTGTGCTTCTCCAGCACCAGATGTTCGATGCCCGACTGCTGCAGGCAGGCGCTCATCGACAGGCCGGCCTGGCCGCCGCCGACGATGATGACGGGCAGGTGGGGGATGGATTCGGGCGTGCTCATGAGCATCTCCTTGCGGCGGTCATTCGTCGAAACTGACCAGTTCGACATGGGTGTGCGGGTCGTCGCCCCAGCGGGCGGCAAGCTGTTCGAGATCGGCCAGCTGGTCCATCGCCGCCGAGCAGGCAAAGCCGTACTTCGCACGCACCCGCTCGGAGGCGATGTGCAGCGCCTCGCGCACCGCGGCCATGAAGTCGGACAGCGGGTAGCGGCTGCCCGGCGCGAAGTAGTCCTTGATCACCAGCGACGGCGAGTAGCAGCGGGTTTCGGTCGCGTCCGGCCAGCGGACGGTGAAATGCATGGCGGGCATGTGCAGTCCTCAGACGGTTTCGGTTCGGCGCACCGGTGCGATGCACAGCGCGCGGTAGAGCTCGACGTGGCGGCCGGCACTGGCGGCCCAGCTGTACGCGCGGCACACCGGCGGCGGCGCGCGCAGCAATGCGGCGCGGGCCGGATCGAGCGCGTGCCGCATCGCCTGCGCGATCGAGGCGGTATCGAGCGGGTCGGCCCAGCTGGCGGTGTCGTCGCCGAGGTATTCGGTGAAGGGTGCGATGCGCGAGGCGACCACGGGTGTGCCGCTGGCCAGCGCCTCCAGCACGACCAGGCCGAAGCCTTCGCGCGTGGACGCCATCACCAGCAAATCCGCGAGGCGAAACAGCGCCGGCATGTCGGCGTCGTCGAGCGCGCCGGTGATGACGACGTCGCCGCCCGTGCCTTCCTGCAGTCCGCTGGCGCTCAGATCGTCGTGGAAGGCCTGCGTGTAGTCGGCGTGGTCGAGCAGGCTGGCGCCGCCGGCGATCAGCAACTGCGCCTGCGGCAGCGCCGGCTTGAGCAGCGCGAAGGCCTGCAGCACGCGGCGCGTGTTCTTGCGCGCCTCGATGCCGCCGACGGCGAGGAAGACCGGGCCGCCGCGCAGGCCGAGGCGCTGCGCCAACGCGGCATCGCGGGCGTCCGGCGTGCCGGTGTAGCGCGCCAGATCGACGCCGTTGGTCACGCAGTGCGCCTGCACGCCCAGTTCGTCCTGCAGGCGCTGCTGCCACAGCCGGCTCACGCACAGCACGCCGCACGCAGCCCGCACGCCTCGCGTCTGCCACGCCGCGAGCTGCGGATCGGCGAACGGATCAAGGTGATGCACGGTGCGCACGAAGCCGGCGATCAGACCGCGCTGCTGCAAGGTAGCCAGCGCGTTGGCACCGAGGCCGTCCTGTGCGTGCAGGACGTCAAAGCAGGTCTGTTCGAGACGCGGCGCGAGGTGGTCGACGAAGGCGTCGATGCGGCGGCGGGCCATGTCGACCACGTCGGTCGCGGACGTTGCGACCGGCACCGGCTCGAAACGGCAGTCGATGTCGCGGAACAGACGCTGCCCTTCGGCGGCCGGTGCGAACACGGTCACTGCGTGGCCCTGCGCGTGCAGCGCCTGCGCCAGCTCCAGCGTGTGCACGACGCCGCCGCGCGGATTGACCGAATGCGTCAGCAGACCGATGCGCAGCCGCTCAGACATCGAGGGTCTCCCGCGGCGCACGGATGAAAGGCTCATCCTTCACGTTCCACAGCAGCGCCCGCTCGCCGCGCTGGGTCAGCCACACTTCGGGCGAGGCCGTGACGCGACCGATGCGCGCCGCCGCGATGCCGCGCGCGGCGAAGCGTTCGAGCACGCGCAGTCGGTGACGCGGACGCACCGACAGCACGTAGCCGAAGCTGGGAAAGGACAGCAGCCAGCGCAGCAGCGGCACGCCTTCGGGACGCGGCACGGTGTCGAGGTCGATCTGCGCGCCGACGCCGGAACATTCGAGCAGCATCAGTGCGCTGCCGATCACGCCTGCCATGCTCACGTCCTTGCCGGCATCGCACAGGCCGTCTTCGGCCAGACGCGGCAGGATTTCGATGTCGCCGCGCAGCCGCTCGGCCGGCGCGCGGGTCGACGCGTTCCAGTACGGATAGGGCTCCTCGAAGGCGCCACGCAGGTCGACGGCGAAAATGAGATCGTCATCCGGCTGCGCGTCGAAACTGGTTATGAGCGTGCGCGCGCGGCCCAGCACCGCGACCGCCAGCTGGCCGCGCGCCGCCCGGTGGTTGCTGTGGCCGCCAACGATGGGCACGCCGTAGCGCGCCGAGGCGGCGGCGAGGCCGTCGAGTACCGGCGCGGAACTGTCGGCGCCGTCGCTCCACAGCGCATCGACCACGGCCAGCGGCCGGCCGCCCATTGCGCAGATGTCGCTCACGTTCACCATGACGCCGCAGTAGCCGGCGAACCACGGCATGCGGGCGACGAATTCCTCGACCAGACCTTCGATCGCGAACAGCAGCCAGCCCTCGCCTGACGAATCGGGAATGGCGGCGCAGTCGTCGCCGACCGCGACCGCTTGCGCCATGTCGGCGACGCCGCCCGGCAGCGCACGGCCGAGCGCGGACATCACGTCCGAGATGTCGCGCTTGTGCGCGAAGCCCGGGCTGCCGCGCAGCGCAGCGGTCAGTTCGGCCAGCGTCATGCCGACGCTCCAGCGCTGCGCGCGACGAAACCGGTGTAGACGTCGTAGCACGGCGGATAGTGGTCGAGCTGCGCCTGCATCAGCCAGTGCGGTCGCCCGTGCAGCGTTTCCGCCTGCAGCGGCGTCCAGTGCAGGCGACGGAACAGCGGCAGGTTCTGCGCCTGCACATGGGCGAGGAAGGTGTGGCAGCCGCGTGCGTGCGCGCTGGTCACCGCCAGACGGATGAGCGTGGCACCGAGCCGGCCCTGGCTGCGGAAGGCCGGATGCACGGCGAGGCGCGAACCCCACCACAGGCCGGGGTCGCTTGCGCGGTCCTCGTGAATGCGCACCGTGCCGACCACCTGATCCGGCATGCCGCCGACGCAGGCGAGCGCGACGATGAGCTGCGCGTGCTCGTCGATGGCATCGCGGTCGTCACCCGGGAACACGCCCTGCTCGACGCAGAACACGGCGCGGCGCAGCCGCATCGCCTGGTCGTGTTCCCAGTCGCCGTGCGCCCACTTGATGCGGAATTCGCAGGGCGCGAAGCGCGGCGCCAGTTCGCACGGGTCCTTCGCGTCAGCCGACAGCATGGGCCGCCTCCGCGCGTTCGAACGAGGACAGCGACGAGCAGGCGCCGCACTTGCCGCAACCGGCCTTGATGTCGGCCGAACGCAGGCCGGCGGCCGACACCATTTCGCCGAGCGGCGCCAGTATCGAGCGCATGAAGTCGGGCGACGGCGCCGGATGGTCTTCCAGCGGCGTGCCGCTGATCGGCACGAAGGGCACGACGAAGGGATAGACGCCGAGCGCGATGAGTTGCGCGCTCATGTCGAGGATGGCCTCTTTCGTGTCGCCGAGGCCGGCCAGGATGTAGCTGCTCACCTGACCGCGGCCGAACACCTCGACCGCCGCGGCGAAGGCCTCCATGTAGCAGGCCAGCGGCACCGTGGCCTTGCCCGGCATGAGCTGTTCGCGCAGCGCCGGCGTCACCACTTCGAGGTGCATGCCGAGCGTGTCGATGCCGGCCGCCTTCATCCGCGCGAACCAGCGGTCATCGTCCGGCGGTTCGCACTGACCCTGTATCGGCAGGTCGACGGCGGCGCGCACCGCGAACGCCGAATCGCACAGCACCCGCGCGCCGCGGTCCGGCGTGGCCGGCGTGCCGGTGGTCATGACCATGTGCTTGACACCGTCGAGCAGTACAGCCGCGCGCGCCACCTCGGCCAGCTGTTCCGGCGTCTTGTGCGCGATGGTGCGTCCGGCCGCCAGCGACTGGCCGATCGAACAGAACTTGCAGGCCTTGCGCCGGCTCTCGTAACGGATGCAGGTCTGCAGCACCGTGGTCGCCAGCACGTCGGCGCCGTGCAGCGTCGCGATGTGCGAGTACGGAATGCCGTCGAAGGTCTGCAGCGCATAGAAGCGCGGCTGCTTCGGAAAGCGGGCCAGCGCGATCGGAACGGTGCCGCGGCGGATCTGCACGCGGCCGTCGGCGTCCGGCGCGTCGGCGCTGAAGGGGGATTCGAAGGCGCTGCCGGTATGCACCGGCACCATGATGGTGACGCCATCGACCGTGACCGCCTTGTGGTCGGACGGCCCGGCGCCGCCGCGGCGGCTGGGCGCGCCGGCTTTCGGATCAGCCAGCCGCAAGCCGTACGACTGCAACTCCGTCATCAGTTGCCGGCTGGAGGCGTCGGGGGTCGTGATCGTGCTCATCGGCAGTGCTCCGGGGTGAGGTGTCGTGCAGGGCGACCGTCGTCGTGGCTGGCCGGTCGTTGATGGCCAGGCTCAGCAGTTCCGGCCGCGCGTAATGGCCGACCGAATCCATCATGCGTTTGCGCTTGGTCACCAGCGCCATGTCGAGATCGGCCACCACCATGCCTTCGCCCTCGGTCAGCGGCGGCGCCAGATGCACGCCTTCCGGTGACACGATGGCGGTATGGCAGCCGCCGCGCAGCGCGCGCTGCAGCGTCGCGTCGGGGGTGATGGACTGGATCTGTTCGTCGCTGAGCCAGCCGGTCGAATTGATGACGAAGCAGCCGGATTCCAGCGCGTGGTGGCGGATGGTCACTTCCATCTGGTCGGCAAAGATCTGGCCGACCATCGAACCCGGAAACTGGGCGCAGTGGATCTCTTCGTGCTGGGTCATCAGCGCATAGCGCGCCAGCGGGTTGTAGTGCTCCCAGCAGGCGAGCGCGCCGAGCCGGCCGATGGCGGTATCGACCACCTTCAGCCCGGCGGCGTCGCCCTGCCCCCACACCATGCGTTCGTGATAGGTCGGCGTGATCTTGCGACGCTTGAGCGCGAGGCGGCCGTCGGCGTCGAACACCAGCTGCGTGTTGTACAGGCTGCCGTGGTCGCGCTCGTTCACCCCCAGCACCACGACGATGTGGCGCGCCTTCGCGCGCTCGGCCACCGCCTGAGTGACCGGGCCCGGCACCGTCACCGCCCGCTCGTACAGCTTCAGGTGGTCGGCACCCATGCGCACCGCCGGCTGTACGAAAGAGAAGTAGGGGTAGTAGGGCACGAAGGTTTCCGGGAACACCGCGAGCTGCGCGCCGCGATCCGCTGCCTCGTCGATGGCCGCCAGCACGCGGGCCAGCGTGCCGTCGGCGGATTCGAGATCGGGCGCGATCTGTATCGCGGCGGCGCGGACGACACGGGACGCGCTCATGCCCTGCTCCCTGCCTCGTCACAGAGGGCGACCTCGCGACGAAGCGGTGGTTTGACCTCGCGCGTGCGCGTGCCCGCCGCCGTCCGCTTGCCCGATGCACTGTCCGGGCCGCGAACCTCTTCCGCCGCGACGTCGGCGGACGAGCCCGGCTGACGCTGTGCGAGCGGCAGCACGCCGCAGGCATGCCGCGCGCCAAAGAAGGAGCAGGCACCCATGATCAGAGCGTCCAGGTGTCGAGGATGAAGGCTTTGGACTTGCGATGCAGCAGGATCAGATCCAGCACGTCGAGCGGATTGATCGGACGGATGCCTTCGATCAGCGAGCCTTCGCCGTGGCCGTACAGCGCCTGCAGCGCGAAGCGGCAGGCGTAGACCTTGCCGCCCTCCTCGATGAACTTCTCGATCTGCTTGTTGAAATTCTGATGGCCGGGGAAAGCTTCGTCGCCCAGCGTCGGAAAGCCGCGCTTCACACCCAGCGTAACGCCCGGGCCGTACAGCAGCACCGAGGTGTCGAAGCCCTTGCGCTTCAGGCGCGTCGCCTGCAGCAGATTGACGAAGCCAATGGAGCCTTCGAAGGCGACGGTGTGGAAGGTGACGAGCGCTTTCTCGCCCGGCTCGGCCTTCACGTCCTCGAACACCTTCTCTTCGTAATCGACCAGGAATTCGCCCTTCTCGTTGGCGGGGCGGGTGACTTTGGGCATGGCAATCTCCGGTGGTGGTATGCGATCAGGAATGCGGCGCCCGGAACATGCCTGTCCTTCAGGCGCTTGCCCTTCCCTTCGCATGCGCCGTGCCACCGGCGCCCGGATGAGTGCGATCAATATGCGATCAATGCATGCACACGCCGCGTTGAGGCCGCATGCACCCCGCACGAGGGTGTAAAAACCCTTTTCAAAGCATGGATTTAGAGGCCCGGTCGCGCACCGGAATGAAGCATGCGGATGCGATCAATGCACCCGATCATGGGCGATCTTCGGGCAGCGGAGGAGGCCCGTGCCCTGACGCGAAAACCCCGGATCACAGCGTATACAGCCGTGCACGGCGCCCTACTTCAGCGCGTAGCCTTCGTCTTCCAGCACCTGCCGGATGTCCGCCTCGCTCACCAGCGGGCTGTGTTCGACGCTGACGGTGCCGGTCGCCAGCGCGACCTCGACCATGTTGATGCCCGGCAATTCGTGAATCACGTTGGTGATTTCATGGACGCAGTCCTCGCTCTCGAGGCCATCTACGGTGATCAGGGTGGTATGCATGGATGAGGTCTCCGCTTCATTGGGCGGCCGGAGTCCGGCGCGCCGTCGGGTAAGGTAATGGTATGAGCACATTTCAACATCCGCCATGCCTGCCGACATCGATCCGCAACTGACCGGGCTGGCCGCCGCACTGGGCATCGGCCTGCTGATCGGCATCGAACGCGAACGCCGCAAGGGCGAAGGCCCGGCGCGCGCCGCCGCCGGGCTGCGCACCTTCACGCTGGCCTCGCTGCTGGGCGCGCTCGCCATGCTGCTCGGCGGTGGCGCGACGCTGGCCGTGCTGGCCGCCGTGGTCGGCACGCTGGCCATCGTGTCCTACCGCCGCTCACGCGACGACGATCCGGGCCTCACCACCGAGATCGCACTGGTGCTCACCTTCATGCTCGGCGCGCTGGCCATGCACAACGCACCGCTGGCGACCGGCATCGGCGTCGTCGTCGCGATCGCGCTGGCTGCGCGCAGCCAGCTGCATCGCTTCGTCGTGCGCGTGCTGTCGGAACAGGAAGTGCATGACGGCCTGCTGCTGGCCGCCGCGGCGCTGGTCATCCTGCCTCTGGTCCCCGACCGCGCGGTCGATCCGCTCGGGGCGATCAATCCGCGCACCTTGTGGACGCTGGCGGTGCTGATGATGGCGATCAACGCCTGCGGCCACATCGCGCTGCGGCTGGTCGGGCCGGCCCGCGGCCTGTCCTTTGCCGGCTTTGCTTCCGGATTCGTGTCCAGCACCGCCACCATCGCCGCCATGGGTTCGCATGCGCGGCGTGAGCCGACCCTGCGTGCGGCTGCGGTGTCCGGCGCCGTGCTGTCGTCACTGGCCACCGTGCTGTATCTGGCGCTGCTGCTGGCGGCCGCCAGCCCGGCCGTGCTGCGTGCGCTGGCGCCTTCCCTGCTGGCGGCAGGACTGACCGCCGCCGCCTATGGCGTGCTGTGCGCGCTGCGCGGCACCCGGGCGCACGACGGCGAACCGCCACCGCCCGGGCGCCCGTTCAATCCGCGGCTGGCCCTGCTGTTCGCCGCCACCATGGGCGGTCTGATGCTGGTGACCGCCTGGCTGACCGACCGCTACGGCGCTGGCGGTGCCGGCCTGGCCGCGGCACTGGCCGGCTTCGCCGACGCCCATTCGGCGGCCGCTGCGGTCGCGGCACTGCAGGCCGGCGGCCGCATCGCTACCGAACAGGCGGTGCTGCCGATACTGGCCGGCTTCAGCACCAATGCGCTGAGCAAGCTGGTGGTGGCGTTTACCGCCGGCGACCGCGCATTCGCGGCCCAGGTGGTGCCGGGCGTCCTGCTGTCGGTGGGTGCGGCCTGGCTGGCGCTGCTGCTGTGACCCGGGTTCGCCTCATCGCTACGATCCCGGCGGCGGATGAGACGCAGTCCCGCCTTCAAACGCCGCATCGCGGCGGGGCGCCGCGGCCACCGGGCGCTACCCGCCGAAACCACGCTGTGCCGCTTAGAATCGGGACATGAGACGACACGCCACCCTTCCGACGCCCGCCGAACAGGCCCCGGGCGCCCGCCGCCGCGATTCCGAAACCATCCGCAACCTGCTGCCTTACCTGTGGGCCTACAAATGGCGTGTGCTGATCGCACTCGCCTGTCTGGTGCTGGCCAAGGGCTCCAACGTGGCGGTGCCGCTGGTGTTCAAGCAGATCATCGACGCCCTAGCCCCCGCCGCCACACAGTCACGTGCCGCGCTGGAAGCGGCGCCGCTGCTGGTGCCGCTGGGCCTGCTGGCCGCCTACGGCGCGCTGCGCTTCTCCACCTCGATGCTGACCGAGCTGCGGGAGATCGTGTTCTCGCGCGTCACCCAGCAGGCGGTGCGCCGCATCTCGCTGCAGGTGTTCCGCCACCTGCACGCGCTGTCGCTGCGCTTCCATCTGGAGCGCCAGACCGGCGGCCTGACGCGCGACATCGAGCGCGGCACGCGGGCGATCGGCTCGCTGATCAGCTACACGCTGTACTCCATCCTGCCGACGCTGGTCGAGATCGGGCTGGTGCTGAGCATCCTCGCCGTGAAGTACGAAGCGAGCTTCGCGCTGATCACCTTCGTCACGCTGGCGCTCTACATCACCTTCACCGTCACCGTCACCAACTGGCGCACGACGATACGACGCGAGGCGAACGAACTGGACTCGGCCGCCAATACGCGGGCCATCGACAGCCTGCTCAATTACGAAACGGTGAAGTACTTCAACAACGAGGAATTCGAGGCGCGCCGCTACGACGAGCAGCTCATCCGCTGGCAGCGCGCACAGGAGCGCAGTCAGGTGTCGCTGTCCTGGCTCAACATGGGCCAAGCCTTCATCATCGCCATCGGCGTCACGCTGATGATGTGGCGGGCCACGGTCGGCGTCGCCGAGGGTCGCATGACCATCGGCGACATCGTGCTGGTCAATGCCTTCATGATCCAGCTCTACATTCCGCTGAACTTCCTCGGCGTGCTGTACCGCGAAATCCGCCAGTCGCTGACCGACATCGAGCGCATGTTCGCGCTGATGGAAACGCACCGCGAAGTCGCCGACGCACCCGACGCGCGGACGCTGGCCGACGGCCCGTGCGAAGTGCGCTTCCAGCAGGTGAACTTCGGCTACGAGCCGACGCGGCAGATCCTGCACGACGTCGACTTCACGATACCGGCCGGCCATCGCGTCGCCGTGGTCGGCCATTCAGGCTCCGGCAAATCGACGCTGGCCCGGCTGCTCTACCGCTTCTACGACGTTGGGGAAGGCAGCGGGCGCATCACGATCAACGGCACCGACATCCGTCAGCTCACGCAGGACAGCCTGCGCGGCACCATCGGCATCGTTCCGCAGGACACGGTGCTGTTCAACGACAGCATCCACTACAACATCCAGTACGGCCGGGTGACGGCGTCCGCCGCCGAGGTCGAGGCCGCCAGCCGCGCCGCGCAGCTGCACGACTTCGTACAGAAGCTGCCGGACGGCTATGCAACCAAGGTGGGCGAGCGCGGGTTGAAGCTGTCGGGCGGCGAGAAGCAGCGGGTGGCCATCGCCCGCGCGCTGCTGAAGAACCCGCCGATACTGATCTTCGACGAAGCCACTTCGGCGCTCGACTCGAAGACCGAACAGGCGATCCAGGGTCAGCTCGAACAGGTGGCACGCGGCCATACGACGCTCATCATCGCGCACCGCCTGTCCACGATCATGGATGCAGACCAGATCCTGGTCATGGACGCCGGCCGCATCATCGAACGCGGCAGCCACGGCGAGCTGCTGGCGCTGGATGGCGCCTATGCGCAGATGTGGGCCCTGCAGGCACAGGAAGAAGACGGCACCACGCTCTGACCACGCAGAAGCCAGGGCGAAAAAAAACCGCGCCGAAGCGCGGTTTTTCAGATGCGGGGAGAACCGCTCAGGCGGCCTTGCGACGACGCACGGCGATCATGCCTGCCAGTGCGGTGCCGATCAGCGCCAGCGAAGCCGGTTCCGGAACGCCGGTTGAGGGCGGCGGTGTCGTAGGCGTTCTGTAGGTCGTTGTGAGCGCAGAAAGCTTCACGTAGTCGCTCTTGGAATCGTTAGTTCCGTCGGTCAATCCACGCGCTCCGATCAACCAGTATCGCGACGACACGTTCCCGCCATTCACCGTCTCGCTTCCCTGTCCAGCATTGGTGTAAGTGCCAACAAGCGTCCATCCGCCCCCGGTCGCCGTCAGGCTGGCAAACGAACTGCCATCGAGAAAATCGGTTTTCGCATCGTATCCGGCAACATTGCCTGTGTAGGCAAGTATGGCGATGTCGGAATCATTAGAGGTCCAACTGATTGTCAGGGTATCGAGATCGATGCTCTGCCCCGCACCGAAGTCAAAAAGGATGGCCTCGTATTTGCCGGAGTTATCGAGAGCGTGTTGCGGCTCGGAAGTGCTTTCGCCCTGGCTCTTCACCCTGAGAGCACCACCCGATTGCTCCAGATAGGCTTGCTCAATACTTGACAGATGCTTGCTGGACCCGCTCCAGGCCGATGAAGCCCAGGCGGAAACTGTTACGGAAGGAACTGTTTCGCCGCTGGAAGTGGCCACTCCACTGTAGGTGGTGGTCGCACCGAGCGCAGTGTTGGTGCTACCGGTAAAGGTGTAAGACGCAGCCCCTGCCGGCAACGCCAAAGTGGCGAGTGCTGCCACCACAGGAACAAACCTCAAAAAGCTCATTTCAGTGCCCTCTCTTTATCGCTTGCCGATCAAGGCCTGCATCGGAATTAAGCAGCAGCTAGCAAGTCCTGCGCCACCCGCACTTTTCATGTTTAAAAACATTGACTTGACTTGAAGACACAATTACCCCTAGCGCCTTTTGTAAAGAAAATCGACAAACGCGCTAGCGCGACTGAAGCGACTTCAGAAGTGCTTCGGCGTCCGCTCTTCCAGCAAAGTCCTGACCGCTTGCTAGTGCATCCGCCAGTTCGCTGCGTGCCTCGGCCATGCGACCGCTCCTGGACAACGCCAAGGCAAGGTGAAAACGCACTTCCGGGCTGGAGGGTTCTCGCAGGCGTGCCTCTCGCAACAACTTCAGCCCCTGCTCGATCTGCCCGGCCCTCACCAGCAACCAGCCATAGGTGTCCAGTATCGCAGCTTCGTCCGGCGCCTTTTTCCACGCACGTTCGGCACTTGCCAGTGCGGCCGGATCCCCCATCTCGGCCTGAACGTTGGCGAGGTTGTTCAAGACCACCGGATCATCACCGCGCGCGGCAGCGGCAAGCAGCGTGTCGCGTGCGGCCTGCCTGCGGCCGGCCACCACCTGCGCTTCCGCCAGCAGAACCTGGACAGCAAGGTCGTCCGGGCGATTGCGGCCGACCGACTCCAGCCGCATCAGGGCCCGCGCAGCATCTCCGGATTGGCGCTGGACGACGTAAAGCCTGCGGAGTGTTTCGAAATCGTGACCAAGATCGAGCGCCTTGGCGTAGTGATTCACCGCATTCTGTCTTTGCCCGCGCGCCATGGACAGATCGCCCGCCAGTCGGAAAACGCTCCAGACCTTTCCCCTCGATATCATCAAGGGCTTCAATCGAGATTCGGCCTTTTCGAACCGGCCGGCGAGGATGTCGACCTCGATCGCCAGCAGCAATGCGGGCAGGTGGTCTGCCGCACCTTGCAACGCCTTCTCCACAGAGTACTCCGCGCCGTCGAGATTTCCGGCTGCCAGTTGCAGGCGTCCGATAGCGACTTGGGACGATGCGTTGAAGCCCGCCGCGCGTGTTGCACCGCTGAGTGTTGCACGCGCAGCAGTCCCCTCGCCGCGGGCCAGTTGCACCCGGGCGAGCACGAGTTGCAACGGTATCGAAGCAGGATTGCTTGCCGTACCGGCCTTGATCACCTTCAACGCTTCGTCGTTCCTGCGCGCCGCGAGATGCAGGGAAACCAGTTCCATGACGCCCTGCTCGTGACCGCCCTTTTTCGCGAGCAGACGCTCAAGCGTAGCCACGGCAAGATCGTTGCGCCCCTGTGCCGACTGAAGGCGCGCAAGCTCGAGCAGCGCCGACACATCGTCCGGATTGGATTTGAGGAGCGCTTCCAGGCGGACTCTGGCCCCGTCGTATTTGCGCTCAGCGACATCCAGTTTCACAAGATTGAGTTGGGCCGCAAGGAAGGTCGGATCCTTGCTCAGCACGCTCTGGTAATCGATGCGGGCCGCCTTCAGATCGCCGGCCGCCGCGCGCGATACCGCTCTCAGGTGAAGCGCGCTCAGATTGTCAGGCGCACGCTTGAGCACTTCGTCCATTAGCGCGATTGCGCGCGCCGGCTGCTCGGAGCGCAGGGCGTCAAGCGCGAGAGCCATGCTGGCCCGGGTGTCTCCCGGTGACAGCTTCAAGGCCTTTTCGAGCTGCGCAACCCCCTCGCTGCGCTGCCCCGCACCCAGCATGCTCAGACCAAGCGCCGTACGGGTACCTGACGACTCGCGCAGCTGTGCAGCCTGTTCGTAAAGTTGGGTTGCCCGCTGATGGCGGCCAAGGGCAGCCTGGGCACTGGCATTGAGCAAGATGGCCTCGACATCGTTCGGATTGTCGCGCAAAGCCGGTTCGAGCAAAGTGAGCGCACGGGCAGGATCCCGTTCGGCCAGATAGATCGCAGCCAGGGGTTTTCGCACGGCCCCATTGGCGGGGAAGAAGCGGAGATAGAGTTCGAAGTAATCCTTGGCTTTGGCCACCGCTCCAAGTTCGTAATGAGAAAGCCCCGCAATCAGCGCCAGGTGGGCCCGGCTCGTCAGCGCACCCCGCGGCGCTGGATCGATCAGATTGACGACTTCGCTTAACAACTTGCGCGCCAACGCTGCGTCGCCCTTCTGCATGGCGATCACAGCCCGAAGGTAGGCGCTGCGCGGCTCACGCGGGTCGGAATCGGCCAACTGCCCGAGCGCCACCGAAGCCTCGTCCATGCGCAGCAGATCCATCAAGACCGACGCCTTGCCCAGCAATGCTTCGCTGTTCTTCGAATCCGCGGCGACAGCACGCGTATAAAACTCAAGCGAACGATCAAGATCGCCTCGCGCATAGGCAACGGCCGCTCGTGCGGTCCAGGCCACCCCGGAATCCGGACGCATGGATGTCGCCGTCTCGGCGAACCGCGCTGCGTCTTCCCCCTGACCGGACTGCAGCGCAACATGCGCCTGCAAGGCGACGACGGCAACGGAATCCGGCGCGAGCGCACGCGCCTGCAGAAGCGACTCCTTGGCTTGCGCGAACATATTGAGTTCGGTCTGTGCCTGCGCGCGGAGCTGCAACACTTTCAGTCTTGCACCAGGCGGCAGATCGTCCGGTTTGACAGACTCCAGGAGCTCCTTCTGCCGTCCCGAATCGAGCAGCAATTGGGCCAATGGCTCGGCGATTTCAGCGGGTGCGATACCCCGTCTCTTCGCTTCGCCGAGTGCCACTTCGGCCGCCGCGTAGTCCCCCTTGCGCAGCGCCGCCCGTCCCATGAGCATGTGCGCGGCCAGGAAACCGGGGTCGGCCTTCAGTGCGTTCTTGAGCTGGATGATGGCGCCGGCGTCGTCCTTCCTCTCGTAGCGGATCAGGGCGTCTTCGTAGTAGCGACTGGCACCATCGGCCGCCGGCACCGATCCGGCGCCAAGCAGGCCGGCAGTGAACAGCGCGACGACGAGGGAGGAGCGAAAGCGGGTCATGGGCGGCTGTCGATGTGAACAGACGCCGGAGTATAGGCCGCAGCGCGCCACGGCCGCCCGCGACCGTGTCACGGGCAGGCGTGCACAGGCGGCTCCAGCCTGTTCGCTCAGCCAGCGACCGGCTGCGTGGCGATGTTGACGCGGTCCGGCGACTGCAGCGCAGTCAGTGCGTCGCAGCGCAGTCGGGCGCCCTGCCAGGCGAAGCTGAGACTGGCCGCATCGCCCAGCGCCTCTCGCCACACCAGTGCTGCGCCAGCGTGGTCGCACAAGAGGAGCTGACCACCGTCTGCGCGCGCCTGCACGCAGAACAGCGCGTCGATGCGGCTGGCGCCCACCCGTCGGGCAGCGTCGGCCGGGCGGGCCAACACGTCGGCCACATTCAGCTGCGCGTCCCACAGCAGGAAGCCCTGGCGCGCCGGTACCAGCGGCAACCAGCGCCCGTGCCCGCCGTCGCCCAGTCGTGCTACGTAGAGCGCACCGTGCTGCAGCGCACCGCCATCCGGCAGCGGGCCGATGAATTTGTAGACGTGCTCGGGCTGGGACGCTTCAGTCAGATACAGCACGCTGCGACCGTCCTTGGCACGCAGCGGCGTGCTCGCAAGGTAGTCGACGCCGGCCAGTTCGGCCCGCTGACCGGTCGGGTCAAGTTTCAGGGGATGCAGGGGCGCCACGCTCATGGTCGGGTTCTGAGTGGAAACAATTCCGACACTGTCACCCGCCGACGTTACCGGCCGATGAAAGCACTCATCCGCGCCCGAGCGCCCGGTCGACCACGTCACGGGTGAGTGATGCGGCGAAAGCCTCGATGAAGGCATAGGTGTAGCCGCGCAGCCAGGCGTTTCGGTGCAGGCCGATGCGGGTGGTGCTCGGCTCGAACAGGTGGGCGCAGTCGACGGCGCGCAGACCGCGGTCCTGTTCCGGATCGAACGCCATCTGCGCGACGATGCCCACGCCGAGGCCGAGCGCCACATAGGTCTTGATGATGTCGGCGTCGATCGCGCTGAGCGCCACGCGCGGCGTCAGTCCGCGTTCGGCGAAGGTCTGGTTCACGCGCGACCCGCCGGTGAAGGAAAAGTCGTAGGTGATCAGCGGCCAGGCCGCGATCGCCTCCAGCGTCAGCGGCTTCACGTCGAGCACCGGGTGGCCGGGTGGCGCGATCAGGCAACGGTTCCACTGGTAGCAGGGCAGGCTGACCAGCTGTTCGTAGTCGTCGATCGCCTCGGTGGCGATCGCCAGATCCGCGGCGCCGGACAGCACGAATTCGCAGCATTGCGTCGGATTCCCCTGGTGCAGTTCGATCTGCACCCCGGGGTGGCCGCGCAGAAACTCCGACAGCACGCGCGGCAGCACGTAGCGCGCCTGGGTATGTGTAGTGGCGATCGACAGCCGCCCCAGGTCGCCGCTGGCGTATTCATCACCGACCTGACGCAGCGCGCCGATGTCGCGCAGCATGCGGCGAGCAATGGCGACCACCTCCTCGCCGGGTCGGGTGATCGCCACCAGCCGCTTGCCCTGGCGCACGAACACATCGACGCCAAGCTCCTCCTCCAGCAGGCTGATCTGCCGCGACACGCCGGACTGCGAGGTGTGCAGCGCGCGCGCCGCCTCGGACACGTTGAGGTTGCGCTGGGCGACTTCGGCGACGTAACGCAGCTGTTGCAGGTTCATGCCCCACTCCGATTAGCACTGGAAGTCATTTCGATCTTACTTCAAAGCATTTCCAATTATCTTCGAAGGCCGCTACCC
Source organism: Methyloversatilis sp. (assembly GCA_034004945.1). Lineage (GTDB taxonomy): Bacteria > Pseudomonadota > Gammaproteobacteria > Burkholderiales > Rhodocyclaceae > Methyloversatilis. The sequence goes on along the minus strand of JAVEVQ010000010.1, from coordinate 1,123 downwards.
TCGGTCGCCTTAAAGTGCAGAAAGTGCATTCATGGATTTCGGTTATTCCGTCGCGGGCTTTTTCGTCGGCGCCATCGTCGGCCTGACCGGTGTGGGCGGCGGCTCGCTGATGACGCCGCTGCTGGTGCTGCTGTTCGGAATCCACCCGGCGGTGGCGGTGGGCACCGACCTGCTGTACGCGGCCGTGACCAAGGCCGGCGGTGCGGTCGTGCATGGCCGCAACGGAACGGTGGATTGGCGCATCGTCGCCGCGCTGGGCACCGGCAGCGTGCCGGCGGCGGCGCTGACGCTGTGGTGGTTATCGACGCATTCCGGCTCGGCCTATGGCAGCCAGTCGCTGATCAGCGGTACGCTCGGCGTAGCGCTCGTTTTGACTGCGTGCGCGCTGCTGTTCCGAGCCCGCCTGCAGGCTCTGGCCGAGCGGCCGGGCATAGGCGAATTCCGCGAACGCCACCTGCGGGGGCTGACCATCGCCACCGGCGCAGTGCTGGGTCTGCTGGTCACGATCTCTTCGGTGGGCGCCGGCGCACTTGGCACGGCGGCACTGGTATTTCTCTATCCGCGGCTGTCTGCGGTGCGCATCGTCGGCAGCGACATCGCGCATGCCGTGCCGCTGACCCTGGTGGCCGGCATGGGCCACTGGTGGCTGGGCAATGTCGACTGGGCGCTGCTCGGCGCGCTGCTGGTCGGTTCGCTGCCAGGCATCGCGCTCGGCAGCCAGATCGCGGCGCGCATGCCCGAACGATTCCTGCGTCCGCTGCTGGCCAGCATGCTGTTCGGCATCGGCGGAAAACTGAGCCTGAACCTTCTAGGCTGAAAGAGGGCAACGGGTAGTCCGGCATGGGTCGGACACCCATGACTGGACCACCCTTATGTATCGCTACGACGATTACGACCGCGCGCTGGTGCTTGAGCGCGTCGCCCAGTATCGCGACCAGTTGCAGCGCAATCTGGCCGGCGAACTGCCAGAAGACGAATTCCGCCCTCTGCGTCTGCAGAACGGCCTCTACATCCAGCGCCACGCGCCGATGCTGCGCATCGCCGTGCCCTACGGCATGCTGTCCAGCGTGCAGTTGCGCAAGCTGGCGGACATCGCCCGCCGCTATGACCGCGGCTACGGCCA